>NZ_JAMXLR010000056.1 GCF_024054565.1 Aeoliella straminimaris
GCCAGGCTGCCGAACTGCCCATTGAGCGCCATCTGCTTGATGGCTATCGCAAAGATCCAGATCTCTGTGACATGGCCACCAATGGCTGCCACCATGGAGACCCCCATGCCGAGCACGGGAAAATGACGCATTCGTCGAGCAACGTAACTCAGGCCACGCAGCAGGAAGAGATGAATCGCCACGGCCACGATCACCAAACTGCTCGAAATGAAAATGACTTGCGGCAGCATGCTGTGTGTCTCTACAAACGGGAGCCGAGGTGTCCGCTAGAAGGGCATCGGATAGAGGTAGTTGCCGTACGAGTAGCTGCGAATCTCGATGCGACGGAGTATCGAGAAGCTGGTTCCCTGGTCGGTGTAGATTGCCACGGATCCCTGCACGCCAGCGGCCAGTTCCGAATCGGGGTGGTTGATGCGGATCTTCACGGGGAAGCGCCCCTTGGGCAAGGGCTGCTCGAAGGTCGGCAGGCTGCCCTGCGGCATCATTTGTCCCTGCCCGGCCGCCTTCCACACTGCCTCGACGGTACCATCGAAGATCTTACCCGGATGGGTATCGAGGGCAATTTCGACCGGCTGACCTTCCTTCACGTACTTCAGGTGTTCCTGAAAGAAGGTTGCCAGTACGTAGGGATCCTCCTCGCAAATGAAGCTGGCGATGGCCCCCACTCGGAGTCCCCCGACCACCAGGCCGGGTTGCGCCTGCAAGTTGGTAATGAACCCATCGGCGGGCGCCACCAGCGTTGTCTGTTCCAGGTAGTACTCCTGCTGCTGGAGCTCCGCCTGGGCTTCGGCCACGGAGGTATTCACCCCGTCGATGTTCGACTCGTACTCGAGCTTCGCCTTTTGCTGATTGGCCAGCGCCGCCTTGATATCCGCTTCGGCAATGGCCAACTGATCCTGCCATTGCTGCAGGTTCTGTACGCTGGCGGCCCCGTCTCTCGACATCGCTTCGTAGCGGGTTACCTGACTCTGCGCATAGTTCTTGTTGGCCTGGGCCTGGGCAACCTCCTGCGACACGGCATCCACGTTCGCTTGCAGCACCAACACCCGCTGCTGGGCGGCGGCCAACTGTGCCTTGGCCTGCTGCACGCGGTACTCGTAGATCCGCTTGTCGAACTGAAACAGCGGTGTCCCTTTTTTGACCTGCGCGTCTGGCTCTACCAGCACGTCCATCAACAGTGTCGGTTCGGGCAACCGCGGCACCAACTGCACATTGTGCCGGATGATGCGCATGTCCTCCGAGGCCGGCTGGAAAAAACGAGGGCAGATAATGAACAACAGCAGCAAGTGCAACCCAAACCAGAATGAAACCACGGCCCAAATCGGGCTGAACTTCAGCAGCTTGAGCTTGAAGAACATCAGCCATAGAAAGAAGCAGTAGCCAAAGGTGATTAGTAGTCCGATTACCATAGTTTCTACTCCTGATCGATTCGATTCAGCCTCAGCCCTACTCTTCCGAGGTGCCCTGCCCCGCGTCACCCGGCTTGGCCTTCGGCTTCTTGGTTCGTTCGCTCAGGTACTTCTTCGCTTGTATATCCAAGACTTCCTGCTCTTCGGGCGGAAAGCGGCGGATGTCCACGACGTCCGTCTCCTTGATGGCCCAGATCAGGGCCTGGATCCAGGGCACGACCCCCAGAAAGCCGAGCCACCCCATCAAGTTCACGGCATCCGCGTCAGGATGGTTCCGCTGCTTGGCAATTCGCCCCGGCAGCCCCAGGAAGAACAGCACCACCGCCATGGCGCCGACCAGAATGAAAATAAGTGCGGAAAACGTGACGTAATCGTAGAAACCTAGCGCCAATATCATCTCAACTTGCACTCCAGATAGTCACGAAACGGCGACGCGTGGCACAAATCGGCGTCGCTGGAAACGGCGTTTGACATTGTAGCGAGGATGCGGTGCTCCGTCACTCGAGGTTCCTACAGGAGTTTCACGCTGAGGAGAAGTCCGGTTTGGAGACCTCACGCGACACACCAGATCGGGGTAGAACCGCCGAATCCAGTGTTCCCCCGACTACTCTGACGACGGGGCAAAGCGGATCTTCTCGATCAGCTTGAACTTCTGGCCATCTTGGATGTAGCCAGAGATCGCGGTGATGGCGTTGATGTCGTACCGGTATTTCAGATTGAAGTCGCTATCGAGTTCGACCTCGCGTTCGCTGGCGGTGCCGGGGCCAGCCTCGTCGCCCACCAGACTGACGATGTGACTGCGCAGTTGGTCGAACGGCGTGAGCTTGTCGGTGCCCGTAAAGGGAACGTCGCCCAACTTCATGCTGGCCAGATTGCCGTCGGCATCGGCCGTCATCTTCAGGATCAGCGTGGGAGTTTCGGGCGGCTGCGAGGGACTCTGCGAAGCCGGCGGCGGCATGCGAACGTTGAAATCGCCCTCGGGCTCGACGATCTTGAACGTCATAATGAAGAAGACCAGCAGTTGAAACACGATGTCGATCATCGGTGTCATCTGCAGTTCGATCTTGTCTTTGTGCTTGGTCTTGCGAATCTTCATGGTTCGACGCTGGCTTGGTACTTATTCTGCCCGACAGAGTGGCCTTTCGTGCGATGCTACTCGCGGGAATTGAAGCCGCTGTCCTGGCTCTGTTTACCACGGAAGGCGAAGGTCTCGAATCCGGCTTGCTGCGCAGCGTCCACCATTTCGAGTACCTTGCCGTGTCGGGCACTTTCGTCGGCACGGATAATCACGGTAACGTCCGATAGTTTGATGTCGTCGCCCTGCGCTTTGATCACTTGCGACTGGCGCATCAAGGCGATGCGGAGGTCCTCGATGGACAGCAGATCCGAGGCGCCCGCGTTGAGGATAATCCCTTCGTCGGCGGTCATCTGCAAGGTGATCGGCTTTTCGTAGGCCACTTCGGGCGGTTTGGCCAGTTCGCTCTTAGGCAGATGAACGCGTTGATCCTGATCGATGTCCGAGAAGTTGATCAACACCATGAAGAACGCGATCAACTGGAACACCATGTCGATCATGGGTGTCATGTCGCCTTCGGAGACTTCTCGGCGCTTCGCGCTGACAACTTTCATGGTGCACTCATGGTCGCATCGTCGACTGGTTTCGCCAGGGCAGAGAGGTTCTTAGCCCTGGGGCGTCTGCTTCTTACCGGCATTCTGGAAGCGGCTCATCAGCCCTTCGCTGACAATGCCCACCTCCAGCACCAGGCGGTCGATACGATTGCGGAGAATGTTGTAGGCGGCGATGGCCGGAATGGCGATGGCCAGACCAATCAGCGTGGTGAACAAAGCCGTCGAGATACCTTTGGCCAGGTCGGCGGGTGTCGGTTGCACGCCCGCGGAGTTGGCGATTTCCTGGAACGACGAAATCATACCGTGCACCGTACCAAACAGACCAACCATCGGGCTGATGGTGCCGATCAGGGCCATGTAGCTTAGGCGGTGCTCGAGTTTCATCGACTCGTCCTCGCCCACTTCCTGCATGGCCTCGAGCGACTGGTCGTAGCCCTTGGAGACCTTCCCCAAACCGGCGGACAGCACCTTGCCCAGGAACGACTCATCGGAGCTGGCCAACTCGTAGGCTTCTTGAAACTGTTTGGCGTTCAGATGCGCTTCGAATCCCTCCAACAATTCCGTCGGCATGATGGTTTCGCGACGGGCCTGCAACAGGTTCATCACGAACAGTGCCACCAGGGTGAACGACAGTGCCAGAAAGATCAGGCTATACCCCAGGCCGAGCGAGTCGTAGGCCCATTCCAGGTAGGTCTTATCGGGTTGGGTCGTGGTCGTGCTGTTGTTGCCACCAGCATTGTCGGCCGGAGCAGCCGCATCGGCCGGAGCCGCTGCTTCACCGCCACCCTCCTCTTGGGCGGATGCCGGAGCGGTTGATGCAGACCACACTCCCAGGGCGAGGGCCACCAGCAAGGGGCCGATGATCCAACTCCGTGGTGAAACCGCCTGATCGAAAGCGACACTATGCATCAAACGATTCCTCCAGCCCGACTATATTACTTAAGTTCCGTGAGAGGTCTGCCCAAGTCTTACAGTACGCCTCGAATTGGGACAGACGCGAAATTTCCAGTGTAA
The DNA here is from genome assembly GCF_024054565.1 of Aeoliella straminimaris. GTDB lineage: Bacteria > Planctomycetota > Planctomycetia > Pirellulales > Lacipirellulaceae > Aeoliella > Aeoliella straminimaris. The sequence continues at coordinate 4,053 of NZ_JAMXLR010000056.1, forward strand.
CTACGCACTCGGGCCGTGGCAAAGGTTCATCGTCAAGCCTACTGCAGTTGCTTGGCCCACCGGCTGGCAGGGTACTGGGTGACCAAGGTCTCACGCGCGCGGCGAGCTTCGCCATCCTGCCCAACCGACTCCCACAGAGGAATCAACTTGGCAAGTGCCTCGGCGTGTTCTTCGGCAACCCGTCCGTACAGCAAATCGGTATGCAGGTAGGCATATAAAGCCAGTTTTGGCTGGCCCGACTGTACGTAACAGGCCCCCAAGGCGTTGTAAGCCTTGGCCAGCAGTTGGTCGTTTTCGGGATCGGCGTCGCGAATCACCTGCTCAACCGCCTTGAGGCCTTCGTCCACATTGCCCGTCGCGGCGCTCGCCACGGCCTTGCCCAATTCGGCGGCCAACCGCTGTTGCTTACCGCCAGGGCTGTCGTCGTTGACCTTCAGCGCGGCGTCAAACTGCCCCAGGGCTTGCTGATTCTTGCCCTGGGCTAGCATCGTTTGGCCGACCAGCACGGCCGACCGCATTCGATACTCGGGCCAGGGCGCCTTGGCCAGCTTATTGTACATTGCTTCGGCCGCGCTATAGTTGCCCATCGTGGCGAGCAAATCGCCCAACAGTTCGGTGGCCTCGAGGAAGTGATAACTCTGATCGTACTTGCCAACGAACGAGTTGAGCTCCATGCCCGCGGCGCGAATGTTCTTCGACCCCAACAGCGCCATCTTGGCATTACAGTAGGCGGTGTAATATTCGACATCCTGCTTGATGAAATCGTTGGTAAGCGCACTGGTGTTGATCGCCGACAACCGGCTCAGGGCACTTTCGTAGCCGGCGTTCACCGCATTCAAACGGGCCTGAGTCAACTCCGATGGCTCCTGACGGAAGATGATGCTGCGGATCTCGTTAACCGGGATCTCTTTGGTCTCGCTCCCCTTCTGGATCACCACCGAAACTGGGGACATGCGGATCACTTCCCCCGACTCCGAACCGCCAATCGTGCGAATGCGATCGGTCGACTGCGACAGCGCACTATTACTGGTCGCAACCAGGCTGAGAACAAGGAAAAGACACGCCGTGGCATGGCGGATGGGATCGGTCATCATCATTCGTTATCGAGTTCAAAGGGGGGAAGACGCCGGGCAAATGCCGCCCGCCGTCTAGTTCGCTGGCGACTAGTTATTTTCTTCCAATAGCTCTTTCAGGCCGGTGGGGGGCACGCCTTCGGCACGCTGGATCGACTTAAGCAGTCCGTCGTACTCTTCGCGGATCGGCATCTTCAGCAGTTCCGGATAACTACCCACCATCTCGGTTACCACCTTGCGAGCTTGCTTCAGCATCGCATCCTGGTTGTTGCTGAGCGACCGCAGGTAGGAAACGCGGGCAATGTTCAGCCATGCTTCGTAGAACAGTTCCTTGAACTGCGCCTGCATCTGAGGCTTCGAACGGGCCACGCTGATGGCCACCTTCGAAATGTAGCTCCACCCCCACACGGTGGGCTTACCTTTGGCGTTCAGGGGGCCACTGCCCATGAGTGCTTCTTTGAATTTCGACGCGTCGGACGCCGCGCCCCATTCCTGCAGCGTATACGCCGCCGCGGTCTGGGCCGGAATCATCATTTCCTTTTCGGTCAGGATCGATTCGAACTGTTTCATCGCCTCGTCGTACTTCCCGGCGTAGCGCAGCGTCTGGGCGTACTGCATCTTCACAGCCAGCAGGCGATTGCCCGTCAGCCCTGAGTTCGGGTCTTCGACGATCTGTTGATAAGAATCGGCTGCGCGACTGTAGTACTGGGCGCGAGTTTCCTCGGCCGATGAGTCACCCTGCAGGCCTTCGGCCAGATTGTAGTAGGTCTGCGCGATCCACTGCCGGACCGTGGGATCGCTCGAGCCCCGTTCGTTGAGCTTGTCGAGAAAGGCAACAAAGGCCTTGCTGACGCGTTTCGCTTCATCGACCTTGCCAGCCGCCTGCAGGTCCTTGATCTGCTGCTGCAGTTGCACTCCCAATTGCAGGTACACCCGGGTGAGTTTCTCCGGGTCGCTACCACCAACGGCCTTTTCCAACTCGGCCATGGTGGCTACCGCCTTGTCGGTTTGCGGTGGCACCACCGACACGTACGACCGCAGGGCGGCCTTGTAGGCTTCGACGGCGTAGGCCTGCCGAGAGGCGATCGGGTTGTTGGTCTTCGATAGCGCGATGGCCCCGTTCTGTGGGTCTTCCAATAGCTGGATCGCCTGTTGGTAATCGCCCTCTTCCAGGCGAGCGAGCGTCAGGTACAGCGAGGAAGCGGCCAACACATCTGCCGCGGCTGGGTCGGAGGCCACCGCGTCAAAGCTGCTGGCCATTAACTCGGAGGATTGGTCCCGCAAGGCTGCGCGGTCCACCGATGTATCCTTCTGCGAAGCAGCACGAAGCTGCGCGTCCCACATCGCGTTGGCGATGCGGGCCTGGAACACCGCTCGATGATCTTCGGGCAGTTGATTCACCAGATCGAGTGCCACGTCGAACTCTTTGTCGCGAATCGAAAAGTCCAATAGCACGCCAAACGCCGTATCGGCCAGGGCCGAAGAGCCCCACCGGCGGGTGATGAAGCTGGCCAGGTCTTTCAGCTTGGTGGCTTCCGCCTTACCGGCATCCGCCCCGCCCTGCTTGATCGCCTCGTTGAACAGCTTCTGATAGGAGACCAGCGCCACCTGTGCCGCGCCCGAGGCCTTGGGATCTTCGGGATAGCGGCGCGCAATGAACTCCGCCAGCACGGCCGAACGATAGAACTCTTCGTCCTGCCAGTACAACCAGCAGCGGAGCCAGCGGCGTTCGTTCAGTTCGGCGATGGGGGTATCGTCGTCGACCAGTGTGCCGGCAACGTCCAGGTAGTGAATCGCGTCGTCGTAACCCCGGGCCGATTGCTCTTCCAAAGCGGCCACGCCGGCGGGGTTGTTAGCTTTGGCGGCCGGCAAGGTCTGCCGTGCGGCGTTCATCGAATTGATGGCGTCCTTCGCCGCCTGCATCGCTTGTTCGAAAGTCTTGACCTGGCGACGGTCGTCCTTCTCTTCGATTCCTGCGAACTCCGTGGCCAGCAACTGCCGGGCGTCGTTCTGGTATTTACCGGGCAGCTTGGCCACCGCGGTGTAGTTCTGAAATGCCTCGCCCTTCAGTCGGCGTTTCTCGGCATCCTTGATCTCAGGGTCAGCGGCCTTCACGCGTTTGGCTTCGGCCACGTAATAGGCGAGTTCCAACCAACTGGGCTGACGCAGTTCCTGAGGGCGAACCTTCTCGAGCCATTGACCCTGCTTCTCCAGCAAGGCGTCGTATTGTTTATCGGCCAACAAGATCTCGGCCTGCAGGGCGAGTGCCTCGGTTACCTGGCTACGAAACACATCGGCATCGCCGCCACGTACGATGACGTCCTCAAAGCAGCCCGAAGCTTTCTTCAACTCGCCCAGACGAAGGTAGCACTCACCTTGCTTGACGCGGGCCGTGAAACCGATGCCGTAACCATCGTACTTGTCGTACAAGGCTTGACACTCTTCGGCCACCTGATTGTACAGTTTCTTGGCCTCCGGCGACTCGCGGTCCAGTGTCTCCGCCTGCAGGAAGAGCACCTCGGAGATCAACCAGCGAACATTCGCCAGCCGCTCCCGCATCGCTCGCCGCTGGTCAATTTCTGCAGCTTGCGTTCGGGCATTAAGATTCTTAGGGAACTCCGCCAGTTGATTGACCAGCGATTCCTCCACTTTCTTGTACAGTTCACGAGCTTCAGCGAAGTTCCTCCGCGCTCGCTCTTTGATCTGCGGGGCGTCGGCAGGAGGTGTGGGCCTGGCCTCGAGCTCTATCAGATCGCGCGTGGCCATCTGCTTGAGCAATCCCGCCATTTGATTCTGGGCATCGGCCGCGCGGGGCGTGCCCGCGTTCGCCGCGGCGTACGCACTCAGTTCGCTCTTGATCGTCGCCGTCAGGCGATCGCGTTCCGACGCGCTGGGGGTCACTTGCCACTTCGACAGCAGCGTGACTCCGCGTTCGTAGGGAATCTGCTTCTTGAAGTCGTCGGAAACCAGGCGACTGTTCTTCGAATCGGTCAGAAAGTCGAGTGCCAGGTCGTAGTGACCGCGGGCTCGCATCGCGTCCAAAAACCTCGACGAATCGTCGGCAGCACGCACCGCCAGCGGCAGGCTTAAAACCAACAGGGCGGGCAACAACAGCTTTTGCTTCAACATCCCTCTCCTTCAGAGGCGATGGAATGGCCAGTTTCGCGGCAAAATGGGGCAGTGCCGCTGGAAGGGGTGGCACCCGGTTCCGGAGCGGGTGGACACTAAAAGGCGCCCGGGGGCTCCTCGCGAGCTAGCCCCTCATCTTACTCGAAGCGGCCAGAGCGTGGCCACCCAGTTGAGGCAAGAAATGGGCGCTAGTGCGGGAGAAACCTTGGCGATTGAACAGCCTGGGTAGGGCTGGCAGTGGAATTATACGCATCGTACGGCTGAGAGTATTGCGATGCGGTTGAGCACACCGTGAGAAGCCCATCGCCAATCGAGTGGCACCAGGCGCCCGGCTACCCAAAAGCCTCCGCGTCACTGCCCCGACGCGGGGTCAATGCCATGTCCGCCGCGCGGTGCAGGCGGTGACTTGCTCGGCCGTGTCGCCCCCATGGACATCGCGCAGGCGCATTTGCACGGGCACACCCTGGCGTCGGCCGTCCCGGCCAACAGGCTCCAGCGCAGTGGAGACTACCAGCGGTAGTGGCATCCGCAGTTTTGGATTCGTCCCACGAAGCACGCTGCAAGATCGCAAGAGCGAGCGACAGGCGTCAGGCTTTAGGCTTTAGGCTTGGCCGCCATCGGCCCATTGATCCACCAGGCTATGCAGACGTGCCTCAAGCGAGTCTGGCATCACCGGCACGGATCTCAAGACGTCGTCCAGCATCGGATCGGCGGGCAGCCCGAAACGCAGGCCTTCCTGGCCCTCGCGTCGCCCCGCCCCACCGCCTGAAGCCAGGGGTGCGTAAAGCGAATCGACGTCGAAGCGTAACTTGCTGAAGGGGGTTTGTGAATTTGGTTGGGTAAACATGGCTTGACCGCTACGCGACCGTTGAGACCTTCCATCCATCTCTTCGGCTCCTCTGGGGCAACACAAACCGGGGGTGCTGGCGCACCTACGGTCCGCAATTGCCATCATCTAGGTATGTTCCCGTTATGGTACGGGGCCCCTGACATTTCTCGAACCCATTGCTGGCCGCTAGGGTTCTGGATTGGAGTGGATTGCCTAACACTCCAGTTTCGCAACGACTCGCACTAAAGTCGCTGGTGAATCGCTTCAGTTACCTCTGGCTGCGGATATGCCCACGAGTGGCCTATCGTTTCGCCTCGGCAAGGTAATACTTACGAAGTCTTCCGCGGGCACGACTGACACGCGAGAGTACCGTGCCGAGCGGTATTCCCAAAGTGTCGGCCGCTTCTTGGTGGGTCAGTTCGCCAACAACGACTAGCAGCAGCGACTCGCGCAAGTCGTGTGGCAAACTATCTAAGGCGTGTTGCATCTCGTCGGTTAACTCCGAGGCCAATGGATCCACGCCATCCACCGGTACCTCTATCCCATGCTCCCCCGCAGGGTACGGCGTGCGGGCCTTGCGGCGCCACCCGTCGATCACACGGCGACGGAGAATCGAGGCTAGCCAAGCCCGCTGGCTTCGTCCGCAATCAAACCGATCGCGGCTTCTCCAGGCACTACGTAGCGTCTCTTGCACCACATCCTCGGCGTCATGCGAATCGCCCACCATGCGGTAAGCAAGTCGATACAAAGCCGGTGCGTGGCCGGAAACCATACCGTGAAAATCGGCGCGCGATAGTGCCACCTTTGCCTCTCCTCTCAGCCTGATCCGTGCTGTGTGGAGTTCTCTGATCCGTGTCGCAATATAACACGAACCATCTCTGTTCCGCCAATCTTTTCGCCCGCCACGGCGTAGACTATTCCCGTGGTTCCCAACTTTTTTGCGATATCTCCCAGCCAGGGTTTTCTTGTCGCAAGTTGTTGTGTGGCATAGAATTAGAGTCAAGTCATGCACCCTCCGCGACAGCACCGACCTTGGCGTTTATGTCAATCGTCGGTATCCCGGGGGCAGGGAGAACCCGGATCGCAGCAGCAAGTTACTCGAATAACGCGACTTTATGCCCCTTCGCTTTAATCAACCCCGCACGTCCAGTTCGCCCCGCAGCAGGGCGGTCGGCATTCCGTTGCGGCTGGTGTCGATGGTGGCCGCTCTAGGACTGGTGGCCGTGGTGATGGCCTCGCTCGAGCAGTCTCGCACCCACGAAAAGCTGGCCCTGTTGTTCGGCGACGCCAGCCCGGTGGCCGATTTACCCACCGAGGTCGACCAGCCCGAGCGTCCCGCGTACCTGGCAGCCATCGACCGCGAAAAGCTCGAATCCATCGTGGACAACGCCCCATTCGCCGACGAAGAGCAGGATGCCTGGTTCCATGTGATTGAGGTCGCCCGCAACGCTACCGCGGATGAGTTGAGCGCCGCTTCGGTAGGCGAGGCCGTATTCGTGCAACTGGTGAATCAGCCGCAGGTCTATCGCGGACGCGTGGTATCGTTGCGCGGCAATGTCCGCCGCATCGAATCGATCCAGCCCGCCGAGAACGATTTGGGCATCGACCAGTTGTACCTGGTCTATATCCAACCGGGGCGCGACGTGCTGCGGCCATTTGCCATCTACTGCCAGGAACTACCCGCCGGCTGGTCCACAGGCGAAGAGTTTCCCGGCGATGGCCGCATCGAGTGCAATGCCCTCTTTTTCAAGAACAAAGTTTACGATCACGCCCGCGGTGTCGACTTGATGCCGGTGTTTGTGGCCCGATCGTTTGCGCCGGTCTCGGTGGCGGCCCCCTTGGTAACTCGCAATACATCGCTGCCCGCCTGGCAATTAATCGCCTTGGCCGCCGGCATCGCTGCCGTGGTAGTGGCGTGGATCGTGTGGAACGGCGCCGAGCCTGCGCGGCCGCAGCTTGGGCCCGACTCGCAGTCGGTGGCGAACGAACTCCATGCACTCCAAGCACTTGAAACGCCCGACTCCGACGACGACTCGCCATGAACCCACGCCACCTGTGCCTAGCCGGATTGCTGCTGTGGTTGGCGGCAGTGGCGACCGCCCAAGAGTCGAGCGACACGCCGCTGGCCAATGCCCTGGCCATCGACTATTGGGACGAGAGCCGGTTCGCCAAATTCGAAGACCGCGTGCCCTTCTCGGTGGACGAGCGCCGAGAGACCGAACGGCTAGTAACACGCCTCGCCAGCTTCGACCGTCGGGTGTTCTACAACACCCCCGCCATCTCGGTCACCACGCGCGACTTGTTGGTCGCGCCCGAAAAGTACCGCGGCCAACTTGTCCGTTGGCACGGCCAGGCGATTGAGGTGATGGAACCGACTCGTGAGATGCGCGAGATCACCGACGTCGAGCCCGCGCTTACCTGCGTGGCCCAAGCCGATGGCAGCGAGTGCATGATCCTCACCCGCGAGGTGCCCGATCGTTGGCAATCGTTTGCGCTGGAGTCGGAGCCAATCGCGGTAGAGGGGATTTTCGTCAAACTGGCCGCAACCGCAGGCGGCGACATCGTACCAGTGCTGGCCGCGCCCCGCCTCGAATGGTTGCCCACCCAGTGGAGGCCGCCCGAGGTGAACTACGGCATGAGCGTTCTGGGCATCCTGGGCTTCGACGTAGCGATGCTCGACAACGTGGTGCACCGCGCGCCGCTGGTGGGTGGCGAGACGGCCACGTTCTACCAATTAATGTCGCGCCTGAAGGACACTCCCGCGAACGAATTCATCCATTGGGCCGAGCGCCATCTGCCGCGCTTTCGCGACACTTGGGAGGCGGACGCCAAACAGGGCGAAGGCAAACGCCGGCGACTGGCGGGCGAAGTGCTACGGTTGGCTGACAAGAACCAGTATTCGGTGGCCCCGTTCTTCAACACCCCCGACGAGCAGGTGGGCGAGCTGGCCGTGTTCGACGGTGTAGTTCGCCGCGCCCTGCGGGTCGACACCACGCGCGATCGCGACGCCATGGCTGCTGGCATCGACCACTACTACGAGTTGGCCCTGTTCACTGGCGATTCTCAAAACAACCCGCTGATGTTCTGCGTGCTCGACCTGCCGCCCGGCATGCCCGAGGGGGATAGTATCCGCCAACCAGTCCGGATGGCCGGGTTCTTCTTCAAAAACTGGCGGTTCAGCGGTCAGTCGGCCGATGGTTCGGAGGGACTAAGGTTCGCCCCCCTGTTTATCGGACGCGGCCCACTGCAGCTTGTTGCCCCCGAGAAACAGCCCATCTGGGGATGGATTGCGGGCCTGGGGTTCATTGCCGTGATCCTTGTGCTGTGGTTGTTGGGCTGGCAACGATCGCGCGGCGACCGGGCATTTGCGGCTAGCACGCTAGCTCGCATGAAGGAACCCGCTGAGCCCATGGATATCGACAACGCCGACCTGCCAGGCCAAGCCGAGTAGCGGCATCCGAGGTGTCGGGTAGAATGACCCTAACAGCGGATGCCTGCCAAATGTTCGCTGCCCCGCGCCGCATCCTTACCCTCAGTTCTCTATGCCGTCCAATAAAAAAGATAAGCCGCGCTACTCGGCCGACCCGACGCACAGCTACGGTTTCCTGACGCCGCGGTTTTGGCATGGCATGGGATTGGGCACCTGGTTGTCGCTGCTGGCGACACGGCAGTGCCGGCTTTCGCCGCGTTCGATGCTCACGGCGGCCAGCATCACGCCGGTCTCGGCGTTCAACTCGATGATGGGCGTCTGGAGCAACTTTCGTTATGGTCGCAGGATCCACCGTCAGGTGCTTGCCGAGCCGCCGCTGTTCGTGCTGGGTCACTGGCGCAGTGGGACCACGCTGCTACACGAACTGTTAATCACCGATCCCGAACACACGTACCCGAATACCTACGAGTGCATGTCGCCGCTGCATCACCTGGCAACGCAGCGATACGCGACACCGCTCACCTCGTGGCTGTTACCTTCGAAGCGGCCTATGGACAACATCGAGGCCGGTTGGGACAAACCCCAAGAGGACGAGTTCGCGCTCTGTAATCTCGGTTTGCCATCGCCCTACCTTTGCTGGGCGTTCCCCCGCAACGGCCCGGTGCACTCCGAGTACCTCGATCTGCGTCAGGTTCCCAAGCGGTCCCGCCGCCGCTGGCAGGCGCTGCTGAAACTGTTTGTCAAATCGATCGCCGTGGCCCGCAACAAGCGCATCGTGCTAAAGAGTCCGCCTCACACTGCCCGGGTTCGCTGGCTGCTCGAGGTGTTTCCGAACGCCAAGTTTGTGCACATCTCGCGCGATCCGCTGAAGCTGTTTCCCTCCACACTCCGGCTGTGGAAATCGCTGGCCGACGTCCAAGGCCTGCAGCCCAACCTGCCCGAGTACGAGTGGATGGAAGAAGAGGTGCTGAAGAATCTGGTCGTCATGTACCAGGCGTACCGCGAAGACCGCGAGCTGATTCCCGAAGGCAACCTGTGCGAGCTTCGTTACGAAAACCTGGTGGCCGATCCCAAGGCCGAGATCTCGCGAATGTACGACGAACTCAGCCTGGGCGATTACGCCCGCATCGAACCAGGCGTCGACAGCTACATCGAACGCACCCGCGACTACCAGACCAACCGCTTCGAACTGCCCGCCGATGTAAAAGCACGAGTGCGAGATCGGTGGGGAATTTATTTTGATATGTTCGAGTATGGGGAAGTGGGGTCTGAGAGGTAGGCTCTGCTCACCACCGAATCCCCCACCAGAACCGTCCCCAGTAGCTCACACGCTGCCAGAAGCCGCGCCGCTCGTGCGACTTCATCTCCAAGTTAGCCGCCGCCAGTGGGCCGCTCTCTGAATTAGAATTCTGGGTACCGCAAGCGACGCAGAAACGCACTCCGTCGGGCAATTCGTCGCCACAGCGGAAGCAGTGGCGCGCAGTACTCTCCGTGTAATCTTCCATAACGAATCTCCGTGTGTGTGATCGTCAGGAGCTATTCGCCAGAAGAATAGGAGTCTTGGTGCACTTCGCGGACGCAGGTGTGCGTCCGGCTAGGGGGCCTTCTGTGCTCAATCGCTGCCGCGTGGCGAAGGCTTCTGGCCGATAGCCGATAGCTTAAAGCCAATAGCCCCCTTCACCCCCGCAGAAAAATCCTCAACCAGCGTCCGAGACCGCCCCGTCGCTGCATGGACGCTTTCCGCGCGTCCGACTGTCGTTCGAGTTCGGACGTCGCCAGAAAAGCGGCCGCGGGGTCTGAATTCTGCGTGCCGCAGGCGACGCAATACTGCATCCCATCGAGCAGCTCGTCACCACAACGGCAGCACTTCCGCACGGGTTGTTGATTGGCGCTTTCCATGGAGTTCCTCACGTGGAAATGTTAGACCATGTAACGCGGACGCGATCTTGCGTCCGGCGAGTTCCTTCCCTTTATACACCCTTGACTCGCCCGGTAGAAGTTTTTACCTACAGCGAATAGCTGAACCACTCTACCCCCGTGGGTGATACATCGCGTGCACCTTCTTCAGCCGGGTGTGGTCGACGTGCGTGTACAGCTGCGTCGTGGCGATGCTGGCGTGGCCGAGCATTTCTTGCACGTGCCTGAGGTCCGCGCCGCCCGCTAACAGGTGCGTCGCGAAGCTATGCCGCAAGGAATGGGGGCTCATGTCGGTGTTCACGCCGGCGATGGCCGCGCACTTCTTTACCAGCTCCCAGATTCGCTCGCGCCGCAATGGGCGGCCGCGCGACGAGAGGAACAGCTCGGCCGGCTCCGTCGCCACCCGCTTGGCGAGCTTCGGACGTTCCTTTTCCAGGTAACCGGCAATCACTTCGCACGCCGGCCCGCCCAGCGGCACCATGCGTTGTTTGTCGCCTTTGCCGTGACAGCGGCAGAAACGCTCGCCGAGTTGCAGGTCGGCCAGCTTCACCGTGGCCAGCTCCGATACCCGGCACCCCGTGGCGTACAGCATTTCGAGAATTGCCCGATCGCGGCGCCACAGTGGCTCGCCCTTGGGCGGAGCCGTGAGTAGATCTTCGACTTCGCGGGCCGAGAGCACGGTGGGAATCTTTTGCCACAGTTTCTGCGACACCAACAAGTCGGCCTGATTCTCGGTCAGCACCCCTTCGAGCTGCAGGTACTTGAAAAACACCTTGAGCGAAACCACGTGGCGACTCACGCTGGTGGGGGCGAGCCCCTGCTCGCGGAGCCACGCCGGATAGCCCGCCAACTCTGCCACGCTGAGCCCGGCCAGCCGGCGGCCGGCGAGCCAGGTGATCAAACGCTCGAGATCGCGACCGTAGGCCTTCACGGTGTTCTCGGCCAGGTGGCACTCGCTCCGCAGATATCGCAGGAACGCCTCGCGATGCTCGCGGACCTCGGTCGAGGTGCGTTCCCGCCGCGGTTTGATGAGTTTCTTCTGAGCCATGGTCTGGTTGGTGAAGAAGGTTAAATCGGATGCTGTCGCGTGGATAGTCAACTCTTCTATAACGGTTATCGACTGCTGAGGTGCGGGGTCCGCAACCCTGGGCAGATTGCACCGTTTTTGGGTATCCTGGTGGCAGACTTGCGCGGTTGCAGTGGTTCTGCCAGCGTGGAGACGTCGCAGAACCGCACTCCTGGGCCGACGAGCTGCGCCTCGCCGGAAATAGCCCGCAGTCGAATGCGAGTTACTTCGTCCTCCGTGAGGTTCAAGAGAATCCGATGAAAGTTTTAGTTGTTGGTGGAGCGGGATACATTGGCAGCCACGCCGTGCGGGCCCTGGAGGATGCGGGGCACGAGGCCTGGGTGCTGGACAATCTGTATCAGGGACACCGCGCTGCGGTGCCCGCCGATCGGTTGATCGAGGGCGATCTGCTGAACCCGGCCGACCTGGCTGCCGCGCTCGACAAGACCGGCGCTGAAGCCGTGATGCATTTTGCGGCCCTGGCGCTGGTGGGCGAGTCGGTCACCAATCCGGCCAAGTACTACCTGAACAATGTGGTCGGCACCATCAATCTGCTCGAGGCGATGCGCGAGCGGGGCATCTGGCGATTCGTCTTCAGCAGCACGTGCGCCACCTACGGTGTGCCCGACAAGGTGCCCATCGACGAGTCGGAGAAGCAACTGCCGATCAACCCCTACGGCGACACGAAGCTGGCCATCGAAAAGGCGCTGGATGCCTACTGCACGGCGTACAACATGGGGGCCGTGGCGCTGCGGTACTTCAATGCAGCCGGCTCGCACCACAGTGGCGAAATCGGCGAGGACCACGATCCCGAGTCGCACCTGATTCCCATCGTACTGCAAGTGGCCCTGGGCCAGCGCGAGCATGTCACGATCTTCGGCGACGACTACCCCACGCCCGACGGCACTTGCATCCGTGACTACATCCATGTCGAAGATCTCTGCAGCGCCCACGTCGCCGCGCTCGAGCGACTGAAGCAGGGCGAGTTGATGAAGTTGAACCTGGGCACCGGCAACGGATTCAGCGTGAAGCAGGTGATCGACGCCTGCCGCAAAATCACTGGCCACGAGATTCCGGCCATGATGGGCGAGCGCCGCCCCGGCGACCCGGCCGAGTTGGTGGCCAACGCCAGCAAGGCGCTCGAAGTGCTCGACTGGAAAGCCAAGTACACCACGGTCGACGAGGTCGTTGAGTCGGCCTGGAAGTGGCATAAAGATCACCCGAACGGGTACGGCGACTGAGCGACCAGGGGGAGCGCCCCGAGAGACTAACCACGGAGGCCCCCAGGGCACAAAGCGGTGGGAATACTGTGAGTCGACACGAGGTTTGGCAACCTGAGGCGCCGAGTCTTGTCGGACAAGAGCTCGTTGAAGCCGAACAAGGCACGACTCCGTCTGTTATCCACTGCTGGGCCGATTGGAACCAGACGGATCGCGACGCAGACGCCGTGATACGATCTTTGCGGACACGGATGTCGGGCTGGGTCAATTTCTACAGTTGTAATGTCGACATGCCAGACAATTCGGCGTGGCTTGCCGGTCATCAATGTGTTAGTATCCCTTGCTTCTACGTATTTAGAAAAGGCAAGATGTTGAAACGGATCGTCGGCCAACGTAACGAAATCACCCTGGCACGTGATTTACTGGACGCAATCGCCCAAGACGCTCATCCCAGGCCCCGTGGCTGGTTTCGCTATTTTAGAGGCACTCCGTGACCTCCGTGTCTCGGTGGTTTATAACTACGGCGTTGCGTCTACTAGTCCAATAATGGTCCTCAGCTCGCGTTGGCATGCAGAACATCATTTTCGAAGAACGGTACGAGTTCGTCCCGCCGGTCGAATCTGATTGGTGGGTCTTCTTCTTGCGGTTCCTGCTCAAAGGCTATCTCCGCAAGCAGTACAACATTCATACCTACGAGTGCCGTAACGTCGAGCGAATCACCAAGTCGGTCGAAGAGGGCTACGGCGTGCTGATCGCGCCCAACCACGCCCGCATCGCCGACCCCATTGTTATGGGGTTGCTCTCCGGCGAGACCCAATACAACGTCGCCACGATGGCTGGCTGGCACCTGTTCAAGGAAGGCTGGTACCAGAAGTTCATCCTCCGCCGGCTGGGCGCGTTCAGCGTTTACCGCGAGGGGACCGATCGGCAAAGCGTCAACTACGCGATCGACACCCTGGTCGCGGGGCGTCGAGCACTGGTTATCTTTCCCGAAGGCGCCGTCTCTCGACATTGCGACGTGCTGATGGATCTGATGGAAGGCCCGGGGTTCATCGCGCGTCAGGCCTCCAAGCGGCGCGAAAAGGAAGGCAAGAAGCCGGTAGTGATTCACCCCGTGGCGGTTCGCTATTCTTTCGACGGCGATCCTTACAAGACGGTGGCGCCCGACCTCGCGCGGCTGGAACGCAGCTTCTCGTGGGAACCGCAAACGCACCTGACGACCGCCAAACGCATGAAGAAACTGGGCGAGGCGATGCTCGCCATCAAAGAGGTCGAGTACCTCGGCGGTGTGCGCCAGGGCGATCCCTACGAGCGGGTCGAACGCCTGGCCATGGACCTGATTACCGAACTGGAAGACAAGTACGGAATCAAAGATCGTTCGCCAGGCGTGGTGTCGCGGGTCAAGAACATCCGCTCGGCCATCTTGCCGGCCATGATCGAGGGCACGGTGAGCGAAGCGGAGCGTGCCGCCCGCTGGCGCGACCTGGGCAAGTGCTACTACGCCCAGCAGATGGCTCACTATCCGCGCAACTACATCGTCAACGGCCCCAACTTGCCCGAACGTGTGCTGGAAACAGTGCAGCGTTTGGAAGAGGACTTCACGGATACCGCACCGAATCACGGTCCGCTGCATGCAACCATCGACGTAGGCGAGCCGATTTTGGTCGAAAGCAAGCGGGACCGCAGTGCCAAGAAGGACCCCGCCATGGTCGAGGTAGGCGAGCAACTGCAGAAGATGATCGATGCCTTGGTCGCCGAGCGAACGCCCGTGACCGAAAAGCCGCCCGCACAACCACAAACTCCGCCCGCCGACGAAGCCGCCACAGTGGATAACCACAAGCAACCGGCCGCCCGTTAGCGCTCCTGATCAAATTGACTGCTCTCGATGTCCGACGCGATCGAAATCACCACGCTCCACGAAATGACGCCCGGCGAGTTGGGCGACTTCTTTGCCCTGTTGGCCGATAAGCAGGTGCTGGCCACCAAGGATGGCAAGCCTTACTACCGCGTGTCGTTCTGCGACGCCGGCCGCGAGGTGAGCTTTCCCATCTGGAGTGACAGCACTCATGCCGCGGCCTGTCGCGACGAGTGGCAGGTGGGCGACTTCTATAAACTGCGGGCGGAGCTCCGCGACTCGAACTATGGGATGCAGTTGGAGATCCATCGCATCCGCCCCGTCGAAGAATCGGACAAGCAGGATGGATTCGACCCGCTGATGTGCGCGCCGCGATCGAAGTTCGATCCCGAGGCCATGTATGACGAGATGATGCAGATTGCTGAAGAGGCGATCGAGGACGAAGCCCTCCGCGAGTTGGTCACGGGCATATACGAGTCGCACCGCGAAGAGCTGCTGGTGATGCCCGCCGCGCAGTACAATCATCACTCGTACCTGAGCGGCTATCTGGAACACGTGCTGAACGTCACACGAAATACACGGATGTTGGTCGAACAGTACCACCAGCTCTATAGCGACGCCGATCCATCGATCGATGTCGGGGTGGCCGTCGCTGGTGCGATGCTGCACGACATCGGCAAGCTCCGCGAACTGGTCACCGGCCCGGCCGGCGCCACGTACACGGCGTCCGGCACGCTGATCGGTCACATCCTGCAGGGCCGCGACATTCTCCGCGAAGCGGCCGTTGGCACCGAGGTCGATGCCGACACGCTACTGCGGCTCGAGCATATTATCGTCGCCCACCAACGCCTGCCGGAGTGGGGCTCGCCCAAACCGCCGATGACCCCCGAAGCGTTGATCGTGCACCACGCCGACGACCTGGACGCCAAGATGCAGATGATGGTGGCCGCCATTGCCGAAGACCCCGGCGACGGAGAGTTCACCTCCAAGCGCAACGCCCTGCGGCAACCGATTTATCGAGGGAAGAAAGAGCCGGGAGAAGCGGAGGAGGAGTGACGCGCGAGCTGTCATTCTGAGGAAGCGGCAAGCGACTAAAGAATCTAGCTTGCCGCGCCACTAACCTCTGCACTTCTGGAGCGATGAGTTCCAAGCTTCCGAATAGCCACGAAAAGGAAGAAGAATCACAAAGAAGTAAATGGATGGAAAGTTCGT
>NZ_JAMXLR010000057.1 GCF_024054565.1 Aeoliella straminimaris
GCTGCGGGGCCATGGAATCCAAGTCCCCAAAGCATTCGGTCTCTGGACAAAGAAGGGCCTGCATTGGCTGACCAAACAGGAATTCGACGACTCGGATGCTCTGCAGAGAGATCTCTGGCTCGACGAATTGGAACTCCTCACCAAACAGATCGCTCGAATGGAACAAGAACTCGATCGGATTGCCTCGGCCTCTCCAGGTGTGGCCCTGCTACAAACGATCCACGGCATTGGTCCACGCACCGCCGAGGCGATCGCCGCCTATATCGACGACCCACAACGCTTTCGAAACGCCAAAGCAGTCGGGGCATACTTCGGACTAGTTCCAGGACAAGACCAGTCGGGCACAACTAACCGACTGGGCCACATCACCAAGGAGGGACCTGCTACAGTTCGCAAGCTGCTGACCGAAGCGACCTGGCACGCCATCCGGCTCAGTCCAACAATCAGGGCCCTATTCGAACGAATCCACCGCGGCGATCGTGAGCGTCGTAAGATCGCACTAGTGGCGACGAGCCATGCGCTCGTCCGAGCGATGTATGCGATGCTGAGAGACAACCAGCCCTGGCGTGAAACATTCCAACAAGAAGCTGCTCCTGCCT
>NZ_JAMXLR010000058.1 GCF_024054565.1 Aeoliella straminimaris
GCTTTTGGCCATCGGCTTCACCATTTACGGACCACAAGTTCTCATGGTTGGAACCGCGCCAGCGGATCTGGCAAAAGAGGGAACGGCGGCCGCAGCAGCGGGCTTTGTAAATTGCATGGGATATTTCGGAGCCGCCTTGTTTGGCGATCTTCTGACTGGCCATCTCGCAGAGAACTATGGATGGAAGGTCGCTATTTCCGTGTGGGCAGCATGGGCGTTCGTGGCTGCGGCGTTAGTTGCCGTGCTTTGGAACAAGACGGGCGAACAAGACATCTCGATCGAATCGACATGAGTATCCCGGAACGTGCATCGCAGTGATGACCGGTGGCGGGAGCGAATAATTTAGGCATAACCCTCAAACGGGAGGTAGGGACAAGTGCGAGCAATTATCATTGGTGCGGGCCGTGGAAGTCGCTTGATGCCGACTACCGAGGACTCGCCAAAGTGCTTTGCAGAGGTGGGAGGCCAGAGAATACTCGACTGGACCCTCGATGCTTTCCGCAGTAGCGGCATAGACGACATCTGCTTTGTAGGTGGGTATTCTATGAACACCGTGGAAGCAGAGTACCCGGAACTGACCTTCCGCTTTAACGACAATTGGCCCAACAACAACGTCCTGGCGTCTCTGTTCTACGCCGAGGATTTGATGGACCGGCCATTTGTCTGCTGCTACTCGGACATTCTATTCTCTCCACAGGTGATCGGTACGCTGCTCGACAATAGCAATGACATGACACTGGTTGTCGACACCAAATGGTCGGACCGATACGCACACCGGACACAACATCCCCCAGACGATGCGGAGAAGGTTGTTGTTCGCCAAGGCCAGGTCACCCGGATCAGTCGCGATATCGATCCCGAAGAGGCCTACGGCGAGTACATCGGTGTCGCCAAATTTTCCGCCGCTGGGGCACGCTGCCTGCGCGAGCACTATCATCGACTCCGCCGCACTTACAGCGGCCGACCGTTCCGCGACGCAGCGGTCTTCGAGAAGGCCTACAAGATTCATTTGTTTCAGGAGATGCTCGAGACAGGGGAGTCGTTCTCCCACGAAGACACGGATGGCGAGTACATCGAGATCGATACTCAAGAGGATTTTGATTACGCTCGGAAGCACTGGACCACAAAGCACTTGGTAGTTAACCATGGCTAATCACATCCTGTTCCCCGCGTCGGTCATCGGATCGATGCCGCGCCCCGACTTTGTGAAGCATCTTATCGGCGACGACTCTACGCTTGGCGAGGAAGAGTACGATCGCTTGATGGGACATGCGATTCACGCCAGCGTGGCCCTGCAAGAGACGGCGGGACTCGATATCGTCTCCGATGGCGAATGGTGGCGCAAGTCGTATATCGGCGTGATCGCTGAGCTTGCCCATGGATTCGAAGTCGGCACGAATCCCGCCGACGGGCGCCCCTGGACAATCGTCGTCGACAAGTTGTCTCCGCGCAAGCCCGGCTTTATTGCTAAGGAGGTTGCATTTCTCAAACGACTGACCGGCCGCGGCATCAAGGCAACGCTGCCAGCGCCGGCCTTGTTGGGCGAACGAATGTGGGACCCAGAGAAGTCCTCCAAAGCCTATCCCACTCGGGACGAATTTGTATCCGACTGCGTGCCCATTCTTCGTCGAGAAGTCGAACTGTTGCGCGACGAAGGTGTCACCGTTGTTCAAATTGACGACCCCCATCTGTGTCTGTTCGTCGATAGCGAGATTCGTGCGACTTACGAAGATGCCGACAAGGCTGCCGACTTTGCTGTCGACATGAACAACCAGGTGTTCGACGGCATCGACGGCGTGAAGAAGGCGGTTCATCTTTGTCGTCGCGCCGGCGCCCGCGCTCGCGGGGAAGCCGATCACCGTGGTACGTTCGATCCCATCATGGGGCAACTTTGCCGCTTGGCAGTCGACCATCTGACGATGGAGTTCATCACTCCCGGTTCTGGAGAGATGTCCGTATTCCGGCAAATCCCAGAAAATGTCGAGATCGGACTTGGGTGCGTAAGCTGTCAGCCAGGTGTCATCGACTCCGTCGAGGTGATCGTGGAACGAGTCGAACAGGCTCTGAAGTATTTGGAGCCGCATCGTATCACCCTCAATCCCGACTGCGGTTTTGCACCGGGCTCCGCAGCAACGGTGAGTCTTGACGAAGTGTACACCAAGCTGTGCAACGAAGTGAAAGCGGCAGAAGTACTGCGCTGCAAGTACTCTTAAACGTTGACGACGAGCCGCCCTGAACTCCATGCCAATGGCCAGCCCAGCCTGCCCACACGGCATCTTAAGCGGTCTGTCAACCTTACTCGCACCTCTTGCAGATCCTGACATGAACCAGCGGGTGGACCATTCTCGCGAAATTTCGACATCTCAAAATTGCTGAAGGTGGCGGCAACTTCAGTCGTTGCAGCTTCAGGTATCTGAAGACATTTGCCCGCCGAGAGTCACCTCCAGCAGGGCCGTACGCAAGATGAGTTGGATGGCATGTCGTCCTCTCTGCCCTCCCAAAGATCCGAGGAGCTAAGCCTTAAGTTGTTCTGCCATTCACGGCCGCTTCAAGTTCCAAGCGGTAGTTGAACCTGCCGGGGGAGCGTGGGTGACATGGTCAACCGCGGCGGAGGCGGTACCCCCCACCCTGCGGGGCTTGGATGGCAAGCTGAGCGAAGCCACATTCACCTCCGCTCGAAGAACGGTGACCTTAATGCCAATGATTTGCAGGCTGTCCTGAGCCTCACAGGGTGCCAGCTGATCCAGACCTGCTAGGATTGTGTTGTATGAGCAACGCTACCGTAATCTGGCAAGGGTCTCGATGACCATGGCAAATTGGAGTTCCTCATGGCGGCAAATCACTTTTCTGACCGATGGTTAGGACCACTAGTGATGGCAGCAGCATGCTGCGGGCTGTATGGCTGCGGGCCCGAGCCGACGAGTACCGTCTTGGTATACGAGGTGGACCAAGAAGCGAGGCAGGAAAGAATGGCGGCCATGGCCGCTGCAGCGATCAACACTCGACTCGGGAAGGCTGGCAGCGCACGAGCATCCGCAAATGGACGCATAGAGGTGGATATTTTCGGCAAAGTGGACGAACGTGAATTGCAACAGATCAAGCGCCGCATCACGACGAAGGGCACGCTTGTATTTCGTATCGTGGCAAATCCGAAAGACCACGCTGAAGAAATTGCATTGGCGAAAGCGAGTGCGGCTACAAGTCTGGAGAAGGATGGTCGCACGGCAGCCCAGTGGGTTACCCTCGCCCCAGAGAACTTCTCCGAACAGGCGGCACCCGATCATTGGGTCACGCGGTCCGATGGTGATGGTCAAACCGAAGTATTGGTTATGGTCGATTCGAACGACGTGACGGGTGAATACCTTGCTTCGGCCAAATCGGCCGTCGATCCAGAGGGGGAGCCGGCCATGACTCTCACCTTCAACACGACGGGGGCACGCCGCTTCGGTCGCTTGATCGCTGAGAACCAGCCAGACGACGAGAAAAGCGTCCCTAGGCACCTTGGTGTCTTACTGGACGACACGCTTTTCGCGGCATTGCCAATTCATGATGCAACTACCGAGAATGTGCAGGTCACCGGAAACTTCACGGCCCGCGACGTGGAGACGATGGTCGCGATCCTGCGGGCTGGCAGCTTGCCGTGCAAGATTCGACAGGTGTCAGAACAGCCTGTCGGCAAATAACTGCGGGGCTCGCGAAAAACGAGGGCGGCCTGGTTTAGTCACGGTTCGCTCCAGTGGGCGGATGTAGCCGCGATGGGTGAGTTCTTCCAGCACTGTCTCCAGGGCTTGGGTTTTAAGCGCATGCATGCAGAGTTCCCTAGTTGTACCCAAAGCGTCGAGCTTGAATCGGCTGTGACGCGTGGTGACGGCGATCGCGCGGACTACGCTTCGTCCCAATCTTCGAGAATGGCTCCTGTTTGCCGCGCCTGGGTTTCGGTGGGTGGGTCGAGTTCGGCATCGCGGAGGTCGACCAGATAGAAGTCGACGCCGTCGGTTTGGGCGCCACGGAGTCGAGCCCCACGAAGGTTCGCCTTGCGGATTTGTTCGGACTGGCGGAAATAAAGCTCCGAGCGGTCGTCGGTGTAGAAGCCGGTCATGTTGCCTTCCAAGGCAGTAGGGCTATCGACCAATCCGCTGCGGGATGACCCCATGTGAAACGAAGCGCCACGCAGATCGGCTCGCCGCAGGTCGACGCCTTCCCAATTGACGTCGGCCAGGTGAGCATCGACCAAGCGAGCTTGGCAAAAGTCGGCCGCGGGCATCTGAGCTCCGGTAAGGTGAGCGTGCGACAGGTTGGCCTGGTAGAACCGGCCCGCGACGATGCTCACTTCTTCGAGTTGAGCGTGCTGCAAATTCGCCCGGAAGAAGTTCACTCCATCGAGCACCGCGGTGCGAAGGTCGGCATGGGCCAGTTTGGCCCCACTGAGGTCGGCCCCCATGAAATCGACGCCATCGAGATTAGCCCCTTCAAGCCGCGCGGACGAGAGGTTGGCCTCGGGAAGGCTTGCGCCGACGAGTCGGGCATTGGTCAGCAGAGCGTAGGAGAGGTCCGCCTCGCGGAAGTCGGCGCGTTCGAGATTTGCCCGAGAGAAGCTCGTACTGGTACAACTTGCACCGACGAGCGACGCCCCCACCATGTTCGCATACGCCAAGTACGCCTGATTGAGCACAGCGTTGTTAAGGTTCGCGCCGTCGAGTGCCGTGGAACCGAGCATGGCGGAGTTGAGTATCGAGCTGGCAAGATTCGCCGAGGTCAGCTCGCACTTGGTAAGGTCGGCGCCGGCAAGGTCGATCTCGTGCCATTCGGCATTCGAGAAGCTGCCGGAAACCAAACGCCAACGGCGCCACCTGGTGGAGTCGGGACGCCAAGCGGGATTGATCGAGTAGAGGATACTGGCAGCCATGGCGTCGGCAGCCGAGTAGCGGCCCGATTCAACAAGTTGTTCAAGCGTCTCCAGCGATTCGTCGCGCGAAGCAAACCGCTGGGCACACAACTCGATCAGCTTGCGAGGCAGTGGCAGAGACAACCGGTTATTGAGCCGCCGAAGGTTGGGAGCCGTCACAATCCACTCGGCTGCCAGCGGCACTTGCACATCACGGTGTCGCAGCAGGGTCTTGAGTTGCTCCGGCATCTCACGCTGAAACGGCTTGAGCCATGCCTCGAACGGCGAGCTATCGCGACGACGAAGCATGGCGAGACTGGCGCGGAGGGCTTCGAGGAACTGACGTTCGTCCCCCGCCCTTTCACGGACCTCCATCCGCAATGCCGCATTGGGATCGGTGAGCGTTGCGTCTCGGCAGAAACGCTCGAGTACGATCGTAGCCAATTGGGGGTTCCAAGCCCGCTTGGCATGCTCCCCCAGTTGGTTCATCACTTGCTTACAGTCATCCGGATGGGCCGCCAAGAGATATTCAACCAGATCGTCACGTGTCCACGGCAGTAATTGAAACGCGTTAGCTTGAGATGGAGCTTTACCGGCAATGGTGGCTACGGCCAGATGCTCCCTGCCGATCACTTTCTCCTCGGGGGCCGTCTCCGTTTCGTCGGACACGGGAAATTCGAACTGGGGAAAGTGCTGCACCAGATACTGCAGTGCGGTCGACTTCCCGCTGCCCGGACCGCCTACTACCCACAGCGTACGGCTACCGCCTGCGTCGAGCTGTTCGGCGACAAAGTCCTCCAGCAGCCCGACCTCTCCCGTGGCAGCGCGGACTCTCGGGCGAACTAGTGCCCTGGCTGGCTCGAGAGATGGCATGGTTTACTACCCCTTGGAAAGTCCTCTATTCGCAACTTGATTTTACCCGCTCGACACCCAACGTCAAAAAGCTTTCCCCCAGAGGAGGCCAGGAGACCTGTAAACGCCAATTTCGAGCGACAGCGGACTGCCGGCCATAGCTAGCTGTCAATCACCGCGACTCGAAACGTCCGGCGCGGGCCGAAGCCCATGCAGGTGTGGCCACTTCTATCGCCGCGCGTCGGGGCCGAACAGGAGGAAATGCAGTAGGCGCCCCCTGCCCCGAGAATCAGCCTTCCGAACAACTGGCAGCCTGGGATGCCACGCACTACAATCGATCGAGCGGCTTGTGATGACCAGGCACCTCGGCTGACGCAGGCCGATAGAATTCCTTGAGCGAGAGATGGGTGGCAATGATACGGTTGATCGAAACGCTTTCCATGGTAATGATCGTGGGGTTGGTTAATGGTTGGCCGGCCCCTGCTTCGGCGCAGCCGCCCGAAATTGACCTACCCGACATCGACCTTCCTGGAGCAGAGCCACCACCTGTCACAGAGCCGGCCGCTCCGGTTGTCGACGATGCGGAAGAGTCCAGCGGCAAGGTGGACATCGAAGCCCACGTCGTGAAACTGAATGTCACCCATCGCCGTCCCGATTTCTACCAACCTTGGACGAAGTCGAGTCCTCAAAAATCGTCCGGATCGGGGGTCGTGCTTTCAGGCGGACGGATCCTCACCAACGCGCATGTCATCATGCACGAAAGTCAGGTGCTAGTGCAACTGCGCGAAGGGGGCGATCAATTGCCGGCCCACGTGGTGGTTTCGTCGCCGGAGATGGATCTGGCGATTGTCGAACTGGACGACCCCACTCCGCTGGCCTTGCTACCAGGGCTGGAACTGGCCGAGAATTTGCCTGAAACGAAATCACGCGTCAGCGTGTACGGCTACCCCACCGGGGGCGAGGACCTGTCGGTGACGACGGGTATTGTCTCGCGAATTGAGTTCACTTCCTACTACTTCACGGGGGCAGGTGTTCGAGTACAAGTCGATGCCGCGTTGAACCCCGGCAACAGTGGCGGACCAGCCATTCAAAACGACAAGATCATTGGCCTGGTGTTCAGCAAAATCCAGTCGGCCGAAAACATCGGCTACCTGATTCCCACGGAGGAGATTGTTCGCTTCCTGGACGATGTTGAGGACGGCACCTACAACGGAAAGCCACTGCTGCTGGACGAATACCAGTCGGGCGAGAACTCCGCGCTGCGCGAGTACCTGCAGATTCCCTCGGACACTACTGGCGTCGTGGTTACGCGTTTGAATCCCGACATCGGGGACCATCCACTGCAGAAACATGACGTACTGACTCATATCGGCCCCCACGATGTGGACAATCAAGGATTCGTCGAGGTGCGTCCTGGCTTGCGATTGCGGTTCTTGTATTACGTACCACTGCTGACCGAAGACGGCCAGGTGGAAGTCACCATACTCCGCGAGGGTGAATCACAACAAGCACAGATTCCGGTGAGCACCGAACGACAACTGCTGATTCCGCTGCTGAAAGACGGCTATCCCGAGTACTTCATTTACGGCCCACTAGTCTTCACCACCCCCACGCAGGAATCGATTCGCGCGTTGGGACCGATGTACATGACGGCCTTGGCCGCCAGGCAAAACCCTCTGATCCTGCGAATGTTCGACCGCCCCTCCGAACCAGATGAACAACTGGTGATGATCGCTACCCGGACTTTCCCGCATCGCATCGCACAAGGGTATTCCAACCAGCCGTTTTCGATCGTCAAACACGTTAACGGCACCCCGGTGGAGAACCTGAAGCACATGGCTGAGTTGCTCCGGGACTGCAAAGCCGAGTTCGTCGAGTTTGGCATCGATGGGCGGGGCGAAACAATGGTCTTTCGTCGCCAGGAACTCGAAGAAGCTTCGGAGGAAATCCTGGTGGACGAGGGCATTCGCTACCGGGCCTCCGAGTCACTTCGCTCGGTATGGAAGGACTAACAGCACGGCCGCCAACGACAGCCAGAAAGTAGCGGGCTCGGCTACATGAGCGGCAGCGGAGGATTGTGAGGAAGCCGTTTGCCCCAGATGCCCACGCCAGACATTGTAGTCGGCTAGGTCGACAATTCCGTTGCCGTTGCCGTCGGCGCCGAAGTGCGGCTGCACCTCTTGGTTGAACGAGTTTCTCCACACCGTGTAATCGGCTTGGTCGACTATCAAATTGCCATCGTAGTCGCCTGGCAGCGGCTGGCTGCCGCCGAGCGTCACCTGCCAGGTGACGAATTGTTCGAGGTTGGACTGATTCATTCGCACCCAACCGTCCACGGGATCAAAGCCGGTCGGATCGTAAGCCCGCAGTGTGATACCATAATCGCCAGCACCAAAGTCATAGTCCATCAGCTGGAAGGTCGCTTGATTCGCCCCCGCAATCATCACACCGTCGACAAACCACTGGAAGTCAATGATGTCTTCATCTATGGGAGACGCTTCTAGCTGAAGCGGATTGTTCAAAGGCAGCGAGTTGTCAGTCCAATCATCGAGCGGGTCCACCAATTCATAGATGTCCAATATGATCTTCTCGCGACTCACCGCATTGAATGGCTCGTGGAGGCTTTTCATTTTGGAATCGAGCGACGAACGGTAAATGCCTGTTCGGTGGTAGTTGGCTCCCTCGTAAGCACCAATGACCCCAACACCCGGCTGCAAGTGATTGATCCAGTGGGCCCATTTCGCGCCGGTCGGATCGGCCGTCACATTCACCTGGCTTGGCTCTGGAGCGTCGTAGTGCGAAGGACTGACGCCATGAGGGTACTCGTCGGCTAGATTGCTGAAAGAATGACCAACCTCATGCAGGGCGATTTCGTTGCTGGCGCTATTGCCTCCGGCGAAAACCGCGTAAGGTCCGCCCGAACCTCCATACTTGGTCTCGTTAACTGCGACATACTGCATTTCCGCCGAGAAGTCGGCGTTCGCAAGAGCAACATCACGCGCGGAGTTGGCCTTGCCCTGGTCGATGGTCAACAGGCGCTCAGTGACACCGTCGCCGTAGTACTGAGCGTCCAGAGCGGTATCCTTGAACACGCCTTGGGGAGGTACGTCGGCGCCCGATTCACTGGAGACGACCTCCACCGCGTGGACGTTGAAGTATTTGCGATAGCGATGGAATGGTTCCGAATTGATCGAGGCAGCAAACAAGTGATCGAGGTACGAGTGGATGTGTTGCTCGTAAACCCCGGCGGTCAGATCCGCCTGGGTATAGCCATCCCCCAGAGTGACGATATCCACACGGTTTTCCGACGGCCCATTGTCGACGAGCGTAGTCCACTCGGCCGCGGCCAGCGAGCAGTTGGCGAAAACCAGAATCCATGCCAAACTACACCGCGTGCTTCGACACCCATGCATCATGCGCTCCTTCCTGCTCCGTGCCCGCGGAAATTTAGCATAGGCCGCAAGATGGAGAAAGGCGAAACTTGGGTCTCCGAGTCCCTATCCTGGCAGCCAATCGACTCATTACAGCCGTGTTCGACGACCAATTGCAGCCAAGCACCTAGCCACCGGATCTCACTACGATGGACACACAATTAGCCCGGGTTTCACTGGCAAACCTACCCACGCCGCTCGAACATCTGCCAAGACTGTCGAAGCTGTTGGGAGTTGAATTGTGGATCAAACGCGACGACCTTACGGGACTCGCGACCGGTGGAAATAAGACCAGAAAGCTGGAATTTCTGATCGCCGACGCTCTGGAGCAACAGGTTGATTGCGTCATTACGGCGGGCGGGTCGCAATCGAATCACTGTCGGCAGACCGCCGCGGCTGCTGCGAAGTTCGGCCTCGAGTGCCATCTCGTGCTCGGCGGAGAGACACAGCCCCCCTTGGGCAATTTGCTGCTCGACCAGATCCTCGGCGCTCAGATCCATTGGGTCGCCAAAACGGAGCGCAACAACAAGATGCAGCAGTTGGCCCAACAACTACAAGGCGAAGGTCGGCGGCCGTACGTTATTCCTATTGGCGGATCCAACGCTATCGGTGCGGTGGGTTACGTGCAGGCATTCGTTGAACTGCAGCAGCAACTCGACGCGGCTTCCATCGCGATCGATCACATCTACTTCCCAACCAGTTCCGGCGGCACGCAAGCGGGACTGGTGCTCGGGGCGAAAGCGGCCGGTTTCGCTGGCAGTTTGACTGCCGTGAGCATCGACGTCGAGCCGAACGATCAAGCGTTCCTGGACGAGGTTTCAGACGTGGCCAATCAAGCGGCGGCCATGCTGGGACTCTCGCATCGCGTTGCACCGGCCGATCTACAAATGGACTTCGACCACCTGGGCGGTGGCTACGGAGTCGTTGGTCAACTGGAAAGGGAGGCCATCAGGCTCATGGCCGAGACGGAAGGTGTCTTACTTGGCCCCGTGTACAGCGGCCGCGGCTTCGGAGCACTCGTCGACCGCATCCGCAGTGGCCAGATCGCTGCGGGCGAACGCGTACTTTACTGGCACACGGGCGACGAATCGGCCCTGCATGCGTATTCGGCGGAAGTTCTTGCCGAATCCGAAAGCAACTAAATCAGGCCGAATTGCTTCGGTGGACGCGGTCGATTCCGTTTCCAACCGTCCGGCGCCGGACGATTTTGCCGCAGTGCGTCTATGACCACGTCTAGTTTCTCAACCTGATGCAGATCGGCCAAATGGCCAAAGTGGTGAATGGTCGCCCCAATGTCGTTGGAGACCTCGCAAACAGTGGTGGTCTCACCCGCGTAGAAGGCGATCGCCTCAAGCCTTTTTTACGTTAGCATCGAGGGAACATAGCGCCATAGGACCAAAACACATTTTGGGCCCATGTTGGGGAACAACATTCATGGTCCCAAAACCCTTCGAGCTTTGGCCCCCCAAAAATCCAAAAACCCTTATTTTTAAGACCTAACCAAGTGCGGGCGGTGTCAGCATCCTTCGCGTTGTTCCCCGCATGTCCGGCCAGTGGTCCCAAAACAGCGATCGTTGTACCAATACTCCCTGCGTGCTCGGCGGTCAGACAAGCCCGAGGCGCCACAATCCGGGTATGCAGCGTCTGGGCCAAAGACCAGCAATCGGACCACTCGCCACAACTGCACATAAAATCACCTACCCCCATTGGATCACGCTATCGAGACATTTCAACCACGGCTTTCTTACAGAGGTGATTTTGCGCCATTTCAGTTGCAGCTCTCCCTCGCGTCCTTTCGCCGGACAATCGGAGGCTGCAACTGCTGCTTCCTCTCAGCCCCGCCGCCTGCGGCGGGTCACCGTCTTCGCCCCCACCACCGCGAGGGCCAGCACGCCCCATTGCAGAGCGGTCCCGGGTTCAGGCACCGTCGAAACTTCCCCGACCGCTCCCGTCGACTGGCCGAAGTGTTCTTTCCACACCCCATAGTCGGCCGCGTCGACCACTGAGTCGCCATTGCCATCGGCGGCGAGGCCGGTGCCGGTGGCCCCGAGGTTGTTTCGCCAGACGGTGTAGTCGGCGAGGTCGACGGTGCCGTCGTTGTTGAAATCGCCGGGGAGCGGCGTGCTTGGCAATATTACTAGCGACATTGGATAGATGAACTCTGATTCACTACCGATCTCGATCACATTGCCAGTGTGGACATTGATAGTGTAGAGGGATGGGGGGATACCGTAACCAGGTGTCGCGGCAACATACATCTGATTCGTATCGGGATCGAAATCCATGGAAGCTGCACCGCTCACTGAAACATTCTGCGACAGGCTCCGCGACCAAAGAAATTCACCATTACTCTTGTCGACTTGCGAAACCGAATCGACTACTCCGACACCGTCTTCATAAATAGAGGACAAAGCGAACAATGCGCCGGTATCGTCAATCCCGAGCGCCGCAATTCCCCCTTTGTGAATACGGATGCCGGTCAACAACTGCAATTGACCACTTGCAAGGTCGACCTCCAATAGAGCCCGCACCCATCCACCGAGACTAATGTATGATGTAAACATCCTCTCCGCAGTAGGATCCCATGCGATACCGCCGGGGTAGAAATCGGAATACCTGAGTGCGCCAACAAAATCGGCGGCTCCAGTTCGCTCGTCAACTCTGTAAAGTTCATTTCGGTTGACTCCGTACAGGACACCACTACTGTCGGTCTCAAGTCCTGCTCCACTTCCACCCAGGGCGAGACATCCAGTGCAATCCGATCTAAAAGTCTCTCTGGGATTCGAGTACTGGCCGCTGGTCAGGTCAACGTCCCACAGCGTCCCTTCGGCATCGACGATAACTCCGCGGCCCGCCATGCTCAAGGGCGACGTGGCGACGCACACTAGGAGCGCAATCGCGATAACACCAAGCTGGAGATTCGACATGGTTTTGCACAGCATTTTGATGCATGTTCAAATAGTGCGATCATAACCCAACAATTGAATATTGGAGATTATTGTTTACTCCCTGGCAGGCGGGTCGCAACGGCAAGCATTGCTAAGGCCAGAAGCAGCAATCCCTCTGCGCCAGGCTCAGGCACAGTCGTGATCGCCCCCGCAGAGCCAGAGGCCGACTGGCCGAAGTGTTCCTTCCACACCCCGTAGTCGGCCGCATCAACCACCGAGTCGCCATTGCCGTCGGCCGCGAGGCTAGCGCCGGTGGCCCCGAGGTTGTTACGCCAGACGGTGTAGTCGGCCAAGTTGACGATGCCGTCGGAGTTGTAGTCGCCGGGGATAGTTTCCGGCTCTACGAGCGTGACTGTTATGACTGCGTAAGGCGAGAAAACAGAACTGCTCGCCGTACCGCTGGAACTCAACAGGAAACTTATTGGCGATCCATCCGCGAGAAACCCGCTGAGTGTGACGTCTCGCTGCGCAATTTCTAACGGATTGCCCAACTGCAGTTCTTGAATTGGAACCCCATCGATGGCAAACGAAGTACCGGAGAAATTGACCGTGCTTTCGAGTGCGGCTTCAAAACTGTCGCCAAAGGTGCCTCCCGAGATATTCACAACGGAATTCCTCCAGGCATCCAGGGCATTAATATGACCACCGGAGATACTAAGACTGTCCGTCAAGACGTGAATCTCCCCCAGTTGCCCACCGGAAACGTTTACCTCGCTGTCCTCATACAGATAGGAATGACCACCGACCGTACCGCCTGAGATATTGATCGCACTGCCGGCAGAGGCATTGATGCCATTCTGCAAGGTGCCGCCAGACATCGTAACGATACCGCCCTGCTGGGCAAAGGCATTGCGTACAACTCCACCAGTTTGATTCACCGTACTTCCATAGGAAGCGTCATAGAACTCGACCAACCCTTGATCAATATCAAGATCGGAATCAATCAAATTGTAAGCGCCGCGCATTTGGCCCCCTTCAAGTCCAATCGTAGCGCCGATCGCAGTCAGGTAACCAAAGAAGGACTCGTTCACCACCCCGCCATCTTTCACCACAAGCGACTCGCCAGGACGCAACTGGTCTAGGTACAGAGTCCCCTGGTCTGCAACGATTGGCGTTGAACTAATGGCAGGGACGGTGGTCTCATTCAGCGGCACTTGAATTTGCCACATGCCTGAGAGAGCAAAGATCGAACCATCTTCCAGTGTGCCCGAAAGCAGGCTACCGCTGGGGACCAGGACACTTCCGCCCGCGATTTCCGCGCCGTTCATGCGAAACTCGCCTCCGAAAAACTGCATGCCAGACAGTAGATCTGTGTCGCCTATAGAACCACCAGAGATAACAATCTCGACTCCACTTGTGGCGCCACTTACGCTCGCGAGCGAGCCACCGGAGAGAAGCATTGTTCCCCCTGCGTAGATTTGTACTCCCCCAACTTCGCCTCCAGAGATGTTTGCCACCGCACCTGGGCGTATCTCCAGCGAGCCGACTTCCCCGCTCACTACATTAATTTGACTGCCGCTGTTGGCACGCAGTCCGCTTCCGATCGTACCACCGTTAACATTAACGATGACATTGGAACTGGAGCCATTGTCCAAGCCCGCTTTGAAATTACTGCCGACCTGACCGGTAGCCAAGACATTTAAAGTAGTACTGGAATGAATTGACTCATTGTTGCCCACGAGCGTGGGGGGAACATTAATCGTACCGGAGGGTAGCGTCTGACCGATGGCGACAGAAACTAACTGGAAGAAAACGGCCGACAAGATAACGCGAATACCGCCCACAGCTGCCCCTTCGATTTGAAACCTGCTTATGCCCTAGATTAACCACTCGATAGGCCAGCGAGCAAGCATCAGCGATAACCGGTAACGAGGCAATCGCCAGGAGATTCCAGCACTGAGACGATTGAAGATCGGTATAGCCACAAAAAAAACCCCGCTTGAACCGGAGTTCAAACGGGGTTTGATCTAAGCCCGAAGGCAAAGATAAAAAACTGGCGATACCTACTTTCGCACTGGTAGGCACTATCATCGGCACCGAAAGCTTGACTACTGTGTTCGGAATGGGAACAGGTATTTCCTTTCGGCTATGGTCGCCAGAAATCGACACGCAGGCGGTGAAACCATACGTGCCGCTTTGACTTGGTGACTAGCAAGAGTGTCATGGAGAGTGTGAAACTCTCCCTCTTTGGCCTTATGCTAATCGCACTGTCCGTTTCGTTAGAAACGCGACAAGAGCGTAAGATTAATGTGGCCAAGCATTCGTCCGTTAGTATCGGTTAGCTGAATACATTACTGCACTTACACATCCGACCTATCGACCTGGTCGTCTTCCAGGGGACTTTCGGGCATTGCCCAACGAAACCTCATCTTGGAGCGGGCTTCACGCTTAGATGCCTTCAGCGTTTATCCTTTCCGACCTTAGCTACCCTGCCGTGCCGCTAGCGCGACAACAGGAACACCAGAGGGTCGTCCATCTAAATCCTCTCGTACTAAAGATGAACCTCCGCAAGTTTCGTGCGCCCACAGTAGATAGGGACCGACCTGTCTCACGACGGTCTGAACCCAGCTCACGTACCACTTTCATTGGCGAACAGCCAAACCCTTGGGAGCTTCTCCACCCCCAGGATGTGATGAGCCGACATCGAGGTGCCAAACCGCTCCGCCGCTATGGACGCTCGGGAGCGATAAGCCTGTTATCCCCGGAGTACCTTTTATCTGTTGAGCGATGGCCCTTCCATACGGAACCACCGGATCACTAAGCCCTACTTTCGTACCTGCTCGACTGATAAGTCTCGCAGTTTAGCACCCTTCTACCTTTGCGCTCGATGCCTGATTGCCAACCAGGCTGAGGGTACCTATTGGGCTCCTCCGTTACTCTTTGGGAGGAGACCGCCCCAGTCAAACTGCCCAACTGACACTGTCCGTTGCCTGGATTCACAGGAATCAACGTTAGAATTAAACCATGAACAGGGTGGTATTTCACCAACGGCTCCACCGACGCTAGCGCGCCGGCATCATAGCCTCCCACCTATCCTACACAGTACATAGCTCAACCCAATATCAGCCTACAGTAAAGGTTCACGGGGTCTTTCCGTCTAGCTGCGGGAACGTGGCATCTTCACCACGACTACAATTTCACCGGGTCACTGGTTGAGACAGTATTCCTCTCGTTACGCCTTTCATGCAGGTCGGAACTTACCCGACAAGGAACTTCGCTACCTTAGGACCGTCATAGTTACGGCCGCCGTTTACTGGGGCTTCGGTCAAAAGCTTCGTAGTTAAACTAACCTCTTACCTTAACCTACCAGCACCGGGCAGGCGTCAGACCCTATACTTCCTCTTGCGAGTTTGCAGAGTCCTGTGTTTTTGATAAACAGTCGGAGGAATCGATTTACTGTGGCCGGCTCTCACCGGCATCCCTTATCGCGAACTTACGGGATCATTTTGCAGAGTTCCTTAACCAGTGTTCTCCCGAGCGCCTTAGACTACTCGTCTCGCCTACCTGTGTCAGTTTTAGTACGGTTAGCTATGCTTCAACCCTTAGAAGCTTTTCTTGGACGTCCTTCCAGCGACTTCCTCTGTAAATCGAGTTCGGCGCTACAGCTTGGTTTATATGGGCGGATTTACCTACCCAACACCTTGCTGCAGCCCACGGGCTGATCTAAGATCCCCGATCGCTTTTCGGACGCCGTCCCTCCATCGGTCCACATAGCTAGCGCAGGAATATTTACCTGCTGTCCATCGACTACGCCTTTCGGCCTCGCCTTAGGAACCGGCTAACCCTGGGCGGAATTACCTTCCCCAGGAAACCTTAGGCTTTCGGCGGGCAGGATTCTCACCTGCCTTATCGTTACTCATTCCGGCATAATCACCTGTAGGCCCCAACACCGCTCCTTTCGGTACGGCTCGTATCTGACCTACAGCGCTCTCCTACCACGTGCCCGAAGGCACATCTATGGCTTCGGTGTCGTACTTACTCCCGTTCATTATTGGCGCAGAATTGCTCGACCAGTAAGCTGTTACGCACTTTTTAAATGATGGCTGCTTCTAAGCCAACATCCTGGTTGTCTCAGCAATTCAACTTCCTTAGTGACTGAGTACGACTTCGGGACCTTAGCCGATAGTCTGGGTTGTTTCCCTCTCGACCGCGAAGCTTATCCCCCGCGGACTGACTCCCGAGATAATTACATCGGTATTCGGAGTTTGGCTCAGAGGGGTACCCTGCGAAGGGCCCACCTCCAAATCAGTATCTCTACCCCCGATGCATAGTAGCTCAAGGCTAGCCCTAAAGCTATTTCGGAGAGAACGAGCTATCTCCGGGTTTGATTAGACTTTCACTCCTCCCCACAAGTCATCCCCTCGGTTTTCAACCCAAGTGGGTTCGGTCCTCCACGCAGTACAACCCGCGCTTCAACCTGCTCATGGGTAGTTCACCCGGTTTCGCGTCTACCACTAACGACAAAAACGCCCTATTAAGACTCGGTTTCCCTGAGGCTTCGGTCCGTAAGACCTTAACCAAGCCGCTAACGGTAACTCGCCGGATCATTATGCAAAAGGCACGCCGTCACCCGTTGCCTAAAAGGCCATAGGGCTCCGACCGCTTGTAGGCGTATGGTTTCAGGTTCAGTTCCTCCCCTAGCAGGGGTTCTTCCCATCTTTCAGTCACCATACTGAGTTCACTATCGGTCATTAGGTAGTATTTAGCCTTACGGAATGGTCTCCGTAGATTCAGTCGGGATTCCACGTGGCCCGACCTACTCAGGTACCTCTCGAGAGATTGCTAGCTTTCGCATACGGGGCTGTCACCCTCTATGGCCTACCGTTCAAAGTAGTTCTGCTAGCCGACAATTTTGTGACTCTCATGTGAAAGGCCCTACAACCCCGCGAGGGAAACCCTCACGGTTTGGGCTGTTTCCCGTTCGCTCGCCGCTACTGAGGAAATCGATTTTTCTTTCTTTTCCAGTGGATACTTAGATGTTTCAGTTCTCCACGTTCAACCAGGTATCCCGGGATCATCGCTTGTTTGTCAGCTCCCCCAGGCTTTTCGCAGACTTCCACGCCTGTTCACCTAATGCCAAGACATCCCCCATACGCCCTTAGTAGCTTGGCCACATTAATCCAGCGCTCTTGCAGACTTGCACAACGAAAAGGGAAACCTAGATCCCGGAAAGACACTCGATCGGAAATTGACTCAGATGGTTGGCGAGTCAAAAAAGAAAGAGATTTACCCGGGGTCGGGGACGACCCGGCTCGCGACGTGCGTGTGCGAGAACAAGAGATCAATGGGTCTCACGTACTATGCCACCGCTTTGGGTTGACTCCAATGGAGTCGGCGGTGGCGAGTAACTAGATCCACATTTGTTTTACTTCCTTCCCCCTCGACGATATCGAGGTGTCTAATTGGGACGGAAGCTTTGTCTAAGGACAAAGAGCTCGGAATGGAGACTCACCAACGTCTGCTGCAAACAGTCGCCGGCTATCTCCAATTTCAAGATGCCACTCTTGCTTAAATCACCAAATTGTCAAAGAGCGATTCATCGCCCGAGGGCTCCGAATCAGCCGGCCACATACTGCCGGCTCCTGGGACGCTGCTGTCAGGCTTCCGCCCTTCAGCACCAGGGAAACACAAATAATAGCGGTGGTTCTCAGAGTCATCAAGTGGCCCCGGGCAACTTTTTTGAAGTTTTCCGGAGACCGCTCTGAGAGCACCTCTCCCTGCTGTGTGTTACAGCGAGGAGTTACGTGCTATCGGCGAGAATTCTACGCTAACTTTAGCAAAGGACAAGGGGGCCTCAGTAAAGGTACGTAGCGGGGGACAACATCGAGGTTGCCTGGTGGCGGGACGCTTCACTCGACGGGTGGGTGCAGCTCGGATGAATCGGCCGATTTGACCTCCCAAAAGTGCGCAGCGCGGAGTGCGATCCAGCCGCCGAGTAACGCCAGGGCCATCTGCTGAACTGGCATAAGGATCGACAGGATGTACGCCCTCGACACACGAGACCAGCCCATCCAGTCGCTGATCACCGTGGCGAAGGTGCCAGTGTCCCCACCCCAGAAGGTGGCCGTCAGAGAGGCCAAGACGGCCAGAGCAAACAGCCGCTGGCGGCCATGCGCCAGCCAAGCTCCAGCGACAAAAAAACCGAGGAATACAACCTGGGCCACTAAGGAGGTCGTCGCCAAGATGGCCATCACCAAATAGGGGACAGACATCGCCATGGTGCAGACGACCGCTAAGATTGCCATCGCGCCCAGCAACATGGCCGTGTTGTAGCGAGGCACAAACTTCCGCTTGGGAGTGCCCTCTTGGAGGGGTGGCGGTTCGACTGGGGCGTTCATGATCCACAACTCAGCAGGAAAGTGGACAGGCCGGGGGGGACGGCAACGTCCAGCCGGCGCCGATCAAGTCTACCTGAGTCGATTTCGCGGAACACTACCCAGCAGTGAGCGACTCTTCAGGGTCGGCCGCCCCGCCACTGAATTGTTCATGCAGGTCGGCCTCCGCGCGGCCTACCAGCATCTCCACGGAATCCGACATCCTTAGCTCGGACTTGCCCGTGACAAGTTCCAGATCGATAAGCTGATTGTCATACTGCAGAGGGCTCTGCTTGAGAGCATTGGCGAGCCTGAACACAACAGCGTCGGCCGTACCCAGGGTGTTGCCCGGCAGTATCACGGCAAAGCGACTTTCGCTTAGCCGCGCGACAAGGTCCATTTCCCGCAGGGAGTGGCGTATCAAAGTTGCCACGGCATCCAAGGCAGCATAGGCGGTATCCGTGTCGAAGCGATTGCGGATAGCTTGATAGCCATCCAACTCGGCAACCAACACGGCAATCGGTTGCTCGGTACGCACGGCTTCGGCGATACGACGCCGGAGTTCATCGGCAAATTTGGTGCGATTGGGGAGCGATTCGAGCGTCAGGGCGGCGGGGCGATCTTTGGTGCATTTGGGCAGTATCATATGCTGCCGGACACCAATGGGGTGTGACTGTTGGCCGTCATGCCAGTAGCCACTGTTCCGACCGGCGGCTTTTGATGCATAGAGAGCATCATCAGCGCGGCGAACCAATCGGGTAGTGTCATCGGCGTTGACAAACTGAGCTACTCCAATGCTGGTGGTCACCTTCAGTTGCTTACCTTCAAACCGAGTTGTCATCGACTCGACCGCCTTGCGAACTCGTTCGGCGCCAATCTTGGCATCCTCGACTGGAGTGGCAGGCATCACAACGGCGAATTCCTCCCCGCCGTAGCGACAAGGCAGGTCCATCTCGCGGCAAACTTCCTTCAACTTACAGCCGACTGACCGCAGCACTTCGTCTCCGGCTTGATGCCCATGTGTGTCGTTGAACTTCTTGAAGTAGTCGATATCCATGATCAGCAGCGACAGCGCCGTTCCATTCCGTTCCGCTTCGCTACAGCGTCGACGCAGCTCATCGTCGAACGCTCGCCGGTTGGCCAAGCCGGTCAAGGAATCGGTACGCGCTTCTGACTCGTGCTGATGAATTTCCCTAGCCTGGGCGGCGATCTGTTCTTCTGCCCTGGCAAGGCGTTCCTGCAAGGCCTGGTTGGCGACAACGATTTTCGACAAGGCATTCACGAGCCCGGCCCCGGTAGCCTCGACGTCGGTGGTGTCGAGCGTCTTGAGCCCTTCGGTGATCTCTCCCATCTTGCTGGAATGCTGGCCCACGTCGTTGGCGACGACGGCTGCCAGATCGCGCAAACGCTCAGTAACCATCAAGGTTCTTTCACGTTCGATGTTCTTCTGACGCTCTACCGCAGGCGCTTCGGGCCCGGTGCTTGACTGGCGCCGATGGCGACAGGTCATCGTCCATATACCGAGCGCATACCCGACAATCAAAGCGATTGCAGAGAACACAATATTCAGGACCAGGAGCAGGCCAGTCATTCGTTCAATTGTCCACTAGACTATGACACGGGAGGCGATACTGATCGTCTTGGAGGTTCGCAAGCTGCCACGTAACACAGGTGGCGCTGCGTCTCGTTCGACAAACGGCGGCCGCACTTAGGGGGAACCGCAAAAAGCTAGGACGCACCTTACGCGAGTCAACTTCAAACCGCTCAATTTGCAGCCATCATCGATCGTAGGGGTTGTGGCGACCGCTTCGTGAATTCGGAAAGAAGGGAATCCATAACACAATTCGCGGGAAAAAGTCATGCCATCACTGGACTTACTTTCTGCCGAACTAATCTTGCGTAATGAACGCCTTTTCCTACCGCGCATTGATCGTCGACAGCGACGCCGCCTGGCAGAGCCAAGTCTGCTGCGCACTGACGAAGGAGGGCTTTCAATGCGAGGTGGCGGCCGACGGACTACAGGCTGCGGAGATACTGGCCTCACGCCCCTTTGATCTGT
Source organism: Aeoliella straminimaris (assembly GCF_024054565.1). Lineage (GTDB taxonomy): Bacteria > Planctomycetota > Planctomycetia > Pirellulales > Lacipirellulaceae > Aeoliella > Aeoliella straminimaris. The sequence continues at coordinate 20,490 of NZ_JAMXLR010000058.1, forward strand.
TACTGACCGAGCTGGTGCTCCCTAGATTGCATGGGCACTCGCTAATCGTCCAAACGCTGAAGCACAGCCAACGTCCGCGCATCGTGGTAGTCAGCCAACTGTCCGACTCTCGACTCGTCCGTGACGTGCTTTCCCGCGGCGCAGACGACTATTTCCACAAGTCGATCCCCCTCGAACTGCTGGCGACGAAGCTACTTTCACTGTTCTGCCTGGACGACTGGCGAACCCACAAGGTGGAGGTTTCCAGTACTCCAGTGGACGAGCCACGCGACACCCGCTTGAAGAGAATCGAGCGTCAATTGCAGGTGGTGTCCGATCACTTTGCCGAACGAATTGCTCCCCTGTTCGAGCAGGATCTGTACGCCGCCGAAGTGCCGAGCGGAATTATGGATTTTGCCGAACGCATGTGCATTGATGAGCGAGCAGCCATTGAGGCGCAGTTGCATGTCTCAGCCAATACACGCAAATCGGAACGCGTCGACATTCGCCGCACCGCAACGGTCATCCAGGTGAATGAACAGTTGATGGAGGTAGACGCCCCCATGCAGGTGGTGTTGCTCGATGTATCCGCATCGGGGGTAAGGATGATTCACACGCGTGCCATTCCGGCGACCGACCTGGTACTGGCCTGGCAAGCGGAGACGTTGCCGTATTACACGATTCGCCTACCGCTTACCGTCACGCGGTGTCGCCCCGTCGGACGCTTCTACGATATTGGCGGGATGTTCGACATCCCGCCAGAGCTAGAGTTGCTCTCCTAGCTTCATGGTCACAGAAGCGGATTGGCACCATGGAGCCGGCAGCGAGGCCGCTACCAGTTGATACCGATGGCCGAGTTGAAGCCGAAGAAGCCCAGCGTTCCGTCCTGGCTCGAAGCATTGCCGGCACCGTCCCACAACTGGCCTTCCATGGCAACAGAGTAGAAGGGTTGCCAGCCGCGGCAATCGGCATAAGCCGGCGTCCAGCGATACCCCACCTGCAGTTCGCAAATCGACAGGACATCGTCGCTGGCTGTGTTAACCGTCGTGGTGCCTGGAGTGGTCTGGTTGACACCCTCGACGCCTTCCTGGCGGCTCTTGGAATCTCCGAAAAGTACTGACCCACGTGCCTTACAAAAGATGCCGGATTGGCAGCTCAGTGTCCGCAGTGCTTCGAACGACACCGTAGGACCGAAGCCCTCGATCGACTGCTGATAGTCAATGGTGGAGATCGTGGTGTCGGTGTCGTCTGACAGGGCTCCCAGGTAACCTTGTTCGATGTAGGCGTAGCGGAAACCGCCGCCCATGCCAAACTTCCAGGCTCGGAACTCGGTGCTCTTGGTGGCTTCCAGATCGATGGTGTAGGCGTTCATGCTGGTGGCAGCCGCGTAGACATCCGTGCCAGTGTTAGTCGAGATCTCCGTCTCCCTGAAGCCGGGCGAGGTCAGTTCCCCAAGACCATCGGCGGGCGGACTTCCCGTGGCAGGCGCTGCATCGTGATCGAACTGCCACCAAGTGGCTCGAAATCCAACATCGCAATTGCGCTGCCATCCGACGAATACGCGTGGTGAGAACTCCAGATCGTAGTCGAAATCGGTGTCCGATATCGTCGTGCTTGTCGCCGTATTCTCGGTGACGGTGAATGCCACGTTGTCGCCAAGGTGGGGCTTCAGAAAGGTGGCCTCGAAGCCCGCGTACCAGGAGCCAGGCCCGCAGGGCCCAACGCCACAGCCAACCATATCGCAGCAAGCAGCGTCGCCGCAACAAACATCTCCGCAGAAGTCGGACTCATAAGGACCGACGCCATAGTCGTTGCCGCATTCGCAGTAGGAGGCCTGCTCCACGCCGCCCGACACTGATTGCTCGCTGGATTCGCGATGCTGCATCGTCGGAGGTGCGGGGGAGGCATTCGCCGGACGCTGATGGTAACGCGTGTCCAACTCGCGCTGACCGGTCACCGGATTGTAAGCCATCCGCGCCGCGCTCGAATGCTGAGCGTTGGCCACTGCTGGCACGGCGACAAGAGCAGCGAGGCAAGTCAAGACGAGGAGTTTCGTGCGGCAGCAATCCATTGCGCGGCCCCCAAAAAATACGCGGTCGAAGCAGAAAAGTTAGCGATACCGTGCGCGCCAACGCCCGTGGCATCCGAAAGTTACTATCGGCAAGCTGCGCAAAGACATCCAGTTAAACCGACTTTTCCGGCTGCGGATGCTAGCTGGTACAACCGCGGGGGATACAGCTGGCCTATACCTCGCTTGCGATGATATCGAAGTCGAACTCGATATCGCCATCCAGGAGGTTACCAGCCGAATCAGCAATGTCGGTGTCGTCGAGTGCGAGTGAATAGCTCTCCAAGGCGAGGTCGGTCGCCAGGGTCAGCGTGGCCGTCACGTCGTCGGTCGTACTGACATCGGAGATGGTGATCACTTGCCCGTCGTTTGCTCCGCCAACGATAGTGAGCGTGTAGTTCGCCACTTCGAATGCAGCGGGCCCCATTGCTTCGCTGAAGTTGATGGTGAGCGAATTGATCGGTGCTGCAAACGTGCCGGTGGGCCCCTCGGTTACTGTGGGCGCCGTGGTATCCGCAACAACGGTAAAGGCAACCTGCTCTTGAGTGGCGCCGCCATCGGCGTCGGTGACCTCGATCAGGAAAGTGAAGCTGCCCGTTGCGTCGGGAGTCCAACTGAACACCCCGCCGGGATTCGTGATGCTTGGCTCGGCCGCATCGACTGATAGACCACTGCCATCGAGGTCGATGGAGTAAGTCAGTTCAGAGACATCGTGATCGACATCGGAGGCCGTCACGGTGAACTCAACCAAATGACCCTCCATGATTTCAACCGGCGACGAGGGGTTGTCGTATGGCTGTGGCACGGTCAGTTCGGGCAGATCGTTGACCGCGGTCACGCTGACGGTTGCCATGGCGGCCCCGCTGTCGGTCGTACCGTCGTTCACCACGATCTCGATGATTCGATCGCCCTCGGTTGGGTCTTCCGAAGTATTTTGATAGGTAAGCGTTTCCAATACGGCCTGGTAGTTGGCTATCGATTCCTCGCCAGAGAGGGTCAGCACTCCCCCCGCGTAGTTCACCGTGATGCCTGCCACCAGCGACTCGTTAACCTCAAGCGTTTCGCTGGCCAGCTCTTCCGGATTGGTAAGCGTGATGGTAGCCGACGCAATGGTGGAACTCGCTTCCGAAGTGATGGTGATGTCGGATTCCGCCAGCGAAATCGGGTCGTCGCCTTCGGTGAACGAGACAGCCAGACCGGTGCCAGGATCGTCCCCGTTCAGATCGACCGCAGGGCGTGCCGGCGAGACCGTGACCGAAAAGGCCTCGCTATCGGCCTGCACGGGGTCGCCATCGTCGAAGACGAGCACGACAAAATCGACCGTGGTATCCAGGTCGCCGGCACTGGGAGTCCAACGAATCTCGGCGGTGGTACCACTCGTCTGGACGAGGGTCGCTCCCTCAGGCGAGTTGTCCTCGTCCAGATCGAAGGTCAGGGTGTCGCCGCCATCCGGATCGGTCGCTGTGACCTGCACGACCAATTCTTCGCCGACAAATGCATCTTGATCGTCAATCGACGCCAGGTTGGGGGCGTCGTTTGCCGTGGTGATGTTAACGGTGGCCGTCCGCACCACACTCGAATCGTCGCCATCGCTGACCACCACCTCCACGGTGCGTGCCGTGGAAGTCGGATCGGCCGATGAATTGTCGTAGGTCAATGTGCGCAGGACCTGCTGATAGGCAGCGACCGTATCCGCACCGGTGAGCGAGAGCACGCCTGTTGAGTCGTCGTAGGCAGCCGTGATGGAGGTTCCGGCTGTATCGACGGCCAACAGTTCGGCGGCGCCGTCCAGCAGGTTAGTGATCGTCACGGTGGCCGACACGATCTCCGAATCGTCGACATCGGTGATCGTCATCTCCGCGTCGACAATGGCCACCGCGTCTTCCCCTTCGGCGAAGGTGGTCTCAAAGTCGGCATCCGCATCGGCACCATTCAGGTCCACTTCCGGTGCATCGTTCCCGGCCACCACGGCAATGGTGGAAGTTGCCACGGTGCTGGTTTCCCCCCCATCGCTGACCACCACCTCGATGACACGATCACCCTCGGTTGGATCTTGCGAACTGTTGTCGTAGGTCAAAGTCCGCAACACTTGCTGGTAGTTGGCCAGTGAGTCGGAACCTGTGAGCGTCAACACGCCCGCCGAATCGTCGTACGAAGCGGTGATCGAGGTGCCAGTTGTATCCACGGCCAGGAGTTCGTCCGCACCGTCCGCCAGGTTGGTGATTGTCACGGTAGCGGAAGCCAGGTCCGTGCTGTCGGCATCCGTTACCGTCAACTCGTCGTCATCCACCGCAGCCACGGCACCGCCGTCCTCGGTGAACGTGGCGTCAAAATCGATACCGGTTGCGGCACCATTCAGGTCGACTTCGGGCGCCTGATCGCCAGGCAATACTTCGACAGTGAACACCTCAGCGTCACCCAACACCGGAGTGCCTTCGTCCAGCAAGATGACGACAATGCTGAAGGTTCCGACTTGCTCGGCCGTGGGACTCCAAGTAAACACGCCAGCTGAGGTGATACTTGCCCCGGCGGGCGTTTGAGAGGGCGAATCCGGGTCGAGCAAGAAACGAAGCGTGTCGCCAGTCGGATCACCAGCCTCGTCCAGGTCCTCGGTCGTCGCGCCGGCCGCCAGCAAATCGAGCGTCAGCGTTTCCCCAACGGTCACCTGCTGGGTGGCTACGGCCGACAAATCGAGATCGGGCGGGCATTCGTTGCCCGGAAAACCAGTGCCATCGAGCACCCAACGGGACTCCAGCGATTCGACCGAAAGATTCTTTACGGATCGTTTGGCGATGCGCCGCTTTTGCCTGGATAGCCAATTGAAACGACGCTTCCCGTCACGGTTCGACCTTGCCACGGTGCCTGCTTCCCTTAGTTTGAGATCAAGTTGTTTGCACTAGAAAAAACAACCAGGCACCTATTATTCCTGGGTGAATTTGGTTTGCAAGTAAAGGTACCAGTTTTCACAAGAAATCACTGGCGCGGAGAATTTGGACTTCGGTGCCATGTTAGCTGCCACATCACTTCCCCCCACTCGGCGACGTCAGTTTAGGCCTGGCTCATAGGATCGGTCACCTCGATAACCACAAGTTGAGCATCGAAGTCCGTCTGACTGCTGGCGTTCCGCGTCACACGAACCTCAATCTCCATGGTTCCCGTAAATCCATCTGGCGGAGTCACCGTAAGCAGCCCTTCGTCTGTCAGGTCAAATGTGTAGTCCACCGAGCCCGATTCGAATGCCTGGTAGATGATTGGTCCGCCATCGACATCCTGCGACGACAGTTGAATCTGGGCGCTGGTGCCCGCTTCGATGCTCACGGGTGCGATGTCGTCCAGGAAGGGTCGGTTGTCGAACGTGTCGTCTTCCACATTCACGGTAAACTTGCGTTCGAAGGAGTTGCCGGCCGAGTTGGTGACGGTGACCGTGATTTCGACCGGCCCTGAGACGCCTTCGTCGGCCTTGAGCATCAACACGGCGTTCTCCGTGTCGGTAAAGATCTCGACGTCACGCATGACCACATCGTTGACTGGGCTGGAAATCTCCGGTGTGAGCTCTTGCTTCTCGACTGCCGTGTTACTTATAGCCTCCCGATTGGCTTCGCCTTCGACCATGATACCAAAAATGGTGTGGTTGAAGTCGAGACTACGGGTAGCCGTTTCTGTAATGAAGAACTGCGAGTCGTTCGTGTCGTCCCCACTTTTTGCGAAGCTCAGCAAGCCCCTGCGATTGTGCTGCAGGTCGACATTGAATTGGTCGTCGAAGTCGCCCAATGTCGAACCACCAGATCCGGTACCGGTGGGATCGCCACCTTGGATGACAAAACCATTGACCACGCGGTGGAAAATCACGTCGTCGTAGAAGTCGTCATCGGCAAGTTCGATCACACGGTCGGTCGCCCGCGAGGCGCGGTCCTCGAACAACTCAAAGACCATATCGCCATACCCCTCGACGGCGATTCGCATCGAGCGATTGTCGGTCAGCAGGGTGGCGGTGACACCCGCGTTATCGGTAGATACTTCGTAGGTCAGCGGCTCGCCGTTGGGATCGTAACCATCGAGCGGAATGTGTAGCGGTGAACCAACGAGCAGGGTGTCATCCTCGATCTCGGCCATGTAGGGGGTGTCGGAAGTAGGAATCGCCACTCCGGCGGCGGCCGCCAACACTTGCAAGCTGGTGACCCCTTCGATGCGTGTGCCATCGGAGAATTCCCAGGTTGGCAAGACCGAGATGTCGTTATCCGTGCCAACTCCGTTGAGCGTGCGATCGGGATTCGTGACCTCGATGAACGGCAGCAATTGACTACCGTCCTCGAACATCTCTTTCTGAGCAGTGCAGTTGGGACACCATCCTGCCCCGTAGAAGATGGCCCCCGAACCGGCAATCGCCTGCGCCAGGCCGACGAGGTCCGCCGAACCGATGGTCAACTCGATGGTTGCCTCGCTGCTGGTTTCCAGTGCATCGGTAACGGTAACCGTGATGGTCCGTGTCCCGGTGGCGTCCACTTCTGTATTGTCGTAGGTGAGCGTCCGTAACACCTGCTCGTAATTGCTCACGGTATCCGTACCCGTCAGCGTTAGCGTCCGCGTGGCAGCGTCGTAGGAGGCCGTGATGGCGGTGCTGCCAACGTCGACAGCCAATACTTCCGCATCGCCGTCCGGCGCCGCATCCAAGATGACGGTGGCTCCGCTGACCATGCCTTCGTTGGCCCCGATGACCACCAGTTCCTCGGGCACGATCGACGTGGGGCCAGCCGATGGGGCAAACGTCGCGGTCACGTCGTCGTCGCTGACTACCTCCCCGTTCAGATCGACCTCGAGCTCGATGTTGCCGACGGTCACAGTGAACTCTTCGGAATCGACCAAGGCGGGGTCGCCATCGTCGGTGACCAACACGCGGAACAGCACGTCCTCGCCTTCGAAATCGTCGGTGGGAGTCCAGCGAATGATGGCCGTATTGTTGTCCGTCTGCTCGATGGTGGCTCCCGCGGGCGAATTGTCGCCATCGAGAAAGAAGGTCAGGTCGTCACGCGAATTGGCATCGGTCGCCGTGATGGTGATTTCCATCTCCATACCGACTTCGACCACGGTGTCGGAGATCTCCGCCAGGTCGGGGGCCTCTTGAGGGCCGTCGTCGATCAGGTCGACCTCATAGTCCTGCCGATAAACGCCCTGCCGATCGGCGGCGCCCTTGCCCGACCACACAATGGTCGCCAGATCGCCCCAGATGGCGATGGAAGCATGGTGCTGGTGGCCGGAATTGGCACCGGAAGTGTCCTGGTTCACGGCGAACGAGTCGCCTTCTGGCGAGCCATCGCCTTCGAACGCGCGAGCCGCCACTTCGTACCCCGCGCCGTCGGCCGCAACGGTGGTCCAAGCGGCAATCCACGTTCCGTCCTCCGCGATGCCCAGTTTGACGTCGAATTGCTCGCCATCGGTAACGTCGTTCAGCAGGATCTCGTCGGCGAGCGTCGTGCCATCCGCGTCCAGCATGCGGGCGGCCACGCCCCAACCATCGCCATCCTGTCCGTACGTTTGCCAGGCTGCCACCACTTCGCCATCGGTTCCAGCGGCCAACACGACTCCAGTTTGGCTGCCCGTGGTGGTAGTGTTCCATAAGAATTCTTCGCCCAGGCGATCGCCGTCTGCATCAAATCGCTGTCCGTACACTCCCCAGTCGCTGGTGTCCTGCCCCAGACTGCTCCAGGCGGTAACAAGATTGCCCGCCGCGTCGAAGACCATGGCCAGCCCTTCCTGGCGATTGTAGGTGGTGCTGTTGACCAGCACCTCATCACCATCTTGCTCGCCAGCGGCTGTGAATCGCTGCAGGTACACCCCCGTCGCGTCGCTGGTACTCTGGCCACTCCAGCCCACGACAAAGGCTCCATCGGCATCCATGGCAATCGTCGGATCGATTTGCTTGCCGGCCGTAGTGCTGTTGACGAGCGTCTCTTCCCCCAAGGCTGTGCCCGAAGAGTCGAAACGTTGCAGGAAGATCCCCTGATCGTCGACCACGCCGCGACCAGCCCAGACCACCACGAAGTTGCCGTCGGCGTCCATGGCCACAGACGCGGCGTACTGGTCGCCTCGTACGGTGGAGTTCACCAGAAAGGCGCCATCGCCCTGCACTTCGCCATCGGCGTCGTACAGCTTGGCGAATACGCCTGAATCGTCACCAGGGCCATTGCCACTGAACACCACCACCTGGGCGAACTCGCTGACCGCCACGGCCGCCTCGGCGGCTTCGGTCGATTGGCTGCGGAACACGAGGTCGTTTACGAGCATTTCGTCGCCCATGACGTCGACGGCCATCAACCAGCGGTCTTCCAGATGCTGGCAGGACAACTGGCGTCCTCCCCGGTTTCGAGACGCCGAGCGAGAGGGGCGACGAAAAAAGCGGTGCCAATGAGAGAGTTTCATCAGTGGTGTATTCTCAGGGGAGCAACAAACTGGCGAAGGCAAGTTTTCAGTATGAATACCGGTGCCCAATCGCACAAACATTTGGCTGCGCGGAACCGAATTTTCCTGCGTCCGATCGTAACAACCGTAGGGAATGTGCCTTCCCCGCCGTTCGGAATGCGTATAATTGGCCGTTACGCCCCCTGCCCCACCAAGAAGGTATCGGAAGATGTTGCCGTTTTTCTCCCGCGAGGAGCAAGAATCCCGCAAGCAAGAAGCCCAGAGGCTGTACAAAGAGAGCATCGAACACCTGGGCGAAGACGAACTGTCTACCGCCGCCAGTCTGGGAGAGCAGAAGTATCGCCGCCTGGAGGATGACGTACCGAATACGTTGGCGGCAATCTGGCGCGAACTACAGTTATTACTGGCAATGCTCCGGCACTACGTACAGGGCAGCTACCGACAGATCCCCTTCGGCACCATCGCCGCGGTAGGAGCAGCCGTGCTGTACTTCGCCTCGCCAGTAGACGCCATCCCCGACTTCATTCCCGGGCTGGGATACATCGACGACGCGGCAGTGGTGATGACCTGCCTGCAACTGGTCCGTGGCGATCTGGAGACCTACCGCCAGTGGCTGAAATTGAATGTGGAAGCCGCTTAGCGACCTCTAGTGCTGATGCCCGCCCGGCCCATGAATGTGGCCGTGCGAAATCTCTTCGTCGGTAGCTTCGCGAATATCGCGTACCGTCACATCGAAGTGCAGGGCCATGCCCGCCAGTGGGTGATTGCCATCCACGGTGACCACTTCTTCGCTTACGTCGACGATGGTGAATACCATCGGTCCCGCGTCCGTCTGGGCCTGAAACTGCATTCCCTCTTCCAGGTCGTCCACGCCCCCAAATTTGTCGCGGGAAACCTGCTGCTTGAGCGCTTCGTTGCGTTCCCCATAGCCTTCCGCCGGGGCCACTTCGACCTGCAGGCGGTCGCCGACACCTTTGCCGGATAGCTCCCGCTCGAGGCCGGGAACAATGTTGTCGAACCCGTGCAGGTACCACAGTGGCTCGCGCCCTTCCGACGAATCAATCACGGTGCCTTGAGCGTCGGTGAGCTTGTAGTCGATGGCGACGGCCGATTTGGAGTCGATCTGCATGGGTACCTGGCCTTTGAGTTGGAGGGGTCCGTGGAGGGTACAGTTTGCCCCATCCAACCTAACGGATTCGCACGCAGCATGTCACCCGGGCCTGTGCTCATCCCCACATTTCTTTTCCTTGGGCCGTGCATTGCCTACAAACATTGGCGGCCATCTACTCTGGAGAAATCCAACTGCAGAGCACTCGGCCATCCCGTCCACGGGCTGCCGATGACGCCGGTTCTCGACAAATGGGTCGGCAAGGAAACGAACGCGCGGTGCCTTGCTGCCCATCGGAAAGCGAAGCATACTCTAGTGTCGCTATCGCCACGTCCGCAGATCATCGAGCCGATGGAAGCAGCAATCTACTCTTGGGCGGCTTTCGTCGCACATGTCACCACCTTCCTGATTGTCGCATTTCGCGTGATCATGCGCAAACCGGCCGTGGGGGTTGCCCTGTCGTGGCTGCTATTGGTTGGGGTGATTCCAGGCGTGGGAGTACTATTCTACTTACTCGTCGGCGAACGCCGGGTGGGGCAACGTCGCGCGAAGCGAATCGCCCAACTGCACACGGACTACTCCCTGCTGGCCGACCGCATGGTCGATCCGGCGATGACCAATGTCGACTGGTCGCAGCATTCGCAGGCAGCTCGGGGAATGGATCGACTTGGGCACACCATGCTTGGCATTCCCACCGTGGCGGGCAGCTCTGGGCAGCTCTACACCGATTCGGCCGAGATCCTCAAGCAGATGGCCGCCGATATCGATGCCGCAGAAACCAGCATCTTGATGGAATTCTACATTTGGAATGCCGGCGGTCTGGCCGACGACGTCACCCAGGCCCTGATTCGCGCGGCGCAGCGGGGTGTCGTGTGCCGGGTACTCGTCGATGCGGTGGGTGGAAGTCGATGGTGGAAAAGCGAGCAGCCAGCCCAACTTCGCGAAGCGGGTGTAAAGGTACTACCCGCATTTCCTGCGGGTATTTGGCAAGTGGTCTTCTCGCGTAACGACCTGCGACTGCATCGCAAGATTGTCGTGATCGATGGCTCTCTCGCCTGGACCGGCAGCATGAACCTGGTAGATCCTCGCTTCTTCAAACAGGATGCCGGCGTCGGCGAGTGGGTAGATGCCATGGTGCGAGGCGAAGGCGCCGCCGTGGCGCCATTGGCGATGACCGTAATCGGCGACTGGATTGTCGAGTCAGACGAAACCATCGAGCAGGTGATGGAGTCGACCGAACTCAGTCGCATCAAGCCACAGGGAGTGGCCGCGGTTCAAGTCATTCCTTCTGGTCCCGTCGAAACCTCCGATACGCTGCTGCAGATGCTGCTGGCGGTGATCAATTCGGCGCAGGAAGAGCTAGTGCTCACCACCCCCTACTTTGTACCGGACGAGTCGTTGCTCCGCGCCATCTGCGGTGCAGCGGGGCGTGGGGTCAAAGTGCATTTGATCATCCCCGAGCGGGTCGATTCGCTCCTCACGCGCTACGCCAGCCGATCTTATCTGGAGGAACTCATCGACGTGGGCGTGCAGGTGCATTTGTTCAAGCAAGGACTACTGCACACCAAGAGCGTAACGGCCGACCGGTCGATCTCGATGTTCGGCACCGTGAATCTCGACATGCGGAGCATCTGGCTAAACTACGAGGTCTCACTTTTCGTGTATGGCAAGCAGTTTGGCGAACACCTTTACAACCTGCAACGGCAGTACATGGAGCAGAGCGACCGACTGGATCCAGAGACCTGGGCTGCCCGGCCCATGCGTGAAAAGTTGCTGGAAAACACGCTCCGCCTGATGAGCCCTGTGCTTTAGATCATTCACCGGTTCGCGTACAGGCGGGTTCGGGGGTCGCACCCGACAATCCAGGCTTATGAGGCCCGGCTGAGCACTGGCTCACCCGCGGTAGGTAGGATTTGGAGATCGGGGTTCAGGGAGGTTGCAGGCTGCAACTGCTCGCTTGCGCTTCCCTGCCCCCTGAATCCTGATCCCTGCCCCCTCCAAATAGCCCGTAAGGGAACCGAACCCCTGCCGAAAAATTGAGGGTCTCGCATCCTGCCGCTAGACCATCGGGCCATATTGTCATTTCATCCGCTCTTCGATTTCGTCTGTCAAGTCACTAAACGTCACGTGCGGGTTCATCCTGTAGATCGCAAGTTTCTCCTCTTCGTGAATCACCGGCAGCGACAGCCGTACGTAGTTTTGAATTCGCTTGCGCAGCCCCAGCTTTCCTCGCTCGGGAATATTGCGGGGAACAATCAGGTAAGCGGTTGCTTCTTCTCCCAGCAGTCGTTGCATCGTCTCAAACGCCTGTAGTCGACTCGTTCTCGTCAGCATGTTAAGCACGTGATTGCATACGATTGTGTCGTACGGCCCTTCGACTGGCGTTTGGCGGTAGTACGGATCGAACGCATCCCAGCCGAAGTGAGCGGCGTCGAATCCGAAGCCGCAACCAAAGTCGAGCACCCGCCCGCGGACCATGCCATGGCTGGTAAGCCAAAGGGCGCCAGCGCTCACCTGGGTGCGTCGCACGGCGCCGCCAAGTTCCTTGACGTAACGATATCCGCGGCCGGTTCGTATTTTGGACATGGTTACGGTTCATGGGATTAGCTAATTCAGTTAGTGCGCCGGGACGGAGTCGAACCGCCACAGCTCGAAAGCGGGTGGGTTACAACCACTGGGGCTCGCCAATGCCCAGCCGACGCGTAGTAGCACGAGTGGGAGTCGAACCCACAGGCACGAAGGTTTGAGCTTCGCCGCTTTGCCAGTTTGCGTACCGTGCCATGCGAATGCGGAAGTTGAAATTCGGAATGCGGAATTCAAACAATCTGATTCTGCATTCCGACTTCTGCATTCCGAACTCCCATAAGCGTCCCCGGCGGGATTTGAACCCGCGTCCTCCACCGTGACAGGGTGGCGAGCACTCCAAGCTGCTCCACGAGGACGTTGTGTGAATGCGGAGTTCGGAACTCGGAATGCGGAATGGTTGGCGATTCACTCCGCATTCCCCATTCCGAATTCCGCATTTGAAGTACCCAGAGCAGGATTCGAACCTGCAAACACCTGATCCTAAGTCAGGCCGCTCGCCAGTTGGCGTATCTGGGCATCTTGCCGGAGTAGTCCCGGGTGGACTCGAACCACCGCTCTTCTTCGTGTGAGGAAGCTGCCTTTGCCGCCAGGCCACAGGACTGTGAATGATCAATTCCCAATGACTAATGACCAATTACCAAGTGTTCGAATTGGTCATTGGGTATTTCTTCATTGGTCATTGCAGAGTTCCGGGGGTTGGAATCGAACCTCCAATCGTCGGCTTAACAGGCCGCCGCCTTACCATTTGGCCACACCGGATTAATGCTCAGTCAGGACGGCTGGATTTGAACCAGCGATCTCCGGTTCCCGAAACCGGCGGAATGCCCCGACTTTCCCACGTCCTGAAAATGCGCCCAGCCGGAATCGAACCGACACACCCTCGATGGCAACGAGGAAGGCTCCCACTACATCATGGGCGCAAGTTAGTGCGATTTAAGTTGTCAAAGATCGACGGCTATTGGCCTTTCCGATTTGGCGTGGGAGGATTTGAACCTCCGACCCACGACTTATAAGGTCGCCGCTTTCACCACTGAGCTACACGCCAGGGCGATGAGTGGGGCCGGAGGGATTCGAACCCTCACTGCTCGGATTAAAAGTCCGATGTGCAACCGTTACACCACAGCCCCCAAGAGCTTGGGCGTATTCGTTTGCTTCGTTGTCGAGTGGACATGCTCACTCTCCTATTGGTTCGATGTTCGTTGGGTATTTCGTCATTCGTCATTCACCAAGTGGTACACCTAAGAATCGAACTTAGCGCCGCGGTCTTATCAGAACCACTTGGGCCACCAGCCCTCGACTACCGTGTTGGCTGCAAGCTGTAAGCTTTAGGCTATAAGCCAGATATTCTGCTTCTGCCCCACAGCTAATGGCCCATAGCCCATACCCTCCAGCACCCCGTGAGGGAATCGAACCCTCATCAGCGGATTGAAAGCCCGCTATCCTCACCGTTAGACCAACGGGGCGTGTTAGAGCGCTTTCATCTTTGGTGCACCGGTTTGGCTTGTTTTGTTGGCCCGCTGCTTTGTCGGCCTGCATCGACGGATGGCAACTCGCCTGCTTCGGCCTCCGCGCATCGAGCCAACACTCCGGCGCCAACCCAGCACACCAATTCTGAAAACGCTCAAAAAAGTCGGTATTAGCGCAAGCTCTATCCCGACTGGCGATGACCCTCCGCCGAGTTCGACTCGGCGAAGTCTGCACACGGGCGTGTTAAACCCTTCATCACCTTCACCTCTGTTGTTGATGTCTCCATCGCCCAACAGCAGGCCGTAGTGCAACGAGCCTTCTGAGGTTGGTTCGAGCGGCCCGTCGGACACTCTCGCCGCGCTCGATCGATTTCCTACTCCGGGAAGTAGTCCGCCGATCCCCTTTCGGGCTGCACGAACACCTTGCGGCGTTCGCAGTAGGCACTTCGACTCTGTCGCACGCACGGTTTGCTGCCGCCCCCTGGGGTTGGCAGCTTCCCGGACACTTCGGATCCCAAATCCGACGGGGCATTAAGCCCCCGTCCAGCACGTTTCGCGATAACCGCACCTAATTCGCAATCTTTCGGGTAGCATTCCGCCAGTAGGACGGCGACTCTAACCCTCAGTTACTTGACGGCATCCCTGCTCCTACACAGGTCTCCGCCGGCTTCACCGCCAGATGTTGCGACGGGCGAACGCCGCGCACTGGCCAGCCTTTCGTCTATCTCCCTCGCGAGGAGGAAGCCAACCGCCCGTGCTGGGCAAGCTGGTTTACAGTCCGGGCGACATCACGGACTATGATCCCGTTTTCTCCTTATGTGAAAATTAATCCTGCACGCACCGGTGGCGCAGCGAGTTGGAATGATGGGCTGGGAGGCGCTCGAATCCTCGTCTCCTGGGCTTCAACCAGGTGCCGGGCGATCTCAGCTACCAGCCCATGTTGGTTGGGGCCTCCATTGGCACACGACCAAAGAAAAAGGCCCGGTGTCGCTTCGACACCGGGCCTTCGGACTCTTCAATGAGTTCGACCAAGTGTCACAAACGCCGTTGTTCGAGGCCTTCATAGTCAGGCAGCGCGTAGCCTGATCCATCGTTCGCCAGATTGGCAAACTCAATCGGGCACCGCTCGGACGCTATAGGTAAGCCCCCGGCAATCGACGACGGTATATCGAGGTGAGATTGTAAATTCGTCATTGGTGTTTCCTGTGTCTTCTCTTCTAGCCGCCAGCTTACGGGTGTTTCGCAGTCTCTCTCCCTAAGAGGGGCAAACCGGCGATGGGTTCGTGCAGAATTCTAAGAACTTCTGGAAAACAGTCGGCTGGCCCACCCTGACAACTGCCCCCCCTCCGTGACAGTGAAGCCTCCTGTCGTTGCCGGGGGAGTCGTCTCAGGCTCACACGATATTCTATTCACTTTCCCCCCCGCCTTGGCCAAATCCCCCGTCCGTCACGCGCGATCGGCCCATTTCGAACCCGCTGAGATAACGCATTCTGCAAGCCGCAGGTGGAAATTGCACAACTGCGTGGCAGCCCTTGCATGCCCGTTGGGCGATACCGGTGCGTTGTTGGCACGCAGGGGGCATTTGGCGCCCAGGGCCCTGCTGGGTGGTTCACTGGGATACCCAGGGCGGTCATTTTTTGCCCACGTGGATTCTGGCATACCACTTGCCTTAGCGGAAAAGCGAATCAGGACGATTCTCAGGCGGGTGCCAGGGACCAGGCACGAATTCGATCAGCGAACGGAAATAACCTGGGAGAATCTCCATGCCCGCCGCATGCTCGCGACCGGTTCGGTCGCTACGTCTACCTGTCTGTTGCCTCATCGCGCTATGCGCTTTGGTTTCTAATAGTCCTGCAATCGCGCAGGACAAGAATCTTCTCGATCTGGAGAAATTCGAGCTGAAGTTCGGCTTCATCAAGCTGACCGACTGCGCCCCCATCGTGATTGCCAAGGAAAAGGGCTTCTTCGAAGAGGAGGGACTGCAGGTCGAAGTGATCGCGCAGCCCAACTGGAAAACGCTGCTCGACAACGTAATCAGCGGCGAACTGGATGGCGCCCACATGCTTTCGGGTCAGCCCATCGCCGCCACGATTGGCTTCGGCACCAAAGCTCACGTCATTACCGCCTACACGATGGACCTCAACGGCAACGGCATCACCGTGTCGAACACCATCTGGGAGCGAATGCAGGAGAACGATCCCGACCTGCTGGCATCACAGCCCCAGCATCCCATCTCGGCCGACTCACTCAAGCCGGTAGTCGAAGAACTGCTGGACGAAGGCGAAAAGCTGCAGATGGGCATGGTTTTTCCTGTCTCCACGCACAATTACGAGCTGCGGTACTGGCTGGCAGCCTCCGGTATTCATCCTGGCATGTACACCAAGTCCGACATTGGTGGTCGCACCGACGCCGACGTCGAACTGTCGGTCACCCCTCCCCCGATGATGCCGGCCACGCTGGAAGCGGGCAACATCCAGGGCTACTGCGTCGGTGAGCCTTGGAACCAGCAGGCAGTTGCCAAAGGAATTGGCGTGCCGGTGACCACCAACTACGACGTCTGGAAGAACAACCCCGAGAAGGTGTTTGGTGTCACCAAGCAATGGGCCGACGAGAACCCTCAGACGCATCTGGCGGTGATCAAGGCGCTGATCATGGCCGGCCAATGGCTGGATGAGACTGACGATAACGGCAAGCTGGTCAATCGCGAAGAGGCTGCCC
The DNA here is from genome assembly GCF_024054565.1 of Aeoliella straminimaris. Classification (GTDB taxonomy): domain Bacteria; phylum Planctomycetota; class Planctomycetia; order Pirellulales; family Lacipirellulaceae; genus Aeoliella; species Aeoliella straminimaris. The sequence goes on from NZ_JAMXLR010000058.1 coordinate 36,832, forward strand.
GCATCCTCTCCCGCAGCGACTACGTGGGCGCTGACTTTGACGTGATCAGGAATTCGATGACCGGGTTCTTTTACTTCCAGCAAACCGACAAGCGGGAGATGCCCGACTTCAACGTGTTCTTCAAGCACGACTGCACCTATCCCTGGTACTCCGACGGTGTTTGGTTCCTCACCCAGATGCGGCGGTGGGGACAGATCACCGAACCCAAGCCGGATGCATGGTACCACGAGACCGCCAAGAAGGTTTACCAACCAGAAATCTACCTCGAGGCCGCCCGGATGCTGGTCGACGAGGGTCTGCTGGACGAAGACAAGGTGCCTTGGGACACCGACGGGTATAAACAGCCCACCGACGAATTCATCGACGGAATCACGTACGACGGCAAGAAGCCATTGGAGTACCTGAAGGCCCACCAGATCGGCAATAAGGATTAGTTGGTGGTCTTCTGGAATTCGTCGCCCTCTCTACACACCTCTGTTGTTCTCTATCAGGTGAGCTAAAACGATGTTGGGATTGTGGATTATTCTGATCTTGGCGTGCCTCGTCGGCGCGGCCGCCTGGGCCGGCAAACACCGGACCGTGAAGGCCATCGACGTCGCCGGCCTCAACTTTCTGACACCTATTGTCCGCCTGTGCTATGGCGAAGAGCCCGAAAAGCAGTTGAAGGACATCGGGCGGTTTATCGTTGTGCCAGTGATCGCGATCCTGCTGTTCCTGGGAGCGTGGCACGTGGTCTCTGAGAAGATTCAAACGAAGTCCGGAAAACTTCCGAATCCTCGAGACACGCTTCATGCCGCCAAGGCCATCAACGACTTCCACTATCGGGAGAACGACAAGCAAGCTGCCTTCAACTTGAATGGCGAGGAGCGAGCGCAAGAACTCGAGCGGGTGGAACAGCGACTCGAGGAACTGAAGCCGCTGGAAGCAGAAGTCAATAAAAACGTAGCGGCAGCCAAAGAGGCAGCCAAAGAGCGGCTCGCAACGAAGGTCGCGCCGCTCCAGGAGGAGTTGGATACCCTGACCGCGAAGTTCAAAGATGCGAAGAAACAGCGCGACGACGAGTTGGCATCGCTGGCCAGCCAGGCCGCCGTTGGCGACGAGGACGCCAAGAATGCCTTCGTGGGAAAGGTGCGAGCCTATCGACAGCTCGCAAGCGACGAGCGCGACCGCCTTCGTGACCTGCGAACCGAAATCAACGACATGCGTGCGGAAAAGGACCCCGAAGAACAGCGCGCCCTGGCCGAGCAAACCGCCATTGCGGAGGAACGTCAGTACCTGGGCAAGATGCAAGACCAACTGACCGACTCCAATCGGTACGAGAAGGTGGATGAAGAGAACGCCAAGCTGCAGGAGGCGCGTGAAACGTTGTACGCGGCCGATTCGGCCACGATCTTGAAGGCCGCCACGAAAGTCGCACAAACCGAAGACCGCATCGATCGCATCGAAGAATCGGGGTACGCCAAACCCGCTACGCTGCCCTACCAGGTAAAGCGTAGCGTACTGTGTGTGTTCGTCGGTTTTCTGATCGGCTCGGCCATTGCGATCCCGCTGGGTGTGCTGTGTGGCCTGTCCAAGACGTTCATGGCGGCGATGACGCCTTTTATTGCCATCTTCAAACCGGTGTCGCCCATTGTGTGGCTGCCAATCGCTCTTATTGTCGCCAGTGCGTTCATCCCCGATCCCGACAAGCACTGGTTCACTCAATGGCTTTGGGAGCTGCCGCTGCTGGGCGAGTACAAGATCAACCCGGCGTTCATCGCCTCGGCCGTGACCGTGGCCCTCTGCTCGCTGTGGGCCACGATGGTCAACACAGCGTTCGGCGTGGCGGCGGTGGACAAGGATCACATCAATGTAGCGCGCGTTTTGCGACTCGGCTTCTGGAGTCGGTTATTCAAGATTGTCTTGCCCTCGGCGTTGCCGCTGGCGTTTGCGGGACTGCGAATTTCGTTGGGTGTCGGCTGGATGGTGCTGATTGCCGCGGAGTTGCTGAGTTCGTCAGAAGGAATCGGAAAATACATCTGGGATCAATTCAATAACGGAGCTTCCGATTCCTTCGCCAACATGGTTTTTGTGGTGTTCGTCGTCGGCATCATCGGCCTGGTGCTCGATCGCATGATGATCGTGTTCCAGCGGCTGGTGAGCTTCGACGGCGCCCCTACGGCCATTTAAAGAAGGGAGAACTCATCAATGGCCTACTTGGAATTGGACAATGTCGATTTTGGCTTCGGTCCCGTTTCGCACCGCTATGAGGTGTTCGAACGGGCGTCGCTGGCGGTAGAACAGAACGAGTTCGTCGCCGTCATTGGTTTTTCGGGCAGCGGCAAGAGCACGCTGGTCTCGCTGCTGGCCGGCTTGCTCAAACCCGATCGCGGTCAGGTACACATCAACGGCAAAGTGGTTGCCGCACCTGGCCCCGACAAGGGTGTGGTGTTCCAGAATTACTCGCTGCTGCCATGGCTGAGCGTGTATGGGAACATCGAGCTCGCCGTGAAGCAGGTTTTCCCGAGCATGAAGCGAGGCGAGCGTCGCGACTACATTCAGCATTACATCGACATGGTAAGCCTCAGAGGCTCGGAATGGAAACTGCCGGGTGAGCTATCCGGTGGTATGCGACAGCGTCTGAGCCTCGCTCGGACGCTGTCGATGAAACCAGAAGTACTATTGCTCGACGAGCCCCTATCGGCGCTCGACGCTCTGACGCGCTCGCAGTTGCAAGACGAGATTATCCGCATCTGGGAAGAGGATCGGAGGACCGTGCTCATGATCACTAACGATGTGGACGAGGCCGTGATCATGGCCGACCGAATCGTTCCCCTCACCATGGGTCCAGCAGCACATCTGGGACGCGAGTTTCCCGTCACTCTGCCGCGTCCCCGCGATCGGGCGACGCTTAACTTCAATCCGGAGTTCAAGGAACTGCGCAACGAGGTAACTCGCTACATGATGAATTTGAACGAAGAGGCCAAGTCGCTTACCCGTTCGGTCACCCTGCCCCTTCCCGACCTGCAGCCGGTACTCCCCGGGCCCCGAGTTCGCGTGGGCTAGCCGCTATTGCTTCCGCAACTCACGGAGGAATCAACATCGTATGAATCCACACCCCGACAAACCTGCCGACCCGCGCTTCGTCGAGATCTTCAACCTCGTGAAGGCTTACCCCAATCCCTACGGCGAAGCGGTTCGCGTGGTGGATGGTTACGACTTGGTCATGCGCGAGGGCGAGGTGGTCAGCGTGATTGGCCATTCCGGGTGCGGCAAGAGCACCGTGCTTACTATGGTGGCTGGGCTCAATGAAATCACCGCTGGCAGCATTGCCGTGGGCGGCCGCGAAATCGACGGTCCTGGTCCTGACCGAGCCGTGGTGTTTCAGTCGCCCTGCTTGCTGCCATGGATGACGGCCTTCCAAAACGTGATGCTCGGCGTCGATCGTGTCTACGCACATGGCACCAAGCAGCAGCGGAAGGAGATCGTCGAGTACTATCTGGCCGCTGTGGGCCTGGCCGATGCCCGCGACAAGTACCCTCGCGAAATGTCGGGCGGCATGCAGCAACGTGTGGGCATCGCCCGCGCCATCGCCCTCAAGCCGCGCATGTTGCTGCTGGACGAGCCGTTCGGCCGTCTCGATTCGCTGACACGGATGGACCTGCAAGACGTGATTCTCAACATTCTCGATCGCGAGCGAATCACCACGATGATCATCACCCACGACGTGGACGAAGCGATCTACATGTCCGATCGTGTCTGCATGATGACCAACGGCCCTAACGCCCGGGTGGGACAGCTACTCGACCTGCCGTTCGCCCGCCCACGCAATCGCGCCGCCGTGCTCGAGCATCCGCTGTACTACGAACTACGCGGCGCACTGGTGTCGTTCCTCGAACAGCAGGACCACCGAGTACCCGCTCGCGAGTCTGCACAGATGGAAGCAGGGTGGGACGACACGCTGCACATGGTCGAAGCTCTCAACGAGACGGAGCTCGAAGAAGAGCCGATCGATGAGACGGCCACCCACACCGAGAACCAATTGGTCGGTGCGGGCGTCTGAGCCGAACGCAAACAAACAAGAGCATCCAACTTGATTGGTAAACCTGAAATCATGCAAGCCACTGTGAATGCCACCGATATAGTACGTGCCATCGAAGTGTGGCGTCCACAGGATGCTGGAGGGCCATTTGCGCTTTGCAGTTGCGTATACGGCGACGACGACCACATCGAGGAAGGCCGGCGACTACGCCGCTTCGAGTTGGGCGAGGGGATCGTCGGCCAATCGGCCCAGACAGGCCAGCCGCATATTCGATCATGCGAGGATCTAATCGACGATGGCATCGACCTCGCACACAGCCACGTCGTGTCGATTCCCTTCATGCATTCGGGGCAATGCAAAGGGGTAGTGCTATTGGCCTGCGACGAGAGCGAGGGCAACCAGGGAGCCATGGAACTTTGGCGTCCCAACGACCGCGGAGAGTTGGGACTCGCCGAAGCATGGCACTCCAATCTCGAGCGGTTTGGACTGATTAGCAAGTACGTGAAGTTCCCGCGGCGGGCAGGTCTGCCCGGCAAAGTGTGGGCCGATCGGTTCCCAAGAGTGATGGGTTCGCTTGGCACCTCGCAACAATTCCTTCGTGCTGCCGGAGCAAAAGCCGAAGGCCTCTCGACCGGCATTGGGATTCCTTTGATGCGAACCGCCATGCAACTCGATTCGGTTTTGGTCCTGCTCTCAGCCAATCGAACGCCAATCGCCCGGGCCATGGAAGTGTGGGCGATGGATCCCGACTCGAAGAAACTGAAAATCGTGTCGGCCGACTACGGAGCGTTCATGGATTTGGCGCCGATGAGCCGCCAGTTGTCGCTAGGAATCGGCGAAGGAATTGCCGTCCACGTCCTTCGCGACTGCGCACCCTGGGCGACGTGGGATCTGCTGGGTGTGGAGTTTCCGCGGGGCGAGAAGTTTCTCGAGTACGGCTTCCGCTGGGGACTTGGAATGCCCGTTTTTGTGGGCAGTGAGATTCGAGCAGTAGCGGTGCTTATTAACTAATTCACTTGCAGCGGCTTTCTGTTGTGACCGTATTGACCAAGGACAATTCGAACCTGGCGACTGCCGACCAGGCCGCGCCGCAGGATTTGATTTCTGCGTTGTTGGCCGAGTCGCAAGAGCTGACCGCCATCGAGCGTTTTGCCAAGTTGCACGACGATGGAGACGTTCCGGCCCAGGCCAAGCACTACCGCGACCTGATTCCCCTCACCCAACCTGCGGCAGGTCAGCAGTACGCCTTCGAAGTCGATCTCGACGCGTGCAGTGGATGCAAGGCATGCGTGAGTGCATGCCACCACCTCAATGGGCTGGAGACGGGTGAAACCTGGCGCTCTGTCGGCATGCTGCATGGTCAGAATGGCTTGCCGATCATCCAGCACGTCACCACGGCTTGCCATCACTGCGTCGATCCGGGCTGCCTGAAGGGCTGCCCTACCAACGCCTACGAAAAGGATCCCGTAACGGGCATTGTCCGCCACCTGGACGACCAGTGCTTTGGCTGCCAGTACTGCACGATGGCCTGCCCTTACGAGGTGCCGCAGTACAGCCACGCCAAAGGCATCGTGCGAAAGTGCGACATGTGCCATGGCCGATTGGCCGCCGGCGAGGCCCCCGCTTGCGTACAGGCCTGCCCCAACGGTGCGATTCGCATCTCGATTGTCGACACATTGGAGACAGTAGAACGAACCACCCAAGGTGTGTTCCTGCCGGCCACCCCTCCCGCTGAACTCACCAACCCAACGACCATCTACCGGGGACAGCATAAACTGCCTGTCGACCTGCAGGCGGGCGACTCGGACACGGCGAAACCTCAACACGCCCATCTGCCATTGGTGATAATGCTGGTGCTGACGCAGCTCTCTGTTGGCGGACTAGCCGTGGGCGCCATCGCGCGTTGGCTAGGCGCGGGCACCGCAGCCGAGGCGGCCATTGTCTCCGCCGTAGTCATCGGTTTACTGGGTCTCAATGCTGCCACGTTGCACCTCGGACGACCTCACTTGGCCTTCCGGGCAATCCTTGGCTGGCGGCACAGTTGGCTCAGTCGCGAAGCATTAGTCTTTGGCGTGTACGCACCACTGGCACTTACCGTTATTGCCTTCACGCTGGTTCCGTTGGTGGCCGGCTGGCTACCGGGCTTCGTAAACAGTTTGCTGGCCGCCGTCCTGCAACCCGCACTGCGGCCCATCTTGGAGGTTACAGCTGCGTTGGTCGGTGCAGCAGGCGTGTACTGCTCGATCCGCTTGTACCAGTTCACCGGCCGCAAGTTCTGGCTGGGACTGAGAACACTCGGCAAATTCGCCGGCACCGCGGTCGTGACCGGCCTGGCGCTCTTGCTTGCCACCATGACAATCTTCAAAACACCTGGCGTATCAGCTGTGGCTTCCTTGCTGTTACCGGCAATGATCGTCAAGCTGGCTTACGAACTCACCCTGTTCCGCCACACCCGAGTGTCCAATAAAGTCCTATGGCTTAGCGGGCAGCTTATGCAACAGGAGCTTCGCACCCTGGCGATTATCCGCTTTGCGATCGGAGCAATCGGCGGCATCGTGCTACCTATCTTGGTGATGGTGAGTCCTTCGGGATCGGTGCTATCAGCCATGTTTGCAGCGGCCGCGTTTGTCTGCGTCACGGTGGGCGAACTTTTCGAGCGGGCGCTGTTCTTCAGTGCCGTGGTGCCTCTAAAGATGCCAGGAGGGATCAAGCCATGAGCACGATTTCCACACCACCAGTTCAATCTGCTCCAAAGCTGGTGAGCACCATCCAGAACTTGATCCACCAGAAGGATGGCGTCCTCACGCAGGAACTGATCCGCCAGCCGGGTAGCTTCGGTTTGGGGCAGGTACCCGCACGCCTCAAACCTGACGCAACGACCGACATGGTTTGCGGATATTGTGCAACGGGCTGCAGCCTGCGGATTCACTTGAAGGAGGGCGAAGCGGTTAACCTGTCGCCCACCAGCGAGTATCCCGTCAATTTGGGAATGGCCTGCCCCAAAGGCTGGGAAGCACTCAGCGTGCTGGACGCACCCGACCGAGCGACGCAACCGCTCCGGCGAAACGCACTCGGCGATTTGGAACCCGTCACCTGGGATACAGCGCTAGGGGAGTTTTGCGACCGCTTCAAATCCATTGGCGAAGCATACGGGCCAGAGTCGATTGCCTTTCTCAGTACCGGTCAGATGGTAACCGAAGAAATGGCCTTCCTCGGAGCCTTGGCCAAGTTCGGCATGGGAATACTGCATGGCGACGGCAACACTCGCCAGTGCATGGCCACCGCGGCCACGGCCTACAAGCAGTCGTTCGGCTTCGACGCCCCGCCGTACACCTATCAAGACTTCGAAGAGTCGGACGTTATCTTCCTGGTGGGATCCAACATCTGCATTGCCCATCCAATCATGTGGGAACGGGTATGCCGCAACAAGAACAGCCCCGAGATCATCGTCGTCGACCCGCGCCGTACCGAGACTGCGATGGCGGCGACCAGTCACCTGGCGATCAAGCCAAAGTCGGATTTGTCGGTCTTCTACGCTCTGGCCCACATTCTCATTCGCGAAGATTGGATCGATCGGCCATTCATCGACGCCAGTACGAGCGGCTTTGATGAGTTCGTAGCGTTCGTGCAGCAGTACACCCCCGAGCGTGCGGCGGAAGCTTCCGGCGTCGATGTGGAAGTGATTGAGAGCGTCGCCCGCAAGATTCACGAAGGCAAACGCGTATCGTTCTGGTGGACGATGGGCGTTAACCAGAACTACGAAGGCGTTCGCGTCGCTCAGAGCCTGATCAACCTCGCCCTGATGACCGGCAATATCGGCCGGCCGGGTACTGGCGCCAACAGCATCACGGGGCAGTGCAACGCCATGGGCTCGCGAATCTGGAGCAACACCACGGGGCTGCTGGGCGGACGATACTTCCAAAATGCCGAGCATCGCCATGAGGTGGCCGAGGTGCTCGAGATTCCGGTCGAGCGAATTCCTACCGAAGACAGCTGGCCGTATCACAAGATCATCGAAGGTATCCGCACCGGCGAGATCAAAGGGCTCTGGATACTCTGCACCAATACGGCCCATTCCTGGATCAACCAGTCCGATACACGCGAGTTGCTCGACAAGCTCGACTTCCTGGTGGTGCAAGACATGTACCATACGACCGAGACTGCCCAGCAAGCCGATTTGGTTCTGCCAGCAGCCGGCTGGGGTGAGAAGGAAGGGACCTTCATCAACAGCGAGCGTCGACTTGGCATTGTGAAGCGCGTGCGTCGTCCGCCCGGCGAAGCGCTGCCCGACTTCGCGATATTCCGTCTGATTGCCGAGTACTGGGGCTGCGGCGAATTGTTCCGCCAGTGGACCTCGCCCGAAGCCGCTTTCGGACTGCTGAAGGAGCTCTCGCGCAACCGGCCGTGCGACATTACCGGCATCGACGACTACGCCGCACTCGACCATGCCGGCGGAGCACAGTGGCCCTGCACCGAACCGGTGGCCAACGTCGAGCAGCAACGCCGACTGTTTACCGACGGCCGATTTTATCACGACGACGCTCGGGCCAATTTCCTGTGGGACGAAACTCGTGCGATGCCCGAGCAGCCCGACGAAGAGTATCCATTCCTGCTGCTCACCGGCCGAGGGACCGCCTCGCAGTGGCACACGCAAACGCGTACCGGCAAGTCGCCTGTGCTGCGAAAGCTCTACCCAGCAAACATCTACGTCGAAATGCACCCAGCCGACGCCACGCTGGCCGGTATCGCCAATTACGACGAAGTGAGCGTGCGATCGCGCCGCGGAGAACTCGCAGCCACGGCGTTCGTTACCCCTACCGTGCAGCGGGGGCAGTTGTTCATCCCAATGCACTACGAAGAGACCAATCGACTTACGTTGCCACACTTCGATCCACACTCGCATCAACCCAGTTACAAGGACTGCGCAGTCAACATCCAGCCGCTACACGAAGAGGCCAGACGATGAGCCAACAGAATGGCTTTACCGACGATCAAAAGAGTTTTTTGCAAGGTTTCGCCCTGGGCAGCGACGTCGCCCGCAAGGTGCGTGGCCTGCCAGTACTCTCGGGCAGTGCCGACAGTAATGGCGAAAGCATCACAGTGGGCGGTGCCACCCCACCAGCCGCCGGCGTGCTGCCTGCCGATCCCGCCGCCCTGCACACCGACGCGCAGGATCGAGCTGTGGCCGCCGGCGGCAAATTAGCAGGCGAGGAAAAGGCCAAACGCGACAAGCCACCCGCCGACATGTGGGACGAGATGGCTGCCCGTGCCGCGGCTGGAGAGTACCCCAAGGGGACCGACGTTTTCCTCACCAAATTCTACGGCTTGTTCTACGTCGCCCCGGCGCAGGATAGCTACATGTGCCGCCTGCGTTTCGCTGGCGGCGCGCTGCGATCGTGGCAACTGCGCGGCCTGGCCGATCTGGCCGATCGGTTTGCCGGTGGCTACTCGGACGTAACAACTCGCGCCAACCTGCAGCTACGCGAGATCCAAGCCGAGGATCCACTCAACGTGTTGATGGGGCTGCGCGATCTGGGCATCATCAACTACGGCGCCGGCGGCGACAACATCCGTAACGTGACGGCCAGTCCCCTAAGTGGTATCGACAGCGAAGAGCTGATCGAAACGCTGCCGCTGGCTCGCAACATGCATTATCACATCGTCCATCACCGCGAATTGTATGGGTTGCCTCGGAAGTTCAACATCGCCTTCGATGGCGGTGGAACCATCAGTGCATTGGAGGATACAAATGACATTGGATTCACGGCAGTACGCGCAGCAGGCTCCGATCTTCCTGAGAAAATTTACTTCCAGCTTACGCTCGGTGGCATCACCGGCCATAAAGACTTTGCTCGCCCTACTGGCGTGCTGCTCGAGCCGAGCGAGTGCGTCGAGGTGGCTGCGGCCGTGGTTCGGGTGTTCCTCCGCAATGGTGACCGTACCGATCGCAAAAAGGCCCGGCTAAAGTACGTGTTGGATGACTGGGGTTTCGACAAGTTTGTCGCCGAAGTCGAGGCAGAGCTTGGCCGCTCATTGCGACGCGCCCCACTCGAAGCGTGCGAGGAGCGTCCTTCGGACCATCGTCAGGCACACATTGGCGTGCACCCTCAGCGGCAGGAGGGGATGAACTACATCGGCTTGGCCCTGCCGGTGGGGCGGATCACCAGCGATCAGATGCGTTCGATTGCCGCAATTTCCGAACGCTGGGGCGATGGCGACATTCGTTTGACGGTCTGGCAGAATCTGCTGATACCCAACATTCCGGACTCCGCCGTCGACGAAGTGAAGCAGGCCATCGAGGAGATTGGCCTCGACTGGCGCGCCAACAGTATCCGCGCGGGGCTCATCGCGTGCACCGGCTTGGCTGGCTGCAAGTACGCCGCCGCGCCGACCAAGCAGAACGCCCTGGCGCTAGCCGACTATGTCGAAGAGCGTTTGGAACTGGACCAGCCGGTGAACATCCACCTGACTGGGTGCCATCATTCGTGTGCCCAGCATTACATTGGCGACATTGGCCTGATTGCCGCCAACGTGGAAGATCCCAACGATCCCGATGGTGACACGCTGGAGGGCTACCATCTGTTTGTTGGTGGTGGGTATGGGGTGCGACAAAACATCGGCCGCGAGTTGTTTCCCAATCTTCCGTTCAATGCCGTGCCGCCCCACGTGGCGGCGTTGCTTCAGGCGTACCTGGACCATCGTTATTCGGAGACGGAGAGCTTTGTCGAGTTCGCCAACCGGCACGAGATCGAGGCTCTGCGCGAATTGTGTGCCCCTGAGGCCGTTGTAGCTTAAATCTCCACATCCACTTTTACGATCATGAGCATTTCCCTCATTCCCGAATCGGCTCCCTTCACCGAGGAGCAGCGTAGTTGGCTGAATGGTTTTCTCGCCGGGTGGACGGGTGTCGTCGAGTCCGGCGGCAATGGCGAGTTGCCAGCCAACGGAAATAGCATGGCTACCGCAATGCTGACCGCCGAGCCCGTCGCCGTCGAGGAGGAAGAAGAATTCCCTTGGCACGACCCGAATCTGGAAATGGACGAGCGGCTGAAGCTCGCCGAAGGGAAACCACTCGAGCGGCAAATGATGGCCGCCATGGCGCAGCTCAATTGTGGCGCGTGCGGCTACTTGTGCCAGACCTACTCCGAGGCCATCGCGGCCGGCGAGGAGAAAAACCTCACACTCTGCTCGCCAGGTGGCAAAGACACCGCCAAGATGCTCAAGAAGCTCAAAAAGGAAGCAGGCACCGGTGCCTCGGCCAACGGCCAGGCAAAGTCCAATGGGGCGGCCACGAACGGTGTTGCTTCCAACGGATCTGCAGCAACCAACGGCTTTAGCCGCGCGAATCCCTATACCGCTCGTATCAAGTCGAGCAGCAATCTCAACCGCCAGGGATCGTCGAAACACACATCGCACGTGGTGATCGACCTGGGCGACAGCGGACTCAGCTACAACGTCGGCGATTCGCTGGGAGTCTACCCCACCAACTGCCATGAATTGGTGGGCGACGTCCTCGCCTGCCTCGATGACGTCAACGGTACCACCACCAACGATCTGGCGGAGAAGTACTGCCTGCGGTCAGTCAGTGAAGAACTGCTCGAGCTGCTCGCCCAAAAAACGCCGCATCCCGAAGAGAGGTCCGCTGTTGAGTCTTTGGTGGACTCCGACGAACTCGACACGATGGATGTCTACGACGTCCTACAGCGGACCCCCAGCGCACGTCTCGCCGCCACCGAACTGATGGAGTGCTTGCTGGACATGTCGCCGCGGCTGTATTCCATTGCGAGTTCCCACAAGGCCAATCCCGGTGAAGTGCATCTCACCGTCGGTCGGGCGGCGGCCACTATTGGTGGGCGCACTTACAAGGGCGTGGCGTCCACCATGTTCGCCGACCGAGTGCAACCCGACCATCCCGTCCGCGTGTACGTGCACCCTTCGCACGGCTTCACGGTGCCCAGCGATCCGAGCGCGCCGATGATCATGGTCGGCCCGGGCACTGGCATCGCTCCGTTCCGCGCTTTTCTGCAGGAGCGAGCGACGGCCGACGCCCCGGGAAAGAACTGGCTGTTCTTTGGCGATCAACACGAAGCCACCGACTTTCTGTATCGCGAGGAGTTCGACGAGTTGGCGCAATGCGGTAAGCTCACGAAGCTCAGTCTGGCCTTCAGTCGCGATCAGGAGCAGAAAGTCTACGTGCAGGACCGCATGCGTGAAGAAGGCCAGGAACTATTCGCCTGGCTCGAAGAGGGCGGCCACTTCTTTGTTTGTGGCGATGCCAAACGCATGGCGGTGGATGTTGATCGAGCCCTGCACGACGTGATTGCAACGCACGGCCAGTTGTCCGATGAACAGGCAAAAGAGTACGTCGAGCGCCTCAAGGCGGAGGGCCGCTACGTGCGTGATGTGTACTAGGACGGGTCGCCCGCCCGTTCTAAGAGTGCGAGATAGCTTGTCCTCCGACATCTGCTACCCATCCAGCAGGAATCTTGTTGAAATGACCGAACAGCAAATCCAACTCGTCCAAGAAAGCTGGGCCAAGATCGCGCCCAGTTCGGATCAGGTCGCCGTGCTATTCTATGATCGGTTGTTCGAGATCGCCCCTCATTTTAAGCCCTTGTTCAAGAATGACATTACCGAACAAGGTCGTAAGTTGATGCGAATGATCTCGATGGCCATCCACGCATTGCCAAATCTCGAGCAGGTGCTTCCCGCCGTTCAGCAATCGGGCGTCAGGCATACCGAGTATGGCGTTCAGCCGCAGGACTACGAAGTAGTGGGAGCCGCCTTGCTGTGGACTCTCGAACAGGGCCTGGGAGACGACTATACGGCCGAACTTCAGGAAGCATGGACCTTGACCTACGCGACCCTGGCAGACGTGATGAAAGAAGCCGCAGCCGCTACGGTCGCCTAACGGGTGCCAGACACTCACCCCCCGGAGGCCTATGGCCTATCGCCGGACAACGATACCGGGGCTCTACTGGCGGCAATCCAGCGGCCAGATCATCTTCATTCTTCGCCTGGCCCAACTCGAGAGACTTGTCAGCAATCTCCGCATCTCCTGCTTAGAAAGCGGGCACCGGCTCCGGCTGCGGAATCCCACCACTCCCCTAAACTGCTGCAAACGTTGAAGTTGCGCGATCTACCCAGTCGCCTGCTGGCCGCTGGTATGGAACGTGCAGCAACAGCTGTGCTACCGGTATGCGCTCACGGGAGGGCCACCATCTTTTAACTCGTCCTCGATTGATGACTGCAGCTCCGAGCTACCAAGATCCGAACCTGCCGGTCGTCCTCGTGATTGACGACGACCCTCTCATTTCCGTAGTTGTACGACGGGCGATGGATCGTATCGCCCATCGCATGTTTAGTGCACACGACGGTACCTCGGGCATTCGTGAAGTCGAGCAAAAACGCCCCGACCTCATTGTGCTGGACAACATGTTGCCCGACTGCATAGGCATCGAAGTGCTGAGCAAAATCCATCACTTGGCGCCAAATGTGCCGGTCATTTTCGTCACGGCTCGCGGCTCGGGCAGCACCGCCATCGAAGCGATGAAGCTTAGCGCGTTCGACTATCTACCCAAGCCGCTGGACCCTTCGAAGCTCCGCCTTCAAGTGGAACGAGCCCTCTCGCTTCGCTCGCTGTTACAGTCGACCGCGGCGTTGGACTCTGACTGCGCCCCCTCGCTCCAGCCTCCCTTGATAGAGACTCCGGAGAAGCCTACTTCCGATGCGCTGGTCGGCGAGTGCCCTGCCATGCAGCATGTATTCAAGGCGGTTGGCAAAGTCGCTATGCAGAGCGTGCCTGTGCTGCTTCGAGGCGAGCACGGCACTGGCAAGGAGGCCTTGGCACGCGAGATTCATCGCCATAGCCGCTTCGCGGATGGCCCATTCATCAAGACGTTCTGCCCAGGTCGCAGTGATGAACAACTCAAACACGAGTTGTTCGGAAACGCCGACGTACCCGGCAATATCAACTTCTCCACGAATGGAACGTTGTTGCTTCAGGAAATCGGGACATTGAGCCTCGCCGCGCAAGGTCTGCTGCTTCAAGTGCTTCGAGACGGCAGTTATACCGACCCCCTCAGCGGAGAATCCAAGCCGCTTCCTTGTCGGCTTATGACTACAACAACCGACGACCTGGAAGAGTTAGTGCGGAAGGGCGAGTTTCGCTCCGATCTCTATTACTTACTCACATCGTTCGTGATCACGTTGCCGCCACTTCGCCAACGCCACGGCGACCTGCCGCTGCTGATCGCCCGCACTCTGGATAAGCTCAGCCACATCGCCGCTGGATTTGGTATCGACTACACACGAGTGTCGGAAGATGCGATGAAGGTGCTATGCCGCCACCTGTGGCCGGGGAACATCGACGAGCTAGAGAGTGTCCTCAAACGTGCCATGGTCGAGCAGAAGGGACACATCCTGGTCGCTGATGACATGAAACGAGCGATGGCCGAAGACCCTGTGGTCGCCATGTCGGGCGACACCGATGACTCAACCAAGTTCTCCACCGACTGGGCGGTATTCGCCCAGATGCGAATCGATAGCGGAACGGAAGATTTGCATGCCGATGCCGTCGAGGAAATGGAACGCAAGTTGTTTGTGCGAGTACTGGGCCATACCGGCGGCAATCAGGCCCAGGCCGCGAGGCTGCTCGGTATTACCCGGGCCAGTCTACGCAAAAAGCTGCGACAGTATGGCATGAGCGCCCAACAATTGGCCGACTCGAATTGAACCAGAAGCCGCACGCGTGATCAGCCTCGCCTCCCAAAACCGATCCACTCCCACTACGCCTGAGGGCCGGCGTCTGACGGTGCTCTATATCTTTGCCCTGAGCGCCGTGGCCATTCTGTCCATCGGTGCCCAGTGGCTCATCCAGCAGCAACTGACCCGCGGCGAAGGTGATTCGCAGATTGTCAACATCGCGGGCCGGCAGAGGATGCTTAGCCAGCGACTCGCCAAAACAGCCCTGCAGATCAACAAAAGTGAATCGGCACAGCAGTCGCCCATGGTGGTGGAACTGCAGGAAACACTCAACGAGTGGGAGGACAATCACCTGGGACTGCAAACCTTGGCACCTGCGGGGCTGCTGCACGAAGAGAATAGCGAAGCCGTACAAGAACTGTTTGCCAGCATCCGTCCCGACTTCGAGGCCATGCGCCAGTCTGCCACGTCGATCGTCGACCAGACAGGCTCATCCGACGACATTCGCCAGCCGGTGGCCGTCATCGAACGTCACGAAGGTCGGTTCCTGGAAGGCATGGATCGCATTGTCTCTCAGTATGTCGAGGAAGCCGAAGCAAAGGTCACTCGCCTGCGACGTCTCGAATTCACCCTGCTGGTGCTGACACTCTCCATTCTGTCCGCCGAGGGCCTGCTGATCTTTCGGCCTGCCGTGCGACGAATCGAAAACGCAGTCGCGCACCTTGCCACACTCAGCGAGCGTCTGCGCACCGCTCGCGATCAAGCGGAACAGGCGAATGCAGCCAAAACACGCTTTCTAGCAAATGTAAGCCACGAACTGCGAACCCCCATGACTGCCGTGCTCGGCATGACAGAGATGGCTCGCACTACCAACAACGAGACCAAGCAGCAAGAGTACCTGGCCATCATCGAGGAAGCCGGTACATCGCTGTTGGGGCTACTCAATGACTTGATCGACCTGGCAGCGATCGACGCCAATGAGTTGAAGCTTCAGGTCGCGGAGTTCGAACCGGCTCGGCTCTGCAAGCGTGTCGCTGCGATGATGCAACCGGAAGCCACAGCCAAAGGCCTGCAGTTGACGGACGAAGTGGACGACACAGGACTTCGCGTGATGGGCGACGAACGTCGGGTGCAACAAGTCTTGCTCAATCTGGTGGCCAACGCCATCAAATGCACACCCGTCGGATCCGTGGCGATTCGCTGCCTCGCAACACCCGCTGACGAAGGACGAGTTTGCCTGACCTGGGAGGTGGAAGACACTGGCATCGGAATCGAAGCGAGCGAGCAACAACGCATCTTCGAACCCTTCACGCGGTTACATGACACCGATTCCAGCGGTAAGAAAGGGGTCGGATTGGGGCTGGCGATTTGTAGACGCATTACCGCTGCCATGAATGCTACGATCGACGTGGTCAGCCAGGTCGGCCAGGGAACCACCGTTCGATTCAGCTGCAATTTTTGGGTGGCCCATAACGAAGAAGCGCCGCACCCGGCGCCGCAGTTTCACCAGCTGCAAACGCTGCGTATCCTCGTGGTGGAGGACACCGAACTCAATCAAAAGCTGTTCCGCGAACTTCTGGAGCGAGAGGGCCATCGGGTAACGACCGCCAACAGCGGCGAACAGGCGATCGACATCTACCAGCAAGAATCATTCGACTGCACGCTGATCGACTTACAACTGCCTGGTATCGATGGCATCGAAACGGCGCGCACCCTGAGGGCAATCGACGCTCGTCGGGGACGGACTTCAACGCCCCAAGTCAATCTCACGGCGCACGCTGCGCCGCAACATGCAGATGTCTTCGCGGCCATGCTCACCAAGCCGATCACTCGCGACCGCTTGCTGCAAACTCTCGACAACGTGCTGGGGGACACCCGCGAATCAACCAACACTTCAAGCGATACTTGTCCAATGGATGAGAGCTTCTACCAGGAGTTGGCGAGCACCTACCTGGAAGTGGCTCCCCAGCAATTCGCGGAAGTCGATCAAGCCGTGGCCGAGGGGAGCCTGCAAGCGGCGAGCATCGTTGTTCACCGCCTCCGGGGGCAGGTGGCCTACTTCGAATCGGGTCCCCTGTTGCGTCAGTTGCAGCAACTGGAAGACGACTGCAGTCGCGGGCGGCGCAACGCCGCTGTCGGTTGTTGGCCCGTAATCAAGGAGCAGTTGCACACGCTCTGCGATACATTGCGTCAGGAGTGCTCCCCCAACTCTCCTTCGAGCCCCCGGTAGGACATCCTATTCCCCAACCAGGAGCCTGCGGTTTAGCTGCCCTACCGGGCCCAGCCGGCGTGATCGATTGGGCCAGTCGGCCGACTTCAGTCGGCCGGACTTACGGAGGCGCAGCCGCACGGTTGTTGGCAATAATCAACGCGGTCCGGAATACAGATATCTGCTGCGGTCGAGCGGCACTTCACGCACGGCAACGGCTTCCGGCAGTAGTCGTCGCATAGCCAAGGACCGCCATAACAGGGCTGGCAAGGAAGCGGCTTGCGGCAGTAGTCATCACAGCCTCGAGGGCACTCACAACAAGGCGTGCAGGGCAGTGGCTTGGAGCAATAGTCGTCGCAACATCCCTTCACTGGACAAACGCATTCGCAGCCAAACAGATTGCTCCACGAGCAGCCTGTCCAAGCTTGTACCTCCGACGTCATGAAGGCCAAGGAAAGTACAATTGCACCACACAGCCACAATAATCGAACGCTACTATGCATCTTCTTGGCACCATCGGTTCGGGGGAACGCTATTCAATGGCAAACGCCGGGAGGTCGAGCAAGGATTCCTCCCTGGCCTCGGACGGCAGGGCCGGAATTGCTTCGGGGGACTCGTCCACAGGCTCTGGTTGCTGCACCGGTTCCGGCTGCGGCTGTGGCAACGCGACAGGAACGCCCTGGAATCCTACCGGTTGGGTCAACCGAATCTCCCAGCCGCCTCCCAGTGCGCGGTAGACGTCCACGAGACTGCTGGCGACCTTACCTTCCGCAACGGCCAGCGCATCTTGCTGTGTCACCAAAGTCGACTCGGCAACAAACACACGATTGAAGTCGGTGATCCCTCCCTCAAATTGCTGCTGCACAAGACTACTCGCCTCGACGGCCGCACTTGCACTCGTGCGATACGCTTCGGCTTCTTCCTGCGACCGCAAGAAGGCAACGATGGCATCTTCCGCTTCACGCTGCGCTTCCAGCACACGGTTCTGATACTGGGCAACGTACTGCTGGAACAACGCCTGCTCGGCAATCACACCGTTGCGAATCCGTCCGTAGTTCAGGATGTTCCAGTTGAAACCGGGTGAGACGGAGCCCGTAAAGGCCGACGACCTGAACAATCGAGCGAATGTCGGGGCTTGATACCCAAGGTTTCCAGTGATCGAGAACGCCGGATACAGATCGGCCTCGGCGACGCCAATGTAGGCGCTTTGTCGAGCGACCAGTCGCTCCGCCTGCCGGATGTCAGGACGACGGCGAATCAGCTCCGCCGGAATACCCACGATGACATCGGGTTCGGCTTGCGGGATCCGCGCGGGAGACATGCTCAGCAAAGTGGTCAGATCCTCAGGCGGACGTCCCAGTAGTACGCACAATCGGTTCTGAGCTTGCCGAAGCTGCGCCTGGAACTGGGGAACCAACGCCACGGTCTGAGAGTAGTTGGTTTGTGCCTGGGCGACGTCGAGCTTGCCCGCCCTGCCCACTTCGAACTGATCAGTGGCGATCCTCAATGATCCCTTCAGCGACTCCGCATTCCTTTCGGCGTAGTCGATCCGCTGCTGAAGCGTACGAATTTCAACGTACGTGGCGGCCACATCGCCCAACAAGATGACGAGTACATCGTCATAGGCCTCGACCGTGGCATCCAAATTGGCATCGGCCGCCTCGACGGCGCGTCGGAACCTGCCCCAGAAGTCGAGCTCCCAGGCCAATTGACCTCCTACTTGCCAGATATCGATCTGACCGCCGCCAAGTCCAATGCCACCAAATCCGGATTCGCTACTGAGTTGCGTGCGTGTGTACGAACCAGTTGCTTCTTGGGACTGAGGGAACAGATTGCCGGCCGCAACGCGCCTTAGCGCCCGGGCCTCCATGATGCGAAAACCGGCCTCGCGGAGCGTGATGTTTTCTGAATAGGCAATGCGGATGCACTCATTCAGGCAGGGATCATCGAATACGGTCCACCAGGAACTCAAATCGGGTGGCTCGGTGGATAGACGCTCATCGCGACTATCAATCCACTCGCTCTCCACAGGTACCGCCGGCTTGCAGTAGTCCGGGCCGACTTCGCAGCCGTTCCGGAAGTACTCCCTGATGCCTGTCATGCAGCCGGTGGTGCAAGCTAGCAGAACTGCAACAAGAGCCAACTTGGTAAGTCCACCAAGCGACTTCCTTGCTACTTGAGCGTAATCGACAATAAAGACATTCGGTGCAAGCATCAGCGCCTCCTTGCGCATGCAATACGATTCACGATGTTTGAATCGGTTTCTTCGGTCGTACGGTTGGTAGTAAAAGCACCGTTAATCCTGCCTCCTCGGGAACCATCACTGAAACGACCGTTAGAATCGCCACAAATTAACTTGCCCGTAACTGCCCATTCACAACACACACGACATGTGCCGTTCCGGGCACGGCCGCACCGGTTTCAAGCTCTGCTGGCCACTGGAACGGCCAAGTTGGCCAACGCCCCCGGCTCGCAGTGAATTCTCTGCCCAGGGGGCACGATCTTGCCTTGCAAGCCGTTGAGCACCTTCCATCGGTACCCAGAAAGTGGGTAACAAGTTGTAATGGTCGGCGTCACTCGGAAACACCAGCACCAGCGCCGAGATTTCGCTTGTGGAGGAGAGATCCAGCCTGGCAAAGCACTCGCGCCCGTCCAAGTTCACCAATGCCGAACTGCACGCAATTCACGTTTCATGCTCAACCAGCGGACGTACCGTTCGGTCCATTGGTTGAACCGATACCGACGGATGAAACTCTCCTTGGTACGAGATTCCTGGGCTTCATGGCTAGGAGGCTGGTCGGGACGATAGTGACCAACACCGGAGATGAGGGCGACCGAAGCAGACTAGAGCGCTATGATCTTTGGTGTACCGGTTTGGCTTGTGGCAGCCTGGTTCTGACGCCTGGTCACCATGAAGACCGAACTGCAATGCGGCGCGCACCACCCGCCTTTGGTGCAGATAAAAAGTATTCCTTCAGAACACAAACGCCACGTGCATCGGCTCACGCAGCGAAGCTTTCGTTCACAATGAACTCTTCGGGCTGACGCATACAGCCGGAACTGTCGACGTCTGAACCGGCCAGAGTATCCCTAGCGCATATCTTCCCCAACGGACTTATAAGCAGCGCTGGTAACAGCACCATGTCACCGACTAGTGCGAGGGCAAGCAGCGTGGCTATGCTGATGGCGAAACGACTGGTGGGGAGGAAGTCGCTGAGAGCAAAAACCAGCAGTCCCAGGCCGCAGCTGACCGAGGTTTGAATTATCGCGGGGCCGCAGTGCTGTAGCGCGTGTTGGACAGCCTGGCCCCGGTCACCATATTGCAAGACACCGCGCTGGAAGAAGGTGAGAAAGTGCAACGTGTCGTCCACCGCCACGCCCAGCGCGACGCTGGCCGTCATCATAACGCCAATGTCGATTGGCTCTCCCCGCCACCCAAGGTAGCCAAAGAACAGAGCCAAGGGAAACACGTTTGGTATCATAGCCAATAGGCCTGCAAATACGCCGGCTTGCACCAAAACCATGACCATTGTGATCAGCGCAAGCGACGCGGCGAAGCTCACAAGCAGGTCCATGAGCAACTGCCCTTGAATAGCATGCACCAGCGGCATGATGCCGGTAGTATTGCTGCTGAGTCCTCGTTGGGATGTTGGAGCAACGCCGCGGAGCTGCTGATCGACCACCTCCGACACCCGATCAAGCACTACCCCGTAGTCAGCCGATCCCAGTGCCGAAGTGCGGGTAGTCAGCCGCCAGTGCTCCACACCCTCGTCGATGCTGAGCAACCCAAGTTGCTGGTAGTAAGGCACGCTTTCGCGGATTATCGGTTCGATGACCTGGTTCTGCTGCTCGAGCGATAGCGAAGAGAGCTGCGGAATCGGTGGGAAGAAATTGGCAGCCGACAGGCTGTTGGTCAACGCGTCATCTGTTTCCAGTTGGGCGCCCAAATCCCACAGCAGTGCCAGTTTATCGCGATAGGAGAGTGGCGACAAAGAATCGAACGACAAGGTGACTTCCAGTGGAACAAGTGGGCCAATGTGTGTTTCCAGCCACTTGTAGTCTTCGATCACTCGGTGGTCGGCGGCAAACATCGTTTCGATGCGAACCGAGGTCGTGATTCGACTGGCGTACCATCCGCCCACTGCAACGAGCACAAGCCCACCAACCACGATGGGAGTGCTCATTCTGCGGAGTGCTACGGCCCAACGATTCCAGGGCAGTGCGAATGTGTGGGCTGGTTTCTTCCCTTTGCGGGGTGGCCAATGTAAGTAGCAGGCAGGCAACAATCCAAGCAGCACGCCTACCGTTAACAGTACTCCTGCTGCTGAGTAGCCACCGAAGGCCCGAATTGGTTCGAGTTGGCTCGTCATGAGCGATGCCATGCCGATTGCGGTGGTACCTGCCGAAAGTGTGCAGGGGAGCCAGCCTTCGCGGACCGCAGCCACGATCCGCTGGGCGGTCGTGCCCTCCGATTCCAGGTCAAAGTAGTAGTTCGTCAGATGCACGCCCCCCGCCACGGCCAGCACCTGAATCAATGGTGGCAACACAATCAATAGTGCACTCATCGACTCGCCCGAATAGTGCACCAACGCAAGGGCCGCTCCCTGGCACAGCATGGCAAGTCCGAACACCACCAGCGCCGCGCGATAAGAACGCAAGTTGAGCCAACACAACAGAAACACTACCACGGCTGAGGGGCCGGCGTATTTGGACAGCGTGGCTTGGCTGGCGTTGTCGACCGAAAGGCCGTCAATCACCGGGCCGGCGAGGTGCAGCTCGCCAAGCGGCACGTGGCAGATTTCGTGGGCCGCCTGGCGAATTAAATCGACCAGCCGTTTGCGCTGTTTCAGTCCTTCGGCATTGAATGTGATTACGACGGCTGTTGTTACACCATCGGGTCCCACCAGGTGCGATCTCACTCGCCGAGTGGCATCTGGCAGGGTGATGACTGGCTGGTCTCCCTGACGGGTCGTGTTGACCAGCAGCATCACTACTTCGCGCCCCGATGCAACGCGGTCGAACAGCCAGTGGTCATTCTTGTAGAATACATGTGCCGTACGGAGCACCTCCACAAACTGGTCGAGCGACAACTCATGAGTCGTGCAGCCTGGCCAACTGATCATCACGGTGTCGCCTGGGCCAAACTGCTCGCAGTGGCGATCGTACTCCGCGCGAGGCCCGAAAGCACTGGTCACCCAATCGATGGGCGAGTTGTTGTTGGCCTCCAGCGCGCGGCTTGCTCCCCACACAACCAGCGGCAGTGCCAGTACTGTGTACACGAGCAATAGACGTAGGCGTGCGTGAGGCAGACTCAACAGGCATCTCTTACGTTAGGCCGCAATTCGCGACGCGGTACCATCGGACGAAGCGGCTAGCGGACGGCGAGCTAGCGGGCCAAACGGCATCAGCGGAAAGCCTGTAACCTCGGCTTCATACTGCCGATAACTGGTACCCAGAAAGTACTCCAATCGGCGATCCTTCAAATAGCTTCCCATAAACAGATAGAGGGTCCACACGCCGGTGAGGACTACGTGGTCGAGCGACATGTGCGGCGTAAACCACACCAGTCCCATGAAGCTGATGTAGACCGGGTGCCGTATGAACCGGTAGGCCCCTGCCGGGTGGAACTCGCGGCGGGGCGGTTTCTCGCGGCGAACCCAATACAGCCACGGCGTGAGGCCCGTCTGGTAGCCGAGTCCAGTAAGGTACAAGCTGTAAAACAACGCGCCCCACGAGGTGTAGAAGCCCGCCATCACGCCCACTCTCAGTCCACCTTGGAGGTCCCAGAGTACGATATCGCTTCCCTGCCATCCTGCGAACAGCATCAACAGCGACACACAAGTCACGACGCAATAGAACAGCCCGTAAAAAGCCGGTGGAATCGATCGCGTGAGCGCACGGCGGACAGCCGGGTAGAGCAGCACACTGTGTGGGACGGCAAACAACAGAGCCAGCGCGAGGTCGATCCACAGGCTGCCATGATCGCTGCTGGCCCGTCCGTCCTTTAGGAACCAGAACAGATGCCACACGGTGAAGGCAAACAACAGATGCGTACCAATGCCGACAACCCAGCCAGCAAGACGAGCCATCCTGGCTCCTAAGTTTCGTTCCATGAGAGTATCCTTGTTGCCAGCAGTTGCCGCTGACTATCCAACCTCCGGCTTTCGCGCCACGAAGCAGCCGTACTGCATCGCACCGCTGCGGTAGGCATCCAAAATGGTCTGGAATCGATCGAGAAACACGATTTGCCCCTGGTCAATCCACTTTGCTGCTTGATAAATGGCAAAACGTTTGACCCGATCACGGCAGATTTCCCAGGTGCGGTCGACCTGCCGTGTCCAATCTTCCACTCGCTCGACGACCAATCCTGCGTCACGCATCCAGCCTGCGTACTCGTCGCTAGTGGCCAGCGACGGGCAGAAGAACCCTTCGCACACGTCGAACACTTGTTGCCGTTTTGCCTCGTCGAGGTCAGGCCCGGCAAGCCACGCACAAATGGCCATCGTGCCACCGGGCTTCAACCATTCGGCCGCTCTACGAATGAACGCGGGCTTGTCGAACAGGTGCTCAGTACACTCGATGCTCCACACAACGTCGAATTCTCCTGGTTCGAACTCCACTTGCTCGGCATCGGCTCGCAGGAACCGAGTTTGACGCCGCAAGCCATATCGGGCGGCAGCCAACTTAGCCCAACGCTGTTGAAACGAACTGATCGTCACCCCGGTCACGTTGCACGCATGTTCCTTGGCAAGGCGGCGCGACGAACCACCCATGCCGCAACCGATGTCGACCACGCAACTTCCGGAGTCGATGGCGGCCGCGGTGAACAAACGATCGGTCAACTGATCCTGTGCCAGCTTGGGCGACTCATCGCTATCCCAGTAACCATGATGGATGTGCCTCCCCCACAGCAAACGGTAGAACAGCGTCGACACATCGTAGTGCCGGCGGATGACGTCTTTTTCAATCGTGGGGCAGCTAATCATGGATGTTTCCGGGATTGGACTCTCGACGGTTGTTATCGCTGGGCCGATCCACTGATGGGCGCGACCCAGGCGTCGCCCCAGATGGTCAGCTGATCGGCAACGCCAATCGCGCCGAACGCCTTGGAGAACGGCTCGATACCGTAGTCTGTTTGTTTGATACGAAATCCACCACGGACGTGCTGCCAGCCTTTGACCATCTCGACTTCCACCAGGAACTCGATGGGCCGAGTAATCTTCTGCAGAGTGAATTCGCCTTTGAGCACGTACTGCGGCAGTCCCCGCTTGCTGGGCTTGGCGGCCTTCTCGGCCGAATGCACCTTGAATGTCGCCGTAGGATACTTATCGACGTTCAACACCTTGTCGCCCAGCATGTTATCGGTCACTTGCTGCTGGGTCGACTGCGACAAAGTGCCCTCCAAGCCGACGTACTTTCGAGCAGCATCTGTGTCGGCCTGAAACGAAGCCATGTCGAACACAATCTCTCCCGCCTTGTTGGTGGCTCCCAATTCGAGGTGACCGCTGGCGAGATTGCCAACCACACCATGTTCATGACCGAGGCCCGTTTTACCTACCAGGGTATAAACATGACTCGACGCCAGGTATAAATCACCCGGCTGGTACTGTTTCTGCTTTGACTTTGCTTGCTGCGAAGAGGCGGTCCTGGTGTGCTGCGCTACGACCGGAGTGGCAGGCAACACTGCAGTGATGAAACACAGCAGCACCATACGACAAGTAGACTTCAGCATCACTATTCCTTCCTGCTTCCTTGCTAAGTTGGAGTTCACACGAAGGGCGAATTATAGAAGCAATGTAGCGACCGCCCTAGGGCAACCACGACAAATCCCACTGCGGTACGCCGCGCGTTTAGTAATGAGACAACGTCTCAGCTCATAGCGATTTGCGACTTGCCTTGACAATTGACCGATCAACTCGGAGATTGCTCAATGACACACACCGCCCGACTTGGAGAACCGTGCAAATGCCTGCAGGAAAGAGGCACTTACTACCTGAAAAAATGGACGACCCAGCACTCGATCGTTCGCAGCACATACATGCCTTGAAAGGTCTTGAGCGAATCAACTCCTGGAGTCGGACAGCAACAATTTTGTGGCGAGCGATTTCGCTCATCGCTAGCGAGAGAACGTTTCGACCGATTCGAGTACTCGATATTGCCTGCGGTGGTGGCGATCTGGCAATCCGACTTGCTCGCATTGCTAAACGGGAAGGCGTAGAAGTCGAGGTACATGGATGCGATATTAGTCCCACAGCCACGGCGCACGCTTCGGTCGTCGCACAACGTGAAGGCATCGCACGAAGTCAGTTTTTCGTATACAACGTGCTGGAACAGCCATTGCCCGATGGTTACGATGTGATTACTTGCACGCTATTCCTGCATCACTTGGAGGATGGTCAAGTCATCGCGCTGCTGCAGGACATGTCCCGGGCTGCCCGCTACGCGGTCTTGGCCGACGACTTGATTCGCACCAGGGTAGGATACTGGCTCGCGCACCTGGGGTGTCGTGTGCTGTCGCGTTCACCTGTGGTGCACTACGATGGCCCTGCTTCGGTACGGGGCGCGTATACTGTCGCCGAAGTTGAGAAGTTGGCCCTGCAGGCTGGTCTCTCCGGAACTCGATTCCAAAAGCACTGGCCCGAGCGGTATCTCATGAGCTGGAAGAAGGCCGTTTGATGCAGTCGACTTCAAGCTGGGATGCGATAGTGATTGGCGCTGGGCCAGCGGGTGCCGTGTCGGCGTTTCTGCTTGGTCGCCAAGGCCTACAAGTTCTACTGGTAGAGTCAAAGCGGTTTCCACGCACCAAGGCGTGCGGTGGGTGCCTAAACCCACGGGCGATTACTGCACTCACTTCGCTTGGGCTTGGTGATACGCTCGGTGGCTGCTGTGGCGAATCGTTCGACCGCATCCGCCTTCACCACGCACGCAAGTGCGCCGAAGTTCCGCTCCCGAGCGGCATGAGCATCACACGAACCACCTTCGACTCTGCACTCGTCGAGGCAGCCATTGCTGCAGGAGCAGAGTTTGTCTCCGAAGCGAAGTGCCAGGTACTGCCCCGCGTTGATCGATCGAGTCGGACCATCCGGTGGAGTTCGACAAACGGTGCCAACTTCACGGCTACCGCGCCCATAGTACTAGCGTGTGATGGACTGGGGCATCCGTCGCTTCACGAACTGCCTGAGTTTGAATCGACCATCGCGCCAAACTCCCGCATCGGACTGGGCACGGTCATCGCACGGGATGGGGCGGCCGACAGTCTGCCGCATCACTGCATCACCATGGCTGTTGGCAACAGCGGCTACGTGGGCTTGGCGCACGCCGAGAACGGTCGAGTGAGCTTGGCTGCTGCCATCTCTCCGCTGGTCCTTAGCAGCGGCACCTCCCCCACAACGGTTCTGCAACAGATACTTCACTCGGCCGGGATTGACCAAACCTTGATCGACGCCATCGAAGCGGTCCGCGGAACGCCGCCGATCACCCAGCGCGCCAATGCTGTGGCCGGCGAGCGACTGTTTCTTGTTGGCGATGCGGCAGGCTACGTCGAACCGTTTACCGGCGAAGGTATGGCTGCGGCCATTGAAGGCGCTTCACTCGCTGCACCACTTGCATTCGAGGCGGCACGGCAGTGGAGGCCGGAGCTCGCCGACCATTGGCGTCGCCAGTACGCACGCTCGATCCGCTCGCGACAACTCGCCTGTCGCAGCATAGCCTGGCTAGTCCGCCACCCTCAGGCTCTGCGGTGGAGCCTCGCCGCACTAGCCGCCCAACCACGTATCGGGACGACGATCGGTCGGTGGATCGGCCGCAGCCAAATCCAACAGGAACAACACACCACATGACCACTTCGATCCTCGGCATCGGCTTGGCTTTGCCCGAGCATTCAATCAGTCAAGCGGACGCAGCTGCCTGCGCGGTGGCCAGCTGCGTGGCCACGGAGAAGCAGCGGCAACTTGCCCCGCGGCTCTACCAGCGGTCGGGCGTGCAGTCGCGGCATAGCGTCTTACTGAATTCGTCCACTAACGGCGACCCCGCCTCGCAAACGTACTATGCTCCCTCCGACGCCGAGCAGCCCTTGGGCCCCAGCACGGCGGAGCGAATGCAGACTTACCGCGACAAATCGGGAGAGCTCGCCTGCCGAGCTGCCGGTGATTCCCTCACTAACTCGAAGACTTCGCCCGAGGCAATTACCCATCTGGTGACGGTGTCATGTAGTGGGTTCGAGGCACCGGGCTTCGACATCCAGTTGATTGAAAAACTGGGACTTTCTCGCCAGGTGTCCCGCACGCATGTTGGATTCATGGGCTGCCACGGAGCGCTGAACGGTTTGCGGGTGGCCAAAGCATTTGTCGATGCCGACCCGTCGGCGCGGGTGCTATTAGTGGCGGTCGAGCTTTGTAGTCTGCACTACCAGTACGGCTGGACGAACGAGCGGATCGTATCGAATTCTCTGTTTGCCGATGGAGCGGCGGCCGTGGTTGTCGGGCGGGGCGACAGCGACAACTCGCTATGGCAGCTTGGCAGCAACTTTGCCGAGGTTGTGCCTGACTGCCTGGACGCGATGACCTGGCGGATCGGCGACAACGGTTTCGAGATGACGTTGTCAGCGGCCGTGCCCGAACTGATCCGTCAGCACTTGCGACACCGTTTGTTGGCGTGGCTCGAGCAGCACAAATTGACGATTGAAGAGATCGCCGGTTGGGCCATTCATCCCGGCGGACCACGCATCCTGCAAGCGTGCCAAGAGGCACTCGATCTGCCTGACTCGGCGATGGCGGCCTCATACGATGTGCTTCGCCGTTACGGAAACATGTCCTCCCCAACGGTGCTGTTCGTGCTTGACACCTTGCGAGCCAGCACTGCGGGCCCAGTAGTTGCAATCGGCTTTGGGCCGGGACTGGCCATCGAAGCATGCCTGCTAAATTGACGATCGGCCAAGGTGTCACGCACTCAAGAATGCTTACTTTATGCGCAGGCTCTTTGGCACAGTGGAGAATGCACCACTAGGAACGAAACCATGTGACGCCCAGCTGCAATCAATATCGCCAGCCGATACCTGCATTCGAGAAGAAGTTGGCCGACTGGTCGTTGAGTCCCCAGCCGACGCGGACGCCGACCTCGAAATTCTCTGTGACCAAGTAGTGGGCGCCTGGCGAGAAGTAGTGCTGAGTAGTTTCTTCCTCACGGCCGTCCGAGAAGATACCAAAGTACTCGACGTGGGCCTTCCACCGTTCGCCGACAGGGATCTTTAACACCGTAGAGGGAGCCCAGACGTTGAAGTCGTCTACTTCCTGGCTGCTGGTGCTGTAGCGAATGGCCGAATCCCAGGTCGCTCCCCCCTCAGCCACCCAGCCAAAGATGTAGGTCGTCGAGAGCTGCGTGTCGTTGACTTCGCCACTGGTGGGAGTAAAGCCCTGTACAATCACAGCGCTTTCGGGTCGCCAGCCGCATTGCCTGGTAAGGACCGCCTTCGCGCCGTAGAAGATGCGCGACTCGCGTTCGATTTCGGCTTCGTCACCGAAGTCGCTCGGTATATTACCGGATGTGGGGCTGCCTGCGCCGCCAACTTCGTAGTTCCAGCCAAGCCGAAATTCGAACCAGTCGCCCACGCCACGCCGCAATAGCAGCTCGGGATAGCTATGCGTTTCGGGCACGTCACGATTGTCGATGAACGAGTAGGCCGCCTCGGTGATCCACCGTCCGTCGCCGGCCGTGGTGGTGGCGGGTGTGAACGAGTCGCGGTCGGTCTCGATCTCGTCCTCGGCACTCTCACCCCCCAGATCGAAGGGCTCGATGCCCAGAAAACCTTGTGCGAGCGCCGTGTTCGAAGCGAGGGCGCAGATCGCGAAGCTCAGCTGCAGTAGTCGCTGGAGGCGCATAGGACTTGGGCCTTGGTTTGCTGGAGATGCGAGAATTGACCTTATCGGCACTTTTCGGCAGGGAGGCTGCCCGCACCGCAGCTATTGCAGGCGGGTGCGTCATAGATTGCCGAGAGCTGCAAACTCCTGCAGTCGCAGTTCTCTCTGCAACCATCACAACCCCACCGGCCAGGTCAGCGAACACGGCAACGGCCGGAGATAAACGCGTGAATCTCGCAGCAACCGACGCCCCACCACCCTTTTTTGCCGTGATCTACAGCCGGAAGCAGCAAGGTTGCAATGGACGGTTCAGTGGTCTGGCACGCCAAGTGCACTTGCTGTTAATCGTTCCGACATTCGCTTGAGTCGAACGCAGTTCGACCGAATTTCGGATACAAAACTCAGGTGAATTTACCCCTGAGGCAACTGGAGGACCTTCACATGAAACGGCTTGTAATGTCATTGGTGGTTCTGGCGGCGGTTGCCAGCGCAAGTGGCGTTGCGTGTGCGGCGCAATCCCACTTCGGTCGGATGGCCTTCGTGCACCACCAATCGCCTTCACACAGCCACGTGCACCATTGCAATTAGCTATGCACGAGCTGACATCATGAAACGCGTCTGAGCTGATGAAGTTCAGACGCGTATTTTGTTGGCATTGCTTGGGCCGTCTTTCAATACAAGCCGTAACGATTCATCTTGTAGTGCAGTGTCCGCACGCTCACGCCGAGCATTTTGGCAGTCTTTTCTCGGTGGTACCCACAAGCGGCGAGGGCCGTCTGAATGGTCGCCTTTTCTGCCACCTCGACGGCGTCCGCCAGCGTGCAAGGAGGTGCAGAATCCGCGCCGGCGGTTGTAGGATTGAGTTCCGCAGGGATGTCGTCCGCATGAATCGTGTCGGAGTATCCGGTCACCACCAGTCGCTCGACTACATTCCGCAACTGGCGGACGTTGCCTGGCCACCGCGCGGCTACGAGTTGCTGCAATGCATCTGCGGATAGCTTCTTGGGTGGGCGGTTGTGCTTCTGGCAAAAGCGACTGAGGAAATGCTCGATCAACATCGGAATGTCCTCGCGACGCTGCCGAAGCGGTGGCAGATTGATGGGCACCACGTTCAGCCGATAGTAGAGATCCTCACGGAACACCCCTTCTTCCACCTCTTCTGCCGCCAGCTTGTTGGTGGCGGAGATCAGCCGCACGTCGACCTGCATCACCTCTTCGCCGCCAATGCGAGTGAACTGCTGCGTCTCGAGCACGCGCAACAGGTCGATCTGGCACTTGGCCGGGATCTCGGTGATCTCATCCAGGAACAGCGAACCACCCGCCGCGCGTTCGAAACACCCCGGCTTCTGCCGCGAAGCGCCGGTAAACGAGCCCTTCTCGTGGCCGAACAGTTCGCTTTCGAGCAGCGTTTCGGGAAGCGCGCCGAGGTTCACGGGGACGAACGTGTTTTCACTGCGGTCGCTCAAGTCGTGCAGTGCGCGGGCGATCAGTTCCTTGCCGGTACCGCTCTCGCCGCAGATCATCACCGTGGCGTCGGTTCTGGCAACCTGACGCACCTCTCGCAGCAGATTCATCATCGTGGGACTGTTGCCGATAATGCCCGTCACTTCGCCGACGTCGGCCAGGCGGGTCCGCAACTCGTGCACCTCGGCTTGCAGGCGGTGATGCTCCCGCGCCTTGCGAACTTGCTGGCGGATGAGCTCTAGGTCGAGCGGCTTGGTAACGAAATCGAAGGCTCCCAACTTCATCGCCTCAACGGCGGTTTCCACTGTGCCGTGAGCCGTGATGACGATCACGCTGGTTTGAGGCCGGCTGCGCAATAGCCGCTCGAGCAGTTCCAGTCCGTTCATGGCGCTCGGCAAACGGACGTCAGCAATCACCAGTTGATACGGCTTCTTTCGAAACATCTCGAGCGCTTCGTCCGCATCGCCCGCCTGTGCGATGAAGTCAGCTTCCTTGGTGAGTCCTTTTTCCAGTCCGGAGCGAATGTTCGGCTCGTCGTCAACGATCAGGATGCCAAAATTCGCATCGTTCATGATTGATAAACTCGTGGAGAAACTGTCGGTCCAGCCGGCCAGGGCTTGGTTGCAATCCGCCTTTGCTGCCGGCTGCGATTCAAGTGATTGGTTGGTGGGCTTGTGCGGGGAGAGTGATCGTGAAAGTTGTGCCATGGGACCCAGACTCGAAGTCGATGATACCGTTGTGTTGTCGGACGATCTTCTCGCAAATAGCAAGTCCCATGCCTGTGCCGGTGTTGCGAGTCGTAAAGTATGGATCAAATACCTTGTCTTGCAGATCCTTCGGAATGCCGCTGCCGCTGTCGATCACCTGCAGGGCGATAAAGTCGTTGTCTTCGTCCACCTGAATCTGCAAGTTGCCTCCGCCCGGCATCGCGGCCATGGCGTTAAGCACCAGATTCAACAGCACTTGCTCCATGCGAATCGGATCGAGCGAGACCGTTGGCATCTCTTCGTCGGGCCACTTGAGGCTGATTTCAACTCCTGCTCGCTCCGCCTGAGGCCCGACGAGGCGAATCACCTTCTCGACGAACGACCGCAAGTTCACGGGGGAGAGATTTAGTTTGTCGACCGAGGCAAAATCCCGAAAGCCTTCCAGCACCCTGGTGATGCGTCGCGTCTCTTCCTCCAAAACTCCGAGCGTGGCCTGGGTTTCCGAGGACGGTCTGCCCTCCTCCAATCCTTCCCGCAGCAGTTGCACGTGCAGTGTCAGCGCACTGAGCGGGTTCTTGATTTCGTGCTGCAATCCTGCCGCCAGCGATCCGAGGCTCATGTAGCGTTCCATTCTCAGCAGCCGCTGCTCGATTAGCACCTTCTCGGTCACATTGCGAACGTGGATTACCGTACCAATCAACCGATGACGGTGGTCCCGCAGCAGCGTGCACCCGGCTCGCAAAGTCTGTGCATGGCCGTCGTTTTCCACCACGTAGTCCTTGTCGCGAATGCTGGCGTGCGTCTGCAGTACTTTCTGACAAATCGTCGCTAGTGTCTGGTGAGCGGCAGGGAACACTCGGCGGTTTTGGTCCTCCATATCCTCCGCAGGCCACAGCAACAATTCACCGCAAGGATTGATGCTGAGGATCTCCGCATTTTGATCGGTCGTGATGATGCCCTGATCGATGCTGGCGAGGATGTCCGTAGCCAGCACTTTTGTCACCCTGAGCGAGCTTTCACTGCTGATATAGGCTCGCACAAGCAAAACGACGGCCACGCTCAAGGCAACCGTGTTCAGAACCAGGACCACGGCCAATCGCCACTGCAAACGCAAATTCCCTGCCAGTTCGGTGGCTTCTGGCAAGTCACTTGCGGGTAAGTGGCTCGAAAGTTGCTTGAGGATCTCAATCTCCCTAGAGAAATCCATCAGGATCCAAGCCGTAACCAGCAATGCAGACAAGCTCGTCAACGCCAATCCAGCGATGGCCCACCGCGGAGCGATGCCCTGTGAAGGCTGATTTTCATGAAACATAACCGTCGTCCATGCATGCACGTTCGTGCAACTGCTTGCAGAGGTCATGCAGCCAGTTGCAGAAATATTGGTTCGAGAGCCAGCCGAAGTGCTGTCACCACTTGAGCTTAGGTAGCTTGGCGGCTTTCGTCGACTTACCGAAGCTGAGCTAAGTCCACTGAAAATGTTTGGTCGATACAACAGATGCAATTGTAATTACCGTAACGCATGACCCAAAGCAGGACTCACCCGCCGGGGCTTGGCCGACTGGGGTGGGTCTACCATCAGTGCTCGCAGAAGCGGCAGCCACCGCGCCGCGCCCCGCCCACTATCCCCCCTCCCCCCACCAGGCGATCAAGCCTTCCCGCAAGGCATCCATTGAAAAGTACCTTTATGAAATCCGTTATCTCCCTAGCTACCGTTCTGGCCGTTGCCGGCCTTGTCCTGCCCGGGTGCCACCAGCTCGAGGAGGCAGAGGAACACCACGAAGAGCATCATCGCATCGTTGTCACCAGCCCCAAAGTGGAAGACGTCACGACCACAGAGCAATACGTCTGCCAGATCCATTCGATTCGCCATATCGAAATATGTGCCTTGGAAACCGGCTACCTGGAAAAGATCCCGGTGAACGAGGGCCAGTTGGTAACCGAAGGCGAACTGATGTTCAAGATCCTGCCGACACTCTACCAGGCCAAGCTCGACTCAGAAGCGGCAGAGGCGGATTTGGCGAAGATCGAATTTGCCAACACCAAGAAGTTATTCGATGACAACGTCGTCTCGGACAAAGAAGTGGCTTTGGCCAAAGCAAAACTCGATAAGGCGCTCGCTCAAGTGTCGTTGGCGAAGGCCGAGCTGAACTTCACCGACGTCAAAGCCCCATTCAACGGCATGATCGACCGTCTGCATCACCAACAAGGCAGCCTGATCGAGGAAGGCGACATGCTCACCACGCTGTCCGATAACAGCGTGATGTGGGTGTACTTCAACGTGCCGGAAGCCCGCTACCTGGAGTACAAAGAGCACGAGAATCACGACCAGGATGAAATGCAGATTGACCTTCAACTGGCGAACGGCAAGATCTTTCCACAGCAGGGAAAAATCGGTGCCATCGAAGCCGACTTCAACAACGAGACCGGCAACATCGCTTTCCGAGCGGACTTCCCGAACCCCAATGGCATCCTGCGTCACGGTCAGACCGGCACTATCTTGATCAATCATCTGGAGAAGGACGCCATCGTGATACCACAACGGGCAACCTTCGAAATCCTGGCCAAGCGTTACGTATATGTGATCGATGATGAAGGCATCGTGCATCAACACGAAATCAAAGTAAAGCACGAAATGGAAGACATTTTCGTGGTCGACGGAAGCCTGAAAGCCACCGACAAGATCGTACTCGATGGGGTCCGCCAGGTTCGTGACGGAGAGGAAGTGGAATACGAGTTCAGTGAGCCGGAAGTGGTTCTTGCCAACTTGAAGTACAAGGCTGAATAGGAATCGCTGCAGATGTTCACAAAGTTTCTCCACCGACCGGCGCTGGCCATCGTCATATCACTGCTCATTCTCTTCCTCGGGGGACTGGGCATTGAGACGCTGCCTATCGAGCAGTTCCCCTCGGTGGCGCCGCCGACCGTTCAGGTTTCTATCGCCTATCCTGGTGCCAGTGCGAACGTGCTGGTCGACTCGGTGTTGATTCCGCTCGAGCAGTCGATCAATGGCGTGCAGGACATGCGGTACATCGTTTCGGATGCGACCAGCGCCGGTGAAGCAACCATCCGCATTTTCTTTGAGCCGGGCACCGATCCGAACATCAACGTCGTTAATGTACAAAACCGGATCAACATCGTCATGAACCGGCTGCCGCCGTTGGTGCAGCGCGAGGGCATCCTCGTCAGTCAGGTTGTACCGAGCATGTTGATGAAGGTAAACATCTTCAGCACCGACCCCAGTCACGATCAGAAGTTCCTCTTCAACTTCGCCAACAACCAGATCATGCCCGTGATCAAGCGGATCAAGGGCATGGGTATTCCGGTTAACCTCGGCAACCGCACGTACGCCATGCGAGTCTGGCTCGATCTCGAGCGGATGCGGGCCTACGACGTCTCGTCGGAAGACGTGATGAAGGCCTTGGAGGAGCAAAGCATTATCGGATCGCCGGGACGGCTGGGCCAGGCCACCGGCATGACTTCCCAAACGAAGGAATACGTTCTGACCTACGTTGGTCGCTACAACAAGCCCGAGCAGTACGAAAACATCATCCTCAAGGCGACTGCCGAAGGTGAGATTCTGCGGCTGAAGGACGTGGCCAAGGTCGAACTAGGATCTGAGTTTTTCGACATTTACTCGGACGTGAATGGCCATCCTGCGGCTTCAATCGTGCTGAAGCAAAGCCCGGGATCCAATGCGGCCGACGTGATCGAGGAGGTCAAAAAAACGCTGGAGGAGATCAAGGACGAGTCTTTCCTTGACGGCATGGATTATCAATTTGCCTATGACGTTTCAGAATTCCTGGACGCATCCATCGAAAAAGTTTTACACACCCTGCTCGAAGCGTTCATCCTGGTGTCTCTGGTGGTCTACATGTTCCTGGGAGACCTGCGATCGACGCTCATCCCGACATTGGCGGTTCCGGTGTCTTTGATCGGCACCTTCTTTGTACTGCAGCTCTTCGGTATGTCGATCAACCTGATTACTCTGTTTGCCATGGTGCTGGCGATCGGCGTGGTCGTGGACGACGCGATTGTGGTGGTCGAAGCGGTGCATGCCAAGATGCATGAGAAGCACCTCAGCCCCTATCGCGCCACCATGGAAGTCGTTCACGAAATCAGCGGCGCCATCATTGCCATCACCCTGGTGATGACGGCCGTGTTCGTTCCCGTGACCTTCATCACCGGGCCGGTGGGAACCTTCTACCGCGAATTCGGCATCACGATGGCGACCTCCATCATCCTCTCCGGCATCGTGGCCCTTACGCTCACTCCGGTGCTGTGTGCCATCATCTTGAGACCCCCCGCCCACTCCAGCGGGCCGGCCACTAACGGGGCGGAGAAGAAAAGTCGTGGACTGTTTACGAAGCTCTTGCTGGGACTCGGAGCGCTGCTGGTGCTGGCGGGAGTTACTTACGTGGCCTACGAATTGTGGGGCCTTGCCGGTTTTCTGATCGTGCTCGTTCCGCTCGTGCGGCGACCGTTCGAGTACGTCATGGAGAAGATCACTGGCAGCTATGTAGCAATTCTTCGCAGGATTGTCTCGCGACAAGTGCTTGCTCCCCTGGTGATCGCTGCAGCGTGCGGGGGAATCTACTTTGTCAATGCCAAGCTACCAACGGCCTTCATACCGGGCGAGGACCAGGGCACCATCTATGGTATTATTCAAACACCACCAGGGTCCACGCTCGAGTACACTAATGCCAAATCGCAGGAACTAGAGAGGATTGCGGAAAAATTTGACGAGGTCACCTCCGTCACCTCTCTTGCTGGATACGAGGTATTGACAGAAGGCCGCGGTTCGAACGCCGGCACCTGCATCATTAACTTAAAAAACTGGTCCAAGCGGAAGCGAACGGCACAAGAAATCATCGAGGAGTTTGAGGAGAAATGCCAGGAGATGACCGACGTGAAAGTCGAATTCTTCGAGCCTCCAGCGGTTCCCGGCTTCGGTGCGGCAGGTGGTTTCTCGCTACGGCTTCTGGATAAAACGAACACGTCCGATTACGCGCGACTCGGCAAAATAACGGACGAATTCATGGCTGCGTTGGCCGAACGCAAAGAGCTGAAGAACCTGTTCACGTTCTACTCGAGCGACTATCCGCAATACGAGCTGATTATCAACAACGATGTCGCGATGCAGAAAGGCGTCTCCATCGAGAAGGCGCTGAACAACCTGAACATTGTCGTCGGCAGCACCTACGAACAGGGCTTCGTCCTGTTCAATCAGTTCTACAAGGTATACGTTCAAGCCGCGCCGGAGTTTCGCCGGTACCCCGATGATCTTGAGAACATGTTTGTCAAGAACGAGGGTGGCGAGATGGTTCCCTACTCCGCTTTCATGCAGCTCAAGAAACAGCAGGGCATGAATGAAATCACCCGCTACAACCTTTATCCCTCGGCAGCCATCCAAGGTGCCCCGTCCGCCGGCTACAGCACCGGGCAAGCAATCCAAGCCATCAAAGAAGTAGCGGATAAGACGCTGCCTCAAGGTTTCGGCCTGGGATGGGAAGGCCTGTCGTTCGACGAAGCGGAGAGAGGGAATGAGTCCGTCTATATTTTCCTGATTGTCGTTGCCTTCGTGTACCTGGTGCTGGTCGGACAGTACGAGAGTTTCATCATCCCGCTGGCCGTGATTCTATCGCTGCCGATTGGGGTGTTTGGCTCGTTCTACTTCCTGCAGCTAATGGGACTGTCGAACGATGTGTACGCCCAAATTGGCTTGGTCATGTTAGTTGGCCTGTTAGGCAAAAACGCAATCTTGATCGTCGAGTTTGCCGTACAACGTCGCCAGGAAGGAATGAGCCTAAAGGACGCAGGCGTAGAAGGGGGGAAACTGCGTTTCCGCCCTATTTTGATGACTTCTTTCGCCTTCATCGCCGGCCTCATCCCGCTGGTTATTGCCACTGGGGCTGGCGCTATTGGAAACCGAACCATTGGCACAACCGCCGCTGGCGGCATGTTGGTGGGTACGGTGATCGGGGTCCTCGTGATCCCCGGGCTGTACTATTTGTTCGCAAGGATCGCGGACAATCGTCACTTAATCAAGGATGAACATTATGACCCACTCAGCGAATTATTCGAACGAGAAGGGGAGTAAACTCGCACTTGCCATAGCGATCGTCGGCTGCATCCTGGTCGTGTCGCCGGGGTGCTGCATTCCCGATATATGTTGCGCCAGAAAAGGCCAGCCATTGCCCGACACCTACAACGGCGCCACTAGTTCGGACAACTCGGCTCAGCTCGGCTACCGTGAGTTCTTCGACGACCCGGTGCTTACCGACCTGATCGACCAGGCATTGGTCGGCAATCAGGAACTCAACATCCTGCGGCAGGAAGTTCGCATTGCCTGCCTGGAGGTTCAGTCGAGGCGCGGTGAGTACTTTCCGTTCGTCTCGCTGGGGGCATTTGCGGGTCTCGACAAGGCCAGCCGATTCACACGTGCCGGTGCCGTTGAGGATCAACTTCTCGTAGCGCCAGGCAAAGGTTTTCCCGACCCGTTGCCCAACTTTCTGTTGGCGGCCGACGTCACGTGGGAGATCGACATCTGGAAGAAGCTCCGTAACGCCAAGAACGCCGCAGCGTATCGCTACCTCGGCACCCGCGACGGACAGAACTATGTAGTCACGCGACTAGTCGCCGAAGTTGCTGAGAACTACTACGAGCTGCTGGCTCTAGACAACCAACTGCAGACGCTCGACAAGACCATCGAGATTCAAGAGCAAAGCCTCAAGACCGCCAGGTCGATGAAGGAGTTTGCTCGCGAAACCGAACTGGCCGTACAACGTTTCGAAGCCGAGGTTCGCAAAAACCAGAGTGAGAAGCTGATCATCCAGCAGGACATCGTCGAGGTCGAAAACCGTATTAACTTCCTGGTCGGTCGCTATCCTCAACCAGTGGATCGGATGAGTACCGAATACATCGATCTCAACCTGCACTCGCTGGCCGTGGGGTATCCGTCAGAACTTCTGCGCAATCGTGCCGACATTCGCCAGGCGGAGCGCGAACTATGTGCCGCGGGGCTCGACGTAAAAGTGGCCCGCGCGCGGTTCTATCCGTCGCTCACACTCACCGCCGGAGTAGGATACGAGGCGTTTAACACCGACTACCTGTTCCGCAGCCCCGAATCTCTAATTTACGGAACGGCCGGCGAATTGGTGGCTCCAGTCCTTAACCGGGCGGCCATCAAAGCTGCCTACAGCACCGCAAACGCCATGCAGATTCAGGCAGTCTACAATTACCAGCAAACGGTACTCAACGCCTATACCGAAGTGATCAATCGGATGGCCAAAGTGGACAATTACGGCAAGAGCATTCAAATCAAGAAGCAGCAGTTGGCCGCACTCGAAGCCTCTGTCGACAACGCCACGAAACTGTTCCAGAATGCCCGCGCCGACTACATGGAAGTGCTGCTCGCCCAGCGCGACATGATGGAGGCCAAGATGGTGCTGATCGAAACCAAGCAGCAACAATTGGCCGCGGTGGTCAACGCTTACCAGGCCCTCGGTGGCGGCCGAACCGCTGGACCGGCCGGATTCCTGGTCAGCGAAGAACTCACCGTGCCCGAGGAGGAAGCCCTTCTTCTCGACAGCGAGGAGGGATAGCAAGTCAACAATTTGACTTATGATCGTTCTATCAGTTCTACCTTAGTTCGACTCAAGAACAAGTCGATACATTCATTGGCCCCGCGGCACCTGCAAAGCAACCAGCAACAGCAAGCTTTTGCAGTTGCCCGGGGACTCGAATGGCATCTTCGTGAGCAGTGATGCTTTGTGCTGGCGAAGTAGCCAGCGGAAAGCGTCACCGACACGCCCTGCTCTCTGGCCGGGCATCTTTCCGGACATGCCTCATTCAGATCACGGGAGGCCTCTCGCCGCTCAGTTGGTTTATCGAAATGCGGTCGATGAAAAGGACCGACGCACCGAAGTCGGAATCGCAATTACCGTTGGGCGATGCACTGAATGGCGCTTGGAAACGCCGCAATTTATTGACATACAATGACATATGCAAAAAGGCCTCGCTTTCGTAGACGGATGTAACGACACGTCCGTCAACGGCAAGGAGGCCCAAGGATGGGATATTCTAGCGAAGGTTGGTTTGGAAGCCAGTTCGGATTCCTGCGGCGCCAGTTCCGTCAAGACGGGGAGCTGCCTTTCACAAACGTGTCTTGTGACGAGAGCATCCCTCCGGCGTTGGCCGCGATTGAGTTCGCGTGGAAGGACCGCGTCTACACGCC
>NZ_JAMXLR010000059.1 GCF_024054565.1 Aeoliella straminimaris
GGCCGGCCGTGCAGCTCGGCCTCACGGCCACTCCCAAACGCAAAGACAACGCCGATACCTATGTGTACTTTGGCGAGCCGGTCTACACCTATTCACTCAAAGATGGCATCAATGATGGGTTCCTGACCCCATTCAAGGTCCGCCAGATTCAAACCACGCTCGACACCTACGTCTATACATCGGACGACGAACTGGTCGAGGGGGAAGTTGAAGAGGGGAAGCGGTACGAGGAAGCAGATTTCAACCGCATTATCGAGATCGCCGAGCGGGAGAAGTACCGCGTGCGGTTGTTCATGGATCAAATCGACCAGCGGGAGAAGACACTCGTCTTTTGCGCAACCCAGCCACACGCCTTGGCCGTGCGCGACCTGATCAATCAAATGAAGTCGAGCGCCCATCCCGATTACTGCGTCCGCGTCACGTCGAACGATGGAGCCGAGGGCGAGCGGTTTCTCAGCACCTTTCAGGACAATGAGAAAACGATTCCCACCATCCTGACCACATCTCAGAAGCTGTCGACCGGTGTCGATGCCCGCAATGTGCGGAACATCGTCTTGATGCGGCCGATCAACTCGATGATCGAGTTCAAGCAGATCATCGGCCGCGGCACCCGGCTGTACGACGGCAAAGACTATTTCACGATCTACGATTTCGTGAAGGCCCACGAGCACTTCAACGATCCCGAATGGGATGGCGAGCCCTTGGAACCCGAGCCATGCCCAAAGTGCCACAACTACCCGTGTACCTGCATTGAAAACCCACCCGAGCCTTGCGAAGTCTGTGGCGAGGCACCCTGCGTCTGCCCTCCCCCGCCCGAAGAGCCATGTGAAATCTGCGGCGAATTGCCTTGTGTCTGTCGCAAGCGGCCGCGCAAGGTGAAGATCAAGCTGGCCGACGGCAAAGAGCGCCAGATTCAGAGCATGCAATCGACCACATTCTGGAGCCCCGATGGCAAGCCGATGTCGGCGCAGGAGTTCATTGAGCAATTGTTCGGCGAGCTTCCCGAGCTATTCAAGAGCGAACACGAACTCCGCGAACTGTGGGGTGAGCCAACCACCCGCAAGCGACTGATGGAAGGCCTGGCCGACCGGGGCTACACAGCCGAGCAACTGGCCGAGATCGCCAAAGTCGTCGACGCCGAACGTTCGGACGTGTTCGACGTGCTGGCGTACGTCGCCTACGCCAAGCCCACCAAGACCCGCGCCGAGCGCGTGGCCGAGCACCGCGACGAAATCCACGCCACCTGCAACGCCAAGCAGCGGGTATTCCTGGACTTTGTCCTCGACCACTACGTCGACCAGGGCATCAGCGAACTCGACGCCGAAAAGTTGCCGCAATTGCTGGAGTTGCAGTATCAGGCCGTGGCCGACGCGGTCCGCGAATTGGGAACGATTGCAGAGATCCGGGCACTGTTTGTGGGGTTCCAGCGGTATTTGTACCGGCGCCGGAGTGTTTAGCTGGTGCCTGTGTCATCGTTGGGTCTACTGTTGATCCTATGGCCTTCAATTGCCGTATTTTGGAGCATTTAGAGCACGGCGGACTGATGACACCGAAGCGGCGCTTAAAGTCGCCGTTCACCGACATGCATGATCAGGGCGTGGTAGAGCTGGGTGACGAAGCTGGGCGGGTGTCAGGCCCAATCTGCGCCAAGTGCGCCGCATTCTGCGCCGAGGGCATCGGAAATCGGTGAAAACTCCTTGCGTTTTG
>NZ_JAMXLR010000005.1 GCF_024054565.1 Aeoliella straminimaris
AACGATGATAGGCATCCTGAATATCAACAAGCCGACCGGTTGGACTTCGCGTGATGTGGTGAACCGCGTACAACGACTGGTTCGGCCAGCGAAGGCGGGACATGCTGGCACACTGGACCCGTTGGCCACCGGAGTGCTGGTGGTTTGCGTGGGCCAGGCGACGCGGCTCATCGAGTACGTGCAGCGGATGCCAAAGCGGTACGTGGGCACTTTCCAGTTGGGCGTTACCAGCCCTAGCGACGACACGGAAACGGAGCTAACTGCCGTGGCGGCCGCACAAGTTCCCACGCTGGCGGAACTGCAGCAAGCGGCACCGAAGTTCGTCGGTTGTATCGAACAGCGCCCCCCGGCGTATTCAGCCATCAAGCTGCATGGACAGAGAGCCTACGAACTGGCCCGCCGGGGCCAAGAGGTCGAACTGCGTTCGCGGCCGGTGACGGTCCACTCGATTGAGGTGATGCGGTATGGGCATCCCGAGTTGGTGCTCGACATCCGTTGTGGTAGCGGCACCTACATTCGCTCGCTGGGACGTGACCTGGCCGAGTCCCTGGGCACCGGTGCCGTGATGAGTGAGTTGATCCGCACGGACATCGGCGACTTTAACGTCGAACAGTCGTGCACGCCCGAAGAAGTTCTGGAGCAGGGCGTCGAGCCCTTCTTGCAGCCAGC
This sequence comes from Aeoliella straminimaris, assembly GCF_024054565.1. Classification (GTDB taxonomy): domain Bacteria; phylum Planctomycetota; class Planctomycetia; order Pirellulales; family Lacipirellulaceae; genus Aeoliella; species Aeoliella straminimaris. The sequence continues at coordinate 670 of NZ_JAMXLR010000005.1, forward strand.
CTCGGGGGCGGTTGCCAATCTGCCTACCATCACGCTCACGGACAGCGACATGGAGGACATCCGCCACGGCCGCAGCATCGATCGTCGTGATCTCGATGCCGCGGAGGTAGCGGCCATGGACAGCCTGGGGCGACTCGTTGCCGTGCTCGTACCACGCCGCGGCGCGTGGGGGCCCAAGATGGTATTCAAAGGCTAGAGCACTTTGCCTACTTGCGGTTCAGCCGTCGCCGAGCAGCAATGGCCACCAAGCCAGCCAGGGAGATCAGAGCCATAGTGCTGGGCTCGGGGATGCGTCGCTGGACTACCAGGTTGTCGATGCCAAACGAACTCCAACCGTCCGGCTCCTGGCCGAGGAAGCGGAACTCGATGGTCTCGACGTTCTGGTCGTCCAGTCCCAGGTCGACGACCGTCGCATAGTCGTCTAGGTTACCGGGAATCTGATCTTCGCCGGCCCCTTCCGCATCTTGCGCGGCAAGTTCGTCGAGCAACAACGTAGCGTAGCCATTCGGTCCATCTTTCGAGATGTCGAAGGTCCAATGGGGATGAATGGTGTAGGTCCGCTGGTTGCCAAAAATATCGGTGAGCACGACCTCGCCACCAACTCCTTTGTCGGCATCGATAATGTCGACCGACTTGGGGGCAACAGGCTCGACAAATTCAAAGAGAATACTGCCCGCGCCAGGAAGGCGGACATCGTCCGGATTGTTGAAGACCAAGCCGTTCGCACCGGCACCCGTGTCGGTATTGTTGGGACTCTTGGGATCTTGCAGCGTGAGAATGTTGCCCATATCGACGAGCAGGTCGACATCGGGATCGCCTAGAGTTTCGCCAGGTCCGCCGGGAGTGGAATCGAAAATCACGGCACCCAAATGGCCGCTCGCTCCTTGGGAGGTGCTAATCGATACAAAGGAGCCAAATTCGAACAGCGAGTCGCTAAGCTGAACGTCCGGCAGCGTGCTGATGACCTGACCATGGGTCAACGGGCGTCCACTGTCGTCGGTCGTGAAGTCGATGGTGACCAGCTCGCCCGTGTTCATCGGGCCGGCCGAGCAGGTCGATTGAAAGATGAACGTTGCGAGGATGCCGATTGCAATGGCAGACCAACGGCTGTTACTCGTCATTATTAGCTCCCGCCTGAGTGTGTTCGAAGACGCTCCGAAGAATGGTGGAGCAACTTGACGTCCCTACCTGCGTAGGGGGCACCGACGGCCTCCTCTTCCCCAGAGCAAGTGTCAATGTTACCGGGTGACCCCGCGGTTTGGCAAGCGATTGGCCAAAATCGCAAGAAACGCCCCGCTGCGCTGCATTTCGTGCAATTTGGCTCCGCAGCCGGGAGCAATGCCCAAGGATTGCTAGCTCATGCACCGGCCGCCAGTCTACGAACATCCGCGGTGGTGGGGGCGGGGTTTACGGCGCCGCCGGCGCGGGCCCCAGCACCTTGTCGATGACCTTTCGAAGTTCCTCGGAGGGATCGATAGGTTCGACCTCCTCGGGGATGTTCGCGGCGTCAGCTTGCTCTTTGGCGGCTGCCAGGAACTTCCGCAGGTCTTCGTCCGAAACCTGCTCGCGCATCTTCCATTCGCCGTTGGCATCCTTGTCCGCGATATGGACCAGGACCTGGTCGACCGATTCCTGGGGAATCTGTTTGCTGACTAGACCACTGGCGTAGCGTTCGAGCGTTACATGGGCCTCGGACTTTTCTTCGTCCGACAATCCCGATTTTTCCACGTACTGCGCCTCGACCGCCTTGACCATGAACATCGGCATCAGCGGCGATTCGACAATGCCCGTCATGATCTGGCCCATCTGCTCCAAGGAGATGCTGCCATCGGCGATGCCGTCGGTGACGCGTTTGCTCTCGGCTTTCAGTTCTTCCTTTTCCGCAGGGGGAAGGTCCGAATCGTCAATAATCTGATTTATGCCTTCGGCCGCACCAGAACTGACCCACCCGCGCCAGTTGCTTGAAACCCACCATGCCGTGAGGGCTCCGAGGATCAGAATGATCACCAACGCGATCAAGCACCCTTTCAGGCAACCTGACCCACCACTCTTCCTGGGTTCGGTATCAGCTTCGTAGGTATCCGTCGACATGCAATTCTCCCTTGCTCAAGTTGCAGCAAAATCGGGCTCCTCGGCAGCCCGTCAGTTTAGCCCGCATTCGATCCAGGTGGAAGTAACTCCCGGCTTTTCGGATCTGGAGAGCAAATATTGGCAGAGAATCTGGTGGGCTTGGATGGAAAACGTGACTCCATGAGACCGCTCCGAATACACGCCTCGACGCCGCGACCGAACCGCTTTGCCCGACAACTGGCCCATGCAACGAAAAAAGCGGCCCGAACCACGTGGGTTCGGGCCGCTGTCGTTTGCTTTGACCAACCCCTCTTCCCTACAACAGAAGCGAGGCGTTTACTAGCGATTCACTACTGGGCTCAGTTGCCGCAACCGCAGCCACCGGTGGTGGTGCCGCAGTCGTCGCAAGGAGCAGCGTGCTCTTGGCCGGCACAGGCCGGGTTGGTGCACAGAACCTTGCAGGGAACCTGCTCGCAGACCTTGCGGGGCACGCACTTGGTAACCGTGTAAGGAACCTTGCGGCATTCGGTCTTGTAGCAGGTAACCGTCTTCGAGCAGCACTGCGGAACGCAGACGTTGTAGCAGACGGTCTTAGTGCGGCACTCAGGAACCATCTTGCAGACCTTGTAGGTGCAGGTCTTGCATTCGGGAACCATCTTGCA
>NZ_JAMXLR010000060.1 GCF_024054565.1 Aeoliella straminimaris
GGCCTGCCCCTAAAGTTAGTACCACTCGTTATGAGAGTACGGGTTGGGGAACTTCGCTGCCCTGCTGGAGCGGAGGCTGAGGCGTAGCCGAAGCCGGAGCGGAAGCAGGGCAGCGAGCCGCGTACTCTGCCGGGGTCACGTACCCCAGCGAATGTGCGGCCGGTGGTGGTTGTAATCCTCTCGCCAGGCCGTTGTCAGCCTCCGTGCTGCGGCCAGATTCTCGAACTCCTCGGTCGCCTTTGCCAATCGGTCTTGATTGAATCTCCTCGTCACGCAGCCATCGCCCTAGTTCGCACTCGACCAAATTTGCGTCAATGAACCGCTTCGATGGCTCCTTATCCAAGCACTTGAGCGTGATCGTCTCGAGATCCCTGGGGACCGCAGCGTTGAGCTTTCGCGGGCTCGGCGGCTCATCGTGGATGACCTGATGCAGCAGCATCCGGGCGTTTCCGCGGAACGGGAGCTCACCCGTGAGCAGCTGGAATAGGATGACACCGAGTGAGTAGACGTCACTGCGGCGGTCGGCCGCATGCCCCTCCCCCTTAGCCTGCTCGGGCGCCATGTAAGCGGGCGTGCCTAGTATCTGGCCATCCATCGTCATGGTGATTTCGCCCGCTTCGCGCCGCGCCAGCCCAAAGTCCATCAGGCGAGGCGAGCCCGTCTCGTCGATCATGATATTGCCCGGCTTGAGATCGCGGTGTACGACGCCGCGCTCGTGGGCCTGATGCAGCGCATCGGCGATCTGCGCGCACAGCTCAGCCGCTTCGCGCGGCGTGAGCTGCTGGCCTGTCAGGTAGTCGGCCAGGGTGAGCCCTCGGACGTACTCACTGACGATGTATAGTGTGTCACCGTCACGTCCCACTTCGAACACAGGCACGATGCCCGGATGGCTGAGCTGCGCGGCGTTCTGCGCTTCGCGGAAGAACGCTCTCTCCTGATGGGTGTCAAACTGGCCCTTGCGCGGAATCTTCAGCGCAACAGTGCGGTCGAGCTTAGTGTCCAGTGCCTTCCACACCGACCCGAACGCCCCCATACCCACCCGTTCAATGAGCTTGAAGTGCGCCACCTGTGAGATCGGTGAGGCTGCGCGGGTCGCCGCGTCGTCGCTCAGCAGGCAGAAGTCGCTGCCGCACGAAGGGCAGCGAATGCTCTCCAACTCGGCGTCAGGAACTAATTCGATCGGGATGTGGCAGTGTGGACAGCGGACATGTAGACCACGTTCAGCTGGGGGCGGCGACGTCCATGTCCGGCCACCGATCACCGGTGGCAATGGAGCGTTTAGGAATCCCTCGCGCTCAGCCTGCTCACCGTGCGAGAGAATGGATTCGAGCTCTTGACGCAGTTCGGTATCGTCGCCACACTCCGCCTGCAGAAATGCCTCACGCGCGCCCGGTTCGATGGCCAAAGCGCGCTCTGCTAGAGCCTTGACGGTTTCCCAGCGATCACTAGGTCGTTCGCTCATTACTTAGCTCCCGATGCAGCCAAGCCTTCGCCAATCGCCAATCGCTCTTCACCGTACCAACCGAAATCTCGAGTAGGTCCGCTGTCTCCTTAAGTGACAATCCTCCAAAGTGATGCAGGTCAACGATTTCACTCTGCCTGGGGTCCCGTTTTGCCAACTTGTCGAGAGCTTCGTTCAGGGCGAGCAAATCGATTTCATTCTGCTCGGTGCCTAGCCTATCTAGCTCTAAGGCAACTCGCTGGTGAACCCTTCCACCACGCCGGGCCGCTCGACGTGCCCTCTCATGGTCAACAAGCATCTGTCGCATCGCGCGGGCAGCAGCGCGGAAAAAGTGGCGGCGGTTTTGCCAGCCGACCTCCGTAATGCCGTTGGTTAGTCGCAAGAACGCATCGTCGATGAGCAGCGTAGCCTGAAGCGAGTGACCGGCCCGCTCGTCGCGTATTTGCTTCTCTGCTATGGCGCGGAGCTCGCGTTCCACTCGGTGATAGAGCACCTCTCCAGCGGCGAGATCCCCACCTTCCACTCGATTGAGCAGAACCGTCACGGATTCTGTAGAGTTGGCGTCCACAGTAACCCCCCAGGGGAATGAGTTGCTCATCTCAAGAAAGGCAATAAACTGCCAATTGTAAGCATCCAGCCCGAATGCTCGCCAATTCTCCTCCAAACCACCATCGATCTGGAAAATCGTTCCAGAAATTTCTGACCATCTCGCCGGGATTTCTCGCCCCGTCTGGTAGAGGAATCTCGTCCAGCACAACTTGTCTTGTCTCCGCCTCGGGGGGCCAACTCCAACACTTGGAAGTAAGGAATTACGCCATGTATCTGTTGAGTAGCTTGCGACCGTTGAGTTTTGTGCTGATCCTGGTAGTCGGACCTTCTTTGACGGCAAGGGGACAATTCAATACAGTCATCAACTTGCCGCCGGACCTTGCGCCTACGTCAATCGATTCCGACACGCAACTCAATGTTCTGGATGGAGGAGTCTTGCCATCGTCATCTTCTTCTGGTTTCCAGGCCGGCCGCTCGGACGGCACGAGTACGAACGTCGAGGTAAATGTTCTTGGGGGCACAGTCGGCGACCAATTCACGGCCAATTCCGGTAGTGAAGTGAATATTGTTGGCGGAATCGTTGGCAGAGGTTTTGGAGCGCGCAGCGGAAGCACCGTAAACATTGACGGCGGCACCGTAGGATCCGGCGCCTATATTGCAGGCGGCAGTTCACTAAATCTCTCCGGGGGGACGCTGGGAGATTTGCTGTATGCCGAGGGCTCGCTCAACATCTTTGGTAACAACTTTCGGCTGTGGGGTACGCCGATCGACGGTCTGGAATCAGTGGGCGATTCCGTAACGCTAGATTTCCCGTATGGAGTACTTGATGGCGAACTTGCCGATGGTACGCCGTTTGCGTTGGCCCTGTTCGACCATCATACCCCTTACCCCGACATGGTGTATGGAGAGATCAAACTGACAGTAGCGCCTACCTCGCCAATTGGCCCTGCGTTAATTGCGGCATCCCAAGATCCGGTACCGCTTGGCATCCGCGGTGGTCAAACATTGGTCGTTGACGACGGCGGCCACGTCGGCGATAGCTTTAATGCCGGACGTGGCAGCGTTGTATCGATCGAAGGTGGTATTGTTGGATACGGATTTGAGTCCATTGGCGCAACGGTCAATGTCACTAATGGATCCATCGGTAGTGGGATGAAGGTCTTCGAAGGAAGTCAGGTCAACATTTCGGGTGGATCAATCGACGGCGCACTGATCATCTACGACGGAACCGTGAATATCACTGGAGGAACAATTAAGAGTCTGGACAATGAGGGGGGGACGCTGAGTCTGTCCGGTGGTGTCCAAGGCGATGGACTGGGAAGCCATCGGCCGATCGATGTCTATGGGGGTGAATGCTTTCTGGATGGCGTGCAATTCTCTGTCTTCCCCGGTAGTACGGCGACCATACTACAGAGCGAAGGATATTCGACCTTGACCGGAGTGTACGCCGATGGGACTCCGTTTGCTTTCTCTTTGGCCGACTATGATTTCACGGCGATTAGCGACTTCTTTCCTCCACCGCTAACACCTGGCGTCACACTCCATGGGGCCGCCGTACCTCCCCCTACCGGGCCAGAAACCATCACGGCCTCAACAGACCCCGTTCCTGCACATATACGCGAAGGCCAAACACTCATCGTGGACTCTGGCGGTGTCGTCGGTGACGACTTCATGGCCGGCGGCGGCAGCACGATCACCGTTGAGGCGGGAGGTGTTGTGGGGCGCAACCTTGAGACGATTGGTGCGGATGTCGAGGTCTCCGGCGGAGTGATTGAAACCGGCTTCGACGCATTCCAAGCTACAACAGTCCTGGTTACCGGGGGATCGATTGCCAGCATGCAGGCGTTTGACGGCAGCACGGTTAGCGTAGCCGGCGGCGCGATCGGCAACCTGTATGCTCAACGGTCGAGCGCTGTAGGGGTGGCGTCTGGCGCAATAAAGTCACTAGTTCTTGAAGGCAGCTCGGCTAAAGTGTTAGGCGGATGGGTAGGCGCGATCACTGCCCAAGGCGATAGCTCGGTAAGAATCGCTGGCGGGGAGTTCCGCCTCGACGGCCAGCCGGTTCCTGGTCTCGGAACCGTCGGCGACTTAGTAGCGATTGATATTCCAAGCGGGTCCATTCTGAGTGGGACTCTGACAGATGGAACCCCGTTTCACTCCTCCGACTACTCGATAGACGCAGGTGTACTGACCCTCGAAATGGCACAGCTTCCTCCGGCCCTGCCCGCGGCCATCAATCTGCCGGGCGACCACGTGCCATTCGGAATCCGTGAAGGGCAAACCCTAAGCGTGGTCAGTGGAGGGACGGTCGGCGACGGGTTCATTGCTGGCTGGGGCAGCACGTTGCAAGTGGACGGCGGTTCCGTCGGCGAAGACGCCGTTGCTATCGGGGCCGAGGTAGGCGTTGCCGCCGGATCGATCGGCGACTCATTTAGGGCGTTCTCGGGCAGTCATGTGCACGTCACGGGTGGACTACTTGAAGGACGGGTCGATGCGTTGGAAGGAAGCATATTCGACATTTCTGACGGTTCAGTCGCAGGCCCATTGCTCGCCCGCGATGGCGGAGAAGTCAACGTCTCCGGCGGTTCCCTATTCCGGTTGGTTGCCTTCGAAGGAAGTGAAGTGAATTTGTCTGGTGGATCGCTCAGCGAGAGCTTCATCGCTGGCGCAGGCAGTACAGTCAACATTTACGGCACCAGCTTTCGTGGTGTGAGAGGGGATTTCACGCCGTTCCTGATGCCGGGCGTTCCATACGAGATCACCGGCCGAGACTTTACACTTCATGGGGTGCTCGCTGATGGAACACCGTTCAGCTTCGATCTTAACACATCGTTCATGCAGTTCGCCGACCGTTTCGAAACTGGTGCTTTCATTTCCGTGATCCTTGTACCCTCAGTCTTGGCGGGCGACTACAATGACGACGGCGTTATCAACGCTGCCGACTACACGGTTTGGCGCAACAACCTTGGGGCACCGGACGGCACGCTGCCGAACGACATTAACGGCGGCATAATTGGTGTTGCCCAATACAACACGTGGCGCGCCAACTTTGGAAAAACAGCCTCGACAGCTTCCGCCGCGGCCGGTGACGCCGCCGTGCCCGAGCCCACCGGCCTGTTGCACTGGGTAATACTGGTGGCCGTGGCGCTCACCTTTCGCCGCCACGCATGACGATCAGTCCGTCTGAGACTACCACCGCCGCGCTTCCAGGGTCGGACACGGCCTGTAGAATTCAGTGCCGCGGCGCCG
>NZ_JAMXLR010000061.1 GCF_024054565.1 Aeoliella straminimaris
GGCGTACATATCAGCAGTACCGTCGGAAACGTTCACTGACCGTTCCTCGTCATTCGAGTTGGAAACCATGGGGATCTCCCGGTTCTCGCGCTTGAAGTTTCCAGACATGCTCAGGATCTACGACTCCGCCGTATCGTGAGATCACTTGCCTTCGACGCAACCTCACGTGTTGCCTTCCACAACCAACACAGTGTGGGCATACGGGACCACGGTGATTTCGGAGCTCAATAGCTGGCCTGCCTGTACCTCTTGCCGATGCTACACCCACCGCGTTACCGCGGTCAGCGTACGACTCAAGGCCGGAGTGACTGGCTAGGTCTTCTCCGTGGGACTCTTTCATTCCTTACTCCAAGCCGGTTTATCCCGGCGCTTTCGTTGGTCCTTCCGACTGGGTGCAGGTACACCCAACTCCTCGCCCAACAGTTCCATGAACTCGTCGTTCTCCATCGGCTGGAGTGGCTTGAGCGCGACGCACCGCTGTTTGGCAAGGGCCTCGAAACGGAGCACGACGATTTTTGCGTGTGCCACGCGTGCCTGGGCCTCCATCAGAACGTCGATAGAGACCAAGCCCTGGCTTACAGCATGGTTGATCGCTGCTTTGGCCCGTTCTCCCGAGATGACCGCCAGCTGTGCGTATCGGTAAGACGTCTCACACTTGCGTTCCGCACAAGCGAGACGTGACGCCGCGACAAAGTAGCCTGCAGCAGATTGCAGCATATCATCAGTTCTTGTGAGCCCGTTGATGTACAAATTGTAATTTCGCGCAAGTGTCCCCTTGCGAGACTCATACAGTTCCTTCAACACTTCGAGCTCCGCCGCGGCGTCGACTTTGATTGTCGTGTCGTCCCAGGGACTCACAGCCAGTGCCGTCGAGGTGGTAAGCAACGTGGCGAGCAAGACTTTAGCGAGCATGCTTGAGCTCCTAGTAGGATTGAAGCAACCGTGACATTAATAGCTGAGGTTGGCGCCGAAGTCGGGCACCTCTCCACGCTGCACTTCCTCGATCCATTGATCTAACTGTGCTTCGTGGGACTTCCAGAAGCCTCTGCATAGCTCAAAGTACTCGAGCACCGCAGTTGGTTCTCCATGTTCGAGCAGCTCTTTGGCGAGCGACATATTGGGGCCAAACGAACAGAGATTCGGCGATCCCTTGATACGTCCTGAAGCAAGCAAATACTGCTTTGCACCCTCTTCGTCCCCTGCGCGCAAAGCACACTGCCCTAGTACTAGGTTAGCATAATGAATGGCGTTGCCGTCTCGGCGCTCCGGCGGCGAAAACTCCTCGTCTTCCGCAAGCGTCAACAACTCCGTCGCGTAACGCTCGGCCTGCTCCAACTCGCCAGCCGCGACGGCCGCTTTGGCCATTTGCGGCAGCAGGTGCATACGGCTGACAAACCTGCGGGCCCTGGCCTCTTGGCTCTCCTGCTGATTGCCGTTATTGGCTTCGGCTTCGCGGGCGGACTCCGACTCCCTAAACGCCCGCAATGCCTGCCCGGCCCGATGCTCGGGCGGTGAGTCCTGCCCTTTGGTGGGCAACGAGTAGAGTTGGCCCAGCCGCTCGGACCACGCCGGATTCTCGGGATCGAGCCGCTGCGCCTCCTGGTACAGACTTTCGCTTTGTTGTCGATCATTGAGCAAAAAGAAGCTAGCGGCGTTCCCCAACACCGCTGGATGGTGCGGATGCTTGTCAACCTGATCTAACCACAGCTCGCTGGCCTGTAGATAGGCGGCCGCGTCTTCCCTTTCCAAAAAGTATGCCTCGGGACTGCCGGCAGTTTTCGTGGCGGGGGCATGTTCAATCAGCCACAACGCGTGCTCGAGGCGCGACTCCCGCGCCGCCGGCGATTGCCGTTGGCCCAGAAAGTAGTAGCCCAACAGCAAGATTCGCGTGGCGGCTTCGCAGGGCGATTCGCCCAGGCCGTCTTCCAATGGTTGCACTTCGCCAGGCGAGAGACCTCGCCCCAATTTGCACAGGGCACTCTCCACCAGATGCCGATTGAGCTCGCTCGGGTCGCCCAACGCCTGGGACAACAACGGCAGGCTCGCCTCGATGCTCGGACCATGGTCGAACATCAGATTCGAGATGGTCACCGAACGCACCTCGTGCTCTTCAGCGTCCAAGGCTGCGGACATGGCGTCGAGGTCCCAGCGGCACTTGCCCGAACGTCCCTGGGCGACGCTGCCCGCTCGCCTTCTCGACAACTCGGCCGGGCACCAGGGGCAAGTGCCTCCGGCAATCTGGCCATGCGTGACCTGGCACATCGGCTTTAAGTCTTCCATCACCACCCCCCTCAAGCGAGATACAAACATCGGCCATTGAAAGCAGGTGGCGTTCCTACCGCGAACGCGAACGCGGCAGCTCGAGATTATCGATCGCCGCCGGCGCAACCTGTCGCTGCCGCGAGGCCAGCGCGTCGCGCACATCGGGGCGCCCGGAGTAGTCGCTTCCCCGAGAAAATGTGGAAGAAGGGAGCAAGGCGTAGTCCATAACGGTCTCCGTCGTTGGCGAGGAGTGGAGGGATGCGAACGTTCCGCCCGTTAATATCGTCGATCGTAACCGATGCCACAGCGGCGACGCCAGCACTTATCGACTCGTTCCGACGAAAACAGGTTCGGAATAGTTTGCAGGTCGAGCCACTATTTTGGAACGAAAACCAAGCGCAGCCACTCAGACTACCGACAAATCGGAGATCCAGCCGCCAATCACTCTGCCGGCTCCAGGCACTGCTCCCCCTCGTTGCCCACCTTGTTCACGTAGCGGTTTACGGCCGTGGTGGCAAACTCCTCTTCGCTCGGCACCAATAATGTTTTCAGATGATCGGCATCTTCGAACTCCGGATCGAGCCACAGATCGATATCATCCGAGTCGCAACGCACCAGACACGGCATGCGGTCGTGAATCTCGGCCAGTCGCTCGTTGCTCGACGTGGTGATGATGGTGCACGTCTCGAGCGGTTCATCCAGCGGCTCGTCCTTCGGCCCTCGCCAGGTTTCCCACAACCCGAAGAACAGCATCGGCTCGCCGTCGGCAAACCGGATGAAATGTGGCTGCTTGTCCCCCTTGGGCCCAGTCCATTCGTAATAGCCGTCCGCGAAGACCATGCACCGCCGACGCTTGAAGGCCGCCCGAAACGCCGGCTTCTCGGCTACCGACTCGCTACGGGCGTTGATCGTGCTGTAGGCGATTTTCGCGTCCTTCGCCCAACTCGGAATCAGCCCCCACCGCACGGCCGCCGGCTCACGACCATCGCTGCCATGACGCAGAATACCCACGGTACTCGTGGGCGCGACGTTGTAGCGAATGCCCAACGTGTCGAGAAAACCGCGCAAATCGACCCAGTAGTTGTCCGTCGCCGGGCCGAGAACATAACGTCCGCACATAGTAAATTGATCGGTACCTGGTACTACTGCGTCTAGTTAAATGCGAACCGTAACCAACAGAGCCCACGGTCGCCTACGCCGAGGTCCAGTATAGCGGAATCACTCGCTCGAAAAGTCCTGCTCGAGAGTACCTTCGCCGTACAGATCGAACTGAACGTCCTGGCGAATTGTCTTCATTTCATCGGGCGAGTCTTTGACGGCCGCTTGGGCGTCCCGGATCTCGGCCCAATGGACGTGAGGAGCGCGACAATACCTCATCCGATGCTGAAATACCGCCTCCGACAGCCGAATGGCCTGCGGCGTGATCCACAGGTACAGCAGCAGAAAGCACAGCGCTGCCCAAAAACATGTCTCGCCGAGCAGTCGCGACAACGTCGACCACCGCGCGCGGGTGTTCTGCGTCCAGAGACTCACACCCTCCTGCGATGCGTGCCTGGCACTGCTCCAGAAGAACCAGGCGGCCTCCAATAGCAGCGACACGACCAGTCCCACATAGATGCCACCGTGGACAATCCACTGAATGGTGGCCCAGGCGAAACTTCCGTTGCCCACGTTCGTAGCTGTCCGCAACACTTCTGCGTCGATGTCGCTCCAACCTTTGGCGGGCATCCAGAGATCGGGCAGGTTTTGTGCGATTGCGCCGAAAGCAACAGCCATGAGCGGCCACAACGCCGCCAGTACCGCAACCGCGGTCGTTGTGGCGAGCATCGCAATCAGGCTAAATCGATACTGTCGCCGACGTAGCACGCGGACGACCAGCAACACGGCGGCAGCGGCAATTAGGCCGGCCGCTACCCAAACGCTGGCGATCACGGCCATCCGCTGGGCCTCGTGGCTAATCATCTCCGCCGGCGCCATACCAAGGACCACGAAGGTGAGCGCGCAACCGGCGATCCAGATCATTGCGTGACACAACAGGCTGTGGCGTGCTCCCACCTCGCGCTGTTTGGAAAGCAGCTGCGCCGCCAACAGGAATGCCGCCGCCGCTAACAACAAGATCGACGCTGAAATACATGCCACCGTGGAGAACAGGACGGGCCAGATGTCTGCGTATTTGTTCGGGTAGGTCTCCTTCTCCAAGTTCTGCAAGGCAGACAGGATCGTCGACTCCTCTACTCTCAATTCGACTTCTCGCTGCCGAATCGCCTCCAACTCGCTCGACTCGATAAGGCTTGAATGACGCGTCGCAAACTCTTCCACCGCCCTATAGGTACTCTCGCGGAGCACTCCCAAGTTGGTGAGTGTCTCCAAGGCGGCCGTTTCCTCGGGAACGATCGCCTGCTCGTATAGTCGAAGGTTCTGTCTTATCAGGCCCAGTTGCTTCTCCTGATCCCCCGCCCGCTGAGCATCGTCAATGCGCACGTTTTGCCACCGCCACAGACGCACGAAGAAAACTGATTGGCGGAAGGACATCAGGCGACTGGTGGCGACTGCCGCCTGATCGGGCTTGCGAATGCGACTTTCGGCTACAAACTCGGCGATCGCCGAATAGCCCGCTTCCCCAATGGCCAGCAACGGCAGTTGCTGCGCCCTGTCGAACCGCTCTACGCCAGAGGCAAATTCAGCCGGATCGTGCACAGTGAGCAGAGTAAGGTCATCTTCTATATCGGCAGGCGAAGCGTCGTCGGAATCCGCTGGCCAATCGTAGCTGGACGACGACTTCCATAGCTGCCAGGCAGCCAGGTAGTCGTACAGTGCGTTGTCCGGATCATGCACCCGGCACTCATCCAGGACTTCCAGCCAACGGTCATCGCGTGGCCCAAACTCCTGGCCGCTGTACAGCGTGTCGCCTTCGAACAGCAGCAGCGCCCGCATCCGCCACCATCGCACGTCGGTCGGATTGGACTCGGTGGCTTGTTTCGCCAGTTCCAGGCACTCGCTAACGCACTGCTCCCGGAATACCGCTTTTTCTTTGGCGATTGCATCTTCATCCAATCCCAAGCCCAACATCGATAAGCCCGGCGGAAAGCTGTCCTGCATCAAGTGTTTTTTCAGGAACTCCATGCTGGGTGAATCGAGCACCCAAGCGGCCCCCATGCGAATCGAAGGGGATTCGGGATGCTCCCGCACCACGCGATCAACCTCGGCAAGCCAGAACTCAGCCTGCTGCGATGGCTCGCGGTCGGCGATCGGGGCGTGCTCCAGCCCCACGACCCCCAAGGTGGCGTCCTGCCACTGCGTAACGACAAAACCCCACCCGGTTTCGCACTTCGAGGCGACCCAGACAAATCGCACCCCCGCGATCAGCAGAGCCGCCATCATTAGTAGTGTCAGCGCGCGTTTCAACATCGCCTCAGGCGGGGGGTCGGTAGGATACGGTTCATGGTGGGGCACCCAATGCTAATCAATTCCGGTGAGGCCGGTGTAAAACAGCCGGCAACTGTCCGGCCACTCGGTCAATAATCGGCAGTCACGGCTCGACTTTCCCACACCTCGGCATCGACCTACTCGACGTCCGCCACTCAGCGGCGTGTCGATGGACAACGATCCGTCATCGTACCAGAGAAGTCCCTGCGAGAGCCAACCTGCGGTGATCTCTATCCGAGACTATGGGCTACTTGCTGGCCGGGCGAAAGAAACGTAGAACGGTGCATCGCTGAGTGCACTATCGCCGAACACGCAAGAAGGCTGATCGCACCGTGCAAAGAAACTACTTTTCTGTCGTCAGTTCGCTGCTTCTCTTGTTTACGCTGATTGGGTTCCAGGACAACCTGTTCACGAACATCGGTCAGGAGAGCAATCGCGATCCAAAGTTTGTCATTCATGGCCTATTCTGTTTGGCCTGGATGATTGTATTCGCCGTACAGGCAAATCTTATCCGCACCGGCCGCTTCGCCTGGCACCAGCAGGTGGGCATGGTAGGCTTTCTCATCGCGATTGGGGTAACGATAAGCACCGTGTATGTGTTCGCCGAGGTTTGGAAGCCCTGGAGCGAAATGCCGCTGCGAGCCAAGGCCAACCGCATTCTCCTGCCAAGCTACTCGCTGTTGATGCTCTTGGCATGGCTGAACCGGAGCCGGCCGGAGTTTCACAAGCGGATGATCTGCATGGGGACGCTGTACATGCTGTCGCCCGTCCTTGGCCGCGCATCCGGAGGGGTGGTTATCGCGTTCTACATTGTATGGTTCGGGTTGTTTGCATCCCTGTTCGCCTACGACTGGATCGTCTCGAGGAAGATCCATCCCGTGACCTATTTGGGATTTGGTTGGTTCTTGGTGGTTCGGACGGTGTGCGACATGACCTGAACGAACCAGATCTGTTGGCGGATCGGACTCTCAAACGAGTGTACCCCCAACCGCGGATGGGCCGCTTCGCTCACTGGCAGTGCCATATCGTCGGTTGCCAATAATCTACACGACGCCAGCGAAAACTATTGGCCTACCAGACTGCTCCACTGCCAGCACCGCGCCGTCCCTGCTTCCCCAGCCATTCCCTTGCTTGTACATAGCTGGCCAACACCAACGCACGAAGAAGCCCTGTTCGGTCCTGGGGCCGAACAGGGCGTGGAAAAAATGGACAGCGGGGTTTGGAGCTGAATCGCTATTGGGCCTGGCGCCTTCGTCTCTCGCGTTTGGTAAGGGTAAGCGACATGTCAGGCTTCGACTCACCGCCGACTTTGCTGTCCGTAATGGTTACCTTCAATTGGTCGCCCTCGATCTTGTAGGTGGCTTTGTTCGACATTGGCTCCCCTTCGAAGGTCGTGCCTGCCTCGTTGATGACCATTCCATCGTCGGTCACCGACACTGGACCGACGAGTGCGCCGGCTGGATGAAAAGTCCAGCAACGGATCTGCTCATGCTTGCCATCCCAACCAAGGACAACCGTTACCATCGGGACGCGCCTCGTTCGCTCGGCAACATCGGCTTCAAACGACCACTGAATCTGAAGATAGCTGCGGTTGGAGGTCCAATGAGCGTTGGCGAAAAGGGTTCCTGCGGCGCCATCGGATGGCTGAAAGTCGCCTCGCCAGAATCCAACGTAGGGCTCCAACTGCTCAAGTCGCTCGTACTGCGACGGAGGCCCTTGTGCAACTGCTGTCGTTGCGAGTGCCGCAACGAGCAGACATACCATCACTGCCAATGAGGTTCTCATCGTTCGCCTTTCAGTAGAGGAAGAGAAGAGTGACGACGAAACGTCACCCAAGAGAAGAGCACGTGAATAGCTATACGAAGCCACCAAATCGCCCTTTCGTTACGAGCGAGACGTGGTTCTGCGACGAGAAGAGCCAACCTAGCGGATTTGGTGAGAGGGTTCAAGCATTCGTCGGGCCAGTTTGCCGGATGAAATCCTGACTAGGCGCAAAGCCAACGATTGCCAATGGGGCTTACCAACTCCTCTCGAGAGCCGAAAAACGCGTTCAGTACAGTGTCCTCCGAAAGAACCTCCGCTCCGACCGAGCTTCCACCAGCAGCCCACCCGATTCGAGCCATCGCCAATTCTCCCTCCGCGGCCCGTCCAATCGAACGCCTGACACCTCGTACATGTCGAAACCCAATCCCGTCTGCCTCACTTCTCTTCGAAGAACTGCTTCGTATCGGGGCGAGCAAATGGCTGATCAAAGAACCGCTTTGCGGCGTCGTTAAACCGGGTTGGATCTTCCCACGGAATCATGTGCGTCGCTCCAGGGAAGATACAGAGCTGCGAACTGGGTATTCCCTCGAAGATCTCGAGTGTGTGCGCGTTGCGGATGACGTCCCTGTCGGCAGCCATCACTAGCGTTGGGGCGGCAATTCGCTTGAGGTTACCCACCTGGATATGGGGATGCTTCGTGCATAGTTGCACATGCTGCTTCTTGATCTCCCAGGGCTCGGAGTCGTCCTTCATGGCAATCATTTCGTCGATCTCTTGCTCCACCGCTGTCATGCTATCGAACGCATATTGGTGTGCCCCTAGAGGATGGAGATTGGACCCCATGATAGCCAGCTTGCTAACTTTCTCGGGATGATGCATCGCCAATAGCAGACCAATGTTGCCGCCATCGCTCCATCCCAAAACCGCCACCTTTTCCAGCGCCAGATGGTCGAGCAATGCATTGGCATCTTCAGCCATTTGTTCATAGGTTAGCGTGCCCGGCCCCATCTCTGATTGGCCGTGGCCACGACTGTCGGCAACGATTACCTGATAGTTGGGTGAGAAGCATGCGATCTGATACCCCATGGCCCGGATGCTTGCGCCATTGCCATGGATCAGCAGCATCGGCGGCCCCTCGCCATAGACCTCGTAGTACACCTCGATGCCATTCAGCTTCACCCGCCGCCCCCGCGTCTCGTCGCGCCCATAGGGCTCCGAGAACTCCGGAAACTTCAACTCCTCGGCATTCGCCCCCGGGGCACACACCGCGAACGCGGCGACAATCAATCCTAGTCGCATGACAAGATGTCGATAATGGGCAGTCACGGTTCAATTCTCCTCATTGGCCCTAGGCACCATTGGGATGCAATCCCACGTTAATTGATCAACAATCTTCGATCCGCGTCAGGTCCACCTCTTTCCCGCCAGCGATAATGAGCATCGCCTGCAGCGCGTCCGCGGGCATGGCATGAGACCTCACATCCCCCACCGCGTAAGCGATCACCTGGCCTCAGGCATCGCCCTCCCATAGCCAGTCTTCAGACAGTATTGCCCAGCGCTCGTGATCTCGCCAGTCGCCACCCAACTTCAGATACCGCGGAGAATAGCCTTCGCGCCGAAAACCAAGCGACAGGCACATTACCGCTGCTGTATTGTCAACTCCACTGCGAATAGAGGTAAGCCACCGAGAGAGAACCGAGCGCTACCACGCCGGCGAGCAAGACTGCCAATCCCCAACCAGGCCGGTCGCGCGGCATCAGGCTTCGCAGGCACCCAGCCATGCCGACCAGGACGACACACGCCACGAATGGGTGCAAAGGCGACTTCCACGCGATGGCCAGTAGCACTACCCAGGTGGAGATACCGGTCCACCACAAGATGAGTTCGCGCAACGCAAATCGAAATCTTGCCACAGCGAAAAAACCTATCGGAAGCTGGTATTTAACGTCGAGTACCTGACGAGCGAACAGAGCGCCACACCAAGCGAGGAACCGAGGACGGCGGCGCGTTCTCTGAACCCATGCTTGTGCGCCTCCTCTAATAAGGAAACCAAGCACGACTGCCGGCGTCCTGCGGATGCAAGCCCATAATCGCATCATTGCAATGGCTGCAAACGAAGCCCGATTCTGTGCCGGCTTTTGCATCTTCGCAGGCATGGTACCGGCAGGACGTGAAATCAAAATGCTCCCTTACTACCGGAACATTCAACACACAATCGAAGTATACTCACTCGCGGCAATTCTTCGACCACGCCTGCCCGCGATACGTCTCAGGGATCCCTGCGGCGATGATCGCTTGCTCGAGTTCCTGCAAATGCTGGCAGACCATCGGTTAAAACCTTCTGACTCAGAGCGAGGACGCGGGGGGCTGTTGGGTGGTTCACGCTTAGTCTTGTTGCAGCCGAAGCACTATCGGAGGTAACGCTGCGTCTCCCATCGGCAGAGCATCACGCCCAACAGCCTTGGCGAGGGAATACGTTTGCTCAGTGCCATCACTGGTAGTGATCTTGATGAAGTACCAGTCGAGCGGAATGTTGCGCCAACTTGACTTCGTTATTCCCAAAGCGGAATCATGTCCGCCGCACGGGAAACTGTGCGAGAATAGCGCCTTACCGTTGCTATCGACCGTGTAGGTGTCCATGTCCCAGTTTCTCCTACCTACGGTTAATTCTGCATCTTGCACGGGGGCACTCGTGTCTGCGTCAAGCACGGTCACATCAAACGCTAAGGTGAAGTGACCATCCCAAATAACACCGCCTGACATGTCAATGAACAGAATAGCGGCAATCGCTGCGACGATCCCTAAGCCCAACACTGTGGGCAACCGGTTCTTGTAGGCGAATCCAAATGTGGCGAAAACAAGTCCGAATATACCGCACCAAAGCAGTAGCCCAAGCGCGCCCAGCCATGCCCAGACGCCGACTGATAGGCATAGGAGCGTTGCCACAAGAAACATAAATGACAGCGAATACCGCATAGATTCAGTCGACAGATTTTTTCCGAGGATGCAGATAAGTATTGTAGGCTAAGCGACAAACAGATGCATGCTCGCGTGAGGGCTGTGTGGGCAGGTTGATGCTGTGCCTTTGACACAGGCTGGCGTGCTACGTTCGTTGATGGAACCAAGCACCGGCGCAAGAAATCACAAGCCAAGCTGAAGCAGCCTGGGTCCTGCCGTAACGGCGCTCCGCTGGTTACGGCCTACTGCCATTTCCCTGTTTCTCACCAATCGTTGTAGGAATTGGACACCCGGCGTGGTCCAATGGGGTTGCGGGAGCGTTTGGCAGGTGGGGGGAGAGGATTATTCACCCTTTTCATCCGCGGCTAGCGCCGTCGGCTCGCGGTTTTGTTTGCGCGGCTGCTGGTGTTGGCTCATGGTTATGTCCCCGTCGTGGGGAAGGAGTTCTATCCCCCCGGCGGTGAACCAGGGGACAAAACCCTTGAGGTCCTGAATCGGTCCAATGCTGCAAGTTGCTGCTGAAACTGGACTTACGACAATGCTCGGCGCCTGTGCGGCGGGAGTTTTGGGCCCATGAATTGAGCCTTTGTCCTCCGCTGCGGGGACAAAACCGTAACTGCCTGATGGTTAACGACTTGCGCCATCGGGGTTCTGGCCCTTTTGTCCCCCCATGGGGGGAAACTCCAAGTGGTTGTGGCACAACGAGTTGCGCGAATTCGCCTTGGCCAAAGGCCGTCTTGCCTTCGGGAAGGACCTCATGGGATCGGAGATCGTCCCCCGTTGTCCGCCCCTGGCCCGCGGCGGAGAGAGGAGACTTTGAGAATTTCGAAAAACCTGGCGGCCCCTTCGAGCAGTTGTTGATTGGCCTGTTGTACACCGCTGGCGCGGTCGCGGTTGTACGAACGTGGCAAAGCGAGGCGAGGCGAGTGTTCGCCCCTCGTTCCATCAACTTCGGTTTCGTTTACTTGAAAGGGGCGACTTATGAGAGGTGCATCACGAGTTCTAGCTGCCAGCTTTGCGACGGCCGCCGCGGCGGTCGTACTGGGCAGCGCACTGCCGGCTTGGGCCACCATTCCCTACAGCAGCGCTGGCGGAGCGTACCCCGGCTTTGGTCCGGGAGTGATCGACGACGATCTGGTCGGCGGTAAAGAGTATTCCCACGACCGCGATTCCACCACCATCGGCGCGGTGGGCAGTCCACCTCCGTTCGACGCCGAGCAAGTGATCGCCTGGGACGGCAAAGGAGGTACCGTAGACGTGACCGATTTCTCGGGCACCCGTCCCGCCTATCCGAAAGACGACGACATCGATGCCCTCGCCAACCATGGAGACTTCGCCTATCGAGAGGTGAAGAACGAGCGGGCACACCTGCTGTTTTCTCTCGACGACACGTACAACTTGGTAAGCCTGGGCGGAGGCTTCGCGCCGATGTCGTTGCCAGCGGGAGCCAGTTCGCCCTACCCTGGGCCTGGTGTCGTTACCTTGGGCAACGGCAACACCGCAGGTGGTGCCGGAGAGGTTTCCTTTGAGCTGGGCCTGATCGGTGGCAACCCGCCCGACACGCAGGGGGTGTGGGCGATGCAAACCGAGGTGAATGGCATGCCCGGCCCCGACGATATCGATGGCCTGGAAGTCTGGGGACCTGAACCCCCCAATGCGGATGCCAACAAATACTCGTTGCAAGACGACATCTTCAGCTTGTCGGCAGGTGCGGCAGCTACGTCGGTTTGGAACGCCTCGGGCACTCCGTATATTCCTCAGAGCATGATCATCAGTGCGGTGACTTCGCTGCTGCCCGGGCCCCGTCCCGACGCTGACCTTCAGGAACTGGTGAACCTGGACGCCTTGATGGTGCACGATGCGTTTGGAGTCCCCGATCGCTTCGACGACGGCCCCAACGGCCCCGGCGACGAGATCATCTTCAGCATCCGCCAGATTCCCAACCCGGCCGACCCGGACGGCTTCTACGCCACAGGCAGCGAATTGTTCGTACTGAACGCCAGCGCCGCGCCGACGTTCCTGTCGCACGGCGGACACAAGTGGGACCACGGGTACTCGCTGTCCACCTTCGGCGGCACGCTCGTCGATGGCCAGCAGGTGTTCGCCTACGACATTAACGCCATCGAAGCGGTCGGCGAGTTCGCCGTGCCCGAGCCCAAGACCTATGTGCTGCTGAGCACGGCACTGGTCGGCCTGGCATTCCTACGATGGAGGACCCATCGCTAGTTCAACGCTCATTCGGGGAAAGAGCAAACGACCGTGGCGCTCACTTCGGGGGCGCCGCGGTTCTCTCTTTGCAGTCGAATGGCGGCACGGGATTTGCCATAAGAATGCTCGGTTTTTAGAAAACATGACCTGCAGGCGAGTTTTTGGCGACGGGGCACAAGTTCTCGTGCGATGCCGCTCACCATCTGACACAAGGAGGCACCACCATGACGCAATCCAATGTCGTCGAGTCCGAACTGGAGCATCTCGCCCGCATGCGGCAGTACATTCTGCACCGCGCGCCGTGTGGGCCTTGCCATAACCGGGTACACTACTTTGTTTGCGATAGGAACGACACCCTGCTGTATCCACTGCAGCCAGATTCACCCGGCGCATCGGCCGACGAGGCGCGGCAGTGGTTGTTGCCCAAATGGGAGGAGGTGTGAGAGACCTTGCTAGTCTGTGCAACACTCATTGCGCCACCACTTCCCAGAAGGCCGTGAGTGCTGCGTGGTTGCGATCCCGAAAAGCTTGAGATATCTCAGCTCGCCGGTAGGATGATGTCCGTCTAGGGCAACCGTACAGTTCGAGGTGCCAATCAACCATCCCAGGGCCGCTCGGTTCGCGTCATGGTCACCCTGCAAGAACTCACCAGCGACAACTGGGTGGAGTGCAGCGATCTAGAGCTGCACGACCACCAGCAGGGTTACGTCGCGAGCAACGTGTACACCATTGCCGAGTCGAAGTTCAAGCCTCATTATCGCCTGCGTGCGATCTACGCCGACGGCACCATGGTGGGCCTGGTGGCCTTTTGTCACGAAAACGATCCCGAAGACCTGGAGTTGTACTGGGTCTTTCGCTTGATGATCGACAAGCACTATCAAGGGCAAGGAATCGGCACAGCCGCCATGCGTTTGGCGATCGACGAGATCGCGGCGCTCGGTGCGCGCAGAATCCGCACCATGCACAAACCCACCAACACCGTGGCGGCATCTTTGTATGCGAATCTTGGATTCCAGGACATCGGCTTTGACGACGACGGGGACGTCCTGCTGGAGATGCATGTTTAGAGCGATTGCCGATGCCGAAGAATTGCGGTTTCGCGCCAGCAAGCGACGCCACCACCTCGTTCCGACTTCTATCCGCTGCCGGGGTAAATGGACCATGCGCAAAATCGAGGGCCACTGGTGGCGTAATTCGCCGAGGCCGTGCGGCAACGAATTCCGCTGCAATGTAGTTGTGCGCACGACCATTGGTGTCTACCCTGGGGGTTGAGTTGAGCGGCGGAGACGAGGACGTCGAGGCCACACCTGAGATCGCTCGAGCAAATTCCGCGCTTACCCCATTGATACTCTGTGTAGGAAGGTAGACATAATGAAGTCGAGGTGCATCATTGTACTCGGTTTGGCAGCCACACTTCTGTTTAGCAGCGGCGTGCAAGCGGCATTTCTTGTTGAAATTGATGTCGACGGCGCGGACGATGGCCCCATTACTTACAATTCGCACTTCGCATTCGGAGGCGACACCACGACCGCGTCTACCAGCAAAGCATCGACGGCGTATGGGCTCACTCCGGCCGACAGCCTCTTTGGCGGCGACGGAACCACGATGCTGGACACTTACGTCTACCGATATGACCCGCTGGTAGATGCGGACAATCTGTCAACCGACGGTGTTCCGCTTGGCGTCACCCTGAGCGGAACCGACATCAACGGCACCGGCGTCGCTGGTGGTTCACCCGGCCTGTACTGGGTCTACGCGGCCTGGCCCAAGACGGATAACGTCACTGGCGGCCTGACACAGTACACGGTGGAATCTGGTGCCAACTCCTTCTCGGTGCAGTTGGATCAGGGCTCCGACGCGAACATCCCCGCCATCAACGACCTTGACGAAGACGGCAACGACGTGTGGGTTAGGCTGGGTGCCATTGACTACGACGGAGCGAACGGAATCGTCGTGACTCAGCAGCCGACCGGCTCGAACTCCTTTGTGTCGATGCGGGCGGCGGCCGTTATGTTCGAACCGGTAGGCGAGCGAGTGCCTGAGCCTTCTTCGCTGATGCTCGTCGGTCTGGCCGCCATCGGACTGTGGGCTGCTCGCGGGTGGAAGTAAACCCCTCCGAGCGTTTAGCCCCGACTATCCAGGTCGCGGCACGCACACTCGTAACACATAATCTTCTCCAGCGGCGGCACCCCGGACGCAATTTTGGCCGGGGCGCCGCACATCTGACAGACTTTGTTTCGCAGGTCGACGCAGCCCACATCCTGCAGAGCCGAACGAACCTGAAAACACCGGTCGCACAAGTGCCATTCGACCGACATGCCGTTGGGCTGAGACTCCACCAAATGGTGAACGGCCCGGTCCCGCTGGCAAGAATCGCAAAGCCAATGGTCCATGCTGGCCTCGGACTTGGGAGGCGTACCTCAGAGCTTTGGCTGCGAGAACACGCACTTAACGCGGCAATAGCCTACCGCCACGATTGCCAAGCATGCCAGCAGCACAGACGATGGCTCTGGCACCCCGGAAACGGGTAATTCAAACACCTGCACGTCGTTCGGATCATCACCGTCGGTTGTTCCTCTGTAGTATAGAGTGCCCACTGCGTCATTCGTGAGCGTGATGCGTGCGGTCATGAAGTCATTCTGGCCTGGAATGTCAGTACCGGGCAAGGCAAACCAGGTAATGTTCAAGCCAGCTGTATCGAACTGATACGTGGAATTCATATCGATGTCCGCAGCAAATAGACCAGCATCAACTGTTGGATAGCTGGTTTGCTGTGTCGCGCCACCCAAAGCGACGAAGGTATCAAACTCAAAGGTGGGAAAGAATGGAAGAAACGCCTCGTTGGGCGGAAGGCTGCCTCCTACCGGATCCTGATAGACCTCGCCGCTGGATAGCGTGAGGATCATCTCTTGAGATCGTAGAATATCGGTGAAGTCGATCATAACGTCGAGCACCGTATAGCCCGGGAGCAGTGACTGGGAAACCGGTTGCGTCTCGACCCCCACAATAGCGGCTTGGCTGCTTGACATGCCCATCGCACTCAAGCCCGCCAGCAGTAAAATCACTCGTTTCATTAGTCTCTCCGTTCAAAACATGAAAAGCCCGCTTTTGCCTTCTGCCAGTGTACACACCCTAGAAATGACTCACAAGCAATACGGCATTGGCGCCCAAAACTTAAGGTAAAAACAGTACTGCGCAACACATTTCTACACGCGCAGTTTTTCCGCTATGTGGCAGAATTCAGCGAGATTGCTCGGCTTGGAGATCAGAGCCCGACCTGCCTAAGATTCGTCGCCCTCTGCTATGTGCCCCGAAATCGACGTGGTAAAGGATCGGCGGCTCTCTTTTCCCACTGCGAGAGTTTGCCTTGGGCAACTGAGGACGAACGCCGGCACATCATGCTGGACATCGAACCCCTACTCGCCTTGTAGGCATCCGCGGTTCCTCCCGTTACTAAAAACACCTCCGCCAGCCGCCGTCTCGGGCTGATGACCGTGGGGCGACACCAACGCTGAGTGTCCAGCACCGGTTAATGCTCGCTGTCTCGCTCATTGCTCGCTATTTCGTCAGTATTTGATGGAGTTCGGCTCAATCTCTTGCAAAACCAGGAGAGGCGAGGCTCGCCTCAACCTGGGCTCTGGCACCTGCGGTGAACCGACGGAGACTGCATTCCTGCAACCGCTAGTGAACACCTCAAGCAATTGCGGCGCAATGACTTACAAAGCGACTCGAATTCACTCGCTCACATCTGATGCTGTGGTTCGAACTGTAACAGAACTGCGACAGTTCGCTTCGCGCCAATAACAGCATAGCTCTACCCCACAACCAGCTTTCTGATACTCATTTGGACCTGTAAACTCTTAGCATGACCGCTAAGCCCTCACCCAACGACCCGTCCCAGAACCCACTCCACCGCCATGCCGTGACGCTCGACACCGAGCGGTCCGTGCGGTGTGGGTTCCCCGAAGTGATTTACGCCGCCGGCAAGACCGCGTCGGCCGTGGCCGCGATCGCGCGGGAGTTACTGGAACGCGGCGAGCACGTGCTGGCCACTCGAGTGACCGAGGAGCAGGCCGAGGAGTTGCTCAGCGCGCTGCCTGAGGCTCGCTATAACATGACGGCCCGCACCGTGCGGATCGACCAACCGGGCGAGCGCCAGTTGGTGGGGGCGGTGGCCGTGATCACCGCCGGCACGAGCGACCTGCCAGTGGCCGAAGAAGCCAATGAGACTCTGCAGTGGATGGGCGTGCGGACCACCATGGTGCACGACGTGGGTGTCGCCGGGCCGCATCGCCTGCCGAGCCGGTTGGCGGAGTTCGAGTCGGCCGACGCGGTGGTCGTTGTGGCTGGCATGGAAGGTGCGCTACCGAGCGTCGTGGGTGGTTACCTGGCCGCGCCGGTCATCGCCGTACCAACGAGCGTTGGTTACGGAGCGAACTTCGGCGGACTGAGCGCGCTCTTATCAATGCTCAATAGCTGCGCGGCCAACGTGACGGTGGTGAACATCGACGCTGGATTCAAAGCGGGCTACGTCGCCGGACTCATCGCGCGACGGGCGAAGTAAGCCCGGACTCCAACCAAATGATCCATCTGCCCTCCCCCGGCGGGGCGAGGGAAAGAGAGGGAGCAATGCACCTTGGTTACCACTCGTACACCTTGCCATCCAGCCGCACAACCACGGGATCGTCGATCGCCAAATACTGGTTCACGTGACTGCCGTAACGAGCCATTAGGTCAAAGTACTCGCGACTGAAGCGATCCACCTTGTTGGTATGCTGCTGCTCCTCGTCGGTGATGGAGGAATCGACCCAACGGTTGTTCTGCCGGAAGAAAGTCTTGCGGCCGCACTGCATGATATTGGTGGCCACTTCGCAGCGGGAGTTGGCGGCATCGAACCACAAGGTATTGCCGTAGGCGAGCCCCTGCTGGACGCGAACTAAATCCTCCGCGGGCATTTCGAGTGCTTCGTCGACCGCGTTACCGCGACCGCCGAGGCCACTGAGCGACAGCCCGTCGGCCTGCGGCGCCGCTTTGAAGTTGCTTTTCGCGGCACGCTGACGGAAGGCGTAGCGGCCTTCGGTTTCGGCCAGAGCTTCGCGAGTGGCCGTTGCGCTGCGGCGGACATTGTCGGCCAGGTGCGTGGGAGCTGCCAAGGTTTCGTCGGCCAGGAAGCTGGTGTATTGCGTGAGGATGCCATGTTTAGTGGCGAGGTTCACGAGCTCTTCAAGCAGTTCGTCGTTCTTGCCATTAAGGTCGATCTCGTCGATGATCTCGCCCACCCGACGAGCCGCCCACAGCTTGGCAATGAAGGAGTTAGTATCGTCCGAACTGTGCTGAACCAGCTTGGCGGGGAAGTCGAACGATTGCTCCTTGCCGCTCACGGCGCCGCTGAGCTTAACCTTGGCGTCGCCCGACTGGGCGTAGCGACCGACAATCACCGCCTGGTCGCCAGCGAACAGGTCAAACGCCCCGGCCGGATACGTGCGGGAAGCAATCGGCCCATCAGCTATCTGGGCACCTTCGACGTCGAGCGACAGCTGCACATCGGTCAGCACAGGCGTACCGATACGGCGATACAACCGGCTCACGGAAGCTTCAATATCTTGATCGGGGCGGACATACTCGCTTTGGCCGAAGTTGGAACGGACCAGACGGTCGAGCAAGCGACTGTTCACATCGTAACCGACGCCAAAGCTGAATAGCCTCGCCCGCACGCTGTTGGTATTGCCCGCAGCCTGAACGATCTTGGCTTCGTTGGTCTCACCAGCGGTGGGAATACCATCGGAGAGAAACACCACGTACGAAGGTCGACTGGAATCGTTCAACATACCGAACGCTCGCTCGAGTGCGCCGGCGATGTTGGTGCTGCCCCCCGCGTACAAGCCGGCCACAAACCCCAACGCTTGTTCGCGAGTGGTGTTGTTAAATCGCTCGAGTTCAGGCCGGAAGGCCTCCACGTCGCCATCGTACGCCACGATATTGAAGGTATCTCCTTCGCGGAGATTGTTCAGCACGAACTCGATAGCTCCCTTGGCCTGGTCCATTTTCTCGCCGGACATGCTGCCCGATCGATCGACCACAAAAACTACGGTCTTGGCGGGCGGGTTTTCCTCCTGGGCTTTGATGTCGGGACTGGCCAGCAACAGGAAGTAGCCTGCGTCGTCGGCGTCGGGTCGGTAGCTCACCACGCTGGCGGCAAGCCCCTCGGCGGTGGCATCGTAGAACAGCCGGAAGTCGGCCGAGGGGATTTCGTTCTTCGATTCGTACTTGACCACCGCACGACGTTCGCCATTGCGTTTGATCTCGACGGCGTGAGAAGCCGAGTAAATGTTCTTGATAGGCTGGCTGCTCTCGATGGCCACCGTGATGCTCAGCGAATCGAGCGTGCCACTGGTGTAGCGGGCAGTCCTGAGTGGCAACAACAGGTCGGTCAGTCCGTCCGACTGCCGACAAAGCTGCGTATAATGCAGGCTCACGGTGCGTTTCGCCCCCGCGGGAACCGGGAAGACGCTGGTCTTCACCATGCCGGATCCCAGCCACTCCAGGAGGGCGGGATCCTGATTCTTACGCACAATGTCCTCGTACAGCTTGCGAGCCTCATCGGCCGACAACACTTTGCCCTCAAACTCCTTGCCGTCGACCATCAGCGTCAATTCGTCCACGGCACTGTCGTAGGGCAGCGGGAATACGAAGCAGACTTCCATCTGGCGACTGCCCGTGTTCTGAAAGGTCTGGCTGATTCCGACCTGGGCGACTTGGTCTTTCAGGTTCACGTGCACATCGATCGACTCAACCTTGTAGCTGGCCGGCGGCGTGGGGCGAGGCTGGATAATTGGCCGGGGAAGCGGCACCCGGTGCCGGCTGTCGATATCGACCAAGAGCCCCTGGGCAGCCGTCAGGCCCGCCATGGAAGCAATGAGGACCGCAGTGAATGCCCGAATTGAGAAGATAGAGAGACTGCGCATGGCACCTTCCTCACGTAGTGGCCAGGATAAGCTCGTGTAGGAGAATAGACGAGCCTGTGACCCGGAAAGTTCCGGCACAAGATGGAAGAATTGCTGTCCTGCTGCCAGCCGACCAAACGGTCAGACGCCCACCCCGTGGTCAGGGGAATCGTGCCGAGCGTCCCGATTGGGGGAGCTTTCCAAGGTAGGAGCGAGTTCGAGCGACTGCCCGGGCAACCAGATCGTAATGGTCGTTCCCTGGCCTACTTCCGAGTCGATCTGGACCGTACCACCATGCTTCTGTACGACCACATCGTAGCTTATGGCCAACCCCTGGCCGGTTCCGCGACCGATCTCCTTGGTGGTGAAGAAGGGATCGAAGGCGCGGCGTTTGACTTCTTCGCTCATGCCACAACCGGTATCACGAATGCGGAACATCACGCCTTCGGACTCCCACCAAGTGGCCAGTTCGATCCGGCCTAACTCGTCCGTCTTCTCCTTACCTGTCTGCTCGAGAATGGCGTCGGCTGAGTTAACCAACAAGTTGAGCAACACCTGATTTATCTGACTGGAATGCAGCGGTACGCAAGGCAACGAATCGTCGAGGGCCATTTCGACGCTGGCGTAGTACTTCCAGCGGTTCTTCGACACCATCACGGCGCTGCGGACCAACTCGTTCAAGTCGATCCAGGTCTTCTCAGACGAACCAGGGTGCGACATCGCTTTCATCGCTCGTACTACTTCCACCACCCGGGTAGCCGCTTCGGCTGACTCGACAATGGCATCGAGCGTATTCTGGCGAAGCATCTCGTAGTCGTTCTCAGTTTCCAGCCTATCCAACTCGTCTTTCCGATCCTCCCAGTTCTTGGCCGAACTGTGCAATGAATCGCGATGAGCATCGGCCACCTTGAACAGATTGACACATACCTCACTCAAGTATTCGACGTTGGTCACCACGCATTGCATGGGCGTATTGATCTCGTGTGCCACCCCAGCTGCTAGCTGGCCCATCGACTCGAGTTTCTGAGCCTGTGCCAATTGTTGCTCGAGTTGTAGGCGGTCGGTCAAATCTGTCACGAATGCCACGTTCACGTCGTGGCCCGCAAACCGCGATCGGTGAAGATTGACGTGGGCTTGATACTCCGTTCCATCCTTCCGACGGTGCGTGGTGTCAAACACCACCTTATCCACTGCGCCAGAGTCGAGCGGCTCTACCAGTTGACGAACTCTCTGTTCACAGAACTCTGAATTGAATAGTTCCACCGAGTTGCCAATCAACTCATCCCGCGTGTAGCCCAGCTGATTGCATGCACCGGAGTTCACCTCGACCAGTTGCGAAGTATGGGCATCGACCAGGTAGATCCCGATGGGAGCTTCCTCCAGAATATCGGCCAGCGAGCGGGCGCGGCGCTCGGCCTCCACGCGGTCGGTAATGTCACTTTGAATCCCGATATAGCCGTACAAGTCTCCAGATTCCTTGAGCAGGGGCTGGATCTCGAGATCGACCCAGTACTTCTTCCCCGACTTTGTGCGATTCAGAATCTCGCCGTGGTAGGAAGTGAGTCCACGCACGGCGTTACGGAGCCGGGCCTGGGCGTTGGGATCTGTCTCGGGACACTGCAAAAAATGCCCGGGGTTGAGTCCCAGCACTTCCTCAATTTGATACCCCGTTAAACGAGTAAACCCCTCGTTGGCCCACACGATCTTTCGATCGGCATCGGCAATCACTACCCCGTTGGTGGTTCGCTGGGCAACCATCGCCAGCCGGCGAAGCTCCTCGGTCATGCAATCTGCGAGCACCCTGGCTCGCTGCAACGCCCTGCTCTGCACCTGCAGGATGTAGGCTACGAGCAGAGTTACAAGGCATCCGCTGACAATCAAGGCCCAGGCCGCGTCCCGCGGTGCGGTGAAGAATCGATCCGTTGTCTTGGTCGTAACCGTCCACTGGCGACCATCCATGTCAAGTGGAACGGTCTCACTGAGTTGTACCATCCCAAATCGATTCTCGCCGTTCGACTGGGCGGCACGGTCGCTCGGAGGTGGACCGAACAATTCGTTGGCGGCATCGGACGGCCCATCAAAGAGTTGGAAACTTACCTCTCTGCCCACCGCGTCGGTAATGTCGGCAAACACCTGGTCCGCCACCAGCACCATACAGATCCATCCGCGTACGGCTCCGACACCCTGGAATTGACCATCCCCAGAGTTCCCTTTTTGATAGACTGGAAGCATCAACAGGAGCACCTTGCGCGACGTCTCCCCCAAAGCAAGATCCAGTTCTGCGGAAAGTGTAGCCTTGCCGCTTTCCGCAGAGCGTTCGGCCGTCAAACGGCCTTCGGCAAGATCGCCGAGCGAGAACCCAATCCACTGCCCGCTGCCCTCCAGCGCATGAAAATTGCGAATGACCATGCGATCCAATCGCCGCCCACTGTTGGGTGGACTGGTCGCTGGCGCTAAGGGAACTTGAACGAACTGCCGGAGGTCGCCCTCCGGTTTCGCCCCTTCTGCGGGAGCAACATCCGCGTTGGCTGGAATTCGTTCGACGTATCCAATGCCCAGCACACCAGGAAGATGGTTGGAGGAGGTCCATAATCGCGCCGCCGATTCGAACTCGGTTTGCGTTACCACCTCACTTGACTGGTACACACAACGGAGGCTCTGCAGCGCAAACTGATAGCTATCCACACGACGAACAATATCGGCGCGGACCATCTGGGCCATTTCACAAAACCGAACTTGGTCAATTTTTTGGGCCAGACGGAATTCGTGCCAGGCGCCTATCCCGATGGCGATAGCGCCCATGACAACCACAAACAACGTGGCCAATGAGTACCTGGAGCGAAGTCCGGACCGTTTCATCGGCATGACTCCGTCCGTCGGTGGTCTTGTGCATGCCCCAACTCTGCAACTGCCCTGGCAGCACCTGCAGCAAAATGAACTTGATACCAGCGGCCGATGAAGCGCGACAACGCACTGATGACGGATTCGTCAGCATCTATCAGTAGTATTCGTTCGCTCATCAAAGGCGCCCCCACCGAGTACCCGCCACCACAGGTGAAGGCATAGCGATGTCTAGTTTTCGGAATCCCGTGCCAAAAAGTAGCGTGCGGACTGACACTCGGCTGAGAATCCGCACCACGTAACATGCAATCTGGCATTCCGGGGAGTGACGCAATCCGTATGTTCCCACCACGTGTTCGGGGTCAGGATGGGCCATTACGATTCTTCCGGCCGTACAACGTTCGGAGTTGCGGCAATTGCACCCCCCAATAGTGTGGCGTCGCGCAGCCTGATGCCAATCGAGTGGGGTCGAGCTCCCCGCTTGATGTGCTAGCATGCCCTACCGGCCTTGCATCGTCTGGCGGAATCGAAGAGGATGCCCCGCCAATTTGCCCAACTGCAGAGAAGAAAAAAACGCGGCATCCTTGCCGCTGGCGCTCTCCTCCGTGAACCTTGTACCGCCAGAGTGGGCGGTTGACCTATTGATGCCTAGTTCGACAACTCGCACTGGAATTATTCTCGCACTCGCAGCAGTGGCTGGCTGCCAGGGGTTTGCGCCTCCCGCCTCGCCACCTGTCGCGGTGGAGACTGCGCCGGTGTATGTCGAATCCGGCGGGCCTGTGTTTGCCCCTCCGGGCGTGGTGCCAACTCCAGGGACTGCCGGTGTTCCGGCGTTTCCCGAATCGATGGCGGCCCCACCGGCATTCGCTCCTCCCATGGCGGAAGAAACCAGCGGCGCGCTGGCGCCACAATTAGGTTTACCGGTCGCAGAAACTCAAACTCCCGCCCTTCCCAATCCGCTCAAACTGCCGGTAAGCAACCACGACTACGCGTGGGACCAGATTGTCGACGTGGTAAGCGACTACTTTCCTATCGCCCTCGAACAGCGGGTGCACATCGATCAGCAGGTGTGGACCGAGGGTCGAGTCGAGACGCCCTACCAGGTGGGGGCCACGATGTTCGAGCCGCTTCGCAATGACAGCGTCGGCGCATTCAATCGCTGGCAAAGTACGTTGCAGACGATCCGCCGCCGGGCCGTGGTTCGCGTGGCGCCAGAGCCGGATGGCTACGTAGTCGAGATTCGCGTCGATCGCGAACTGGAAGACTTGCCCAGGCCGGAGGAAGCTACCGCCGGGGCTGCTACCTTGCGGAACGACAGCTCGCTGCCCTCCGCTGCCCGAGGTGCAGTCAGCCGAACCGAGTGGTCGCAGCAATGGATTCCACTGGGCCGCGACACCCCGCTGGAGCAGAAGATGCTTGCCGAAATCCGCGATCGCCTGGCACTGACGCCCCACGTGCCGATGACCATCGCGCCCGTGCAGTAATGGCGCTTACGCACCCAGCGTAACGACCGGTTGCGATGCGGGATTGGAGACCGCTTCGGAAGCAATCGGCAGCTTCAGCGTAAACGCGGTACCTCGCCCCACCGTGCTGGCCACACGGATGCGTCCGCCGTGCGATTCGATGATCTCGCGACAAGCACTCAGTCCCAACCCCGCCCCACCTTTGCCCGTCTCATCCGGACCACTCTTGGTGCTGAACCCCTGGTCGAAGATCTTGGGCAGCTGGTCTTCCGGGATGCCTGTACCGGTATCGCGAATAGTGAGCTCCACAAACTGGTTTGATGGTTCGTGAGCCAGCGTAAGAATCACCTGCCCCCCTTGCGGCATGGCCTGCCGGGCGTTGGTGAGCAGGTTCAACACAACCTGTTGAATCTGATTGCCAACGACCATCGCTTTGGGCACCTCGGCAAAGTTCCGTTCAACCGAGACGCGATACTTCATCAGCTCGCGTTCCAGCAGCACCAACGTCTCGTCAACCAATTCCTGCAAATTGGTGGGGGCGGGATCCTTGCTGCGATTGCGGGCCAGTCCCAGCACGCTGTTGGTAATCTTATTGGCCCGCTCCGCGGCGGAGAGGATTTTCTCCAGGGCTTTGGTGCGTGTGGCATCGTCCGTGTGGCGGAGCCCCATCTTGGCGTAGTTGAGGATGGTAGTTAGGACGTTGTTGAATTCGTGCGTGGTGGTGCTAGCAAGCTCCCCCAGTGCGGCCATGCTCTGCGACTCGCGGAGTTGCTGCTTGGCCGTTTGCAACTGTTGTTCGAGGTCGGAGGTGCTGCGCAACTCGCCGGCTTGCATTAGATTCTCCATGGAATTCGAATGTGTTCGTTAAAGTCCGGTTCGACACTCAGAGTCTTCCCAGGTTGCCTCGCCCCAGACAGCCTGCCCTTCTTCTCCGACAAACAGGGCTTAACTATTTACAGCGTCAACAGTTAGGGTCTTCACTGAAACCTATCGTCGGATTCACGTGGGCAACTCAAGCACAACGACTTAGAATGCCGCCTCCCGCCGAAACGCCAAACTCCACGTCGCCACCAAAGCTTCCATGACCACCGGACAACTGTTTGATCAAGCAATCGCCGTAGCCAAACAACAGGGTTTCGAGGTTCGCTTCGAGCACCTTGGCGGGAGCGGCACGGGGTACTGTCGAGTGGGCGAGCGGCGTTGGCTGGTGGTGGACGTTGCCCAACCAATGGAGGAACAGCTCGAACAGCTGGCGGCCGCCATTGCTTCGGAGCCGATCCCCAATGGTGTTCGAATCGGCGACGACTTGCGCCAGATGTTGGATGCGGATGCCTAGCCCGCCGCCGTGTACAATGCGTGCGACTCGATGTACTGCCATACCGGCGGCGGCAGCAATTCGCTGGCATCTTCTCCGGCCGCAATCATCGCGCGAATCGCGCTGCTGGCAATCGGCATCTCGCGCATCGTGACCTGCGCCCTGCGAATCTCTTTCACTCTCGCGGGCGAACAAACCGATAGCAGTGCATCGAAATCCGGCGCCGGCTCGCCGGCTCGCGCCACCACCAGCGGCGTGGCCATCCGGCAGATCTCCTCCGGTTCGCGCCACGAGGGAAAGTCGTGCAGCGCGTCGGCTCCCATCATGAAGTGCCACTCGGCGTCGGGTTGGGCGGCGTGCAACGTACGGAGCGTGTCCACCGTGTAGCTCACTCCACCGCGATCGATCTCCGCGCGGCAAATCCGCCACGTCGGTTCGCCGGCGATGGCGAGTTGCAGCATCGCCAGTCGCTCGGCGTCGTTCGCCACGGGACCGCGCTGCTTGAATGGCTGCGTGGCGGCGGGCAGAAACCATACCTCGTCCAGACCGGCAGCTCGCTGGCATGAACGCGCAAGTTCCAGATGCCCCAGATGCACTGGGTCGAAACTTCCGCCAAAAAGTCCAAGTCGCATAACGGGGGCTGGGGGCTGAGGGCTCGAGACTGGTATGGTAGCAAGACCGCAACCGGACCGCCACGCGGTCCGCGACACTCCCAGGATACCCGGAATGTCCGACCGCCAGCAAAACCTGTTCGATACCCAACCTCCGCAGTGGGAACTCGACGACGCCGAGCACCGCCGCATTGCGCGGGTGGTGCTGTCGAGTGGACCCGCAGGCGAGTTCGACTACTTCGTACCCGAGGAGTTTGCCGACGAGCGGAAGCCGGAGGTCTTGGCCCAGGCGGGCCGCCGGGTGCGGGTGCCGCTGGGGCGAGGCAACCGTCCCGTGGTGGGATACTGTGTGGAGGTGGCCGTCACGAGTACGGGGGGCCGAAAACTCAAGCCGGTCTCCGCGGTGCTCGACACGGCGCCGCTGCTGTCGCCACGGATGCTGGAGATCGGTCAGTGGATCGCCGAGTACTACCTCGCGCCGCTGGGGCAAGTGCTCGAAGGTATCCTGCCCGCCGGCGTGCGCGGCAAGGCGGGCACCCGCGAAACCACGCTGTTCTCGGTGCCCACCCGCGTAGCCGCTCGCATGACCCGACTCGACCTGCCCGAGAAGCAAGCCCATGCTTTGAAAATACTGGCTGCCAGCAGCAAGCCGCTGGCGCTGAAGCAATGGATGGCCCGCGCCGAATGCACCTCGGGCCCGATCAGCGCGTTGCGAAAGAAAGAGCTGGTCGAGTCTCGCGTCGAACGCATCGATACCGATCCGCTGCTGGAGCAGCCCGTCGCCCGCCGCGAAGCACTCGAACTGAACCCCGCGCAGGCCGCTGCACTCGAGACCATCACCACAGCGCTCGATCGCCGCGAACAATCGACGCTGCTCTTGCACGGCGTAACCGGCAGCGGCAAGACTGAGGTTTACATTCAGGCTATCGAGAAGGTCGTGAGCTTCGGGCGACAGGCCATCGTGCTGGTGCCGGAGATTAGCCTTACGCCGCAGACGGTGGGCCGTTTTCGCGAGCGTTTCGACCATGTGGCCGTGCTGCACAGCCATCAGAGCGACGTGGAACGCCATCGCCAGTGGAAACGGATTGCTTCGGGCGACGTGCAGGTGGTGGTGGGTGCACGCAGCGCCATCTTCGCACCCACGCCACACCTGGGACTGGTGGTGATCGACGAGGAACACGAAACCTCGTTCAAACAGGACACCGCGCCCCGGTACCATGCACGCGAAGTGGCGCTCCAGCGGACGCGGATGGACCAGATACCACTGGTGCTGGGCAGCGCCACCCCGTCGCTCGAGTCCTGGCACGCCGCCGGGCGGGGCGACTACCAATTGATTTCGCTGCCCGACCGGGTGTCGAACCTGCCATTGCCGGTGGTTCGGGCGGTGGACCTTCGCGATCAGGAACACCGCAAGTGGAACCGCGGCGCCATCTCCCGCCCACTGCACCAGGCCATGACGGCGGCCCTGGCCGATGGCGGGCAGGTGATCCTGCTGCTGAACCGCCGCGGCTACTCGACGCACGTGCAATGCCCCGCTTGTGGCTTCGTGCTCAAGTGCGACTCGTGCGACGTGTCGATGGTCTTCCACCGCCAGGCGAACCACGTGGTATGCCACTGGTGCGATCGGGTGGAGCCGCCGCCGACGCACTGCCCCGACTGCAAGGACGCCAACATTCGCTATGGTGGTTTCGGCACGCAGAAGCTCGAGGCCGAGGTGCGTGCGCGGTTTCCCGATGCTCGGGTGCTGCGGATGGACACCGACAGCATGCGCCGGCCAGGCAGCCACGAGCAGGCACTCGACTCGTTTCGCAACGGCGAGGTCGACGTGCTGCTGGGGACCCAGATGATCGCCAAGGGGCTCGACTTTCCCAATGTCACACTGGTGGGCGTGGTGAACGCCGATACCTCGTTGCACTTCCCCGACTTCCGCGCCTCGGAGCGGACGTTCCATCTGGTCACCCAGGTCGCCGGCCGAACCGGACGCGGTTCGCAAGGAGGACGCGTGCTGGTGCAAACCCTTTCGCCCGACCACCCTGCCCTGGTAGCCGCGATGCAGCACAATTACCAGGCGTTCGCGGCCAGCGAGCTGCCCGAGCGGGAGATGCTGAACTATCCGCCGTTCGGCCGCATGGCACGCGTAGTGATCCGTGGCCCGAACGACCAGGTGACGCTGGCCGTGGCCGACGAGCTGGCAGGCAAGATTCGCACCGCTGGCGCAGGGACCCGCGTCATGGGCCCCGCCCCCTGCACCATTGCGAAGCTCCGCGAGTTGTTCCGCTATCACATTCTGGTCATCGCCCCCGATGTGGCGGCGCTGCACAAAGCCGCCGCACCGCTGGCCGGCAAGTTGAAACTGCCCGAAGGTGTGCAGTGGATCGTGGACATCGACCCGGTGGATATGATGTGAGAAAGCTGGGGTCAGGGGGCGGGATTCAGGGGTCAGGAATCTCTGACATCGATAATCCTGCGGAGGCAATGACATTGGCTGCCCCCCCAAGGTTCCTCTACAATAAAACGTGTCGGTGCTAGCACTGGCGGCCGTCTTCCCTGCTCCCGAACCCCTGACTTCTTCCCCTTCACGTTGTCCTACTCCACCTTCAAACGCGTGTTCGGCGAGTCGAGCCTCGAGCGGAAGTGCCGCTGGTGGTTTGGGGTCTCGTTGGGTCTGCTGATTTTCCTCAGCTTCTATTTCTACGGCGCGTATGCCAAGAATCTGATCTACAAGCAGAACAAAGAGCTCGGCAAACAACTGGTGCGCACCGCCTATGCCGAAGTGCATCGCGATGTAGAGACGAAGATCAAGAAGCTCGATCCCGATAACAAGCAGGACCTTCAAGAGGCGGCCGCGAGGATAGAAGACGACTCCACTGCCGAAGACAAATCGAATGCCGATAAGGACGACGACGATTTGTTTATGGAAATGATGAACGAGCGTTTGCGATACGGCACCAAGTTCCGTGCCGAGACCATTCTGCCTCCCAACGATTTCAATCTGAACCAGCCTCAAAAAGGTACCGAACAAGACCTGTTTACCAAGTATCAGCAGTTCCGTCTGTCGCCGGAGCAACTGAAAGACGAGTCTCATTTCGAGTCGTCGACGGATATCGACACCGACGGGTTCCTGCCAGCAGGCGCCGAGCCGTTTGATCGCGTCGCCGTGGTGGGCGGGAAGAAGCAATATCAGTACTACTATCCCCTGTATGCGCGAGCGTCGTGCGTCGGTTGCCACAAGTACATGCCCAAAGAGTGGGCCCGCAGGAACCTGGAAGAGGGCGAACTGCTGGCCATCATGCGGATCTCGTTCGACCACGCACCCACGGCCAACAAGCTCGCCAGCGGCGAAGCGATCCTGTGGACCGCCGCTATTGTGACCGGCTTCCTGTCGATGCTCATGCTGTGGGCGGTTGTGCGATACGTGATCGTCAAACCGGTGCAACACTTGCGCGACGTAGCCAACGCGGTTCGTGAGGGCGACGTCGACCAGCGGGCCGAGATCTACACCGGGGACGAGTTTGAAGAACTGGCCGCCGCGTTCAACCGAATGGTTCGCCAGCTGTTGCGGCAACGCGACGAACTCACCGAAGTGAACAGCGAGCTGGACGGCAAACTCGACGAACTGGCCCAGGCCAACATGCGGCTGTACGAGCTGAACCGCATCAAGAGCGACTTCCTGGCCACCATGAGTCACGAACTGCGGACCCCGCTCAACAGCATCCTCGGCTTCAGCGACGTGCTGCAGGATATCGACTCGCTGAACGACAAGCAAAAGCGGTACGTCGGCAACATCCGCCGTAGTGGTGCGCTGTTGCTGGAGATGATCAACGACATCCTGGACCTCGCCAAGATGGAAAGTGGGCGGATGGACATCCGGCCGAGCGAGTTCCGCATCGAGTCGATTGTGGACGCCTTGTGCGATATGGCACGTCCGCTGGCGGAGAGCAAGAACATCGACATCGAGTGCACGTTCGCCTCCGGCTTGCCGCCGGTGGAGCAAGACCAGGCCAAGGTGCAACAGATCCTGAACAACTTGCTCTCGAACGCCATCAAATTCACGCCCGAAGGGGGCCGGATCACCATCACCGCTTCGAAGGATGACACAGGCATGCTGTGCGTCGAAGTGGACGACACCGGCATCGGTATCAGCGAGGCCGATCAGCAACTGGTGTTCGAAAAGTTCCGCCAGGGCGGCGCGGCCCTGCCCGGCGGCGACGCCATGACCCGCGAGTACTCCGGCACCGGCCTGGGCCTGTCGATCGTCCGCGAACTGTGTCGACTGCTCGGCGGCGAGGTGACCCTGTCCAGCGTGGTCGGCAAGGGAAGCACGTTTACGGTCACTCTGCCGTGGAAGATCGAACCGACCAGCGACCTGGACGCCCAGCTCAAGGAACAAGTGGCCTCCCTGCACCGCCCCCACGTCGGCGATTACATGACACCGGTCAAAAGCGAAGAAAACGGTGCGAACGTGGATACTCCCGCCAGGAAGGATGCGGGCTAGAGCCACGGGATAAAAACACCTTCTCCATTCTCGACGGGACGCTGCCATCTTGTTGTTCGAATGGTGTGCCGGCACCGTTATTGACGGCTTCACAAGCTGGATTACTGCTTTCATCCAGAAGCAATGAGGAGGGTGCATCAAACGCATCAACTTCGCTATGCTATGCGTCTCGGTTGAGCATGATGCCCTCCCCCCTGACCCCCGACCCCTCGCCCCTTTCCCATGATTCACCTCTACACCGACGGCGGATGCAGCGGTAACCCCGGCCCTGGTGGCTGGGCGTTTCTGATGCGCCACTTGCCGACCGGCAAGCAGCTCGAAAAGTCCGGCGCCGAGCGCGATACCACCAACAACCGCATGGAACTGACGGCCGTGGTCGAGGGGCTCAGGACCCTCAAGCGGCCCAGCGAGGTGGAGCTGTTTACCGATAGCGTCTACGTCGGCAAGGGCATGAGCGAGTGGATGCCCAAGTGGAAGGCCAACGGCTGGCGGCGGCGCGAAGGGAAAAAGTGGGCCGAGGTGAAGAATGTCGACCTGTGGCAGAAGCTCGATGCCCTGCTGGCCGAGCACCAGGTCAAGTACACCCGCGTCGCTGGGCATAGCGGCCATCCCGAGAACGACCGCGTGGACGAGTTGGCCGTCGCGGCGTACCAAAAGTACCTGTAAGTACCCTCTTGGCGCCAGCGGTGCTTGTGAATGACCAAGGACGAACTCACAATGTCCAATAGAGAATAGACGATCATTGGTCATTGGTCCTTCGTAACTGGTCATTCCCGCTTGTCCACTCCCGTCGAAATCCTCGCCACGCCTCTGGTCGACGCGGCTAACGTTCGCCCGCCGCAACAGCGCCAGCTTGCGCGGCTCTCCCTGCGGACCGTGCGGGACCTGCTGTTCAACTTTCCCCGCGACTACGAGGACCTGTCCGACCTGCGGCCGGTCGCCGAACTCGAAGAAGACGTGCTGCAAACCGTCCGCGGCACCGTCGAGGAAGTCGATAGTCGTGGCACCGGGTTCGGCAAAAGCCGCGTTGGCGTGCTGGTGAGCGATCGCGGTCTGCTGCTCCGCGCCACTTGGTTCAATCAACCGTTCATGCGCGACAAGTTTGAGGTGGGGCAGCGAGTGCAGATGTCGGCGAAACCAAGGATGCGCGGCGGCCGATGGGAGATGACCCACCCGCACACCGTGTGGCTGGGGGACGAGTTCGCCGAGGCCGACCAGCAACCCACCAACCCCAGCGCCCTGCAGCCGATCTACCCGCTGACCGAAGGACTCAGCCAGTACCACATGCGACGGATCGCCGCCGAGGTGGTGCCCAAGTTTGCCGACGTGCCGGACGAGGTGTTCTCGCCCACGCTGCTGGCCGAGTACGACCTCTTGTCCATTGGCGACGCATTGCGGTCGATTCATCTGCCGCAGAACACCGAGCAGGTGGAAGCCGCCCGGCGGCGGTTCATCTTTCAGGAGCTGTTCATCCTGCAACTGGCCCTCGCCGCGAGGCGGCACCAACAACGCGTGAACTTCCGCGCCCCCGCGCTCGAGGCCAATCCGCAGATCGACGCCCGCATCACGCGGCTCTTGCCGTTCGAGTTCACGCCGGGTCAACGCGCCGCAGTGGATGAGATCGCCCAGGACATGGCGGCTACCGCGCCGATGAATCGTCTGCTGCAGGGCGATGTCGGTAGCGGTAAGACGCTGGTCGCGGTGTACGCCCTGCTGGTGTGCGTGGCGCACGGTCATCAGGCGGCGCTGATGGCGCCCACCGAAATTCTCGCCCGCCAGCACGCACACACGCTTCAGCGACTGCTCGAGCAAAGCCGCGTTCGCTACCGTCTGCTGGTGGGTGGCCTGAAGGCTGCCGAGCGGAAGGAGGTGCTTCGCGAAATGGCTGCTGGCGAAGTGGATCTGGTGATTGGCACCCATGCATTGCTCGAAGAGAAAGTGCAGTTCAAGAACCTCGGCCTGGTGGTGATCGACGAGCAACACAAGTTCGGCGTCGAGCAACGGGCCGCCCTGCGGCGGGGCGATCGCTCGCCGCACTACCTGGTGATGACCGCCACGCCCATCCCGCGGACGATGAGCATGACGCAGTTCGGCGACCTGGACGTCTCGACGCTCCGCGACATGCCACCCGGACGGCAACCAGTCACCAGCTACGTGGTCGGCCCTGGCGAGCGCGAGCGGTGGTGGCACTTTGCCCGCAACAAGCTGCGCGAAGGCCGCCAGGCGTTTGTGGTCACTCCGCTGGTGGAGGAATCCGAGAACCTTGCTGCCGCCAGCGTCGATCAGGCGTTCGAAAACCTTACCAGCGGCGAGCTGGCCGACTTCCGCGTCGACATCCTCCACGGCCGCATGACCGCCATGGAGAAGGACGACGCCATGGAGCGCTTTCGCCGTGGCGACACCCAGGTGCTGGTGGCCACCACGGTAATCGAAGTGGGCGTCGACGTACCCAACGCCTCGCTGATGATCATCGCCTCGCCCGAGCGGTTCGGCATCGCTCAGCTCCACCAACTCCGCGGCCGCGTAGGGCGTGGCACGCATCCTGGGTACTGTGCGGTGTTGGTGGAGGAGGAGCTGAACGACACCGGCCGCGAACGGATGCAAAAATTCGCCGCCACGAGCAGCGGCTTCGAGTTGGCCGAGCTCGACTTCCAACTTCGCGGCCCTGGCGACTTGTTCGGCACGCAGCAGCATGGGCTGCCACCGCTGGTGATCGCCGATCTGGTGCGGGATGCCGAGGTGCTGGAGCAAGCCCGCGACGCCGCGATGGCGCTGTTTGCCTCGGATCCCGGCCTGGCAAACACCGAGCACGCGAAGCTCCGCAGCCAGATGCTCCGCCGGTATGGCGCGGCCCTCGATCTGTCGGACGTGGGGTAAACGCCCCATCCCCGCCACACCTGCGGCGCTGCCCAAACTCCCACGCTACCGCAATCGCCGGAGAGCTACGCCCCGCCGCAAAACAAGGCCCCACGCCGCCCATGGGCCGCCGGAGCTTTCGTTCCCCAACAGTTGTTCCCCCACCCGTTTTTTGTCACAACTACCCCCATTCGCATCCGTGGGCCCAAAACTCCAGTGGTTTTGGTCACCCCCCAAGTGGTGAAACCCCTTGTTTTCCAGGCCCAAACAAACACAGGGGGGACAAAACTGGTGAGTTGTTCCCCAGCCTTCTAGCGGCGGGGACCAAAACTCCCAAGTGGGACCAAAACTCGTGGGCCCAAAACTCGTCCAACCGCCCCGCCTCACCGCCTCACCGCCTCACCGCCTCACCGCCTCACCTACTCACCTACTCACCTACTCACCTACTCACCTACTCACCTACTCACCTACTCACCTACTCACCCCACCCCCGGCGAGCGCCGCCAGCTCCATTGATTCGCGCACGTTCGGCCCAGACCTGCAGCACGCGCGGCAACTCCATTGGATCACACCCCCGCACGATTTCAACGGCGAATTTTTTACACCCGCGATTTGCTATTGGGCCGCGACACGCCGCTATTGAGCC
Organism: Aeoliella straminimaris; assembly: GCF_024054565.1. Classification (GTDB taxonomy): domain Bacteria; phylum Planctomycetota; class Planctomycetia; order Pirellulales; family Lacipirellulaceae; genus Aeoliella; species Aeoliella straminimaris. The sequence continues at coordinate 33,790 of NZ_JAMXLR010000061.1, forward strand.
GCTCCGGCACATAGATCGCTCTCTCCGATCCTCGACCGGTGTGGAGGATGACGACTCATGACTCTTTATCAGACCTAAGGGAGCTCGACCGAGCGGAAGTTGAGAGGCGCGATCAAGTTGCCGAGCGACAGAAAACGCTGAAGTCGGTTCCCCGCCGTCGGTGGCAAAATGGCAACTCGAACGTAGAGAGTCACACCGCTTCCCTGCAACTTGGAACGGGTTTTGGCTGCCGTGTGCGACTCAAGAGACCTCGATAGAAAGATTGCTTGGTCGAAACGCGAGCACTATATTCATGTTTGCCTAAATGGTCGAAATCAGCGCTACGCAAAACACACCAACCGGCAGGCGGCTGCTCAGGCATTTCATTTTAGCACACACGCCCACCCTAGGCAGAACTTATGAACCACAGCGTTCGACGGCCTTCTTACAGCGGGCCGATCGCCATCGGAGCAGCGATTCTCTGCATTGCCGGGTTACCCCTCGCTGCTGCCGGCGAAGTCATCGACGTCTACGGAAGACTGCCAAATTACTTTGAGGCTTCCGACGACACGGTCGTCAACATGTACGACGGGAGCGATGCCTATTGGTTCGATTTCAATGAATCGAGTCATCTCAATCTATATGGCGGCTGGGCTCGGGGCGAAAACTCTCTCACTGATTACAGCTCCGCGCTAATCCTGGGTGGGGGGGCGGAAAAACTTCGCGCACTGGATGATAGCACTGTGCTGATGCACGGTGGGTTCCTCGGTTCCTTGCAGCTCTACGCAAACGCATCGGCCACGATGACCGGTGGTGGCATTGGAGACCGGCGCGGAGGGGCTTACGAAGGAGTCCTTCGCATGAGTGGTCAGTCGAGAATGACGGTTTCGGGGGGCTCGCTGGGAAGAGTGTACGCAAGCGAAAACGCAGCGCTCAAGCTGGTCGGCGGCGAATTTCGACTTAACGGCCAGCCGGTAGCCGGTCTTGATGTCCCAGGAGCAACGCAACGCTTGCACACGGATGGTGAGGACTTCTCCCTCTCTGGAGTGCTCGAGGATGGTTCTGCTTTCCTGCTGCACTCGACAGACTGGGACTACATCGGCGATGGGGTGGTCACGCTCGAAGCCGCCGAGATTCCGCCTGTGAACGCGGCAGAAATACACCTGCCAGGGTCCGATCCGCCAGATTCTTTGCGCGAAGGGCAGTCACTCACCATCGGCAGCGGGGGGGAACTCGGCGACAACTTCACCGCACTATGGGGCAGCAAGTTGCGGCTACTGGATGGGGGCCTGCTTGGCAGTCATTCCGAGTTTATTGGCAGCGAAGTCGAAGTCACAGGAGGCGCTCTGGGATTCAATCTTCAAGCGTTCGACGGCACGACCGTGTCCATATCTGGCGGTACCATCTCAGGAGACCTGCTCGCGTCCGACGATGTAAAGGTGGCGGTTTCAGGAGGAGTCATTTACCATTCGATTCAAGTGCTCGAAGGCAGCACCCTAACCTTCACTGGGGGAGATTTACGCAGCTATGCCCGAGTTTACCATGGCAGCGAACTGCAACTCCAAGGCGGAAGCATCGGGTCCAACACTCGCATCGCGTATGATTCGCTGGCAAAGCTCACCGGAGGCTCAATCGGCGACCATGCTTCGGTCTACGATTCAAGTCAAATCATCATGTCCGGGGGTACAATTGGCGACCGACTCTACGTAGGTAACGGGGGGACTCTGGAGATGCATGGGGGCTCGATTGGCGACTTTGCCTCCGCAGGGAGCGGCAGCGTTGTCAACGTGCATGGAGGTACAATAGGCGACTCATTTACCATAGGCACCCCCCCGTCGCAGCGCATTGTTGCCGGAGGTCCCTCAGTACAGGAACTGGGCATCGCGGGAACCACCGCCACTCCGATCGCGCTGGTCAACATCTTTGATGGACAGATCGGCGACTCGCTATCACTGCGTCGGGACGGTGTTGCCAACTTGTATGGAGGAGATATTGGTGGCGGAGTCGAAGTGCATCGCTCCGGGGTCCTCAACGTGTACGGTGGCACATTCGCAGGAGAACTCTTGGCCTTCAGTGGGGGCACGGTGAACCTGGTCGGCACCGAATTCATCCTCGATGGAATGGCAATCGACGGATTAACTACCGGAGACCGATTTCAACTGACCGCTCGCGACGCCAACCTTGACGTACGGCTTGCCAACGGAGATTGGCTCAGCCTGCAACTCAACTCGGTCCAGGCCGACGGAGCCGACTTCTTTTCTCCAGATGCCAGCGTTTACCTGATGCTACCCGTTCCTGAACCCTCCTCGTTACTTCTCCTAACGCTCGCTCTCCTAACACTCGGTGCGTCTTGCGGGCACAGCAGGCATCGAACTCGACTGGAGCCACTCTATCTCACAGCGACGCTCACATCGCGGTGGCGAAGGATACAGAATCGATAGAAAGCCACCGTGGTAGGGCATAAGCATTGGTGGCTGTGGGTGAGTCGGTTACAATTGGGCGTGGCAAGCTGTCGCTAACCCCCTGCCCGGAGGATTCACCTGATGAGCCGATTGCACTTGTGCGCTGCGAAGGGATTCTTCCTGGGGTGGTGCTCCGTCATCGCAAGCCTGCCGATGCTGTCGAATTCCGCGGATGCCCAGGAGCTGCGTGCCGGTACTCTGTTTGACTCCTCTCGGTTGCACGAGGTTGAAATCACCCTGCCCGCCGCAGAATGGCAGCAACTCTGCAAGCAAACTCGCTGGCAGGGTGGCTTTGGGGCGATGTTTGCCGCCGATCCCGCGGACAAGCCGTTCACTTACTTCAAGGGCGACATCACGATCGACGGGGTCGCCATTGCCGGCGTGGGCATTCGCAAGAAAGGGTTCTTTGGTTCCCTGGACGAAGTGCGACCTTCGCTCAAGATCAAGTTCGACGAATACACCGATCAGCAGCCGATCGAAGGACTCGACCGGCTGACGCTGAATAACAACAAGCAAGACGCGTCGCAGATGAGCCAACTGCTCGCTTACCGGATTTTCAACGACGCGGGAGTGCCGGCGCCGCGATGCAGTCTGGTGAAGCTGACCGTCAACGGCGAGTACCTGGGGATCTATTCCAACGTCGAGTCGATTCGCAAGCCATTTCTTCAAGATCGCTTTGGCTCACCAGTTGGCAAATTGTACGAGGGCACTGTTGTCGACTTTCACCCGCAGGCGGTCTCCAAACTGGAAGCAAAGAACAAGGACGCGGACGAGGATCGCGACCGGGTCGAGCTATTGGCCGAGTTGCTGGCGACCGAAGGCGACTTGCCCATGGAGCGTGTAAGCGCCATCGTCGATCTCGACCAGTTCTTGAGGTTCTGGGCCGTCGAAAGCCTGATCGGCTTCTGGGATGGGTACACCCAGGATCAGAACAACTACTTTGTTTACGAAGACCCAGCTACCAAGAAGTTCCGCTTCCTCCCCTGGGGAGCGGATGTTTGCTTTACGACCGGCGGTGGCCCCCTGGCCGCCTTTGGTGGCGATGGACATTCCGAGGCCATTTACGCCCAAGCCATCTTGCCGAATCGGCTGTATCGCTCCGCGGAGATGCCAGAACAATACAAACAAACCATGCTGCAGGTGCTCGACGATGCGTGGAACGAAGCGGCGCTGCTGAAAGAGGTGGATCGGATCGAGAAGCTGACCGAGGGACACCTGCACGAAGCCCAGCGGCCATCGAGCCGTTCGGGCAACCACGGTATGCCGGACCTCACGACGGATCGAGTGCGTGAGTTCATCAGCAAGCGTCGCGAGACGATCCTCGCCGAGCTGGAAAGCACCCCCATCGCCATTGCCCAGCAACCGCGCATTCCCATGCACACGGAGGAACTTGGCACCGCGCGCGGATCGTTCGAGACCCGCTGGTCCGAAGGCTTTGGGCCAAGCAACTCCGATAGCGAATTGCAGATCACGCTGAAGCTCGGTGGCCAGGAAGTGGAACTGGCTGACCTGAGTGCTTCGGCACACCTGCTACAGGCGCCCAGCTTTCCCGGCTTCGGAGGCAACGAGCAGCGGACGCCTCCTGCGATGATCGTATTGAAAGGCACCAGAAGCAGCGATGACAAGCCGGTGATGGTCACCTTCATGGTGGACCGCGCAAGCATCAAAGACTTGCCGCAGCAACCGATTCCGGTGTCGGGCACGTTTGTGGAAGGTGCGCCGAGGTTTGGATTCGGCTTCTCTGCTCCGATGCTTTCGGGAGACATCAAGCTGTCGCCGGGCGATACCGAATTGGGCGAGGCAATCGCTGGCGAGTTCGACGTCCGCATCGTAAAGCTTCGCGGCGGTGGAATGGGCGGCCCCCAGGCGCCCCGCTAAACGGCCGATCGGCTGTACCCCCACGCCTGCACGTTGCCGTAGAGCCGCCCGCCTGCTGCGGATTGATCCGGTTGGCGCGACCAGGGCGGCTGCTCTTTTGGCAAGCGGATTGGTCGCGCTCGAGCCATCGCATTCCGCGGCCAGCGAGCCAGCGGTGGCCAGAGTTATTACCCGAATTGCGTAGGGCGATTTTGGCTCGGAACTTGCAATACTCTGCTTTGCAGCTATCCTTCCGCTGCCATCAATACAAGTCCGTCACGATTGCTCGCCAGTCGCTTCACGTTTCGGTCCAGGCGCCATGAACGCACCCGCTCAGAATCTATGTATCGCCGCCCTGCTGCTCCTGCTGGGGTGGACGACTGCCCCTTGGTCGATGGCGCAAGAACCTCCCGATCCGGCTGCCTTGGAGATCGATGCCGATGGACTTGAGATTCGAGGTCTCGTCGTGCTCCGCATTTCCGAGGAGTTGCTCGACCGCATGTTGGCATCGGACATCGATAAGCAGGGCAAGGTCGATATGTGCGTGGTGGGTGTTCGCGCCACGGGTCCCTCGCACACCGTGGGCGTTGCCGATGTAGAGCCAAAGCCGGACCGGGACGACGCCGCCTTCCGCATTACGGTCGAAGGCGAGAGCCACGCGCGGACGAGCGGTCGAAGTGGTCCGGCGATCGTCAACAGCCGCAGCGTTACCACGTGGAAGGTGGATAAGGTGGTTCGATTCGATAAAGGCCGATTCCTTACCGAGCCCGGCACCATTGAAAGTCACACCCGGCTGGGGTCGGCTGGCATTGGGTCGACGCTACCCGGTTTGCGGGGCGAAGTGGTCCGGCGACTCGGCACTCGCAGGGAACTTAAATTGCGTCCAGCCGCCACGCGGAGCGTGAACCGGCAAACCAGCGAGAACATACTGGCCGAAGTCGATGAATCGATTGACGAGAAGGTAGAGAATCTGAACGCCAACATCGAGTCGCGTGCAGTACTCGAGCGCCTGTTGCCATTGCTCGACACGGCCGCCGTGCAGTTGTCGACCAACTCCAAATGCATCCATTTGGCGTTTCAGGGAATGGACGACACGACCGGCATCATTTGTCCGCTCCATCGTCTGGACCCCGCCGAGACAGAGCTGTGGATCAACACTTCGCTGCTGCCCACCCCCATTGCGACAGTGCCCGACCTGCCGAATGGAGCGGCGAAGTGGATTGGCGGGCAGTTGCAGGAACTCGGCCTGCCAGAAATTGCCGTCTCGCCGATCGGCGGGCTGGGTGGAGAAACCTCGCTGACGTTGCATCTGGTGGACGACTGGATCGTGCTACGCACCGAATTGCCAGAGTCGAACGAACCAGTCGGCACGACGGAATAGTACAACGGCGCGGCGTTCTCCTTTTTGCAAACCAACCTACTGCGAGACAGTGATGGTATTCAGCACCTTGTCGCCCCCCTTCAGGTCGAGCAGCACGGCGTCGGTCTTTTCGTCCTCCGAATAGGGGTTCGGATGGCCCACCAGGTAGTAGCGGCCGGGGGGTACGTTCTTGAACACGCATTGGTTTTTCTCGTCGATGGTGGCCGATCCGCCCCACGAGCCAACTTTGTTGCCCCCCTCGGGTTCGAGTTCCACCATGTACTGCTTGGGGACTTCGGTGGTCTCGAAGATGACGATCACCGTTACTTGGGCGGAGCCGGTCATCTCCCAATCGACTGGTTCGCTCGGCACGGTTACCTCGGGAGCCAGCCCGGGACGCACCAGGCCCTCCTTGAACAGACCAACCACCCCTTTACCAGGTGGCACCTCGATGCGGAATGTGCCCTGCGCGTCGGACTTCGCGTCGAACTGATGAGTCGATTCGTACCGGCGACCGCCCTCGGGGGTGATGCCAATCAGGCGGACGTTGACGTCCGCGGCCGGTTTGCCATTGGCGACGACGCGCCCAGCGAACTCGACCGGCTTGGCTAGTCGGCAGGCAAACTCTCGCCACTTCGCACTACCTTCGTGGCTAACATGGCCCACCACGCGGGGCACGTAACCTTCGCTTTCGGCAATCAGGCGATATCGACCATCGGGTACGTTCTTGATGGTCCAGTTGCCATCGTCTTCCGTGTCGACCTCCATGGCTTGGGTGTACTTGTAGCCCCCGGTCTTGGGCGCTTCCATCAACTCCACCACCAACTTGCCGGCGATGGGCTGGTCGGACTCCAGGTCGATCAACTGCCCTTGGCAGACGTAGCCATCTTGCTCGGTGAATCCATGGGCCGAGAGGCGATTGTCGACAACCTCCACCCCCTCGGGCAGCTTCACCTGGTCCCACTCAATGTTGCCACCGGTGTAAATGGTTAGCACCGTGGGTGGCCCCTTCGCGCGATCGGCCGGATCGGTGGGATCGAGCCCAGCCCGCATGCCGGAGAGCTGCTTCCAACTCGCCGCGTCCCAGACCATCAGTTTCCAGTCGCACTGCACTGGCTCTTTTGAACGATCTCGCAGGCGGAGCCAACCACTTGGTGCGGTACCCTCCTCGACCACGATGCGTTTGTTGTCATTGCGGATGTCGCCGAAGATGTCGAGCACTTCGTTCAGCGCTGCGGTATCGCCACGAAACTCGCCGTGGTACTGCCCACCGCCGAACGGTGGTCCTACCCAGTAAGCGATTCGCTGGCGGACGTTAAACGCCTCGGCGGCGCCGACCGGCCAACCAGGGTTGTCGACTGGCTCGTCGCCATCGCTGCCGGTGATCAACGCCACGGCGGGCGCGGTTAATGAACACAAGACGAACGCGGTCGCGAATAGCAGGATGCGCATGAATCGGCTCCGTTACGAGATTTTTCCGCCGCTCGGCGCGAGTATATCACGGCCGCAGCGACCGGTTGTAGACCAATGACGACGCGAAGAGTCGAAAAGTTCCGCGCGATTGCAACTTTTGCAGCCAACCAGGCAATAAAAAGGGCTCGCTTGGCACGCTGCACCTGCCGAGGTTTCACACATCCCAGCCCAGCATGGCCACCAGTGTCAGCCCGTCATGAATCTGCAGGTGACGACGCAGCTCGTGTCGCAACCCCTTGTTCTCCAGGAGAAAGCGAACCAGTAGGTGCGTTTCCTGCTCGTTGAGTTCGCCTTCCACAAACGCACAGCATAGCTCTTCCATCGGGTTCAGCTCCTGGTTGTCGTCGTCCTTCATGGCAAGCCGGCAGTGTAATGCCCCTCCCCCCTGGCGCAGAAGTTGCTGAGAGACCACCTGGGTGTTTACCTGAGTTACTCGTTGGACGTTACTCGACCTTGGCAGGTTTCTTGTTTTTTCGCCAAAATACCTCGCCCCTCCCGCGCCAGCACAGCATCGATAGCGCGCACGCGGCCCCCGAGCTTTACGCGATGCTATGTGGATCTCGAAGTCAAGAAGCGGTGCTGAAACACCGTGTTGCAACGGCCGTTACTCTTCGCCGGTGGAACGGAACTCGAAGTCCTTGTCAGACAACTCTTTGGTGGGCGCACCTTGGTCATTAGACTCTGGTGCAGCACCTTTTTCGGTCTCGGCATTTCCTTCTGGCTCGCTCGGCGCCGGCATTACTTGCTTTGCCTTACGAACCAGCTCGACGAACTCGGCGCGGTCGCCCTCGGGATCGTCGCCCCGGGCGCTGTCGGCAATTTCGGCCACGGCATCATAGGTAGCGTCGCCCTTGTACTGTGAGTCGCGGAGCAGCATGCCAAAGCTGGCCACAGCGGCCGCGAACTGCATGTCGGTGCTGGCTTCGCCGAAGCGGTGACCGCTATCGGTCACTGGCCACTCGAGCTTGCTGCTGGTGTCTTCGTCCGGCTCTTTGTAACGCATCTTCAAGGTCAACAGCTCTTCGGTCTCGGCGGCGTCGGTCAGGCCCGCAGGGTGCTGGTACTTCAGTTCGTCGACATCTGGTTCCTGAAATTCTTCGCCCACCGGAATGATCTCGTACAGGCAGGTCACGGTATGGCCGGCGCCGATTTCGCCGGCGTCCTTGGTGTCGTCGTTGAAGTCCTCGGTCTTGAGCATGCGATTCTCGTAGCCTAACAGGCGATAGCCGAGCACCTTCGCCGGATTGAACTCCACTTGGATCTTCACGTCTTTGGCGATGGTCACCAGCATGCCGGTCATGCCTTTCACGAAGATACGCTCAGCCTCGCGCTGGTCGTCGGCGTAGTAGTAGTTGCCGTTGCCGATGCCGGTGATTTTCTCCATCATCGCATCGTTCAGGTTGCCCCGGCCGAAGCCGATGCAGGAGAGGAATACCTTCGTGTCTTTGGCTTTCTGCTCGACCATCCGCTCCAGCTCGGCGGGGTTGGTCACACCGACGTTGAAGTCGCCATCGGTGCAGAGGATCACGCGGTTGGTGCCGCCGGTGATGAAGTTGTCCTCGGCGATCTGGTAAGCGAGCTGGATACCCGCCCCGCCTGCGGTCGAGCCCCCCGCCTGCAGATTGTCAATCGCGGCCAGGATGGTTTCCTGCTCGGTGCCGGGCGTGCTGGGTAGCGCCAAGCCTTCGCTCGAAGCGTACACCACGATGGCCACACGATCGTTCTCGCCCAACTTCTTGGCGAGTTCCTTCAGGCCATGCCTGACCAGCGGCAGCTTGTCGGCATTGTTCATCGAGCCGGAGACGTCGACCAGGAACACCAGGTTCGATAGGGGCCGCTTCTCGGCGGCTACCTCGCGTCCTTTGATGCCGACGCGAACCAGACGATGGCCTGGCTGCCAGGGACAAGCGGCCGTCTCGACGTGGGCGGCAAAGGGAACCTCGGGCTCATCGGTCTTGGGTCCGAAGGGATCCTTGCGGCGACGCTCGTCCGCCGCGGGGGGATCATAGTTGTAGTCAAAATAGTTGACCAGTTCCTCCAGCCGCACGGCATCCGGCGGGGGAACCTGCCCGCTGCTGAGCATCTGGCGGACGTTGGCGTAACTGGCCGTGTCGACGTCGATCGAAAAAGTGCTGACCGCTTCTTCGCCAATGGCCGGGAGGAACCGATTCTCGTGAATCCGCTCATACTTGTCGCCAGCTGCCCCCGGACCAATGCCCTCGCCATCAGGACTACCTTGCCAATGGTCGTTAGGATTGATCAACCCCTGCAAGCCGATGTTGTTCTCGCCCCGCGGCCACTCCCGCCATGTCGTGCCGAATTGGTAGCCCCAGGCAGCCCTTTGGCCAGCGCGGCGTTGGGATTCGAAAAGAGAACTCAAGTCGCGGTTCCCGAGTTCGCTCATGTAAAAGTCGGCTGACTGTGAGTACTCCTTGGGCAGCGTCTCCCCCGACTTTTGCGCTTCGGAAACCGCGATGCCATAATCGGTCCCACGAAAGTCGGTACGACCATTCGACTCATTCTTCATTTCCGCGTCAGGATAAGCGATCGGAGGCACTTCAATCGCTGGCAAGGATCCCAATTCAACCGAGAAACTCTTCTGTCGCGAAGGCGTGTCGAGGTTGTCAGTAAATTCAAAGGATTCACTACTACCATCCGCTGCTTGATTCTGGCCGGCATTTCCCTGCTGCCCTTCACCGCCGGCAGCGTTCGAGTTCCCTCTACCCCCCAAGGGTGCCGGGCTCGCCGGGGCTTGGCCTTGGCCCTGTTGGGCGGGAGCGCCGCTGGCGGGTGAGTCGATTGTCGCGCCAAATGTCGGCGACTCAGGCAGGCGGCTACGACTGGGGGCCTGCTGCCCCCCGCCCTGCTGTCCGTCGCCTGCTTGTAGTTCGAGCGATCGATTCTCTGGGGCTGCTTCATACCGAAGGAGGCCCCCCCCGAGTTCTTTCTCGCTCCATTCACTCGCATCCTCTGTAGCAAGTGCCCATTGATTCGACTCCGTCGACTCGGGGGCCACCTGCGGCGTTTTGGGCGCCTCGTTCGATGCCAGCCCGTACTGCTCGTTCGCCCGCGAAGCTAATAACATCGCAAGCAAACCGCAGTTCACCACCAGACTGGCGGCCAGCACCCAGGTGCGAACTCCCCATGATCGCGAAGTAGTTGTGGTAGCCATCGTTACGTCTCCTGTCGCGGGTGAATCGGACACGGTAGCGGCCGAGAGAATCTGCGCCGAAAGGTCAGGCGGCGACTCGCCACCCACGCGCTCCTCGAGCGCACGATCGACCAATCGATCGCGCCACTCATCTCGGTTCGGGTTTTGGGGTTCTTGGGACATGGTTACTCACAACAAATAACAGCCCTCGACGGAAGTCGTGGGGCAGCGCAAACCCTCGACTTCCGTCGCGGGCTAAGGAACACTCGTCACTGGCTGGTTAGCTTCCGTTCGATACACTCCCGCAGCGCATCGCGGGTGCGGCGGAGCAGGGTTTTTACGCCCTCGGGTTTGAGGTCCAGGCGGCTCGCGATTTCTTCGCGGCTCAAGCGGTCGGTGTATTGCAGGTCGATGGCGGTGCGGGCGCGGCCCTCGAGGTGCTGGAGGCAGCCATCGAGCGCTTCGAGGTACGGGTCGGCGGGCCCATCGCCCATGGTTTCGGCCCATACTGTTTCGGCCGATTCCAGCTCGACTTCAACGGGCCGCCGGCTCTCTTTGCGGCGGAGCATCAGCAGGCGGCGGCGGGCCGTGGTGCGGAGGTAACTGGCCGTCTGTCGGTCGGACTCGTGGACGAAGTCGGACCGAAAAACGGCAAGAAATGTCTCCTGGACCAGGTCGTCCGCTTCGGCGGTCGTGGCCCCCAGGTACCGGACATAACGCCAGACGGTGGCCTGATGGCGGGTAACCAACAGGGCCATACGGTCGCTGGCGGCGGGTGGTGGTAAGGGGACACTCACGGCGGTCATGCTACCAAAGTGCCGGGGCATCGCCGAAAGGGGTCAGGGAATATGGAGCTTTCGCCGGTCGGCTTTCAGCCACCGGAGGTGCACCATGATGGGGTGGGGAAGAATGGTCAGCAAAATCGTCAGATTCCTGCTGCGGATACCCCGCCTATCGTGGCTTTTACCAGATGATTGCGCATTTCCGACTTACGATTAAGCAAACATTTTCAGCCCAGATCCCCTAACTGCAGGCCCGAGACCATGGCCCCGCAAAAAAAACGCAAACGCATTTACGTCGATCGACACGTGCAGGGCGGCATCGTCGTGCGGTTGGTACTGCTGTGGCTGGCATCGACGGCCCTGGCCGTTGGAGTGTGGTTCGTCATGCAGTTCTTCTCCGATCCAACACTGGGGCTGCGGCACTACCTCAGCGGAGCGGGTAAGACCCTGCTGCCGCTGCTGCTGGCCTTCGCCGTGACACTGCCCATCGCCGTACTGAAGCTGCTGCGGTTCACCCATCGCTTTGCCGGCCCTGTGGTGCGACTGCGGCGGATGATGACCCTGCTGGCCAACGGCCAGGAGGTTCCGACGCTGAAGTTCCGCGACAACGACTACTGGCAAGACCTGGCCGAGGAGTTCAATCGCATCGCCGAGAATCTCAACGAATCGCGCAACCGCATCGCGGAACTGGAAGAACAACTGGAAGTACAACAGAACGCGACGCCGGTCTAACGGCCCGTTGTCGCTCAAGCAATCGCCTATCGCAAAGCCGGAATGATGTCCCCCGCTATACGTCGCCCCCGCTGTCGACACCGTGGTATCGCCACCGTGGAACTCGCTGTGTGCCTGCCCATGCTGGCGCTATTGGTGTTTGGATCGATTCAGGCCAGCAACTTGATTTACGTGAAACACGTGATCACGTCGGCGGCCTACGAGGGAACACTGGAACTGGCCCGCGCGGATGCCACCCCCGACACCGTCATGCTGCGGGTCAACCAGGTGCTCGGCATGCACGACATCGTGAAGACCAACGTCGAGATATCACCGACCGGCAGAATATTCGACAACCTGTCGGCAGGCAGCCCGGTTAGCATTCGCGTGCGGGCTGATGTGCCATCGAACATGACGATCGTCAATTGGTTCCCCTGCCCCGATGCGATCGAGTGCACCGCCGTGGGACCCAAATAGTCAGAAGATAACGCCCTGTCACCCCTCGTCCCCCCCACTCCGTTCATGCGAATTGCACGCCCAACACGCTCTGGTACTGACCGCCGACTTCGCCGCGGTGCCATCCTGCCGCTGGTGGCCCTTTTGCTGCCAGTGCTTATCGTAATGCTTGGCTTCTCGGTCGACCTGGCGTTCATGCAGACGACCCGCGCCGAACTGCGGACCGCCACCGACACCGCGGCCCGGGCTGGCGCCATCACGCTGGCGGAGACCGAAAACCAGCAGGACGCCCGCAAGGCCGCGATGGCCATGGCTCAGCAAAACAGGGTGGCCAACAAGCCCCTGATACTGCGTGAGAGCGACGTGCAGATTGGCCGGTCCGAACGCAACGCCGCCGGCAAATGGGTTTTCGTGAACGGGGGCACGCCCTGGAACTCGGTGCGAGTAACCGGCGATCGGACCGGCACCTCCAGCGGTGGCGGGGTGTCGCTGTTCTTCGGCACGATGTACGGCGTGAAGGATTTTGAACCAACCGTCACGTCCATTTCCACGTTCATGAATGTCGACATCTGCCTGGTGCTCGATCGTTCGGGATCGATGAGAGGGCGAAAGCTCCGGGAGCTGCAAGACGCCGTGGATGTGTTCTTGAATGAACTGGAACAAACCACCTCCGACGAACAGGTGGCGCTCGCCAGCTATTCGTCTTCCGCCTCGCTGGACCGGAATCTATCGACCAACTATGGCCCCGTGCAGAAGAAAGTCGGCCGGTTCGACGCCAATGGACTAACCGCCATTGGCCAGGCCCTGCAGAAAGGCATCGAGGGCGTTACCGGCAAGAACCATCGCAGCCTGTCGGCACCCATCATCGTGCTGATGACCGATGGCAACCACAACCGGGGCATCGAACCCATCGTGCCGGCCAGGGCAGCGGCCAGCCAGGACATTGTGGTGCACACGATCACCTTCGGCAGAGATGCGGATATCAAGCGCATGACCGACGTGGCCGACGAAACCGGCGGCACGCACTACCACGCTTCCAACGGCAGCGAACTGGTCGAGGTATTTCGCACCATCGCCCGAACTCTGCCCACGCAGCTCACCGAATAGTCACCCGCTGGCCCGTCGCACCCGAGTCGCCTTCCTGTTTATCCGCCAACGACAATGAAATCATTCTTGTTGAACCATCGAGTCCGTTTTCGATCGACTGAAGAGCGACGCGGAGCTACCTCCGTGGAGTTCGCGATCTCGTTACCCGTTCTGATGCTGGTGGTGTTCGGCGGTATTGAGTTCAGCCGCGCCAACGTGCTGATCAACACCGCCAAGATGGCTGCCGCCGAAGGGGCTCGGCGCGGTATCGTGCTGGGCACCACGGCCAGCGACATCGAGGCCACCGTCGACAACGAACTGTCGAAGGTCGGCGTTGCCCACGCCGACGTAGTGGTCGACCCTCCGGTGGTGAACGACGACACCAAGGTGGTGACCGTTGGCCTGAGCATTCCGCTCGATGCCCGCAATGGGTACGTCACGCCGCGGTTCTTCCTGGGCAAGAACGTGTGGAAGATCACCTCGATTCCCCGCGAAGCCAAGAACGATGCGCAGATGGAGGACTTGCTGAACGCCGCGTACAACAACATGAAGGGCAAACTCAACGCCAAGGCGAAAGCCGCCCAGAAAGCCCTCGACAACGCCAACACCAATTCGCCTCTGGCCGGCAACTGACGGACGCAGGGAACACCCCCTACACGTTCGCCACGATCTGCTGCCCGGTCTGCCAGGCTTCGCCATCGCGCTCCACGCGGTGGTACAACGTATCGCGTTCAATCGGCTCGCGGCCCGCTTCGCGGATGAGCTGCTGAATGTCGGCCACCGACATGATCTCGGGCGTCTTGGCGCCGGCGTCGTGGTAGATCAACTCATGCCGCACCGTGCCGTCCAGATCGTCGGCTCCGTAAGCGAGCGCCACCTGCGCGGTGCCAACGCCCAGCATAATCCAGTACGCCTTGATGTGCGGGATGTTGTCGAGCATTAACCGGCTAATCGCCATCACGCGGAGGTCCATCAGGCTCGAGGGTTTCTTGATGTTTCGCTCCGCGCCGAGTTTGGTGTTCTCAGGATGGAACGCCAGTGGGATGAAGGTCTGGAAGCCGCCGGTCTCGTCCTGCAGTTCGCGGAGTCGAACCAAGTGGTCGATCCGGTGGTACGGCTGCTCGATGTGGCCATACAGCATGGTGCAGTTGCTCTTCAGGCCCAGTTCGTGCGCGGTGCGGTGCGTTTCGAACCAGCGGCGGCTGTCGGCCTTGTGTTCGCAGATATGGTTGCGGACCTCAGGATGGAAGATCTCTGCTCCGCCGCCCGGCAAACTGCCGAGTCCCGCGTCGATCATGTCTTCCATCACCCAGCGGATATCCTTCTTGGTGAGCCGGCAGAACCAGTCGATCTCAACCGGCGTCCACGCCTTGAGGTGCAGCGTGGGGTACTCGTCGTGCAGCACCGAAACCACCTGGCGGTACCAGTCGTACTTGGCCTGGTGGTGCAGACCACCAACGATGTGCATCTCGGTGCAGCCGTTGTTCATCGCCTCGCGACCGCGAGCCAGCACCTGCTCGTCGTTCATCCAGTACCCCTTGGCCTGCCGCAGGTCGCTGCGGAACGCACAGAAGGTGCAGCGATAGACGCAGATGTTGGTGGGGTTCAGGTGCGTGTTGATGTTGTAGTAGGCCGCGTTGCCATTCTTCCGCTCGCGGACCAGGTTCGCCAACTCGCCGAGCTCCGGCAGCGGCACCTCGGGCGATTCGAGCAGCAATCCATCCTCGGCCGTCAGCCGCTCGCCGGCTTCGACTTTTTCGCGAATGGGTTTCAGAATGGGGGAAGTGGTTTGGAGCATGGGTTCTCGTTTAAGGACTCGATTCGCGTAGGGTGGGTCAAACGGCTCTCAGGCCGCGCGAACCCACCGATTCACTGCGATGGGTCAGTGTCGCTGTCGCTCCTCGACCCATCCTACGATTGGCTACACCACCAACAAATCCAAGCACGTAACCACCAGCAGTCCAATGCTGATCACGGCGTTTACGTGGAAGAAGGCGAGGTTCACGCGGTCAAGGTCGTCGGGCCTGACCAGCCAGTGCTCGTACACCAACAGCCCGGCCACCGCGGCGACGCCCACATAGTATAGCGCACCCAGGGGGGGATAGACCACCGGCAATATTGCCAGCAAAACCACCGTCGCGGCGTGGCAACCCGCGGCCAGACGCAGGGCGCCAGGCACGCCTAGCCGCACGGGTACGCTGTGCAGCTTGGCCTGGCGGTCGAACTCGAAATCCTGGCAGGCGTACAAAATATCGAACCCCGAGACCCACGCCAGCACCGCCCCGCCCAGCACCACTGCGGGCAACAGATCGAGCGGACTCTGCATCACCGCCTCGCCCCGAATGGCAATCCACGCGGCGATGGGACTCATGGCGAGCGACGCGCCCAGCCAGAAATGGGCGAGCGACGTAAACCGCTTGGTCAAACTGTAACCACACAAAAACAGCAGCACCGGCACGCTCAGGTAGAGCGGCAACTTGTTTGGCAGGAAGAGCAGCGTGCTGGCCACGAACCCGGTCGCGCAAACAATGGTGAACGTGGTAACTTGCGTGACACTCAGGATGCCGGCCGGAATGTGCCGGCCTGCAGTGCGGGGATTGCCCGCGTCGATCTTGCGATCCACCAGTCGGTTGAAAGCCATCGCGGCGCTGCGGGCGAAGACCATGCAGAGCAGGATGCCGAGGACTTCCTGCCAGCGGATGGCGTCTGCAAAGGCGGACAGTCGATCCGCAACAGTCGGAGACGAATAACCTTCTGGTTGCGGAAAATGGAACATCACGTTCCCCAGACCCGACGGGACTGGTATGCGGACCGAACCGAACATGATATACGAGTCGTGGTACAACACCGGATCAACAAACGACAACACGCCGCGCAACCACCAAGCCATCACCGCACTCATCAGCGCGAAGGGCAACGCAAACAGCGTGTGGCTGAAGCGGATGAGGGCGAGCAGGTGATTGACGGTCTTTAGCAATGGTGTGCCTTAGGGTGGGCTAATGCGGAGTACGGAATGATGCGCGAGGCGGCTGGAACACGGTGAATTCCGCATTCCGAAATCCGCATTCCCAATTCACGCCTCTCCCCAGCGGTCGATCAGTTCGTTCTCAATGCCCAGTTGATCGAGAATCCGCGCCACGATGAAATCGACGAGGTCTTTGACCGATTCGACACCTTGATAAAAACCAGGCGAGGCGGGAAGCACCACCGCGCCGGCCTCCGTGGCGCGGCGCATGTTGTCGATCGCTGGCAGCGACAGCGGGGTCTCGCGGGGCGTGAGCACCAGTCGGCGTCGCTCTTTCAAGTGCACCTCGGCGGCCCGCTGAATCAAGTTGCCTGCCATGCCCGCGGCGATGGCGCTGAGCGTGGTGCCCGAGCAGGGACAGACGACCATGCCGCCGGTCAGGAACGAGCCGCTGGCCGGCGAGCTCATGAAGTCCTGGTAGTGGTGATAGTGCAGCTGGCCGCGACGGACCATACCGCTACCCAGCACGTTGCTGTCGCCGGTCGAGACCTCGGTAATCTCGGCCAGTGTGTTGCCGCCAGTGGACCGCCCCGCCCCGAGCAAGAGCGAGTCGGGCGTGAAATCTTCGAGGTCGACATGCAAGTCGAGTTCCTGGCGAATCACCTCGCGGCCCGAGGGGCTAATCGATAGATGCACGTCCCGCCCGGCGGTAAGCAGCACTTCGATCAACCGCACGGAATAGGCCGCCCCGCTGGCACCGGTGATTCCAACAACAATTGGCCTGTTCATGATTCTGTAGAACGGAATTCAATCCGTTTAGTGAGTCAGTTCAGCCCGCGACGGGAGTCGAGGGGTCCAGCCGACCCTCGACTCCCGTCGAAGGCTATGATTTCTCCGCGGCAACGAAATAAATTCCGTTCTACGGTTGCGGCTTCTCGCCTACGTACAGTGTAGCGATGCCGAACGTCATCGGGTAGAAACGGACGTTCACCAGTCCGGCTGCCTCCATTCGCTTGGTAAGTTGCTCGTACTGCAGAAACTCGCCGACGCTCTCGGGCAGATATTCGTACGCGGCCGAGTTGTTCCGCATGACGAACTGGCCAATCCGCGGCAGCACGTTGCGGAAATACCACCCGTACAGGGCCTTCATCGGCTGATGGCGGGGCGTGGTGAACTCGAGCACCGCCACCTTGCCGCCCGGCTTGGCGACGCGGGTCATCTCCCCGAGGCCGCGATCGGTGTCCGAGACGTTGCGCAGGCCAAACGCCACGGAAACGATTTGAAACTCGTTGTCGCCGACCGGCAGGTGTTCGGTGTCGCCTTCGACGAAGGTGATCCGTTCGCTGCTGCCGCGGCGTTGGCTTTTCTCTTCGCCCAGTTCGAGCATCTCGTGACAGAAGTCGGCCGCTACAATCGGCACCCGCCCGCGCGC
This sequence comes from Aeoliella straminimaris, assembly GCF_024054565.1. Taxonomy (GTDB): domain Bacteria; phylum Planctomycetota; class Planctomycetia; order Pirellulales; family Lacipirellulaceae; genus Aeoliella; species Aeoliella straminimaris. The sequence continues at coordinate 51,504 of NZ_JAMXLR010000061.1, forward strand.
TCCTTTGTCGAACGCAATCGCCAGGTCGCCCGTGCCGGTGCAGACGTCGAGAATCGGCCCGGCATCCGCCTGCGGCTTGAGCTTCCGGACGGTGCGCCATCGCCAGTAGCGATCGACATTCATCGATAGCAGGTGATTCAGAAAGTCGTACCGCGGTGCAATTTCGCCGAACATCCGCTGCACGCGAGTGGACGATTTATCGACGGTGGGCTCGGAACTGGCGATCGACATGGCGGCGAGCCGAAGGCGCTAGCCCCCGGAGTCGTTGAGATTGACGGTACAAACTCCGGGCGCTTACGCTACCGGCTCTCTTGGGTTCCAATAGAACAGAATTGCCCCCATTTTCAAAGGTTGCTAAGCGATGCCCGAGCTGCACGTCCACTACTTACCGCACTTTGTCCGCGAGCACGATCTGGCGGAGTCCACCGTGGTGGTGATCGACCAGTTGCGGGCTTCCAGCACGGTGTGCCACGCCCTGGCCGCGGGGGCGCGGGACGTGGTACCGTTTCAAGAGGTCGACGACGTGCTCACGGCCGCTGGCGATTACAACCGCGCCGACGTGCTCATGGGAGGCGAACGGGGCGGCGAGCGGATCGACTCGTTCGACCTGGGCAACTCGCCTAGCGAGTATACGGCCGATGTCGTGTTCGGCAAGCGTGTGTTGTTCACCACCACCAACGGAACCCGGGCCATCAACCACGCCCGCCTGGCCTCGCGGGTGATCATGGGCGCGGCGGCCAACCTCACCGCGGTGTGCGACGCCGTGTCGAGCGATGCGGTGGTGCACCTGTTGTGTGCGGGCACCAACGGCCACGTGTCGCGCGACGATTTGCTGATTGCCGGCGCCATGGCGCACGAGCTTTCGCAACGTGGCCAATGGGTATTGAACGAAGGAGCCCAAGCCACGCGAGGCGAATGGCAGGAGCTCTTGAACGCCGCGGTTGCCAATGCTCGCTCGCCCAGCGAACAGCTAGCAATCGAACTGTGCGACACACCTGGTGGCAAGAATCTGCTGGCCATCGGCCATGACGAAGACCTGGTGGTTTGCGCACAAATCGACTCAAAACCGGTGGTACCCGAACTCGATCGGGACGCGGGGTGTCTTAAGTTGCCGTGAGAGCCCTCTACATCATCCAGAGAGCTTCACCGACTGAGAGATCTCCGTAATGCGGAAGTGGGAAATCGGAATTCGGAATAGATTCGACGGAGGAATATTCCGCATTCCGAATTCCGAACTCCGCACTCGACGGAGGTTCCTACGTCGCCGAAGGTTCCTCAGCATGACGCTACAAGGGCTCTCGTTCCCCCTCGCCGCATTCTCGCCATAGCGGTAGAATGGGGGTTTTCGCTAGTTATTCGTCTAATCGCTGTCGCCCCGAGTCGAGGCTTCCCTAATGGATATGGAAAAAATCGTATCGCTCTGCCGCCGCCGCGGGTTCTTGTTCCAATCGAGCGAGATCTACGGTGGTCTGAACGGATTCTGGGACTACGGGCCGCTGGGCGTCGAGCTGAAGCGGAATGTGAAAGAGGCGTGGTGGCGAGACATGGTCACGCAGCACGACGACCTCGACGTGCTGCCGGGCGCCCCCAGCACGTACGAAATGTGTGGCCTCGACTGCACGATCATCATGCACCCGCAGGTGTGGAAGTGCTCGGGGCACTTCGATTTGTTCGTCGACGAGATGGTCGACTGCCGCGAGACGAAGAAGCGGTATCGCTACGACCAGGTCCGCGGCCGCTGGGCCGAGGCCAAGGGGCAGAAGTTGTTCGTCTGCACGATGGCGGAGAACGAAGAAGAGGAAATCGCCCGCCGCGCGCAGAAGTTCTTCAAGCTCCGCGCCAAAGACGCCGACCAGATTGCCTGGGACGGACCGATCACCACGCTCGACAAGATTGGCGACACCAGCCAGGCCCTTGGCCCCGATGCCAGCGAGCCCGGCACGCTGACCGAGCCCCGCGACTTCAACCTGATGTTCCCCACGATCATCGGCGCACTGGCCGGCGAAGAGGGGCGGGCGTTCCTGCGGCCCGAGACCGCCCAGGGCATTTTTGTAAACTTCAAGAACGTGCTGGATAGCTCCCGCGTGCGGATTCCATTTGGAATCGCCCAGGTCGGCAAGAGCTTCCGCAACGAGATCACGCCGCGGAACTTCACGTTCCGGTCGCGCGAGTTCGAGCAGATGGAAATCGAGTTCTTCTGCCACCCGAAGACCTCCAAGGAGTGGTACCAGTTCTGGCGTGACCGCCGGTTCAAGTGGTACATCGACCATGGCCTGGCCGAGGGACGCCTGCAACTGCGCGACCACGATCCCGACGAGTTGAGTCACTACTCGACCGGTACGGCCGACATCGAGTACGCCTTCCCGTTCTTGGCCGAAGGCGAGTTCGGCGAGCTCGAAGGAATCGCCCACCGCGGCGACTTCGACCTCCGCAGCCACATGGAAGGCAAGCTCGACCCCAAGAGCTGCCCCCTGGAAGTGGAGCTGGGCGAAGACGGCAAGCCCAAATACAAGGGATCGGGCCGCGACCTGACGTACCGCGACGACTTGACCAACGAGCGGTTCACGCCGCACGTGATCGAGCCCTCGGCCGGTGCCGACCGGGCGACGCTGGCGTTCATCTGCGAAGCCTACACCGAAGACGAAGCTCCTGACGACAAAGGCAAGATGCAGACCCGCACGGTAATGAAGCTCCACCCGCGGCTGGCCCCGCTCAAAGCGGCTGTGCTGCCACTGGTGAAGAAGGACGGGATGCCCGAAGTGGCGAAGGACCTGTACCGCGCGCTGAAGGCGAAGTTCCCCGTGTTCTACGACGAAAAGGGCGCCGTAGGCCGCCGCTATCGCCGCCAGGACGAAGCCGGCACGCCTTACTGCATCACCATCGACGGCGACACGCTCTCCGACAAGACCGTCACCCTCCGCGACCGCGACTCGCTGGAACAAATCCGCGTAAAGCTGGACGACGTGGTCGAGGAAATCGAATCGCGGGTAGGGTAACCCACGTTTGATCCGACGAGCAAACCACAATAGCCCGCGGCGGAAGCCGCGGGTTTTTTGTTGGTGGGGCGACTGCTGACACTCTCCGCCAACCCTCGACTTCCGTCGAGGACTGGTCATTCGTCATCAAGCGGCGAAATCTCCCCAGCTTCGCGAGTCACCATCGCCACGTAGGCCCTTAGCGACATCTCCTCGCTGAGGAACTCGTTGTGACCATCGACGAACGCGACAATCATTCCACCGGGATGGAAAGAGAAGCCTTCGCCGTTATTGTGAACATTGAAAGCTGGAGCCGAAGGCTTCCGGGTGGGTCCACAGCCGACAGTCAAATAAGCACCATCCACCGGTGCATGTAAGTAGGGTTCGGACCAGCCAGCACCGGCCAACAAATATCTACCCAATGCTTCGGAGTACCGAGGGTCTGGCGTACTACGCTTGTAGAAAATCCCTGGACGGGCATCTAGAACTCCACATTCTCTCCAGAAGTTGGGTCGGTCGGCGTCTTCGATCAGCAGCAACGTGCGTGATGTCCCATCAGATATTTTCACCATCCGAGTCGGTTCGGTCTCGATGATGGCGCTCCGCCTATCGTTTGGAATTCGGCTTATAAAGTTTTCGTTCCACTCCCAAGACGGGTATTTGTGTGAATCAACACTAACGCTTCCCACCGTCGTATAGTCCGAAACTCCGTAACGCTGCACTTCGTCGCCAGCGCCTAGCACGTAGTTACGCTCGGAGGCCGGCGTGCCGACAGACGGGCATATCAAGTACCCAAGGGGCTGGCTTACCCCCGGCTGATTCACTGGGTCATCCCATCGCTTTTCCAGGTCCAGCTTTTCGACGACGCCGCCATCTTCCACGTAGGGGAGAATAAGCGGCATCCAGGAGAAACGACCATTGCGTGGCTGGTCGCCGCTCCACCTGGGGCGTCGCCCTGAGCGGATTATTGCCGGCGGCAGTTCCTTACGATCAACCTCGTAGCTGAGCATCCCAATCGCGAGCCCGTGCAATCGGCTGTTGCACATAGAAATGCGAGCGGCCTCCCGCGCGTGCTGCACCGCAGGGAGCAGTAGCGCCACCAGGATGGCGATAATGGATATGACGACCAGTAACTCTACAAGAGTAAACGCAGACGCATGGCGTTTCATGGAAAAAGAAGATTGCAAAGTGATTGAGCAACATGTGTTGCTCAGCCCCTCACTGGCCGTCCGCGATTGTAGGCCAATCTGGCGAGCGGTGCAAACTCTTTCTCCGGCAGATTGGTAATATGGCTATCAGGCAAAACCAGTAACCCTCGACTTCCGTCGAGGGCCGTTGGTTCCGAAGCAATCAATGGGACGTTTGGAACGCCCAGGTCGTTTGGATTACTCTGGAGGTTTGGCCCGAAGGGTCGTCACATGTCAGCCTGGGGCAACGCCCCAGGTCCGCCCCGCCGGTTCATCACGCCTAGCCCTGAAAGGGCGATACATGTCTCAATCGTTGGTGAAGAACCTGGTGCACCTGGTCTACAGCACCAAACACCGAGAACGGACGATCGCCGGATCGTTACGAGCAAAACTCTACGCCTATCAGAACGGCATCTTCGCCGAATGGGATTCGCCAGCCATCGTCATCGAGGGCACCGACGATCACGTCCACGCTCTGTTCGCTCTATCGAAGAAGCACGCCCTCATCAAGATCGTTGAGGAAGTCAAAAAAGGCAGTTCAAAATGGATGAAGACCCAAGGCGTTGAACGCTTCTATTGGCAAACCGGTTATGCGGCTTTCTCGGTTAGCGAGTCGATGTTGGACACGGTGCGGCAATACATCAAGAACCAAGAGAAGCACCACCGTCGGTTGAGTTTTCAGGAGGAACTGAGAGCGTTACTTTTCAAACACGGTATCGAGTTTGACGAAAGGTACGTGTGGGATTGATGTTGCGCCCCTTCGGGGCTGGTGAGAGAATCTCACTCCCCGACACCCAGGGCGTTGCCCTGGGCTAGCATGTTTTAGCCCCTTCGGGGCACGCAACCAGTTTTGCATCTTTGGTCCAAAGGGCCCCAACATATCAATATGGGGCACCCCCCGGGTCCGGAGCAACGTCCTATTGCCGAATTGCACGTCCCTGGTTGGTGAGCTTCAGCACCACGTCCGGGTTGTTCAAGATCACGTAGACCGCGCCGCTGGCGTCGCATTGCACGTCGCGCACGCGGCCGGCATTCTTCAGGAGAAGCTCCTGGTGGATCACGCGGTCGCCGGACAGGACCAGGCGGCGCAGTTCTTCGTGGCCCAGACCGCCGACCAGCAGGTTGTTCTGCCAGCGGGGGAACTCGTCGCCGATGCAGAAGTGCGTACCACACACGGCAATCGAAGGAACCCAGTACAGCACCGGTTGTTCGGTGCCGGGGAGCGTGAGGTCCTCGGTGATGATGGTGCCGTTGTAGTCGATGCCGTAAGTGGCCTTGGGCCAGCCGTAGTTGGCGCCGGCGAGGATGATGTTCACCTCGTCGCCACCCATGGGACCATGCTCGGTTTCCCAAATCACCCCCGTCTCGGGATGCACAGCCAGGCCCTGTGGGTTGCGGTTGCCATAGCAGTAGACGGTCTTCAATCCTTCGCTGCCGTCGGCGTAGGGATTGTCCTCAGGCACGCTGCCATCGGGCCAGACGCGGTGGATTTTGCCATTCGGCCGACGTAGATCCTGCGCTTGATCGCCCACACCACGATCGCCCACGGTAATGAGCAGGTGTCCCTCGTGATCGAACGCCAGGCGGCTGCCAAAATGGTGGCGAGTGGTGGAGTAGCTGAAATCCGGCGCGGCGAACACCACCTCCTGGTCGACCCACTTGTGGTCGCGGATCTTGGCCCGAACCACGCGCGTCATCAACTTGGCATCGCGGTCCTGCGATCCATCCAGCGAATGGGAGTAGGCCAGGTATATCCAGCCGTTCTCCTTGTAGTTGGGGTCGAGCGCCACGTCCATGTAGCCGCCCTGGTTCTGGGCCACGGTCTCGGGCGTGCCCTGGATCGGATCGGGGTGCAACTGTCCGTCGATCACCACCCGCAGACGTCCCGGCCGCTCGGTGATAAGGGCGGTATTGTCATCCATGAACGCGATGCTCCAGGGCACTTCGAGCCCCTCGGCAATCCACTGCTCGACGCCCACGTCGTAGTGCCGGGTGAGTAACTTCTCGGGCAGCGGCGGCCGCTCGACTCCGGCTCGGTTTTGGGCCTCTTTCATAAACGCGATGACCGCCCGGATCTGGCGGTCGGACATCACGTCCTTGTATTCCGGCATGCCGACCGACGAGATACCGAACTTGATATTTCGCATCAGGTCGCCGTCGCCCCGCCCGAACTGCCACACGCCATCGACCATGCTCTGGGCATTGCCGCCAGTAAGATCCTTGCCGTGGCATTGGGCGCAACGCTGCATGTAGATCTGCTCGCCCTCCTGCAACGTCTCATTGGAAGGACCTTGGGCGAGGCACGCCGCAGAGAGCGATAGGAGCAGACCGAAGGCAGAAACGTTTCGACAAACAGTGGGCATGGAGGGAACTCTCACTTAGGTGGTGTTTGGAATATCAGGGTATCCGCGCTATTCAACCGGAGGGAACGGAGGTCGCTGCATTGTGGTTGCTACTCCACCAGCAGCCCATCGGCGCGGTGGCCATGGCGGCGGTGGATTTCCGGATCGATATCGTACGCGATTAACTGCACCGCACCGTCGGCAAACACGAAGTAGCAGCCCGCCTGGTGGGCGCTGCCAAACTGCTTGTGTCCGGCGGTTTCGCCGTCGGGGATAGGTGGCAAGTCGAGCGATGTATAGCGACCGGTGTCGTTGCCGTGCCCCAGGAAGGCGTGCTGGTCGTCGCCCCAATCATAGCCTTCCAGGATGCAGCGTTTCTCGCCTACCAGGTAGGTCTGCGACGTGCCATCGGTAATCTTGGCGGTCTTCACTTCACTGCGGGGGTAAAACACGCCGGTGGCATCAGCCGTGTTCTTCCAGTCGTAGTTGCCATTCACGGCGTCGTCCAAAGTCTCGGGTCCGAGGTCGCCAATCACCAGGTCGCCGGCGTTGGCCGCGTAGTCGGTCTTGAAGACGAGTTCCGCTGGCTCGGCGTTGCGAACCTCGTGCGAACCACCGTAGGGATAAACGTCGAGCGCTCGTCGACTGGGGCAATTGAGCGAAGCCACCGGAGTCGAAGCCACTTCGGCCGCCAGCGTGCGTTTGTCTTGTTCAGAGGCTCCGCGACCCAGTTTCTGCAGCGTGGTCTGCTCCAGGTATGGCAGAATGGAAAAAGCCCAACCGCCCGGCTGCCGACGATCGGAACCGCGATCGGGATCACCTGTCCACACGTATCCCCAACCACCAGTGGGAAAATACCCATAGGCGCTGTGGTGCGAGTGCATGGCGATGCCCACTTGCCGCAAGTTGTTCTGGCACGTGGCGCGACGCGCCGCTTCGCGGGCCGCCTGCACGGCGGGCAACAACAACGCCACGAGGATACCAATGATGGCAATCACCACCAGCAGTTCGACAAGTGTAAAACCACGCGAGGGACGGATTTTGGGCATGCTGTCTACGTGGCGTGGTTGGAAGAAACTTTACCCACTTGGTGTACGTCTAAAACCAAGCGGGTGCAGTATAAACGACTCGCTTGTGCGGTTCCACAAGTGCGTCCCGGGGCGCAAATTCGTTTGATGAATGCCGCAAAGCTGTAATAATTCAGGCAGAGGCGGCCTAAGGAGTGCAATACGCAGGGGAGTCTGCAAAATGAAACGATATCAGTTCGCGTCGATCATCGTAGCTGCAGCCATTGTTGCCGCTCTGAATTGGAGTGGCGACTGCAACGCGCAAATCATCCGCACGGCGCCGGACATCAAGACCCCCTCGAACTATCAGCCGGGCACTGGGGTGGACCGCAATGGCATCAAGCCGCAGTCGTCCAATCGGCGGACTCGGCACTACTCCGCCCCTGCTGGCGGATACTACTACGGGTGGAATCCGGGGCGATATTACTTCTACAGCGACTCGTATTACTTCAACGACCGCTTCCTGTGCCCATACTGTGGCCGACGATGGTGTAACGGCGGGTGCCGATACTACGGGCCGATCTACTACCCGCCCATCGTGGGCGACGCCGGCGCGGTGTTTGGTCCGCGCGCGGTGCAGAACTTCCTGGGCGTCGGCGGAAACAATCAGAACGCGGGCGTGGCGGACCCGAACCCCATTCGCGTGGCGGCCGCGCAGGCTCCAGCTGCTCCGCCCAAGCTAAGCAACCCCACCGCCCGCGCTCGGGCGTGGAAGTTCGTGGAATATGGCGATCGTCACTTCAAACGGGGCGACTATCGCAAGGCGGCCGAGCGTTACCGCAAGGCAGAGTCGCAAGCTTCGGAAATTGCCGACATCTACTTCCGCCAGGGGTTCGCCGAGATGGGTGCCGAGCGCTATCCCGACGCCGTGGCAGCGATCAGCAAGGGACTAGAGCTGAAGCCCGACTGGCCGAATTCCGGCTTTGTGCTGGAAGAACTCTATCCCACCGCTGAAGCCAAGCGCGAAGTGTTCCGCCAGTTGCACAGCCATGTGGCCCAGAACCCCAACGACGCGGACGCCCAGTACATGCTGGCCGTACTGCAACACTTCGATGGCCAGAGCGAAGCGGCCGAGCTACGGTTCCGCCGTGTGGTCGAGCTGGTTGGCGTGGGCACCCACGCGAGGGCATTCCTGCCGCTGGAACCGTTACCACAGCCAGCTCAGCCACCGCTGGTCGATCCCAACGCGGACCTGCAGGATGCCGTGCAGGATCCCTAGCGCTTGAACCGTGACTCTCACATCTGCATTGTCCACGACGGAAACCGTGGGGTGTTGGGAAGCAACGAAAACCCACGGCTGCCGCCGAGGGCTGCGGCTGCAATCAGATATCTTGATGCAGGCGTGTGGCGAGGTGGTCGATCTGGCCCTTCAGGTTCGCCAACAGCAGCGCGGGACTGGCACCGCGGGCCAGCTCGCCGTAGAAGCCGCTCGGTCCGCCCGGCCGTTGAGCGATGATCGCTTCGGCGGTGCGGCCTACCTCGGCCAGTTCCTGTTGCATCTCCACCACGCGACGCGCTGCGGTGCGGCTGGCGTTCCACAAGCTGGTGAGCACGCGCACCAGCCCACCAATCAGAACGGCCTGCCCTGTGAGTGCAACGCCAACGCCCCATTGCCAGAAGCGTGGCTCCTCGCCAAACATGCCCATCCCCATCAGCACGGCACCGCCTACCGCCAGACCTAGCCCCAACACCAGCGCGAGCCAGGCCACCAGTTGCATGCGGCGGTCGCTATTGCGACGGGCACGAGCGGCGCGTGAATAGTCGGTGGAAACTGGTCGCTCCCGGGAGACCTCACCGCCTGCCGGCAGTGCGACCGTGTCGACCCAATGCAGCGCAACGTCGCCCTCGACCGACCGCTGTGTGACAGAAAGCGGTGTTCGCAACGAACGGCCAATGTGACGCAATCGCCGCTCGGTGGACCACTCTTCGGAGACGTTCGTTTCGGTTGCCGTGTCGGTTTGGTTCGCCTCAGCCGACTTGCGGTGCATGGGACGCCCACAACGACTGCACTCAGCCGGCATGCCAGCCGTGGCAGTGATAGCAGGAACGTCTTGGCCGCAATGCTGGCACCACATGATCGCGCAATCCTTCGCCTGTCGAGAAGAGGGGATAGTCTCCTTACTTGCATCGACAGCTACCGCGCGAAACTTTGACGATTTTGCGGGTTGGGCAGCAGCCACTGCGAGCTAGGGCTGGTCATCCGCATCGGGTTCAGACGCTTCCGGCTCCTCTGGAGAGGCCTCGGGTTCTGACGTTGCGGTCTCTTCCGACGTACTCGCTTCTGGAGCAGGCTCGGACTCGGTGGATTTCTCAGTAGCTTCTGGCTCCGATTCCTCGGGGTCTGCCTCTTCCGAAGCATCCTCGGCGTCGTCGGCAGCTTCAGTCGACTCGTCCGAAGTATCAGCTTCGGGCTCCTCGGTGGCTTCGGTTGTCGGCGGAGTGGACTCTTCCGAGGCCGCTTCTTCCTCCGCCACGGGCCAGTCACGACGCATCCAGCGAACGATCAACGACAGTTCTTCCTCGGTCAGCGTATTCAGATCGGGATCGTCCGGATGCGTAACGAAGCCTGGCATCAGGCGATCGACTTCATCGTAGTTGTCCTCGTTGTAGTAGAACCGCTCGGTCTGCGGGTTGCGAATGAACTCGGTAAGCCACTCCTCGGAGCCGTACCCCGTGAGGTCGGGTCCCGCCCCGCCTTCGTCGTCGCCCAACGTGTGGCAGTCGATGCAGGAGAATTCTTCGAGGACCAACTCCATGCCCTGCTCGATCTGGGCGGAGTCCTGCTCGTCCATCTCGCGCTGGTAGGGCAATTCGGCAAGCGACGAAATAGCCCACGCGGCAGCCTTCACTTTCATCTGGAAGGCCTTCTTCTCGTCGTCCGGCAAGTCGGCCAACTCGTCGCCGATCGAGTAGTTGACCCAATCGACCATATCGCCCTCGGCAAAAATGGTGTGGCCGAAGTAGTTGGGACCAGCAATCTGCTTGGGATCGAGCATGCCCTCCATCCACTCGCGGCTGCCGAAGCCGTAGAGGTTCGGCGCGGTGGGTTCTTCGAGATGCACGTTGCGTAGTGCATCGTACTTATCGGCAATCTTATCGTCGGGCGAGGGATCGTGGTGGCTGTGGCAATTGGCACAGTACACTTTGAAGAGTCGCCGTCCGGCAATCATCGGATCCTGCCGCGTCTGCTCGCGCGCCCCCGCGACGGGCACACCCATCGACGCCAGTTCTACTGCTCGGGCGGCCTCGGCCTTGGCGAGTCGCAAGTCGGCCAGGTAGTGCTTGGACTTTTCGGTTTCTCCATTCATGTCTTCATGGAACGAAATGGCCGACAGCACCACGATGCCCGCCATCACGGCCAGAACAAACAGCGTGTTGAACCGGCGGCCAAGGTTCCACTTGCCGATAAATGGCATCAGCACCATCACCAGCATGATGAGGCCGGGAATCAACTGAGAGGCGATGAACATGCCGCTGGCGCCTTGGAAGTACTTCAGCAACTGGAACAGGAAGCGGAAGTACCACTCGGGGCGGGCCGTGTTGAACTCGACCGTCGCGTCGCTGGGCGGACCGAGATGGGCCGGCTGCAGCATGGTGATGGCCAATACCGTGCCCATCACGGCCAGACAAGCCACACCGTCGCGCAGGGCCTGATCGGGCCAGTACGGCGCGTCGGGCTGGTCGGCAGCTTCCTCGTCGGGCGTGTAGCCATGTCGGCGCCCGACCGCGGCGTGCAACACCACCAGCACCAGCAAGATGCCCGGCAGCACGCCCGCGTGCAGCGCAAAGAACCGGGTAAGCGTGTGATGCCCGAACTCGCTACCACCTACCGCGATCGATTTCATGTCGTCGCCCACACCAGGTGTCACGCCCACGATGTTGGTGGCCACCTGCGAGGCCTGGAATCCGCGTTGGTCCCACGGCAACAGATAGCCGGTCTGCCCCAAGCCAAACAGCACCAGCATCATCGCCAGACCAATCCAGTAGGTCACCTCACGCGGCGCGCGGTACGCACCGTAGATCACCACTTGCATCAGGTGCAGCGCGATCAGCACCATCACGGCCGACGACATGTAGTGGTGAATGCCGCGCAGCAGCGAACCACCAGCCATCTCGTGCTCGATGTAGTTCACGCTTTCCCAGGCGGTCTGCGTGCTGGGACTGTAGTGCATCCACAGAAATAGGCCAGTGATGAACTGCACTACCACGGCAAACAAGAGTACGGTGCCCCAGATGTAGCGCCATTTCGCCCCGCCAGGCACTCGCTGATAGAACACGGAATGCACCGCCCGCCGGAAGCCCGTTCGATTGTCCAGCCAGTTAAGTATCGATTGCATGATGAAGCGCCCGAGTTGAATTCAATTTCAGAAATCCCCCCTTCCCCCGACCCCTCCTCCCAGGAGAGCGAGGGAGCTGCTGAAGGACGCCACCTGCGCGGCATCCATTGCCCCCCTACCTGCGCCTGCTTCCCGTCGTTAGCTAAATGGCTTCTTGCGCGGCGATGCCACCCTTGAAGCGTTTGTAATTCACCAGCACGTCGCCCGTCTGCTCGTCAACACGTACCTCGAGATGATCGAGATCGCGAGGACTAACACAGTCGGGCGACAACCGCTTACCTTCCGCGTCGAACACAGCGTTGTGGCAGGGACACAGGATCGTGTCGTCCTTGGCGTCGTACGTGACGATACAGCCGAGGTGGGGACAGGTGACGCTAATCGCCATGGGGGTTTCGTCCTCGCTGTCCCGACTCAACAGCACAGGCCGCTCGGACTGTGGCTCGTAACGGTTCCACTTGTCGATTGGTTTGGGGTCGATCACCGCGAACTGCCGCGGCACGCCATCGGGTGGAATCTGGTTGAGCGAGGCCACACGAATCCAGTTGCCATCGTCGCTGCCGCCATCTCCGCCTTGTTTCCGTTTCTTCAGCACGGGGTCCAGCAGCACAGCAAAGCCGGCCGCCGTAGGGACCAGCAATGCGCCGATACCAACCAACGCAGCAAGCACCTTCGAGCCAAACGATCGGCGAGGCTCTGCGACCGTCTTATTGTCGGTCGTGTTGGTCGTTACTTCACTCATGGGGGGTGACTCCTACCTGGCTTTCTACAAGGCGGGCTCATGATCCAAATACGATGCGTGCAATTCGAGCTTATCCAGCATGACGCTGGGGCTTGGATGTAGACCCCCTGCAAAGGAACGTCTCCACGCATCACTACATTACTGTCGCGAACAGGTGGGACAATTCGCGAGCGACGAAATGCGCGACCAACGGTCGCGGCTTTGTATCCTCTGCTCCCTCTGGTTCAATCGGCTTCGGTCGTGGCTCGGCCACACTGGACTAGCTTCCCCCCATTTTATTGCGCAACTCCGCCACAACCAACTCTCGTGTTTTTTCGACCGACTCGGCGACGCGGAGACCCGCGGCTGCGCGGTGCCCCCCCCCGCCGAACACCTCAGCCACGGCTCGGACGTCCGCATCGCCGCGGCTTCGCAAACTGACCTTGGTTAATTGGCCTTCCAGGGCAACAAACAGGGCGGCCACCTCCACGCCGGCAATGGTGAGTAACCGGTTCACAATGTCTTCTGAATCGCTTGGGTCGGCGCCGGTCTCGGCGAAATCCTCCAGCGTTGCCGCGGCATGTGCCAAGTGGCCTCCCGGCTCCACTACGATGTCCTGCAGGATGTGACCATGTAGCAGCACGCGGGCGAGGGTGTTTTGCTCGTAGAGGTGACCGAAGATTGTGGCGGGCGAGGCGCCGGCCGCCACCAGCTTCTCCACCGCGGCGTACGTCACGGCCCCCACCGAGGCAAACCGAAACCAGCCCGTGTCGGTGGCAATGGCCGCAAACAACACCCTGGCCATCTCCTCATTGAGCGAGACGCCGAGGGCCTCGATCGCTTCGAGCACCAATCGGCCGTTGGCTTCGGCCGAGTCGTCTTTGAACACCTCGGCGCCCAGGTCGTCGCCACCCACATGGTGGTCGATCACCACCTTTTTAGCAGACGATTCCCGCAGCACGTCGCCCATTGTTGCGAGCTGCTGCCAGGCGCTGGTGTCGAGCACCATGATCACATCGATGTCGGCGGCCAGGATGGCACTCGGCAGCACACCCTCGCCCAACACTTCGACCCGATTGTGCGGATCCATAAAAGCAATGTGGGGCGGCACCCCATCGGCGTTGACAATCCGCACTGTCTTGCCGAGCGACTCGAGTGCCGCAGCCATGGCGATCTCGCTTCCCAGCGCATCACAATCGGGGCGCTGGTGCGTGGTCAGCACGAACGATTGGTTCTCGCTCACCAGATCTACGAATGGTCGCCAGGCGATCGCCATCAAGTTCTCCCTACGGTTCGGCCGAGGCTCAACAGGTAGTCGGTGGCCACCTGGTTCGCAACCGCCACATCGGCTTTAAGTTGTTTCGTCAGCGATTCGGCAGAATCGAATGCCCTCGTATCGCGTAGCCGCTCCAGGAAATCGACTTCCATAATCTGGCCGTAGAGCTGCTCGTCGGTGCCAATCAAGTGGACCTCCACCTTGGTGGCCAGGTCGCCGAACGTCGGGTTGGGGCCCAGGTTCAGAGCCGCTGGCCAGGACCGATTGCCGAGCCATGCCGCGCCGGCATAGACGCCATGCGCTGGCAGCAGGGTATCGACCCCATCGAGGTTGGCGGTGGGAAAACCAAGATCGGTGCCCCGCCCTGCCCCGTGCGTCACCAGGCCACGAATTCGATAAGGCGCGGTGAGCCACTCTCGTGCCTGGCCCACACGCCCCAGGCCCACCAGATCGCGTACGCGTGAGCTGCTGATCATCGCTCCGTCGATCTCGATCGGTTCAACGATGTCGAGTGTCATCCCTTCGCTGTCGGCAAACTCGGCCAGGGTTTCGACGTTGCCAGCGCGGTTCTTGCCGAAGAAGAAGTTCGGCCCCTCCACAATGGCTCGCGCCGCCAGGACTTCTACAATCACTCGATCGAAGAACTCGCGGGGCCCCAACGACAGCAGGCCCATGTCGGTGGGATAAGCCACGACCCAATCGATGCCCAGGTCGGCCAGCAGTTCGGCCTTCCGCTCGGTCCAGGTGAGCGGCGACGGGCAGGCCTCGGGCCTCAGCAGGCGGGCCGGATGCGGGTCGAACGTGAACACCACGGCCGGGCCGCCCACCTCGGTGGCGCGCCGCCGCAGTTGCTCGATCAGTTGGGCATGACCGCGATGCACCCCATCGAAATTGCCAATGCTCACTGCCCCCCCACGGGCGATGGGTGGCAAATCGTGGACGTGGCGAATGACGGGCACTGGCGGTACTCGGCGGGCAAGGCAAACGGGAGGGAACTATAGTATCGAACGCCCCGCCACGAAGGTCAACGCGGGCCCGTTGGTCGCCGCAGGGACGATCGCGCGGTACAGCACCAACAATTGCTACGAGTCGACCGGAAAAAGGGTCGCGGTTTGTCCCAACCAGCTTTACAGTTGATCGAAAGCGACCGGCAGAAAATCGATTAGGTCGGGTGCAATCAGCGAGACCTGACCAACTTGTTCGGCAGCCAGATCGCCCGCCAGTCCGTGCACGTGCACGGCCAGACGTGCAGCCTGCCAGGCCTCGAGCCCCTGTGCAACGAATGCGGCCACAATGCCAGTCAGCACATCGCCAGTGCCTCCGGTGGCCATGCCCGGGTTGCCGGTCGTGTTCACGGCGTACTGCTTGTGGTTAGCCACCACCGTGCCGGCGCCCTTGAGCACCACGACGGTTTGGCCCGAAGGATCGCGAGTGGCCAGCTGCAGCGCGGCCTGCGAACGCGTGGAAGGTCGCACACCGACGCTCTCGCCGGTAAGCCGCGCAAACTCGCCCGGGTGGGGTGTCAGCACTCGCGGCGCGGGCGGTTTGGACAGCACCGCCGGCATTTCGGCCAGGGCATTCAATCCATCGGCGTCCACCACCATGGGCGTCGCCACCTGGCCGTAGAGTCGCTTGACGAGTTGCGTCACGGCCGGCGAGCGGCCGAGCCCCGGCCCGAGTGCGATGACATCGGCCTTGCCCGCCAGTTCCAGAATGGGTTCGGTGGCCGGCGTGTCGAAGGTGTCATCGTTGTCGGCCAGGCCCACGGTCATGTAGGCCGGCGCGAAACTCGCCACCACCGACTGCACGCACCGTGGCGTGGCGATCGTGACCAGGCCCGCCCCCGAGCGCAAGGCCGCCATGCCCGACAGCGAAATACTGCCCGCCATACCCCGCGAACCGCCAATTAGAAGCACACGACCGTAGCTCCCCTTGTGACCTAGGCGGTCGCGAGGTTCGAGCTTGGGCAGCGGTTGAGTCGAAACGTCTTTCATGTCGGGCATTCTATCACACCCCTATAGTAAGGCCGCAAGCGCCACCCTCGCTCGACGGATACTTGCCGCGGGCACCCCCAAAGTGCGATAACAGCCTGTATGAACTCCTCACGCTCACTGAACCGCCGGCAATCACGCGAAGTCGACCGCATCGCCATCGAAGAATACGGCATGTCGGGCCTGGTGTTGATGGAGAACGCGGGACGCGGTTGTGTCGATCTGCTCGAGCAGCTCGGCATCCGTGGACCGGTTGGCGTTCTGTGTGGCAAAGGCAACAACGGCGGCGACGGTTTCGTGATCGCCCGGCATCTATGGATACGCGGCTACGTGGCCAGAGTACTGCTGGTGCCACCGGCCGACGAACTATCGGGCGACGCGGCGACCAACTTCGCCATACTCCAGAAGGCCGACGGGCTGATCGTTCATCTGTCCGAGGAAGGCGGCCCTGCTGCGCTGCCCGAGGCGCTCGACTTTGCTGCCGACGGTTGCGACTGGCTGGTCGATTGCCTGCTGGGTACCGGCGCCACCGGGGCTCCCCGCCCGCCCTACGACACGTTGATCGAATGGATGAACGCCGAGCAGGTCAAACGACTGGCGGTCGACGTGCCCAGCGGCCTGGACTGCGACACAGGCGAAGCCTCCGCGACAACAGTTCGCGCGGACGTCACCGCCACGTTCGTCACTTCGAAGATCGGCTACGAGCAACCTTCGGCACGGGAGTACGTGGGCGAAGTGCGTGTAGTCGATATCGGTATTCCACCGGGGTTGGTGGAGCGGCTAGCGTAGTAGCGAGGCGGATTTCTGGCTCATGCGATCACGGGGCTTTTGCTCTCGATTTCCTGGCGCGGGCCAAAATACTCGAAGTGCATCCGGTCGGGACGCACGCCTAGCTCCGTCAGTGCTGAATGCACCTCAATCATGAAGGGCGACGGACCGCAAAAGTAGAACTCGGCATCGCGATACGGAGTCCAGTTTCGCAGAAACTCGATATCCACCCTGCCCATGCTGTCGCAGCGCCCCTCGGTCAAATCGTCCGCCAGTGGCTCATCGTAGCGGACATGGACGTGGAAATTGTCTCTGGAACCCAACTCACGTAGCTCGCTGGCAAATGCCTGCACGCGACTGTTCCGCGCCGCATGCAGGAAGTATACCGGCCACTTCGCACCGTGGTGAGAAAGGTGACGCGCCATCGACATCAAGGGTGTCGCGCCGATGCCGCCCGCAAGCAGCACCATCGGCCGAGCGTCCGCGGGCGGCTCGATGGTGAACTCGCCACACGGCGGACCAACCTGTACTACCTCGCCCTCTTGCACGGCGTCGTGAAGATGGTTGGAGATCAACCCGCTGGGCGCACCCTCAGTGAGGCTCCGCTCTCGCTTGACGCTAATGCGGAAGTACCCCGTGCCCGGTCGATCCGACAGGCTGTAGTTACGGGGCGATGTGGGCGTCGTGGGGTGGTCGAAGCGAACGGTAACGTACTGACCAGGGGCGAAGTCGGGCAGCGGCCGACCGTCACCAGATCGCAGGTAGAACGAAGTGACCACTTCGCTTTCTGGCACTCTTCGCTCCACCACCAGGTCACGGTATCCGTTCCATCCGCCGGGCGTCTCGCGCTGCTGCTGATAGATGGCCGCTTCGCGGTCGATCAGCACCTGGGCCAGCACCTGGTAGGCATCGAGCACCGCCGCTTCCACCTCGGGGGTAACGGCATCGCCCATCACCTCCTTGATGGCCGCCAGCAGGTGCTTGCCTACAATGGGATAGTGATCGGGTTGGATGCCGAGCGAGCAGTGCTTCTGGGCAATCAGTTCCACGGCCCCGGTGAGTTGCTCGAGGTTGTCGATATTGCTGAAATAGGCACAAATGGCGCCCGCCAGGGCTCGCTGCTGACCACCGGAGTGCTGATGGGCGGCGTTAAAATAGGCCTGTACTTCGGGGTTCTCGCGAAACATTCTGGTGTAGAACGCCCGCGTAATGGTCTCGGCCTCCGCCGCCACGGCAGGAGTAATCTGTTTGACAATATCGACGGTAGTCGGTTGAAGCATGGATTCCTCGCATCGCTGGTAAATGGCGAAACATAGCCGACCGCCGGCCCTATCGTGTACAATAAGGTACAGAATATATCCTGCACGTCAAGGTGCATTATTAGCTAGACGGGAAGAGAACCAGATCCATGCTTTCCAAAACTGCCGAGTACGCGCTGCGGGCGATGGTCTTTCTGGCTGGCCAACCGGGACAACCCGCTTCGGCCGACTTGTTGGCCGAAAAAACCAAGGTGCCACGCCGCTATCTGCATCGCGTGCTGCAAGATCTGGTCGCCGCCGAGCTGTTGCGGTCGCGCTCCGGTCCCGGGGGTGGCTACGAACTTTCCCTGGCGACCAACAAAGTGACGATCCTCGACATCGTGAATGCCGTCTCGCCCATTGAGCGGATCCGCCAATGCCCTCTAGGATTGGAGTCTCACACCGAGCTCTGCCCGTTGCATAAAGAACTGGACCGCGCCTACGCCGCGACCGAAGCGGCCTTTGGCCGCGTAACGCTGAAGAAACTGCTGAGTTCCACCAGCCCGATCAAGCCGCTGTGCGAGGTAAAGTAGAGGAGCAGAGTGACACGAGCTGGCTGTGATTGTGGTCCCTCTCCCCGACCTTCACCCGCACTCGGGGAGAGGTAACCTTGATAGTCTACCCCGCGTTGAGTTCCACTTCGGGACTATCGGCCACGTTTACCCAGCAGTGGACGTGCGGTGCGCCGCGGAAGTGCCAGACGAAGGCCGGGCCTTCGAGTCGCCAATTGTCCCACACGTGGTCGCCACCCAGGTCGTCTTCTTCGTAGAATGCCAGGTGGCACGCCTCGAGGCCGCCAAATTTGTCGAGGCAGCGGACCACTTCGTCCTGGTCGCTCTGGCGATAGGGTTCAATCAGCTTTTTCAACACCTTCTGCATGTGCTCTTGCTGATCACTCGATAGCTGCCCGACGGCAATGCCCTGGAACTCCTTGGCAGCCTTCTCTCCCGTGCCTTCGAAGTACACGTCGTCCTCGGCCGGCATCTTGGGATTGCGCACCAGCGCGGCGTCCTGCTGCTCGCCGTCGAGCATCTGGTACAGCTTGTTCGCCACCTGGGCTTGA
Source organism: Aeoliella straminimaris (assembly GCF_024054565.1). Taxonomy (GTDB): domain Bacteria; phylum Planctomycetota; class Planctomycetia; order Pirellulales; family Lacipirellulaceae; genus Aeoliella; species Aeoliella straminimaris. The sequence goes on from NZ_JAMXLR010000061.1 coordinate 70,526, forward strand.
GGCCAGAAGACGTTGCCGGGGTGATCGGGCGCCTCGTCGAAGCTTTGCGCCGCGTGGCCGTAGAAAATGGGACCACCGAACGCCACGTGGGGCGTGGTGTTGCCATCGGCTCGCAAGGTCATATGGCGACCGGTGAGCACAAACTCGCACTTCTTTGAGCCGGGCTCGCCAAAAATGGCGATGCTGTTCTCCTTGCCAAATCCGCCCGAATCGTCCTTCAGTTGCTTGTAGATCCGTTCGTGCCACTCGGGCTGCACAATGCCTTCGAGGATGTGGCGGATGATCTCGCGCTGGTCATTGGTGTAGAAATCGCTCGATACCAACGGGTCGGTGATTCGCCAGTTGGCCGCCACGTGCGTCCGCAGCAATCCACGACCGTCTTCATGATCCCAACCAAAGCAAATTGTCTCCCGCTGCTTAGGCGAAAGCGTCTCGTACAGCACCTTGGTAAGCGACTCGGGCGTCGACTTCGGCTTGGGTGCCTCGGCGGCCAGCAACCGCACACCAGGTACCGCTGTGGCGAGCCCCGCCCCAATGGCCAGCTTACCGGTCCGACTGAGAAAATCACGCCGCGTGGCATTCCGCCCGTTGGGTAGCAGCATCGCTCGACTCCTTGAGAGAGGAAGGTAGGACGCCGGGCATTGTAGCGGAGTTGGATGTCCGAATGCAAAGAAAACCTTCGAGCGGTCCGTCCAACGCCTACTGCTGCCTCTTAAACACAGCGAATTCCGTTGGACGTCGTCGTTTACTCTGACACGCCGCGCAAAAGAACGTCGCCCGCTGAGCCTGCACGGTGCGTTGGATTGCCGTGCCGCATTGGGGGCAGGGTAAACCTTCGCGGCCGTACACGCGGTGCAGGTTCTGGTAGCTGCCGTTCTGGTTGAGTGCGTTGCGATAGGTGCCGTCGCCGAGGGTGGAACCTTCGTAACGGATGGCTTCTTCGAGCACCGCCACCGAGGCGTCGGCCAGGCGTTGCCACTGGTCGCGTGTGAGTCGATGGCACGCCATTTCAGGATGGATGCCGGCCACGTACAGAAGCTCGGCCGCGTACAGGTTACCGATGCCCGCCACCACTTTCTGATCGAGCAGGGCCACCTTAACCGCCCGCTTGCTGGCTTTTAGCCGCGAGCGGTATTCGTCGGCCGTCATCACCAGGGCGTCGGGGCCGAGTTTCTCGGGGCCCAGCTGGGTGGTGAACTCCGCCGGCGAATACAGGCGAACATTCCCCAGGCCGCGACGGTCCCAGTAGTAGAACGACGTTGGCTTCCGGCCCGATACATCGAACCGCAGTCGTAAGTACAGCGGATCGGGCGGATCGGCTACGAGCACCAGGCCGGTCATGCGGGGTTCGATCACCAACCGGTCGCCACTGGCCAGTACCACCACCACGCGTTTGCCCACGCGGTCGATCGCCTCGACGGTCTCGCCCACCATCCGGCGGCGCATGTGGTCGATGCGCGGCACAACGGCAATCGGCTTCCGCGGGCATGGCAACTTTAACACGTCTACCACCTGCCGCCCCACGATAGGCAGCAGGCCGCGGCGCATGGTTTCGACTTCAGGGAGTTCGGGCATGGCTTAAGCTGGACGAGTGCGATAGATGCGATAACCGGCCCACCGTAGCACCATGGCGACTACGGCGACAGCGGCCATGGCACCGACACCTACGAATAAGAGAGCCAGATACATTTCTCGCCAAAACAACGATATCGCCACCTGCCGGTAAAGGAGAAGTGTGGCGACTACTGTCACAAGCGGGGCGGTCAAAATAGTCAGGGCAATAGCCAATCGACGCGGCCTGGACCGTTGCAGCAACTGACCAAGTAACCAAACGGTTGGCAAGAGGAGCACCAAGAAACCGAACGCCCAAGCTGCGATACCATCAAGGCTCGGAAACCAGTCCTGTGTCCCAACAGCCACCATCTTTGCCAATGCCGCAAGCACCGCACACACCGACGTCCACAGGAACAAGTAACGGATGCCATACGTCGACGAGCGTCTCCCTTGCGGCAGGGCGTAATCGGCAACTTCTAGTCGAACCTTGAACTTCCAGCGGACCACAGCGAGCCCCCCTAAGCACACTAGAAACATCAGCAGATTGACCGCCAAGTTATCGACGGGGGCTCCCAAGCCGAGCATCGTTAGCGACAGAAAGGTACAAGCTGCAGCACCCGAGGGTAGTCGCCAGATCCAACGCTGCGTGGCTAGCGCTCCCCACACCGCACAGAGCGCCGGCTGGACGACGACCGTGCCGAGGGTTGCGAAAATCGGATAGGTCATCAAGTTTGCTTCGTCGAACGCAGCGCCAAGAGGAGAAGTGAAGAAGTTCCAGAACCCGCCCGCCAGCACCAACCCCAAGTGCGCCCACCGCTCGCGAAGCTTTTGGCGAGCGTCGACCTCACTTTCCGGCTGCGTCGTTTCCGTTGTTTCACACATGGGGATGGCCGGAATACAGGGTGGTCACTAAACCACCAATAAACAGCACCGGTCCGGCCAGTTCCACCCCTGCCGGCCGAACCCTGAATACAGCCCAAGGCTGTCGCCCTTGAACCGCAGCCCTTGAACCATCTTCGCTGGCAGTCGACAATTGAGCTTCAAAGGAACCCAATTACTATGAGCACTACTCCTACTTCCCCTGTTTCGCCCACCCTGCCCGACGCCGCAGGTCGATTTGGTACGTTTGGCGGCCGCTACGTACCGGAGACGTTGGTCAAGGCGCTCGACCAATTGGCCGACGAGTACGCCAAGGCCAAGTCCGATACAGCGTTCCAAGAAGAGCTGTCGCTGCTGTTTCGCGACTTCGTGGGCCGGCCCAGTCCACTGTACCACGCCAGACGTTTGAGCGAGCAATGCGGCGGCGCGCAAATTTACTTCAAACGCGAAGACGTCAATCACACTGGCGCCCACAAGATCAATAACACGATCGGCCAGTGCCTGCTAACCATGCGGATGGGCAAGGGCCGCGTGATCGCTGAAACCGGCGCCGGGCAGCATGGCGTGGCGACCGCCACGGCGTGTGCCCACTTTGGGTTGCCGTGCGTCGTGTACATGGGCGAGGAAGACATCCGCCGCCAAAAGCCGAACGTTTTCTCGATGAAGCTGCTCGGCGCGGAGGTCCGTCCCGTGACGAGCGGCTCGCGGACCTTGCGCGACGCCATCAACGAAGCGATGCGCGATTGGATGAGCTCGGTGGACGACACGCACTACATCCTCGGTTCGGTCGTCGGCCCGCATCCGTTCCCGCAGATCGTCCGCGACTTCCAATCGGTGATTGGCCGCGAGACGATCGACCAATGCCGCGAACGACTCAAGCGCCTGCCCGATGTGGTGGTGGCTTGTGTGGGTGGTGGTTCGAATGCAGCCGGCATGTTCTACCCGTTCGTCGAGCACACCGACGTCGAACTGGTGGGCGTCGAAGCAGGTGGGCGGAGCGACAAGCCGGGCGACCACGCCTCGCCCCTGACGTATGGCCAGCCAGGCGTGCTGCATGGTTCGTTCAGCTACGTCATGCAGGACGAGGATGGCCAGACCTGCGATGTGCACTCGATGAGCGCTGGCCTCGACTATCCAGGAGTTGGCCCTGAACACAGCTACTGGAAGGATTCGGGCCGCGTGCAGTACACCAGTTGCGGCGACACCACCGCCATGGAGGCCTTCGACGCCACGGCGGCCAGCGAGGGCATCATGCCAGCGCTAGAATCGTCGCACGCCGTGGCCAAGGCGATGGAAATCGCCAAAGGGCGGAAGCCAGACGAGGTGGTGGTGGTCTGCCTCTCCGGCCGCGGCGACAAAGACGCCATGGAAATCGCCCGACTAAAGGGTGTGGACTTTGGTTGATGGAGGGCAGCTGGCTCGGCAAGAAACCAGGACCAACGATGAGATCTCGACCGTATACAGTAAGTATTACGTCGATCTGCACTCTACTGCTGCTGGGCTGCCAACCGTAGCCTTCTTCCCCTTCAAGCCCCACTGCTATGACAAACGACGATTTGCGCGAAACGCTTGAAGACGAGGGGCTAGCCGACTATGCGGAAAAACTGGTATCGGCTTCGAAACTGTGTACTCAATTTGTTTCCGTCCGCGACAAGGCGACCGCAGTAGCGATTGGCAGCTCGAAGATCGGCGGCGAACCCGATCTTCCACCAGATTTTCCCTGGCCCGAAAGGGATAGTCGGCCAATGAGTTTCATCGCCCAAATCCAATTGGCCGATGGGACCAGTTCCCGGACAGATCTACCTCTACCTTCCAGCGGCTTGCTGTCCTTGTTCTACGATACCGAAGACATGCCATGGGGTTATGATCCCAAGCACGCGGGCGGGGCCAAGGTGTTCTATTTCGACAACGACACACCCCTGTCACGGCGAAAGACTCCCGAAGCCCTCGAGGATGAAGGTTGGTTTTTGGAGTGTCACCTGGAAGCTTACGAAACGATCACCTTGCCCAACTACCAGTCGAGTGAATTCCCAGCTGATATCTCAGATGACGTGTTTGGTGGGTATTTTGATCTGCAGAGTGAATTAAGTCAGTCTGGCCACCAGCTTGGTGGATACCCAGCCGTGATTCAAGACTCGATGGAGCTTGAGTGCCAACTCGTATCCCATGGGCTCTACTGTGGTAATGCTACCGGTTACAACGATCCACGAGCTGAGACTCTGCAGGCGGGGGTGGCCGACTGGCAATTGCTCATGCAGATCGACTCAGACGACAACGCCGATATGATGTGGGGCGACTGCGGCCGGCTTTACGTTTGGATTCGCAAGCAAGACCTGGCCGAGCAGCGTTTCGACAAGACTTGGACAATCTTGCAGTGCTACTAGCCAAGGCGAGGGCATGCAGCGTGCAAGCTGGCAAACCGCCAGAATCTTGAAACCCAGCCGAGCCTCAGCGAGTACCCCCAGTCTACCCACCTTCCCTCCCCCTGTGAGAAGAGTCTTCCCAGCATGTTGCGGACTGCCCCCTGTTTTCTGCTTGCCGTTTGTTTGCTTGTTTCGCCGGCTCGCGCACGCCTGTCGCCCCAGCAGCTCGATGCGGTGAAGGGGTGGATTGCCACGGACGCCGCAGAGCGGCCTGACATTGAAACTCTGAATCTGCCGGACGGGCTGACCCGCGAGGAAGCCCAGGAGGTGACCGAGCAAGTCTGGTCGCTGATCAAAGAAGCTCACCCGGTCGGCCAATCGCCCCTGGGACCGCTGCCGAAGACGGTGCAGGAGTCGAAGCAGAATGGGAAACTCGACGTGGAGGCCAGCGTCTTGCCACTGGGTGAACACAACATGCCATACGTAACGTTGCGGCGCGAACAGCAGACCCTGGATGCTGGCCGGCCACTGTTTCTCTGCCTGCACGGTGGTGGCCAGAACGGCAAGGCCAAAGGCCCGCACTCCTGGCCAATCAACAGCCGTGAGATGCAGGCGCAGATCCAACTGTCGCTGGGCGTTTACCCCTCGGAGGGCATCTACTGGATTCCTCGGATGGCCGACGACCGGCTGGGACGCTGGTGGCACTATCACAATCAGCAAGCCATCGACCAGGTCATCGACCACGCCATCATGCACTGGGGTGTCGATCCCAATCGGGTCTACCTGCTGGGCATCTCCGAGGGAGGTTACGGCACCGATATCCTCACCCCGTTCATGGCCGACCGTTTTGCCGGCGGCTGCGCGATGGCCGCGGGCGTGGGACTGGGCAACCCGCCAGCGAACCTGCGCAACGTGGCCTTCCGCACCGACGTCGGCGCGCAGGACAACATGTTCGACCGCAAGGGACTGGCCGTCGCGTTCCATGAGGAGCTCGACAAGCTGCATGAGGCGGACCCCGAAGGCTACACCCACAGCATCAATGTGCAGAAAGGTCGCGGCCACGGTATCAACTACGCCCTAGGGCCCAAATGGATGGCCGAACACACCCGTACCCCCTTCCCCGCGAAAGTGGTGTGGGTCGACAAACCGCTGCACAAGCATCGTCGCGATCGGTTCTATTGGGTGCAGTTCAACGACTCGCAGCGTGAGGGACTGAATCGAGTTGTCGGCCAGGCCGACCGCGACGCGGGGAAGATCGCGCTAGCGGCCGAGCAACTATCGCCGGAGACGAAGGACGTTCACCCAACGCACCTGAGTGAGATGGCGACCGACGCTAAACCACTCTCGGGCACCAGCCTGACGCTGCTATTGTCGGACGAGTTGGTGAACCTCGACCAGACGATCGAAATCGAGGTGAATGGCCAAGCCACCGGCAGTGTCACGCCCAGTCGCTCGGCCGCCGACATCGTGGCTTCGCTGGCCGAGCGTCCCGATCCCACGATGGCAGCCACCTGCCGCGTGGAAATCGAAGTCCCGTAGCCCCCAAAGGCATCCACCCATGACGATTGGCTTTGGTGAATTCGCCCTGCTCGCTTTGCTCGTAGGTGGAATCTGCTGGATCCCCGCACCAGCCTTTCTTTGGCACCATTCCGGCCGGTGGTTTGTGTTCAGCTCGTCGTTGGTAATCATGCTTTTAAGTCTGGCCGCGTGCGTGGTACATTGGTGCTGGCAAAGCTCGCTGGGCAAACGCCTGCGTGCAGCCACTGGAGCTCGGAGGTAACCAACCAAGGATCGGGTACCTGTCATGATCTGGCAAAATCAAACGGACGTGGCATCCGCGGTGGAAGTACCCCATCTTACGGGTCGGCAGTGGCGGCGATTCGGTTTGCGGACCTTTCTGGTGATGGTGACGCTGCTATGTGTCGCCATCGGCACCCTGGCGACGAAAGCTCGACAGCAGCGACGCCTGGTGGCCGCCATCGATCGCGTGGGGGGTGAAGTTCGGTACGACTGGCAGCCCGATCCGGCGGAGCAGCTGGATAGGCTTCAGCGTCAGAGGCGGTTGCAAGCGATGCGAGCAGCCGGCGCCGCTCCAATGCATGCAGATCACCCCAAGGGCCCGGCCTGGCTCAGGGGAATGGTGGGAGATGAGTACTTTCAGCATGTGGAGGAGATCACACTGAGGTCCCCGAGGTGGTCTCGACTCAAAGGTGGTAAGAACGGTTTTCTCCAACAGGTGGCCAATGCTTCCAACGTCGAAACCCTGATTGTCTTGCACTCCGATTTCAACGACGACGACTTGCGGTTGATCTGCCACATGAAAGGTCTCCGCCGATTGACGATCAACGGAGCGGACATCTCCGACGAAGGACTGCCGCTGCTCTACGGCATGAAGAATCTTGAATCGCTGATCGTGGTGGGGCCCCGATTGACGTTTGAAGCGGTGGTGGAATTATCGACTCAACTGCCCGAGTGCCGTGTCTGTGGTCCAATCGAGGGGATAACCCTGGTCGAGGGCGAGGTGCAGGGGAATTTGAGTGTTTTCGACACTCTCTGGTAGTATTCGAGCAGGCCGCCAGCCGCGTCAAGAGTCGGGGCAAGCGGTATCTTCGACCCCTCGGAGTCATTGGGGTGAACATCTCGTCGCGAACGCCCGAAGGCCTGCCGAGCCGCTGCCCGCTGTGTGGCGCCGCGTTTCGGCTGGAGTTCTCCGAACCTGCCAAGGACGCACCCTGTCCTGTGTGTGGGCACCTGGTTTGGTTCGCTGCCCAGGCGCTGGAAGTGCTTCAGCGACGCTGGTGGGACGGCATTGGCTCGAGCGACGCCCCCCTCACGGCCTCGACGCCACTCGGTGGCCCGGAGGTCGATTCGCTCGATTTGGTCGAGCTGGTGATGGTGCTGGAAGAAGAGTTCGATCTCGACGTTCCCGTCGAGGAAGCCGAGGATATTCGATCCATCGGCGACGTGATACGATATTTGGAACGTCGCCTCCGCGGCGGAGCAGCTGGCTGAGGCGGCCATTTCGACGCCCATTTGTCAGCAGCTCGATATCGTCCACCCGTACCAAAGTGCCTTCGCATCTCACTGCTATGTCCGCCATCGACGACCTGTTCAAAAAGCTCCGCTCCGAAAACAAGAAGGCCCTGATGCCTTTCGTCACCGCGGGTGATCCCGATGTGGAGTTCACGGCGGCCGTGCTCGAAGAGATCGTTGGCCGCGGTGCGCACCTATGCGAAGTGGGTATTCCTTACAGCGACCCGATTGCGGATGGGCCGGTCATCCAGGCCAGTTACACGCGGGCACTGGAGAAAAAGGTGAAGCTGGCCTCGATACTCCAGATGCTCGGCGGCGTGACACCCAAGCTCACAGCGCCGGTCGTGACGATGGTCAGCTACGCGATTGTGTTCCGCCACGGACTCGAGCAATACTGCGACGACGCCAAGGCGGCCGGCGCCCAAGGCCTGATCGTGCCCGACCTGCCGGTGGAGGAGTCGCCGCTACTGGCCAAGATCTGTGGCGAGCGCGACCTGTCGCTCATCCAACTGGTCACGCCCACCACGCCCAGGGACCGGGCCCTCAAGATCTGCGAAACGTCCAGCGGCTTCGTGTACTACGTCTCCGTGACTGGCATCACTGGCGAGCGAACCGAGCTACCGCCGGACATCGTGGAGAACGTCAGTTGGCTGCGGAGCGAAACCCCGCTGCCGATCTGCATCGGCTTTGGCATCAACCAGCCCGAGCATGTGAAGTTGCTCGCCCCCGTGGCCGACGGTCTGATCGTCGGCTCGGCCATCGTCCGCCGCGTGGCCACGGCCGCCGAACGCCCCCGCGATGAAGTGCTGAAGGAAGTGGGCGACTACGTGGCGGAACTGCTGGCGGCGTTTGAGTAGCCGACCGGTTGTCGTTGCCATCCTTGGCGGGACATCTACGAAGTCCGCGTCGCCCTATTGATTGTGCTCCTGGAGGCGAGTGAGCCCCCGGTTAGTGGTCGCTCGGTGTACATCCATTTGCGGTTCCCCCTTGGGTTGCGTCGCAACTCTTTGCTCCTCAATGCTTTAGCGTTTCGCCTGGAAAAACAATCGTGCGCGAAAAGTTTGACCTGTCCAATAGCCGCAAACTAGTATTGATGTAGTCGGCGTAATCCTGATATAGGGTCGCTTGGCTAATGGTGTGTCTACAGGCGTGAGCTTGATTTCCGAGCTCAACAGGTTTCGTGAGGAGGCCTCCCGACATGCAAGAGCATCGCCGCGGCGAGCAGGTCCGCCGCTTTTTCGCCGGAGTTACCGAGTATGTCTTCCAGACTCGGCTAGGGGTCGTCGACCCTCCGCTCGTGGACTATATCAGCGAGTTGCTGACTCGCTTTTTGCGATCCGAGGATGTGTACGCCGTGCGGAGTCCACGCGGGCAGCGGCTCACCCAGGTGGCCGACATGCTCGAAGAAGCCATGCACCGCCAGGGCCCCGCCAAGCGGCAACTGCATCGCCACATCGGAGACTTCACCCTGTTCTGGACGGGCGTTTATCCCGAGGTAGCCGACCGCATGCAGCGGACCGGTGGCAAGGACATGCTGCTGGACTATCGTGATCAAGGTAAACGCAACTACCTGATCGCCAGCAACATTCCCGTCGAACGCGAGCAAGCCCCCAGCGAAGTGCTGCAGCGGCTCAGCGACTGCTTCGACATCTGCACCTACGGCCTGCAGGAAGTCCGCAAGGCCTGGGAAGAAGAAGACGGCATCGCAGGGCCGATTCTGCTGGATTGACGTCGATGGCAGCGGCGACAGACGTGCGTAATTGCTGTTGTCGTTCGCAATTGCGCACTCGAAGCTTTCCTAAGTCACCAGGCCCTTGGTGACCATCATGAAGACGTCTTCCAGGGTTGGCTCTTTGTCGGCGAAGGATAGCAGACCGACGTCGGAGGTGGCAAGTTGCCGCATCAGGCGCTGGACGTCGGCGTCTTCGCCACCCATTTCGACCACGCAGTTGCGGCTGTTGACCTGCACGCTGCGGACGTGGGGGTCGCTGCGGATGAGACTGACGCCGGCCTCCTGGTCGCCACTGAAGCGGACCTCGATGTGGTGGTGGCGTTGGATCTGGCGGTAAACTTTGTCGATTGGTCCGTGCAGCAGCAGTTGGCCCCGCTCGATGATGCCGATCGAGGTGCAACAGTCGGCCAGCTCGGTAAGGATGTGGCTGGAGATGAGGATCGTCTTGCCCATGCGCCGCAATTCTTTGAGCAGGGCTTTGACTTCCAGACGCGCACGGGGGTCGAGACCACTGGCCGGTTCGTCGAGAATCAGCACCGGCGGGTCGTGCACCAGCGTCTTGGCCAAGCATAGCCGCTGCTTCATACCACGCGATAGTCCGTTGACGTAATCATCGCGTTTGTGTGTCAGGTCGAGCAGTTCCAGCACATCGCCGATCACGCCCTTGCGCTGGGCCTTGGGAATCTGGTAGGCCACGGCGAAGAAGTCGAGGAACTCCCACACCTTCATGCCGTCGTACACGCCAAAGGTGTCGGGCATGTAACCGACGCTCTGCCGCACCTTGAGAGGTTCGCGGGTGACGCTATGCCCGTTGACGGTGGCCTCGCCATGGGTGGCCCGCAGCAGCGTAGCAAGAAAACGAATGGTCGTACTTTTGCCGGCGCCGTTGGGACCAATGAACCCGAACATTTCGCCCGCCGCGATGTCGAGATCCAGGTTCTCAACGGCCACGAAGTCGCCGTAGGTCTTGCCGAAGTTGCGTATGGAGATCATGGAGGGAGACTGGGGATCAGGGGTCGGGGATCAGGAGGCTAGTTGAGCGATGTGGTGGCTAGTTGGCAGGTCCAAATAAATCGCTCATGGTGGGGTCTTCGTCGTCGAATTCGGGATTGCCAAAATCCTCGCCGCCGAGTTCGTCGTAGTTGTCCATTACGTCCAGCGGGGTATTGGCGTCCGGTTCCGGAGGGGTCAGCGGAGCTCGAGCCAGGTGGGCCACGACCAGGGCTGTACCGCGAGATTGCGCGGCGGCCGGCTCGACCACGACGCCCGGCAGCACCTCGTCGACACGTCCCACCAGGCGGACCTCGCCCGGGTCGATGTGCACTGGATCGAGCGCCAGGCGAAACAGCGGCTCCAACTGCAACCGCTTGTCGTCTTCGCCGGCCTCGGCAGCCCGTTCCGCGGCGAAACGGTCTTCGCCAACGGGTGTGAAACCGACCGATGACCCGCGGTTGGGCTCAATGTCGCCTACCCAGCATCCAATTAGCACCGGCTCGCCGGTGCCATCGTCCGTGCGTTTGACGACTGCCACGCTACTCAGTTTGAACTGTGTCTGGTTGACCACCCGCGGAGCTCCTCCCTCGCCTTGCTCAAAGACGATCGGCCCATCCAGCGCGTATACCTGCTCGCTGTGCACCATGTCGGTCGTGGCACTGGAGACTTGCAGCCCGGCGAGGTGGACGTCCTTGGCCTGAGTCAGCTCGACGTTGGACCGCGACTGCCCCAGCAGTAGGCGGAATTCGCCTCGCGGACTGTTGGGGAACGGGGCTGCGACGGCCGTCGGATCATCGAAGCTTGTGTCGTAGCTGGTCGACAGCGAAGTGTAGAGTGCGGTGTAGCGGGACAAATGAGCCCGAGGATATTCGCCTTGCACTTCGAGCAGGGCGATCTCGGTTTGGGCGCGGACGAACCCGATATCGAGCTGCGCCTGGTGCACCACGGCCACCGTGCCCAATAGCGCGATGATGGGGGCCGCGATCCAGGCGTATTCCACGCGCCCTAACGCCTTGAAGAAAATCCAGTTCATTGGCACCAGCACCACCAGATACACGGCCAGTGCCGTGACGACAAACATTGCGTCGGGCACCTGAACACCGGCCGCCTCGCGGAGCGATTCGCGAGCAGCGTTACTCGTGGCGTTGAAGTCGTTCCAGGCGCCAATGCCACCGACCTGCTCGGCCGGTTTGATCTCGGTGTCCTGTTTGTTGGGATTGGTCAACTGGTCGAAGTTGTCCTCGTCAATCAGTTGCGCCGGTACGAAGTTCGTGGCGTTGGGATCGGCATGCACGTCGCGGGAAAAGAGTCGCAGATGCGTGATGTACTGGGCGTCGCGAATCGCGCCCTGTTTGTCTTTCCACTCGGCGTGCAGCTTGCCGACTCCATAGGTATTGTCGCCCATGCTCCACTCGCGCGGCAGCCGACGCATGATGCCCCCGTTGAACAGGTCGTCGAAATGAGGCGACCAGGTAAGCAGGTCGCGTTCGGCCAGTTGTATGCGAGAAACGACAATACGGCCGCGGCCAACCTGCCCTTCGACCAGCAAACCGCCGGTAGCGGCAGCCAGTCCCCCGCCCTGCCCGGCTCGCTCGGTCAGGTTCAGATTGATGCCTGACCAATTGCGTGTGAGCTTGAGCTCTTTGGGTGGTCTAGCGCTGCGGCCGCGGGCGTTCTTTTCGGTCCAGTAGTCGATCATGACCTGAACATCGTCCTGCGTGATCTCCGCTGCACCGCCATCGGTGGCTGGCAGGTACTCTGAGAGGAAGCTGCCCTCAAGCAGTTTGAGCGAATCGGGCCCATTGATGATGAGTTGCCCCCCCCAATGCAGCCAATCGATGAGCGCCTCGCGGCGCTGGCGGTCGAGTTGGTCGGGGTCGACCTCGTCCCACAGGATGTAGGCAATGGTGGTCCAGCACATCGGGTTGTCGGGCAGCGGGACCTGCTTGGAGATATCGGGAAGCAGCACCTGGTAGTGGGCCAGATCGCCGCCCCCGGAGCGGTAGTCCATCTGGTCCTGCGGTACGGTAACGCCATTGAGCGACTTGATAAAGCTGTACCGGCTGGGTTCCTTGGCCATGACGACGAAGAAGTACTGGTATGGCTCCATCTTCGATAGCGGCGATCCCTGGGCGTTGCCACCTACGACGGCGCCGTAGTTTCGCTCGCGGAGCGTACACTTTACACTCGCCATGCCTGAGACGCTGGGCGCCAGGAAGACGTTCTCGACTTGCCGAGGGCGACCTTTGGCCAATTGCACGGGACGCGAGCTGCTGAGCGTGAACGGTGTTTCCTCGATTGGCACCGGTCGGCCCACGTTATCCACGACCTGCAAGGTGGTTTCGCCCCCCCAGTCCTCGTAGTTGGACTTCATCAACTGGGTCACTGTCATCCAGTGGCCCGGTTTGACGCGAGAAACCTTCACGTCGGTGTCGCTGGGCTTGGAAACCGGTGGCTCGACGATAAAGGGTTGCTTCTTTTTTTCTTCTTCTTTCTTTTTCTGTTCTTCCTCTTCCTTTTTCTTATTCTCTTCAGCCTCCTTGGCAAGCCGTGCTTGTCGCTCCTGCGGCGTCTCGCTGCGACATCCGCCGCAGCCGGTGGTACCAAGCATACAGCTCAATAGCAGGAGCCAGACGATGGATCGCATGGATTGATGAAGCTTGGTCAGCATAGACTTCGTAACCGTGGTTAGTAGTCAAACCGCCCCACCGTTTGGACGGATAGTTAACAGGCATTCGAACCAAATACCGGTGTCTTGTATACATGACCGGTACGCACGAGTAAAAAAGTTTATTTCGTCGTGGATTATACCCGCCCATCGGCCCCGCGTCTGCCACGACCAATGAGCCACACTGCCACGGCCGCCACCAGGGCCACTGCCGCCAGCAGGACCAGCGACATGGCCGAAACGCGGTCTTCGACCCCATAGTGCAATAGCCCGAAAAGACGGATGGTAAGCGTCGGCGGGCCGGGGGGCATCACCAGCACGCTGGCCGACAGTTCGCCTGCCGACAGTGCAAACGTGGCCAGCCAGGTGGACAGCACCTGCGGCAGCACCTGCAGGACGCCGATTCGCCAGAAGCGGGCAAACCACCTTGCCCCGTCGGTACGGGCCGCGTCGATCAACAGTCGGGGCACCGTGGCAAAGCCGGCCGCCATGATCAACGAGGCAACCGGCGCAAAGCGAATGGTTTGCACCAGCCAGGGAGCCAGGAGCGTCCGGTCGTACGCCCGCGTGAGCCATGCCAGCGGCGAGTCGAGCGGGTGATTCAGTAGCTTGATGGTCATGATGCCCAGGATCGGCCCGGGCACGCTCATCGCAAACGCAAACACCACGAGCACCACCCACGGTGTGCGGCGACTGGTCCGTAGGTGCCAACCCAGCAGGCAGCCGACGAGCGTTGCGGTGGTGGCCACCGCGGCGCCCAACCCCAAGGTCTGCAGCAGCTCGCGCCAATGATGCCCCATGGCGCCGAGCAGTTCCGCCAACAGTTTGCTGAGTTGCCAGGCTCGCTGCCAGCCGCCATCGGTTTCCAGTGCCCCCAATCCGGCTTTGTAGACCAACGCGGCGATCGGCAGCGCGGCTACCAACAGCAACACGCCCAGCGGTACGAAGAACAGCTGCCAACGGCCGCGAGCCGGGCGCCACTGCCAACGATGCTCGGCCGTTGAGTCGGCGTGTGTGGCCAGGCTCGAAACCACCGGCACCAGCACCCACAGCATGGTGCCTGCCAGCAACACCACGCCGGTAACCAAACCGGCGTAGCGAGCCCACGCCCAGGAGGCCTGGTCGACCAGCAGGTTATCACCGGGCGAAAGCTTGTCGGTGGGAAAACCACCGGCGGCCGCCGTGATGTAAACCTCCTCGGCAAAGGTGCGGATCTGGAAGAAGTCGGTCACGGTCATCTCGGCGGCAATGCTGACGGCCGTCCAGACCGCTGCGATGGCAATGCCGGGTAGCGCGGCCCGTAGGGTGACCGTCGCCAGCACGCGCCTAGCAGGCATCGCGAGCAGTGCTGTCTCTTCCAGCTCGGCCGGAACACGGAGTAGCGCCGCGGAGGTGATGCAAACGATCCAGGGCACGGCGGCCATGGCGTGAATCCAGATGGCTCCGGTCCAGCCATCCATCCAGGCGTGCGATTCTCCCGACGGCGAGACAGCAACTAGCCACCCCCCGACACCCAGGGCTCCCATCCAGCCCCCCGCATGCACGAACAGCGGAATGAACAACATCACGGCGAACGCCGCGAGCATCCACCGCCGGGCGGGGCAGTTGGTCTTCGTCAGCACCACGGCGGCCAGCACGCCCGGCAACATGGCGATGGCCGTCGCCGCGCCGCTGAGATAGAGGGTATCGAGCGTAATTCCACGCACCCGCGGCCCCATGACCAGCAGGCAGGTCAGCACCAGCACCGCCAGCGGCAGGGACCACCAGATTGTTCGTAACTTGCTATTCAAGACTTGGTGCACCGCAATCGGGACAACGAGCAACTCGGGGCAAACTGCCCTTCACCGCACCTGGCGACTGGGCAGATAGGAGATTTTGTTGATTCGGACCGCCGCAAACGATATGCTACGGAGAGGTGGATCTTTTCTATTAAACCCCAATTGTCGGGGGGTCCCGGCGACTGGGGAACGAACTGCAGGCGAGCTTTTCATCGCGCGGCTGCAGTAAGGAGTGCAGGATATGGGCATTCAGGTCAGGTGTCCGCACGGGCATGTCTTTAAGGTTAAGGACAAGTACGCCGGCAAGCGCGGGCTTTGTCCGCACTGCACCGAACAGGTCATTGTGGAGGTCCCCTCGGCCGACAACTCCGACGCCATGGTCAAGGCGTATCGCAAGGCCGTGACGGACGAGCATCGCGCGTCGCACGCGGTGGACTCGGGCAGCTCATCCATCTTCGACGACATTCCCCATGACGAAGATCCCAGCACCAGCGCCAGCTTGCTTGGTTCCAGCGTCATTCGTCACCACGTGCGGTGCGAGTTCTGCAACCAGTCGGTCCCCATGTGGTATGCCAAGTGCCCCGCGTGCGGCCACTTCATGGACCAGGGTTAGGCCTGAGCCAATATTGTCATCCACCGCAACCCGGTCCGAGCCCATTCATTCCCCCAGTGCATCGTCGATGATCTGCTGAATATCGAAGGCTCCCCCTTCAATGGAATCGAAGATCGACTCGTGCACGGTCTTGGCGTCGTAATCGGCCACCTTGACCAGGATCTTCTCGATCTCTTCTTGCGAGTGCCCTTGGTTCTCGAGCCAGGCAACCAGTTGGGCGTGACGCGTTTCGTGCGACATGTTTTGTTCTAAGGGGTTTGGTTGGCGGTGCTAGCACGCCCGGATCGGAATGAAAAAACGCCATAGCCCCGCCGGCAGAGCTTTGCTAAGGTTTGCCGCCCCGACTTCCTGCGCGATGGTTGTGGGAACGGTATTGTCAACCTTTTCGATGCTTCTAATTTAGCATGATTTTACGCCTTTCGCTGCTATTTGCCTCGCTGGCCTTGTTCGTAGGGTGTCAAACGACGCCCTGGCCGTTGCGATTGCTCCAGCGGCCCGAGCGAACTACCTATCGCACCGCTGAAATGCGGATGGATGCCGTGCGCGAGTTCCGCGCCAAATCCACCGGGGTCGATACGCCCGAGCAACGCGAGATCGTCAATCAACTGGCCCGGCAAATCCAGGTAGAGCCCGATCCGCTGGTCCGCGAGGCCATTGTCGACACCATCGCCGAATTCCGCACGCCGCTCGCGGCACAGGTGCTGGAAGCCGGACTCAGCGACGAGGATCTGCATGTACGCCGTCATTGCTGCCAGGCCCTCGGCAAGCGGGGCGATCCGGCTGCCGTGCCCGTGCTGGCACGGGCCATCAACGCCGAGCAGGACCTGCAGGTCCGTGTCGCGGCGGTCGAGGCCCTGGGCAGAATCAACTCGCCCGACGCGTATACCGCACTGGCCGTGGCCATGGAGGACCGCAACCCGGCCATGCAGTATGCTGGCGTCGAAAGCATGAAACAGATCAGCGGCAAGGACTTGGGCAACGATGTTTCCACCTGGCTGCAGTACGCCCGTGGCGAAACGCCCACGCGCAAAGCCGAAGAGGAAATCTCCATCGCCCGTCGCATCCGTGGTCTCACTCCGTTCTAGCGCTTCTAAGCCGTCGGTTGCTCTGACCACGACTTTCGCCTTTTCATACCGCAAATTCCGTAAATCGGACTCAAGGATTCATTGCCCCAGAACACTTGAGTTTTGCTCGGCATCGCCCGATACAGTCATCAGTGAGGAGCCTTCTGCGTGCTCCGTTGCCATAGCTGCTGTGCAATGCTAGCACCCTGGCAGTTGGCTAGTACTACTGATGATGTTTGCGACTGGGGGGGAAGGTGCCATTCAACCTACCAAAATGGCTGGCTCTGCGCGGTTTCAGAGCACAGCTTGGTGTGGCGGCCCTATCTGTGGCGCTTGGTGGTTCATACGCGGCCGTGGGACAGCAAGGTTCCTCGCGGCCGGCGATCGATATCAACGCGCCCGCAACGCTTAGGGCCACCATCGGCGAAGCGGGGCGCAAGAGCTTGCCCATCGAATCGTTGCCGGACGTGCATGGGCTCGACCTCAGCGAGCCTGCCAAGACCAAATTGCGCCTCTCCCGGCGATCGCCGGCCAAGGTCCAACCGGCGCCGCTCGCCAGCAAAGGTCCCGCGCTGATGATGCCGGGACTGGTCGAACCCAGCGATGCTCCGCTGGCCGATGTGCTGCCCGCGCGCGAAGAACCAGCCACCCAGGGCGAAGCTCCACCCGCGGCGCCCGAGCAGTTCCAACCCGAGTGGCGTCCCAGCGGCAAGGTTGCCAAGGTCCGCGAAGAAACCGCCGCGCCCCAGGCTCCCTCCACGCTTAAGTCGGACAACGCCAAGCCACTGGTGGTCAAGCAACCACCAACCAACGAAGCAAAGCCTGCCAAGCCGAAGGTGATCGCCAAACAAGACGAAGACACCAAACGCCAGCAGCAGGCCGCCCCGCTCAAGCAGGATTCGGTGGCCGCCGACGAGGTGACGCCCGAGCCCGCCGACATCGAACCGGCCCAGCCGCTGAAGCCGCTCACTCGCAATCAGATCTACCTGCGCAACAAGATGCGCAAGGTGCTCAGCTACTACTACCGCCAGCAGCTCAACAGTCACGAGCACGACACCTGGGAAGCCATGCACATGATGCTGGCGTACGGTCTGCACAGCCGCATCAAGGCCGGAGGACCGCAGGGCGAATCGATGACCGCTATCGGCTGGCTCTGCTACAACAACCCCTGCAAGAGCAAGCAGTTGATGATTCTGAATGACGAAGGCGAGATTCGCGCGCAGTACGGCGTCGGTCTGCAGGGACACATGGGACAGTTCCTGGCCATGCTGGCTCAGTGCAACGTCGATCCCAGCTACCCGATCCGCGTGGATGGCAAGGAGTTCACCATCCGCGACCTGATCGAGGCCGAGAAAAAGACCTGCTACCCCAACACCGAGCTCACGTTCAAACTCATCGCGCTGATGCATTACCTGCCTTCGGACAGTCAGTGGGTCAACGACCGCGGCGAGCAGTGGAACATTGAGAAGCTGATCGAGGAAGAACTCAAACAGCCCATTCGGGGCGCCGCCTGCGGTGGCACCCACCGACTGGGCGGACTCACCCTGGCGGTCCGCAAGCGCCAAGCCCGCGGCGAGCCCGTCGAAGGTGTCTGGCTGCAGGCCAAGCAGTTTACCGAGAAGTACGAACAGTACCTGTACCGCCTGCAGAATCCCGATGGCAGCTTCAGCACCGAATGGTTCCGCGGACCTGGTCGCGAGTCGGATATCGACCGTCGCTGCCGCACCACCGGCCACCTGCTGGAGTGGGCTCTGTACCAGGCCGAGGACGATCAGCTTACCTCGTACCGACTGGTCAAGGCGACCAACTACCTGACCAATCTGCTTTACAGCAATTCGGACAACGCCTGGGAGATTGGCCCGCAGGCCCATGCACTGCACGCCCTGTCGCTGTACGACCAACGGGTGTTCCAGCCGCACGACAAGGCCCGTCCCATGGCCAAATCGGACGACAACGGCGCGGACAAGCCGAAATGGGTGGCCGACAGTCAGCGGATGCGGACCATTCCGCGCCAAGAGAAGTCGGCCGATCGCTCCAAGGGCGGCTGGTGGTGGAACAGGTGACATAGGCCGAATTGTCGCTCCTCGCTCAATGGGCTAAACTACAGTGTCGGCTGCCGAAGCCGATACTCCGAAATGGCCCCCCGGCAACTTCCTTGTCCCATCCCTTTCCCCTTGGCGGGCAAAGGATCGGCGTGGCAAGTTAACCACTGCTGCGGATGTTGCTCCAAGGCCATTGCTCCTGTCCTTTGGTCTCTAATGGTTCGTGGTGAAGGTGAATGGCGAAGTTTAGCGATCAATTCCAAGCGTTTTGCGATATCGCAATCGGTCTGAAGAACGCACAAAAAGCCGACGCCATTCTGCTGTTGCTCGAACGTCCCACCGACTTCAAGCAGCTTGAAAAAGCCTTCGCCGAGGAGATGGTGGTCGTCGCGGGCGATACGAAGGCCGCCCTCGAAGGGTCCGGCGAGTCCGAGTTCGACACCATCCTGCTCAACATGCCGGACGAGGCACCAGTTTACGAGCGGCTGACCCAGGCCCTGCTCGAAGCCGTGGCCGACGAGTACTTCGCCGAAGGCGCTTCGGTGGTGGCCGTCTACAGTGGCTTCGAGGCCGGCGTGATCGACTCGCTCAGCCTCATCAAGCTCGACGAACATCTCGGCCGACTCACGGTTCGCGACCTCCGCCAACTGAAGACCAAGATTCCCGTCGAGACCATCAAGCTGGTGGTCGACCTGGCCGTGGAGATCGGCCGCGAAGGTCGCGAAGGCAAACCGGTCGGGTCGCTGTTCGTGGTAGGCGATCATCGCAAGACCATGAGCTTCTGCCACCCCATGGGGTTCGATCCCGTCAAGGGATACAACAAGGCCGAACGGCAACTGAACGATGCCAAGGTCCGCGATGGCGTGAAGGAAATCGCCCAAATGGACGGTGCCTTCATCGTGTCGGCCGACGCCACGATCATCGCCAGCGCCCAGCACCTCAGCGCACCGAACGTGCCGGAACTCAGTCTGCCCAAGGGAATGGGCGCCCGGCACTGGGCCGCCGCAGAGATTACCGCCGCCACGGGAGCCATTGCCATCGCCATCAGCGAATCGAATGGCACCGTCCGCGTCTTCCAAAACGGCGAAGTCAAACTCCGCATCGAACCGTTCCGCCGCGCCATGAAGTGGAAAGCCTTCGACACCGACAGTCCGTCGTAACACGCATCCCCCACGCGCAATCTCCCCGTAGCCACCGTCGCCAAACGGTGGCCCCCACCACAAACGCCGCAGGGTGCCTGGGGTCGAGTTCCACGAGCCGCAGCAAACAGCCCACAATCAACTGAGCGAAGAGTCTCACGGACCGCGTGGCGGTCCGGCTATTTTAGCTCGTTGGTTTTGGGACAACTTCCGGGATCTAGATTCGTGGGCCCAAAACTCCCTGGCCCTTTCGTCGGCGACGGCTGGCAAACCGCTGCTTTTTCCGACGCTTTTGGCGACTCCGAAGAGTTTGCCCCCGCGCGTTGTTCCCCGCATGGTTCCGGGGCCGATGCAGAAGTTGACTCAGCGCGTTGTTTCCTGATCACCCCAATCAAGTCGTCGCGAAATTTCTGCAGCGCTGCCCAATCGACCACCGGGCCAGGCGCCGGCTGTTTGCCATACCGCGCCGGGTTGAGCTTCTCCAAATTCCTGGCCGACTGCTGCCACGTCTGCCCGCGCGGCGGCACCCACTTCGGCTTCGCGACCTGCCCGTCCATCGGCGGCAACGTCTCCGGCTGAGCCTCGGCCGAGACACCGGGAGGACTTGTTGTGTCATCCTTGGAAGCATCCTTCGAGGGGGCGTCGGAAGCATCTTGAACGGAGTCCGTCGCGGCATCGTTGGTGGCAAAATCGCTGGTCCTTTCACCCGCCGCATAATCTCTCGGCCACCACGCAGGTTCGTAGGGCGGCAGGGTATCTCCCGGCTTCGCCGCCAACTCCGGCACCAGATTCACGAACGCCTGATCGATCTTCCGGCCCAGGTACGCCTCGTCCTCCCGAAACACGGCCGCACAGAGCACGGCGTCTTTCACCTGCCCGGCAAGTTTCACCAGTTCGACGCGCGTAAGCGTCACTTTATCGGCCGCATTGGCCGCATCCCGTCGCGCTTGCCGCTCCAAACGCCGTTTCTCCTGCCGATCGAGCAACCACGCCGCCGCCCGCCAATGGGTGTCCGCCTTCCGCTGGATGGCTTGCAGCGGTTTGAGCTGCACCGCCATCTCCGCGCGACGCACGCGGAGGTCAAAATCTTCGTCAACCGTGCGCTCCCGCTTAATCGTTTTCCGATCGCAATCGACGTAGCGAGCAATGCTCGCCATGCTCATCCCGGCCGAAATCAGCGCGGTGATTTCGCCTTTTTTCACATCGTCCAACACTCGTGGTCGTGCCATTTTTCGGTTCTCCAGCTCTCGAGGGGAAATAAACATGCGTACAGTGCGCACCGCATCCCCGTTATACCCCGCGGAGTGTAAAAAAATGAGCGTAAACCAAGCCAAAACGCCCAGTTTTCACGTGGATACATTCGTAGCCGGATTCGCAAGAATTCGGACCGCAGCAGGGGAATTTGAACAGAAGGCAACGAAGGAAACAAAGAAGTCGTAGGGTGGGTGGTTCCGTCGGCCGTGACAACTTGTCGTGGCAAGCGAATCTTCCCGCCGATGGGTTCACCCACCATGGCATGGAACACACGCACAACTAGAATGCCCCCTTTTGTTTCCCTAGACAAGTATACCTGCATTGTATCTCAAAGTTTCCTCAGAAGATCGTTTGCATGTCGCCAAACATCCAACTTGCCTTCATCTTCCAGGGATTCAAACTCTACGGCGACATAGTCACTGGAAGTATTCAGTGAGCATCCATGACAAAATGCTATTACATTTTCAAGCATGCACATCTTGGTTGCGCAATAGCTTACGCTCGTTTCAATATCGTCACGGGACAGATAGTCGTAGACTTCGAGGTACTCCTCAAGTGGCATTTGTCCAACGGTCAGTGTTAGTACAACATCTGAACAGGTAAGTCGCGTGCCTTCGATACGAGGTTCACCAGCACAAGTATCTTTAGTGTTGACAATTCTACGGGTCATTTGCCAGGTCCTAAGTCGTATAGTGGGTGGTTCCGTCGGCGGTGACAACTTGTCGTGGCGAGCGCATCCACCCGCCGATGGATTCACCCACCATCTGCGTTTGGCTTCAACGGTGGGTGAAGTGAGCCGGTGGTGAGAACCAAGGCATCGCAACACTAAATCCGGCAGGACCACCCACCCTACGTTCTCGGAGCTTTACTGTATGGTGGTTCAAAACACTGGCGAAGTAGTGGCTGGCCAGTGCCACACGGCCGTACCGGGGAAGAGCTTCGCTGCTGATACGCCCTCATGGGTCGACACTTCCCTGCAGGAGCTGTTTCAACTTATCGCGTTTCAGGTTCTTGGGTATATCAATGATGGTCCCATCAGCACGGATCGCTTTGATCACTCTCTTGTGATTGGAATTTAGCTTTCCCTTTCCGTACGGCGACTCTCCTTTCCAAAGGTCCTCCCATTTAAGATCTTTCGGCTGAGCCATACCGATTCCGCAACCTGACGACTCGACTACAACCACTGCGTTGTGCGGAACGTCTGCTGGATTTCCACTTTCATCTGCCGGTCTAACCAACATCAAGTACGATGTTTCATCCCAACTGCCTTCATCAGCAGGACAGTGAAATGCGTGAACCAGAACGCTATTAAGCAAAGATTTGTTGTGTTCGCTGTCCCAAGCTTCGGACAAACGGTAGGAAAAGTAATCAAGATAATAAGTAGCACCATCGTATTCCCTCAGGATAAAGGGAAGAATGAGCATCCGCCAACTGTGCGGACCACCAGTCTCGTCTACTACCACCGCCGGACAGCGCCCGTTCTCGCGTTCGTAAAGCTCTAAGGCTTTCGCCACCGACTCCAAATACCAAGTGCAAGACACTTCAGGTGAAGCCTCTCTACCTTCAGGTTTTTGACAGCCCGAAAGCAGGAGAACAGCGCACGAAATAAACAAGAGTGCAGAGGTACTTGTCGTTTGATCTATTCTCATTGTAGTAGAGCTCTCCTCGGCAGGGTGGCACTGCAATCCTGAGTGCCACTAATCTCTTCCAGTGTAGGCTAACTCCGTTCGGCTTGCACTCCACTACGGTCATACCATTGGTCCGAGATGGGTTAACGACCTCCGAAGGGCCGAACTCGTTTTCAGTGGGGCTCGGCGGGCTTAACTGCATGGCAGATCAAAACCCTGGCGAAGGGGAGTGGCACACGGGAGGAGTAGCGGGACCAGTGCCACCCCGCGTGCAAAGCACACACGGTTGACTTACACTGACGGGAGCTAGCGGCACTCACCACACCCACGTCTCCCGTGCGAGGAATCAACATGTCCGCTGAATGCGATGCCATCGTGATTGGGGGCGGTCATAACGGTCTGGTGTGCGCCTGTTATCTGGCCAGGGCTGGACTCAAGGTCGTGCTGCTGGAGAAGTACGGGTCGATCGGGGGTATGTCGAACACGGAAGAGCTGACGCTGCCCGGCTTCCATTCGGACACCCACGCCATCTGCATTCAGTTCGCCAACTTCTCGCCGGTGCCGGACGAGTTGCAGTTGGCCGACTACGGCTACGAACTGCTGCATCCCGACCCGTGCTGGTCGCATCCGTTTCCCGATGGTCGCGGGCTGTCGGTTTATCGCGATATTGACCGGACCTGCGAAAGCATCAGCCGTTTCTCGGCACGCGACGCGGAGACCTGGCGCAGGCTCTACCAGGAGTTCCTCGCCCAACGGGAGGCCATCAGTGCGTCGATGAACAACCCTCCCCCGTCATTCGCCGAGCTCGCTACCGAACAGCAGCCGCCGTTCGGTCCGGATCACTTCCGGCACGAGATGCAGAACCTGCGGTCCTGGTGCCATGAGACGTTCGAGGCCGAGGAAACGAAGTGCATGGCGGCGGCTTGGGGAGTGCATGTGGGGGCCGCGCCCGACGACGTGGGTGGCGGCAGCATCGCCTGTTTGTTTTCCATGGTGGTTCAGCACTTTGGCAACAACGTGGTGAAAGGTGGCATGCGTCAACTGCCGCTGGCGCTAGCCGGCTATCTCGAGGCGCACGGTGGCAGTATCCGCGTCGACGCACCGGTGAAAAGGATTCTCACCGAAGGTGGCAAGGCCGTTGGCGTGGAACTTGCCGACGGCGAGCAGATCCACTGCAAGCAGCTGGTCGCATCGAGCGCGCATCCGCGGCACCTGGTGCTCGACTTGCTGGGCGAAGAACAGGTAGGGCCGGAGCTGGCCAATAAGATGCGGTTGTACGAGCTCGGCGACCCCGTGATGGTAGTCTATCTGGCGCTCGATCGGCCCCCCGAGTTTGCGGCCGGCTCGGCAGTGAGTCATTCCGTTTACGCGCATCCCAGCGAGCCCTCGCTGGAGTACTACTCACGCGCTTTCTCCGACGCCCGCAGCGGCCTGCTGCCGCAGCAGCCCTTCGCCCTGGTGTGCAACGACACGGCTGGCGATCCGAGTCGCGCGCCAGACGGCAAGGCGTTGATGAAGCTGGTCGTGCAACCGGTTCCCTATCGCATCGAGGGCGACGCGGCTGGACAGATCAAGGTCACGGAGTGGGACGATGCGAAGGAGCCGCTGGCCGATCGCGTGATCGAACATCTAACGAGGGACTACATCCCCGGCTTCGCCGACCGCATCCTGAAGCGGGTGGTGCACAGCCCGGTGGACATCGAGAAGTTGCTGCCGAGCGCCCTGGAAGGGACAAACACCCACGGCGCCTTTTTGCCGTACCAGGTGGGGCGGATGCGACCGCTACCGGAACTGGGCGGGTACCGAACCCCGATCGGCAACGTTTACCTCTGCGGATCCGGAAGCCACCCCGGCCCCGGCATCACGATGGCACCCGGCCGGAATGCCGCTCAGGTGATTTATGGGGACCTGGGGATTAAGTTCGGGTGAGAACGATCTTAGGGGCGAGGTCGGACCGGGGTGTGCATTTTCCCCGAGGCCGCTGATGGGTGGATCGATCACCAGCGAAGTCGCGCGACGAAACAGCAAACCCCCAACACTGCCAGGCACAAGCTGCTCGGCTCCGGAATTGCCAGGAAGTGGTGGTCGCTTACGTAGTTGGCGAGATTCGCTCCCATGGCTCGGGCCTGGATGTCGTCGAAGTTCCAATGGATGCCGAGGTAGACGCGACTGCGACCATTTTCCTCACTCGCCTGGCTGAAGGACGTGTAGCTGCGGACCACACCCGGCAACTCGTCCGAAGTGACTTCAAACGAGATGTCGTCGGTGCCGTAGAAGTTCTCCAGGCTTTGGAACAGCGCGCCACCGAAACTCGCGTGTCCCGACAGGTAGGTGGGGAAAGGAGGCGTGAAAGGATCGATCAAAGAACCGTCGGGCGCGATGCCGCCCGGTGCGCCCAGAGGCACCCAGCCCGGGTCGGCAACCGTGTAGGGATTGCCATCTTCGTCTGCCCGGCGGATACCAGAGACGGGTCGCCAGAAGTCATTCGTAAACTTGGTGTCCCAAGCAACGATACCGGCATCGGCCACCGAGGTGGTGGCCATGGCAAACAACCTGGCGTTGTCCGACAAGCTGTTTCCCTGCTGGTCGGCCACCGTACGAAGGATCGCGTTGTACATCCGCATGGGAGTTCCCATGCCGAGCCGATCGTACGACCAAAACAGGCCGATCTCCGTCTGCTCCGGGGTGCGAGTGGAGCTGTCCAGGGCGCCGAGCGACTTGACTTCGTCAAAGGCGTCGGTGTACTGCTGGCTGCTGAGCGCGGGAACCGCAGGCACGATCAACTGACTGGTACTCTCCAGGGCAAAGGTCTGCATGTCACCCCACTGCGGTCCCCAGGCCGTTTGACTGGCGTTCAGCGGATCGGGTTCCCAGCGTCCCGGATCGCCTTGTGGTGTATAGAGCACCATGTTGTCAAAGCCGTCCGTGGCCCTGGCGGCGACGATTTGGCTGGCCACGAGGTCGCCATACGCGATACCTTCCGCCTTGGCGGGGCTGTTCTCAATCAGGTTCAGGCTGGTTGCACGCTCGGAGTCGAGCAACGACTGTTGATCGGGGTAGATGGAGTAGAGCACTCGGTAGGCCGCTTGTATGGCGGCGGCTTCCGGGGATGCCACCTGCGGCGCGGCACCGTGCGTGAACATCTGCCGATGCCTCGGCAGGACACCATTCACGGCGTCGTAGATCGCGAGGTTCATCATCGCCATCGACCGCGACGCCATGCCTGGATTCTGATAGTTGGAGTCCACGAGCAGAACATCCGAGGCCACGCGATTCCATTCGATGATGGTGTCGCCACCAGCATGCGCGGCGGCGAGCGCCACGCACACCGTGGCAAATACCTGAGCTGCGAACTTGCAGTGCATGACTGCCTCCCCTTCGATGTCGATGGTCTTCAACCGCACGCGATATCGTGTGGTCGCCCCAGATCGAAACAGGACCAAGCAAATAGACGCCGACCGGCAAGGTGTTGCTCGTTTTACACGCTTGTCGGCCGACGCATTTCACGTGCTAGCGGCTGCTAATGCGCTGCCTTGCGCGGTTTCCTTCGCCAGCACACGAGTGCCCCGATGCAGGTCGTCCCGAGCAGGAACACAGAACTTGGCTCGGGGACGGCATAATTCGAGGTCCAAAACCAGGCGGCGGCCGTGCCAGGTCCCCCATCGGGCATGAGCCCGTACCCCAGCTGGTCGGTGTGGATCAACGTGTTGAGCAGAAACGGCGTCGAGCCCAAAGGCACCGGCGACAAACTGGCGTCGAACTGGTCGAACGGAAGAACACCTCCTTCTACGAGTGGGTAGTCGAGCGTAATGGAGAACGCTGCGTCGCCGTTGGCGTCCGTGAAGAAACCATTGGGACCGCTCGTCGACCCGGAGCCATCGTCGCCTACCAGACCCAGCGATTTTGCCGTGGGTGTTAGCGCCGAATCGGGTGTCGACGCCGCCATCGACGGGATGTCCGACACGCCGGCAAATGGAACGACATCGATGCCCGTCAACGGGCTGATGCCATCGAGCTTCATCCAGATCGACCAGAACTGGTTGGGCACCGCGTTGCTGACGTCGATCTCCACGTCGGTGGAGCCGTTTGCCAGCGTGTAGGTCAGTTTTGCGCTGGCGTTCGGGTACCCCAGGTCGTCCATGAACACGTTGTCCATGGTCAGCGTTTGCCCCTGGACCATCGCCGCCAGGGGTAGCACCACAACCAGGGTGATTAGACGCGTAATAGTAGCAGCACTCACTTTCATCAGATTTCACCTCCCATGAGGCCTGCGATATAATGCAGAAAGCCATCGTTCCAGCGCGCAGGCCGTGCGCGGGACATCCGGCACCGGTCGGTGAGGTGTGGTTGGCGCTACAGGCTCACCGGCCGGAATTTTTCGTTTGTCTGGCGTTACCAGTTGATGCTGGGCTCCGCCGTTGGACTACCACCGCTGGACAGCTCCCCATTCATCCAACGTGCGGACTTGTCGTCGATTTCATGAGCAGTCCTACTGGGACGAAGGCTTCCGCAAAGTTTGAACCATCGCCGCCGGCGACAATCCCTCGAAGAAGGCCGAAAGAAGACCCCCTACTCTGCAATGCCCCGTTCCAGATCGGGGTGCGCCAACGTTTCTGAAGAAACTGGCAACTTCTTGCCAAACAGTGATCGAAGTCGGGTTGCAGGCGCAGAGTTAGAGACGCAACTCGATTACAGACAATGGCCCG
Source organism: Aeoliella straminimaris (assembly GCF_024054565.1). GTDB lineage: Bacteria > Planctomycetota > Planctomycetia > Pirellulales > Lacipirellulaceae > Aeoliella > Aeoliella straminimaris. Next base: position 97,972 of record NZ_JAMXLR010000061.1, read on the forward strand.
CGGCGAGAGAGAATCGCCGCGGAGAGCTTACCCGCCGCAAGCAGGTACGCCACGTGAAGAAACAAGGTAGGTGAAAGGCGCGCCGATTACCCTGCGGGCACCTAACCGCGTGAGCATGTAACTGGCGGCTCCACCCTCGCCTGTGGCGAAGGTGGAGCTTGCTCTGGCGGTGGCGTGGACGGCTCTGCCTACTCGGCCGGACGCGAGTGCAGGCCGAATACGTTGCCTTCGGTATCCGAGGCGATGGCGATGAAGCCGTATTGGCCGATGGAGAATTTGTCCTTGCAAATCTTACCGCCCGCGGCTTCCACGCGCGAAGCCTCGACCGCGCAGTCGTCGCAACTGAAGTAAACCATCGTGCTATTGCCGCCTGAAGGCACGCCCTCGACCTTGGCGATTGCCCCGGCAGCGCCGGGCGCACCCATCTCCATGGGGAAGGTGAACATCTCGATTTCCGGCGTGGGCGAATCGAGTGGCGAAAGCTCGACCTGGAGCACCTGCTCGTAGAAAGCCTTGGCCCGCTGGATGTCTTGCACGTAGATTTCGAACCAATTAACAGGATTGGGTTGCATGGCGACAACTCCTTGAGTGAAGAAAGCCAACACCCCACGCGTCGGCGACACGCGGATGATATACTAACGTACACATACCGTCAATAGTCGTTAGCCAGGCAGCGGGACGAAGCATTTTAGCTTGTTGGTTTCTGGATGGCGGGGCAATTGTGTGACACATTCGATGGAGATTTCCGCCCCCTGCAGGCCGGCTTCGGCCAGGGCTTGCTGCAAAGCGGCCACGGGGGCCGCCGGGTCAAACTCACCATGCGTGATCGCCAGCACGCGGGCGCCGCGCTCGGTCTGCTGCACCTGGTATTCGCTGATGTGACGGTCCTGCCCCAGCACGCTGCGAAACACCATGGGGTGAATCTTCACCGCACCGGCGTATTTGAACCACGCGTCGGAGCGACCCTGGATATCGACGATCCGCCGATAGCCGGGCGCGTCGGGATTCGGTCCGTCGTCCAGGATGAGCGTGTCGGTCATCACGTAACGCACCAGCGGCATCACGGTGCCGACCAGCTTGGTGACCAGCACGTGATCGGCCTGGGTGTTGTCGGCAACGGGGCGGTGGTCGGCGTCAACCGGTTCGACGATCAGGAAGTCTTCGGCCAACGTACTGCCCGAGAACGATTCGCCTTCGGCGGCCGCCAACCCGATCTCCACCGAGCCCCAACTGTTGTGAATGTTGATGCCCCAGGCCTCGAGCGCCATCTGCCGAGCCTCGGGCAGCAGTGGTTCGGAGTTGGTCAGGATTCGCTGAGGAGAGATTTTCAGCCGACCGTCGAGCGCCTCGGCGCACAGCTCTTCCACGATCGAGGCGTACCCTACCAGGCGGTCGGGCTGATAGTCGTTCAGTTGCTGCACCATGTCGCGGATCGGCGTGCCTGCCGACAGCACCATGACGTCGCGCTGGGGATCGAGCATGGTGGGAAACAGCAGGCGACTGGCGTGCACGAACGAACCGGCGCAGATGACGGCCGTGCGCCGCGGGCCAGTGGGCGGGCGAAGTTGATCGTCGCGGACTTCCATGCGGTAGGTCACGTTGGCCGTGGCGACGAAGGTTTCCCAATCCCACAGGAACACGCCCCGCTGCCCCGAGGTTCCGCCGGTGGCGGCCGCGTAGTACTTGTCCAGGTAGTAGTAGTCCTGGTGCTCGCCGGCGTGCAGCCCATCGAGGTGGTCGATCACTCCCTCGAGGTGCAGTTGTGGATCGGTGACAATCTGGTCCCAGTGAGTCATGACATCCGCCTTGGTCATCGGCGGGATGGTCGGCAGGTCGTCGAGCTCCAGCCCGGTGGCCTCCAGGTGTGCGAGCCGCTCGGCATGAAACGGCGAGTGCTGCTGGGCGTGGGCCACCACCTGGCGAAGTCGCTGGGTCTGATGTGCGCGGACCTGGTCTCGGGTCCAGTCGAGCTGCGCGACCGCCGTGGGTGTGAACCGCTGGACGTCAGCGATATGCCGGCGGCGAAGTTCGGCAAAGCTGTCCATGGCGGGCCTGCGATGAGAGCTGGTGGCGAACGGGCACGATTCAGGTAGATGGATGAGATTGTAACCGAAATCGCTTGGCAGCCGGGGCCGATTTGGAGGAGGAATAGTCGCGAAGAGGAAGAAAAGGCACAAGAAGCAAAAGGGCGTGATTCCAGTGCGTCGGCCTGCGGCAATTGGGGCGAGTTATCTTCCCATTTTGTGGCCATTGGTGCCATTTTTGTGGCTCTTCCATCCGTTCCCAGAGGTTGGGAGCTCAAGTTGACCAAACATCCAGTACGCCCTAGAATCCCTCGCGCGAACGAACCAACAGCCGACTGCTGAAAGCTCCTCTCCATGAACTCCGCCTCGACCGAAGATCGTGCCAGGCTTCCTGCGTGGATCACCTCGATGGTGGTGCATGCGTGCCTGGTGGTGTTGCTGTTGTTGTGGGCCACGCAAGCACCGCAAGGCAGTGCCGAGGAGACCGGGCGGGACGTGGGCATCGTGCTGAAGCGGTCGACCTCCGATGGCGTGAAGTTCGAAGGCGAACAAGACACGCTGGCCGACAAGACGGCCGATACCAACTCGCAGAACCCGATACCGGCCGAAGCCAACGAGGCGTTTCCCACGCTGGCGGAGAATTCCAACTCGGCCGATGCCCTGCCGACCGACGCCGGGGTGGGCGAACTGGCCGAGCCCGGCGCCACGGCCTCGTCGATGGCTGCCGCCGGCGGCGGCACCCTTGGCGGTGCGCCTGGCGAGTTGGGCGAGAAAGCCAACGTCGAGTTCTTTGGCGTCCAAGGCACCGGCACCAAGTTCGTGTACCTGGTGGATTACTCGGCCAGCATGAACGGCGGGCCGTTGGCCGCCGCCAAGCAGCAGATGATCGAGAGCCTGCAATCGCTGGATGAGGTGCATCAGTTTCAGATCATCTTCTTCAACGCCAGCGCGCAGCCTTTTACCATCGACGGCCGGCAACGTATCGCGTTCGCCACGGATCAAAACAAACGGATGGCCGAGCGGCTGCTCCGCGGTGTGTCGGCCCACGGCGGCACCGATCGCCCTAACGCGTTGTCGACGGCCCTGCGTCTGGGCCCCGACGTGATCTTCTTCCTGACCGACGCCGACTCGCCGATGTCGGAAGTCGAACTGCAGGACGTGGCACGAGAGAACCGGCGCCACCACGCATCGATCTGCACCATCGAGTTTGGCCGCGGCCCCGACCCCAAGCGGTACAACTTCCTCAAAGCCCTGGCCGAAAAAACCGGCGGCCAGTATGGGTACGTCAACACCAACACGCTGCGGGGGCAGTAGCGCGGTGTGGCGATCTCCGGCCCAGGCGCGGCACGCCGACTCATGCGTCAGCCACGTTCTTGTAACATTTCGGCCAGGCGATGGTCGCGGTCCGCGTCGACCAGGTTGCCGAATGTGTAACCCAGCTCTTCGCGTTGCGATTTAATGTAGGCCAAGGTCACCTTTTCGAGATCCACGCCCTGCAGCGCGGCCCGCTCCAGTTCGTCCCATCCAACGGGATAACCCGCCTGGTGGCACATCACTCCGCACTGGACTACCTCAGCAACGTTCACGCGCCGCAGGCGCATGCCCATCAGCCGGGCGGCCGAGAGCTGGCACCCGGCCATCGTGGCGAGCATCCAGGGCCGTAGCAGCCCAATCACGATGATGGACAGCACCAGAAACAGCAGCACGAGGACTATCAGAACCACCAAGGCGAAGATCGTCTGCTGATCGGCCGCCAACGTTAGTGCATGGATTGGCATCACGCGTCCTCGCAGATTCTAGAAGAGACGACCGGCACCGGGCGCACTTTGATTATGGCCGAACGCCCGCCGGCGGGAAACATCGGGGCGGCCGCACCATCTTTACGGTTCCCCCGCCGGGCGAGTATCTTAGGGCACGTGGAATCCACACACCGGCGGCGACAGGCGGCGCTTGCCGGTCGTGTTCCTTGGCAGGCTTTGGCGAGCCTGGGTGAGGACCAAGGGTTCCACCAACCTTTTCCGGCTTTTTTCAAGTGTCTAACGCGATTGGGAGGATACGGGCGATGAGCACTCTGGCTCGGCGACACCGACTTTGGATTGGGGGCCGCCAGTTGGTTTGGGCCGTCCTATGCCTGTGCGTGGTTGGCTCTTCGGCCATGGCGCAAGAAGCCGCCAATCCCAACCTATCCGACAGAGTCGACGCCGCCCATGAGACGGCCAAGTCGGCCGCACTGGCCGGAAACAACGCCTGGATGCTGACCAGTTGCGCGCTGGTGTTGTTCATGACCGCGCCGGGGTTGGCCATGTTCTACGGTGGCCTGGTACGGAAGAAGAACGTACTGAGCGTGATGATGCAGTGCCTGTTTCTGATGGGCCTGATGACCGTGCTGTGGGGTCTGTACGGCTACTCCTTGTCGTTCGGTGGCGATGGAAAGTGGATTGGCAACGACGAATACCTGTTCATGAACAACGTGCAGCGGGTATGGGATGAAGAGACGGGCGAGCCTTACACGCCGATCTTCGATGAAGAAGAGATTCCCATCCCCACGATGACGCACATGCTGTTCCAGGGCATGTTCTTTATCATCACCCCGGCGCTGATCTGCGGCGCGTTTGCCGAGCGGATGAAGTTCAGCGCCATGGTGGTGTTCCTGGTGCTGTGGGGCACGGTGGTGTACTGTCCGCTGTGTCACTGGGTGTGGGACGGCGGCATCCTGGCGTTCAACACCACGGCGGAAATCGAATCGGGCGAAGGCCACTCCATTGCGGGTGGAGCGCTCGACTTCGCCGGTGGCACCGTGGTGCACATCAGCTCGGGCATCTCGGCCCTGATCTGCGCGATCTTCCTCGGTCGCCGCATTGGTTGGGGACAAGACGACATGCGGCCGCACAACTTGACCTACACCGCGCTGGGCGCTGCGATGCTGTGGGTGGGGTGGTTCGGTTTCAACGCCGGTAGCGAACTGCTAAGCGACGACCTCACTCAAAGCGCGTTCTGCGTCACCCACTTCTCAGCCGCCGCCGGCGCGGTGGCGTGGGCCGTGTACGAGTGGGTAACACGGGGCAAGCCCAGCGTGCTGGGCACCGCGTCGGGCGCGGTGGCTGGCCTGGTGTGCATTACCCCGGCCGCCGGCTTCGTGAACCCGATGCCCGCCCTGCTGATGGGCGCCCTGGGCGGCGTGGTTTGTGCCTACGCCTGTGGGACACTGAAGAACAAGTTTGGCTACGACGATTCGCTGGATGCCTTTGGCGTGCACGGCATCGGTGGCACGCTGGGCGCCATCCTGACCGGCGTGTTCGCCACCCGGGCTTGCTGGAACATCGACGATGGCCGGCCGCTGGGGTTGATTGAAGGCGAGTCGCGGATCCTGGTGGGCCAGATCGCGGCCGTGGCGGTCACCTGGCTGTACAGCGTGGTGGTGACCGTTGTGCTGCTGAAGCTCGTGGACCTGACTATTGGTCTTCGCGTGAATGAAGCCGAGGAACGTGCCGGCCTGGACGTCAGCCAGCACGAAGAGGAAGGTTACATTTTGTTCTAGCCGGCGCCCGACAGGCGGCCGCGGGGAAAACAAATCCGCCGGGTGGCTGTTGGGACAGGCTGGAAATTTCTGCTAGAATAGGATATCGACGACGCCGACCCCGGCGTGCATCCCCGTCTTGTAGGAGTAGCGGACATGAAGAAGATCGAGGCGATTGTTCGCCACTATAAACTCGAGGATGTAAAGAATGCCCTGGCCGAAATGGGGGTCGTGGGGATGACGATTACCGAAGTCCGCGGGTTTGGCCGCCAAAAAGGCCATACCGAAATGTACCGCGGCACTGAATACGCCGTGGATTTCGTGCCGAAGGTGAAAATCGAGATCGTCGTCGACGACGAACGGGTACAGCCGGCCGTCGATACGGTTCTCCGTTCTGCCCAAACCGGACAAATCGGAGACGGTAAAATTTTTGTCTCCGATCTTCTCGATACGATCCGCATCCGGACGGGCGAAACCGGTACCGAGGCCCTATAATGGGGTAAGCAGCTTTCGGGGCAGTTCTGCCGGCCACCCTCGCGGGTTCGAGTGTGCCGTTGCGCAGTATGATTGAGTCGAGCCGAACTTTTCGGATGCCCGTCGCGGGGATTCCCTGCATCCCGCGAATTGCCCTAAGATTGCCGCCCGTAAAGTCCGTTTGAATCAGTAGCACACGCCCGCTCGTACCGGTTTTTCCACCCAGTTAGTCTCATGAGTTCCTCCTTGCGCCTCCGCTCCAACGTCCTCGCTGCCCGCGAGCAGGTGCAGAGTGGATTGGCGGAAGTGAAACGACTGCATCAGAGCGGCATGGCCAGCGTGCAGGTGTGCGCGCGGATCTCGTCGATTATCGACCAGGTGGTCGTCAAGCTGTTCGACTCGACCCTGAAAAAGGCGCCCGACGGCCAGGACGACAAGCTGCGTGGCCGGCTGGCCCTGGTGGCCATTGGCGGTTACGGCCGCCGGCAGCAGGCGCCCTATTCGGACGTCGACTTGATGATCCTGTACTCCGGTACGCTGGACGAAAGCGTCCGCAACTTCACCGCCCAGCTGACGCAGGATCTGTTCGACGCCGGCCTGAAGCCGGGGCACAGCCTACGGAACGTGGGCGATGCGGTCCGCCTGGCCCGCGGCGACACGGTGATTTGTACGTCGCTCATCGAGTCGCGGCTGATCATTGGTTCCACGCGGTTGTTCGAAGAATTCCGCCAGGCATTTCGCCAGATGGTCGAGCGCCGCGGCACCGCGTTCTGCCGCGAGTTCATCGCCGCCCGTAAGGAAGAACGGCACAAGTTTGGCGAGACGGTATTCCTACTGGAACCAAACATCAAGCGGACACCGGGCGGCTTGCGCGACATCCATCTGCTTCGCTGGTTGTGGTACGCCAAGAGCGGCGAGTCGGACCCGAATCGTCTGCTGCACAAAGGCGTGATCTCCAACTTCGATCATCGCCGGTTGATGTCGTCGCAGAGCTTCCTGCTGCACGTCCGCAACGAAATGCACTTCGGCGGTGAGAATGGCAGTGACGTGCTGAACCGGGCCGAACAGAAACGCATCGCCGAGGCTTTACAGTTCCGCGCCCGCAGCGGCATGCTGCCGGTCGAGCAGTTCATGCGGGAGTACTTTCGTCACACGAGCCACGTGTCGTTCCTGGCCACGCGGATGAGCGACCTGGTTTGTCCGCCGCCGGTGGTTTCGCGGATGTTGCAGCCGGTGTTGAGCCAGAGCCTGTCGGCCGAGTTTCGCCTGAGCCCCTGGGAGATCAGCGCGACGCAGCTCGGCACCACCAAGCTGAGCAAGAACCTGGAAGACGCCGTGCGACTGGTCGACCTGGCGCGGCTGTACGACAAGCGAATCTCGCAGGAAACCTGGTACCACGTGTACCGCTCGGCGCCGAGCTACTGGATGGAGTTGTCCGAGGCCAGCATCACGCGGTTCCTCGACATGCTGGCCACGCCGCTGCTGTTGGGCGACGCGCTCCGCCGGATGCACGAGCTGGGCGTGCTGGAGAAGGTGATTCCCGACTACACCCACGCCCGCTGCCTGCTGCAGTTCAATCGCTACCACAAGTTCACTGTGGACGAGCACTGCATCCGCTCGGTGGGCGAAGCCACCCGGCTGGGCGAGCGTGACGATCTGGTGGGCGACACCTATCGTAAGCTCAATCGCAAGTGGCTGCTGCATCTGGCGCTGTTGATTCACGACCTGGGCAAAGGCCGCGAGGGCGACCACAGCGTGCTGGGCGCCGACATCGCTCGACGAGTGGGCGAGCGGCTCGACCTGGAACCGGCCGACATCGAGTTATTGGCGAACTTGATCCTCAAGCACTTGTGGATGCCGCACGCGGCACTGCGACACGACACCACCGACCCGGCCTATATTCGTCAGTTCGCCGAGAAGTTCTCCACCGTCGAAGAATTGCAGATGCTGTACGTGTTGAGCTGCGCCGACATGGCGGCCGTGGGTCCTGGCGTACTGAACGACTGGAAGGTGGGCATCCTGGGCGACCTGTTCAAGCGCTCCAAAGTCCTGCTGTCGCCAGTGCCCGAGAACGAACAACTGTCGCGCCGCGTGGCGGCCAAACAAAAAGTGTGGGACCTGCTGACCAGCGACGAACGCCAGGATCTGTGGTTCGAACAGTACTTCCGCGCCCTGCCCGAGTCGTTCGTCACCAAGGTAAACGCGCAGCATGTGGTCGAAACGCTCCGCAATCTGCACAACCTGAAGGATGGTCAAGGCACAGCCGCTGGCCAGTACTTCGAGAAGTCGAAAACCGTGGAGTTCTCCGCCGGCGTGAGCCAGGGCGTTGGTCGCGGCATCTTCTCGGCCATGGCCGGCGTGTTGAGCTCCCGCGGCATGAGCATCCTGGCCGCCGAGACGGCCGTCTTGAACGGCGACATCCTGCTACTGCGTTACTGTGCGGTCGATACCGAATCGAACGGCCCCACCGAACAAAAACGCCTGGACGAAATCTCCCGGGCGATGGTCACCTCGATTGACTCGGACGAGCCGCCAAAGTTCCGCCGCATCTGGGGCAAGGAACCCGATACCGAGACGGCCAAGCTGTCGAACATGCCGATGGAAGTGCGGCTGAACTCCGACATTTCGGCCGACAACCTGATCATCGAGGTGTTCGCCTTCGACCGGATTGGCTTGCTGTACGACCTGGCCCACACGATCCACCAACTGCATCTGAACATCCGCTTCGCCAAGATCAGCACGCACCTCGACCAGGTGGTCGATGTGTTCTACGTCACCGAGCGCGATGGCTCGAAGCCCGGCGGTCACGAGCGGCTGCACGGTATCTACGAGCGGATGATGGAAGTGGTGGCGAAAGAGGGGGCCAACGTGTGAGCAACTTCCGGCCGCCAAGGCATTGTCCGCCGCGCCAACCCATGGCGGACAGCACCACTCGCTGACTAGCGCTGCATTTCGCTTAGGGGCAAGATCGCACGATGGCCATCGACTGGGAAGCCCGCCTGCAGACCGGACCGTGGCTGAAACGGACGCGCCTCCGAACCTGGCTCTATCTGGGCTTCTTCGAAAGCGCGGTCTGGTTCCTCTACGCCACGCGAACCATGACCGAGAGTGACAGCAGCCTGTTGTTCTTTTGTACGTTCTGGACCGTACTGCCGCTGTCGCTGCTACTGGAGTTGCGTGCCCTGTTTCGGCTGATCCTGGTGCTGGTGATGCTGGCCTGGCCGATCCTCGTCTGGATCATCCCCTGGGTGTTCGCCAGTGCCATGGCACAGTCGATAGCCCAATCCACCTACCTGGCAATCCTTACCGGCGTCGCCACCAGTCTGCTGATCGAGATTTGTCGGCAGCCGGACGAGCCAGACCGCCGGAAACCGTCGTGAGAGGTCGGAAGTCGCCATTTCCACATAGTGCTAGCACCGCGGAAACTCACCTAGCCCCAATTATGCGAGCCACCTAAACTGCGTTCGCGATAGTTTCTCGACAAGGACGTCCCGGCAGCCCATGGAGGGGTTACTGCGGTGCAGCGGTTCATTTCGACAGCATTGATGGTGGCCATCTTCGGTGGTGGCGGCTGGATGTTCTTCAAGGGGCTGCACCTCGAAGACATTAAGCAAATTATCGTCACGGGCCAGTCGTCCGACTCCGGCGCACCGATGGTCGGCACCTCGCCGGTGTCCAACAGCCCCAGCTGGAATCCGCCCCCAGGCGCGACGATCAAGATCGCCTCGTTCAACATCCAGGTGTTCGGCGACGCCAAGGCCGAAAAGCCGTACGTTATCGACACGATCTGCCAGATCATCAGCAACTTCGATATCGTCGCCATTCAAGAGATCCGCACCCAGGACGACTACTTCATCCAGAAGTTCGTCCAGCGACTCAATCATCTTTCCGGCCGCCAATACGACTTTCGCGTCGGGCCGCGACTGGGCAACACCCGCAGCACCGAGCAGTACGCGTTCATTTTCGACGCGAACCGCATCGAGGTCCACCCGCAGTATGTCTACACGATTCGCGACCCCGACAACCTGCTGCACCGCGAACCAATGGTCGGGTTCTTCGCCACACGTGTTTCCGATCTCAACCAACGATTCACGTTCATGCTGGTGAACGTGCACACCGATCCCGACGTGGCCAAGGAAGAGATGGACGCCCTGGCGCAGGTTTACTCGGTGGTTCGCCGCCAGCCGATCGGCGCCGACCAGCAAACCGAAGACGACATCATCATCCTGGGCGACTTCAACACCAAGGTGCCCAGCGCGCCGAGTGGTTCGTTCGGCCGTTCGAGCCGACCGCTGAAGCCCGACGATCTGGCTGGGCTGGGGCGCATCACCGACATCTACCCGGTGATTCAAAACCAGCCAACCAACGTGGTGAAAAGCTACCTGCACGACAACATCCTGTTTCACCGCCCCAGCACGGCCGAGTTCACCGGTCGCGGTGGCGTGTACGACATTCAGTCGCGTCACGGGCTATCGCTCGAACAGGTCAAGCAGATTTCGGATCACCTGCCGGTATGGGCGGAGTTCAGCGTCACCGAAGCAGGTCTGTCGAACCGCGTGGCCAGCGGCGCTGCGGTTGGGGCGCGATAAGCAACAACCGACGGTTCAGCCACCGCACCACTTACCGCTGGGCGTCGAAGATCTTGTCGAACCGCTCGCGGGTAGCGTCGAACAGTTCGAGCGCTTTGTTCTCCAGCGCCGAGGCATCGCTGTATCCCATCAGGTAGGCCAACTTGGCCAGCTCGCGGTGGTCGGTGGGAAGCTCGTGGCGTCCGGTGGTATCCATCAGGCGGATGGCCGACTCCACGGTGCGCTGGAAGCGATAGCTGTTGCGGAAGAACTCAGCGTCGTCCGCCGCCAGGTAGCCCGCCTGCTCCAGCGCCGTGAGCGCGGCCAGGGTGCCGGGCACGCGAACCGACGGGTCGGCGCCGCCATGCTTGAGCTGCAACATCTGTACCAGGAACTCGGTGTCGACGGTGCCGCCGCGGCCCCGTTTCAGGTTGCGACTGGTGGCGGTCTCTTCCAGGCGATGCCGCATGGAGCGGATACCCTCGGCGTCTTCCGGCGACCAGGCGGGCGAGAAGGCCGCGTTGTTGACCGCTTCCATCGCATAGGCAGCCGCGCCGGGTGCGCCAAAGATGACCCGCGCTTTGCACAACGCCTGCCGCTCCCACAAGTCGGCCGTGCCGGAGGCAAAGTAGTTAGCAAACGAGTCGATCGGTACGGCCAACGAGCCGCTCTTACCGGTGGGACGCAAGCGGGCATCGACTTCGTACAGCCGGCCGTAAGGTCCGATGCGGCTGGCGCGCGTGATGATCCGCTGCCCCAGCTCGCTGAAGTAATGATTGTTGCTGGTGGTCGTGGCGCTAGTGACCTTGCTGCCGGTGTAGTCGGTGTGGAAGGTCCGCCCCTCGGCCTCGTACAGGAAGACGACATCCAGGTCGCTGTGATAGTTGGGCTCGCTGCCGCCCAGCTTGCCGAGGGCCAGAATCACCAGTTCGCACTTCTCGCCCTCGCGCCCGGCGAACCGCGCGCGGAGCTCGTCGCTGGCCTGTTCGTTGTGTTCGAACGAAGGAATGGTCGGCGTGCCGAACTTGTTGTCGAGCCGCTGTTGTTCGCTGCGGGCGATCTGCGTCAGGCAGACCTCCGCCACGTCGGCCAGCGCGGCGTGGGTCCGCTCGACATCGTCGCGGTGGATGATGTCGCGGACACCGATCCGCAAGTGCTGAGCGTGCTTGAAGCTGTGCAGGATCGGGTCGATGTCCTCGGCGCCGCGCGACAGGTCGGCCAGCGTTGCACCGAGCATCTCCTGCGATGGCAGTCCCTCCACCAGCAGGCTGTCCATCAGCTCGTCGATCATACCGGGATTCGACGTCAGGATGCTCGACAGGTAGGGACATGTCGCGCACAGCGTGACGTACAACTCGAGCGATGGCCGGTTGGTGCGGAACAATTCCCACAGCGCCGCCTTGCCACCCAGCGAATCGCTCACCCGGCTCAGGTTCACCAGCGTGGTGTCGGGTTCGGGCGTGGCGGCGATGGCCTCCAGCAGGCGGGGCGCAATCGATGCCAGGAAGTGCCGGCAGCGGCGGGTGGAGAGAAAACGAATCTTCTCGGTCGCCAGCGCCATCAAGTTGTGGTAAGCGTTCTGAATGTCCTCGAACGGGTACTTGCCCAGCACCTCCCGAATTTCATCGAGCGTCGGCGCGGGATTGTTCACCAGGTCGATCTCCGGCTCCAAGTCGGCGTCGTTGCCAAAGGCGTTGTGCAGCAGATGGTTCAGGATCTTGCGATTCAGTTCCGTCCGCTCGCGATGGTCCTCTTCGAACGCCGCGGTGGCCGACCGCTCGAGCGAAGGAAAGTATCCCATCCGCATCGCCAGCTTTCGCAGTTCGTCGGGATTCTCGGGCAGCGTGTGCGTCTGCAGGTCGTACAGAATCTGCAATCGGTGTTCGAGCTTCCGCAAGGCACAGTAGTTCTCTTCCAGGATGGTCCGCTCCTGGATGCTCAGGCAACCGGCTTTCTCCAGGTGATCGATTGCCTCGAGCGTGTTGCCGGTGCGGACCTCGGGCTGCGAGCCACCGTTGAGGAGTTGCAGGAACTGAATGGCGAACTCAATGTCGCGGATGCCGCCGACGCCGGTCTTCACGTCGAGTTGATGCGTACCTTGCGCGGTGGTGCGTTGTTCGATCTGCCGCTTGAGTGTCTTGATGCCGGTGATGTCGGCCAGGCTCAGGTAACGGGAGTAAATCCACGGCTCCAGTTCGGCCAGCAGCGACGCGCCCAGATCGATGTCACCGGCAATGGGCCGCGCCTTGATCATGGCCTGCCGTTCCCAAGTGCGACCTTTGTTGTCGTAGTAGGCCAGCGCCCGCTCGTAGGTGATCGCAGCCGAGCCGCGAGAACCTTCGGGACGCAGCCGCAGGTCGACGCGGTAGGTGGTGCCGAGCTCGGTTGGTTCGGTGAGCAACTTGACCATATCGCGGGTCAGCCGTTCGAAGAACTCCTGGTTGCTGGTCTGCCGACTGCCGGTGGTCTTGCCGTCGCCTTCGCTGATGAGGATCAGGTCGATGTCGCTGGAGTAGTTCAGTTCCAGTCCGCCCAACTTGCCCATGGCCAGCACGACGAACTTGGCCGGACGCCCCTGATGCATGGGGGTGCCCATCTTCTCTTCCAGCGCGCGGCGGGCGAAACGCAGGGCGGCTTCCACGGCTGCGTCCGCGACGAACGAAATCTGCCGGGCCACCGTGGCGATGGGTTGTTCGCGAACGATGTCGCCATAAGCAATGCGAAGCGTCTCGCGGCGTTTGAAGTTGCGCAGGATGCGCATCGCCTCGGACGGATGCGTGACATGGAGTATCTCGCCCACCAGCTCTTCGACCAACAGCTCGCGGGCCACGGGCTGGCCCTCGGTCATGCGAAGCAGGTCGTAGGCTTCGTTGTCCACGACCAACAAGTCGCTGAGGTATTGGCTAGTGCTAAACAGCGCCAACAGTCGAGGCAGTGCCTGACGATCGCGTTCGAACAGCGCACAGGCGGCAAGAGGATTGCGGGATGCGACGACAAATCGCTCGAGGTTGTTCCACGCCATATCGGCGTCGGCAAGTCGCGGAGCTACCGCGGCAAATTGATCGCAGAGATCGGCCAACAGATCGAGCGTGACGCCCGCCTCGGCCATACGGCGCAGATTCCCATGACCAGTATTGGTCTCCCGAAGCCTGAGCGCCTCGTCTAACCAAGACTTGGCGGCTGCCGGCTCGTCCAGGTATTGCCGCAGAACGTCGATTTTCATTCCAGGTAGTCACCAGAAAGCTGCGACCGCCTGGGTCTACTTCCCGTCAAGTTCCCAATTGTACCTGGCGCCGAGACAAAAGTCACCCGCTCGCGCACCGATTCTGCAATTCGCTGGCTCATGGGAGTCGGTCTCAACAAGTTCGGATCGCGGGATCGATCGACATGGATGTTCCCGCGCGCCAAATACCAAGGTTGCACGCTGCGAAACTAGGGAGATAGCGCGTTTGGGTAGTAAGGTTAAAGCCAACGCTAGAACCTACGGTCCACCACATGTGCCAAAAGTGGTAGCCTGGCTGTCACCATTGGTTAAGTCCCCGACTTCTTCCACGCCACGTCGGGTACCTTTGACAGGTGGTTGGCAGCCCGGGCCAGGACAAACAGCAGATCGCCCAAGCGGTTGAGGTACACCGCCGGCTCGGGTCGCAAGGTCTCGGCCCGCATCAACGTGACCAACACCCGCTCCGCTCGGCGACAGACGCACCGCGACACATGCAACCTGGCCGCCAGTTCGCTGCCGCCGGGCAAGATGAATTGCGTCAGTGGGGGAAGCTGCGAGTCCCAATGATCGATGGCCGACTCGAGCGTTGCGGTGGCCGCGGGGCCCAACAGCTCGGTGCCCTTCTTGGCGGCCTCGGGCGTGGCCAACTCGGCCCCCAGATCGAACAAATGATTCTGGGCGTGCCCCAGTACCTGGCCGATGGGAGCGAAAGCTTCGGGCAGGCGAGCAACCTCGGCCCGCGCCATTCCCAGCGTGGCGTTCAATTCGTCGACGGTGCCAAAAGTGTCAATTCGCAGGTGGTCTTTCCCCACGCGTTGGCCGCCGTACAGCGAGGTTTCTCCCTGGTCGCCTGTTTTTGTGTAGATCTTCATAGTCGTTCGTGCGTAGTTCCAGTTGTTCGCAATGCGTCCATCATACCGCACCACCGCTACAGGCGCAACGCGTCGCGGCCCCCGCTGTGTCCAGTTTCTTTATGGAATGGCCTGTGCGAAACGCGTCTGGGTAGCGGATTGTGGATGCCCGAGGAGACCCAAAGCGCGTTGTCGGTCGTAGTGATTTTGTCGCCCATCAGTTTGGGCGAAATCCTGACCGCTACGGGCGGATTCTCCATTGTGGGGTTGGGGTAACCTAGATTTGAGCAGAGGCCTGCTGCGGGGCAACCGTTTCCACACGGCCTCTGACACTGCTAACTACCGGAACAACTCTCCCATCCCTCCCCATTGGCACTGCCGCCGTTGTGGACATGGCAGGGTCCAGAGCAACCACATCCGTTCGTTTGCGAGTAAATTGCGATGGGATTTTTGAAGAACTTTTTCGACGACGTGTTCGCTGACGAACGCCCGACGGCCATGGCCGCCCCGCCGACCAGCAGCTTCGAGCAGCTGAGCGAAGGGCAGCTTGAAGCGCATCTGCAAGTCGCGCAGTACGGCGATTTCACGCTGACCGATGCGGTACGTCCTTCGTACAACCTGGAGGTAGTCCCTTCGGCCGGCTATCGGCACGATGTCTACCGCGACGAAGAGAACCGCGCCGATGTGCCGGTGTTGATGGCCGCCGCTTCGAAGGAGCGCCTGCTGGACATCTTCATGGAACTGATCGAGCAACTCGGCGAGACCGTCGACGTGGTGCTCGAGACCAGCCACGGACATCGCGCCGGCCACCATACCGATCTGTACCGCGAGCAGATCGACATGCCGATCCTGCAGAGCATTCTGTGGGACTTCGAAGATCTGCTGGCCAACGACGGCTGTACCGGCATTGCCGTGTTGAATCCGTCGGTGCCGCAAGAGGTGCAGCTCGATGAACACAAGCTGCTGATCGCTTACGGTGCGAGCCTGCAGACGTACGAGGAGATTCTGGACGACCACCAGATTCCCTGCCGCGAGCAGATGCGATTCATCACCGAGGCCGAACACGTCCACTCCAGCAACGAGCGGTTCGTCGATCAGTTCGAAGAACTGAAGATGCGGTTGGGCATGGACGGCGAGTAGCTGACCATCGCGAAGCACTCGCGCCATCGTTTAATCAGAATCCAATAGCCGACGAGGCCTATCTCGTCGGCTATTTTTTTTGTGGTAAGAATCGTGCGCGGCGGAACTATTCGACACGCTCCAGCACCTGCCAGGTGCAGGCGTGCTGGTTTTTTGCGTCGGCCGGGTACTCGGTTTGTTCTGCGATGCGCCACTGGTCCGTAGCGAGTTTCGCAAACCGCGTGTCGCCCTCGGGCGTGGCGTGCACCACCGTGCGGTAGATTCGCCCGGCCTGGGGTAACGCCAGGCGGTAAATCTCTGCCCCGCCGACGACGAACAGTTCGTCCTGCTGCATGTCGGTTTGCTGCGCAAGGGCCGTGGCTTCGTCGAGCGAGTGAGCCACCCGCACCTCGGCGTGCTGGGGATCGTAGTCCGACTGCGTGGTGAGCACGATGGTCACCCGCCCTGGCAGCGGCCGACCAATCGACTCGTACGTCTTACGGCCCATCACCATCGCGTGATGCATGGTCAGCTTCTTGAACCGCTGCAGGTCGCCCGACATCCGCCATGGCAAGTCGCCGGCGTTGCCAATCACGTCGTTCTCGGCCACGGCCACCACCAGCGACAGCAACATGGCCCGGCTGGCGCCAGGTTCGGATTGCGTAGAAGGATGATCGTTCAACGTCGGTACGTTCCTTACACCGCCACCGGCGCCGAAATATGGGGATGAGGATCGTAGTCGCTAAGCTTGAAATGCTCGTAGCGGAAGTCGAATAGCGAGTCGACCGCTGGGTCGAGCGTCATGGTGGGTAGCGATCGTGGCTCGCGGGCCAATTGCTTCCTGGCCTGCTCCAGGTGGTTGTCGTACAGATGCGCGTCGCCCAGCGTGTGGACGAACTCGCCGGGCTCGAGGCCGGTAACCTGGGCCACCATCATCAACAGCAGTGCATAGGAAGCAATGTTGAACGGCACGCCCAGGAACACGTCGGCGCTGCGCTGATACAACTGGCACGACAGCCGGCCTTCGGCCACGTAGAACTGGAACAACAAGTGGCACGGCGGCAGCGCCATCTGGCCGATGTCGGCCGGGTTCCACGCGGTGACGATCAGCCGCCGCGAGTCGGGGTTGGTCTTGATCTGCTCGAGCACGTCGGTCAGTTGGTCGATCACCCGCCCGTCGGCCGCCTGCCAGCTACGCCACTGCTTGCCATACACGGGCCCCAGCTCACCCGACTCGTCGGCCCACTCGTTCCAGATCGACACGCCGTTGTCGTTCAGGTACTTGATGTTGGTATCGCCAGCGATGAACCACAACAGCTCATGAATGATCGACCGCGTGTGCAGCTTCTTGGTTGTGACCAGCGGAAACCCATCAGCCAGGTCGAACCGCATCTGATGCCCAAACACACTCCGGGTGCCCGTGCCGGTGCGATCCGACTTCGTCGTGCCGGTGGAGAGAACGCGTTGGAGAAGCTCTAAGTACTGACGCATAACGAGAGGAGGATTAGCTTTTGAGGTTAAATCTGATTCGAATGGATCGTGTCATTCCGAAGGAGGCTCGCCGACTGAGGAATCTATGTGGCCCTTCGTTGAGCGTCCCACAAGGGCGGTGAACTTGTGCGATTCAAACTAGATCCTTCAGTCGCTTAGGCTCTCCCCTCAGGATGACACAAAGTTCGCTGGCCCCTGGGTAGTTCGTCATTGGGTATTTCGTCATTCGTCATTTCCCAGCCATCAGTTCTTCTACCAGCTTGGCCAATAGTTGCGGGTCGTCTTGCTCGCGGAGGTGGTCGATACGGGATTGGGGGATTTCGAGTTTCTCCAAGGCCGCGACGATGTACTTCCACTGCTTCTCGCGGGCTTTGCCCTCGGCCAGGTACAGTTCGGTGACCAGTTCGCTGAGTCGCTGTAACGAGACCGCCTCGCGGTTGTCGTAGTAGCGTTTGATGATGTTTTGCTGATATTTGGAGTATTCTTTAGCCATGCTGCACGCCTGGTGGTACGAAGGTCTGGTGAGTCAGGTGGTCGATTCTAGCGGCCACTGGCGTGGAAGCCCAGACGAGGCTCTACCGGGGGGAAATAGGTAAATTCTGCCGGGCGACAGCAATGTGGATATCGGTAACCCGCTGCGATCCATTTGCCAATCGCGATCAGGCCTCATTAGAATGATCAGTCTGGCGGTTCGCATGCGTTCCCCGACTTCCGATCCTCTGACCCCCGACCCGTGCTGTGAAACAAGTCATTGCGATCGTCAAACCTTTCCTGGTCGAAACGATACTCGATAACCTCCGCCGGGCCCCGCTCGAGGCGGTTGAGGTCCGCGAGGTGAAGGGATTTGGCAAGCAGAAGAGCTACCTCGACCAGTACACCGACAGCGAGTACAGCCAGGCGTTTCTGCCGAAGGTCGAAATCGTCTTGTGGGTCGACGACTCTCGCACCGAAGAAGTGATCCGCCGCGTGGTGGAGGTAGCACGCACCGGCCGGATGGGCGACGGCAAAATCCTGGTGCTCCCCGCGGTAAGTTACGAGCGGGTGATCGACATGAGCAAACTCAACGAGACGGTGGGGCCGTGAAAGTCGGGTGGCTGATCGATGCAGAGATGTTTCCCAACTACTGCAACGACTTGGAGACTGCCATCGAGCAGCAAGGGCATACGGCTCATTTGGTGGATGCACCGAAACCTCCCTATCGCTGGGATGACGTCCAAGACTCCTACCGCCACGAGTTTCCCGCTGGAAGCTGTGTCGTGGCGCATGGCGACATCGAACTGATCACGCGCATCGGCCGCGACGAACATTGGACGCCCGGCGTATTTGCCACGGTCGAAAACTACCACTGCACGAGCTACTTCCCCCACTTCGGCCAGTACCTTCTCAACAGCGACTACACGATGTTGCCCTTTGGCGAACTGTTGAGGCAGCAGGATTTTCTATTCAACTCGTTCGGCAACAGCGGTCAGGTATTTGTGCGTCCCGATTCGCCGCTCAAACTGTTCGCTGGTCAGCTTGCCAAGCGCGACAACTTTGCGGCCGATGTCGAGTTTATGGGGTTCTATGAGTTTCCGCTAAGTTCGTTGGTTGTGGTCAGCTCCCCGAAATCGATTGCCTACGAATGGCGATTCGTCGTGGCCGACCGACGTGTGGTGGCGGGTTGCCAGTACGTGGCCGGAAACGAGCATGTCTTCTCGGCCGAGTACCCGAGCGCCGCTCGCGAACTGGCAGATGAGGTGGCCGCCAACGAATTCCAACCTGATCCGGTGTGGATCATCGACATCTGCCAAACCACCGAGGGCGACTATCGACTGCTGGAAATTGGTGGATTCAGTTTCGCCAATCTCTATGCGTGCAACATGACCGACGTGGTATCGGCCGTTTCCCAGACGGCAAGACGCGTTTGGGAAGAGCAACAATCGGCCAGCGTTAAAGACGAGGCGTAGCTCCTCGGCTATTGGCAACTTGCAGCGGCAACGTACTGCAAAGCACTACTCGGTCTTTCGCACGCGGTCGTACAGCATTCGCACGAACTCTTCCAGCAGTGGGCCATCGGTGCTTTCGAGCACCACGCGGGCCTGGTGAACGACCTCGCGTTTGCGATTCATGGCCTCGGCCGCCCGGATGGTGCCCTGTTCGTTCAATTCGCCGCCGTGGCCGAAGCGGCTGTGCAGTTCGGCGAAGTCGGCCGCCGACCAACCTTCGAACAGCCAGGCGTGGCTTTCGATCACTTGGCTGACGATCGGATTCGTGGCCTCGTCGAAGCCGGCCGCGGCGATCGAGCCGGCGTCGACAAACAACTCTTCCACGGCCACGCCAAGGCCCTCGGCCAGCTGCCGCAAAGTGCGGGCGTGGGTGTTCTTTTCGGCCCGGGCGATGGCCCGCACCGTCCGCTGGTCGAGCCCCGAGGCCTCGACCACTTCGTCGTACGTCAATGAGTACAGAGCCATCAGCCGCCGCAGATTGTGCGCCACCACGCGAGCAGTCGCTGGATGGGACGGGGCAACGGGCGCGGCGGCGGACATCGGCAAAATCCCGGGGTGCATAGGGCTCGGCGGGGAATGTGTTCATATTTACACTACCCTGCTGAGCACGTCAACCAGATAAGCCAGAATTGCACGTTCCGCCGTAGATTGCCACCTTGTCCACTTTCGCTGGAACCGATGAACCGGCCGAGCGCGTACCCGCAAAAATGCTAACCTTCGGTAGCGCGGCCCACCAACCAGGCGACCATTCCTGGGGAACCGGGGGACGCTGTGATTCGTCGAAAGACAGGGGGCTTCAGTATCGACAGCGCGCGCCGCGTTGGCTGCTGCCGAGCAGTTGGTCGAACCCGCGACCGCAGATCCATACAATGAACACGGGATAAGTAGTCCCAGAATATCAACGAGTGGCGGACATAGCATGTTTACTCTACGTGTGCGGCTGGTGGTATTGGCGGCGGTGTTATTGGGGGGTGCCAACGCGGGGGCACAAAGCACCGACCCGCGGGTTCCACCGGAACTACAGCCCTGGCAGGATTGGGCCACCTGGGGCGACCGCCACGCCGATTGTCCTTCGCCCTACAACAATGCCGGTCAGCACATTTGCTTCTGGCCATCGAGGCTAACGCTCGAGGCAGGCGCCGACCAAGGCACCTGGAACTTGAACGTCCGTGTGTTCGAAGAAAGCTGGGTACCTCTGCCCGGCGATGCCAACATCTGGCCACTCACGGTAATGGCCAACGGCAACGAGGTGGTGGTGGTGACTCGCGAAGGCCGGCCGCATGTCCACCTGGCCGCCGGCACACACGAACTGGAGGGAACGTTTCGCTGGGATGCGATGCCGCAGAAAGTGCACCTGCCCCAACAGGTGGGCCTGGTGGCGCTCGTGGTGGAAGGACAAGAGGTTGCCGTACCGAACTGGGACGCCAGCGGCGACTTGTGGCTCCGGCGCACGCAGCAGCAAGAAGAAGAGAAGCAACAACTGACCCGACGTGTGTACCGCGTGCTGAACGATGGCGTACCGCTGTGGCTGGACACCGAAGTGGTGCTGGGGGTGTCGGGTAAGAGCCGCGAAGAAACGCTCGGCGCGCTGCTGCCCGAGGGATGGCAACTGGCCACGCTCGATAGCCCCATTCCGGTGGCGGTCGACAATCGCGGTGTCCTCACGGCGCAATTGCGGGCCGGCGAGTGGACCATCAAGGCCCGCGCGTTTCGCACGCACGACTTCCAGACGTTCGGTTACGCCGAAGGCGCCGAGCCCATGGTTGCCGAAGAGCTGATTGGCTATCGCGCGAATCCTCGGTTCCGCATCGCCGAGATCGAGGGCGTCAATGCCGTGGACGCCAGCCAGACAACTTTTCCCAAGGCGTGGCGCAATCTGCCCGTCTACCGCTGGAACACCGACTCGAGCTTTCAACTGGTCGAGCGGCAGCGCGGCATGGGCGACGGAGCCCCAGCGGGACTGACCATCGCTCGCGAGTTGTGGCTCGACCAGGACGGCCAGGCCGGTACGTATTGCGACCAGGTACGTAGCAACGCCTTTCAGGAGTGGCGACTCGACGCGGCCGATGGGCAGAACCTGGGCGCGGTGCGAGCCGATGGCCAGTCGCAACTCATTACCGCGAATCCCACCACGGGGGCTCATGGCGTTGAGCTCCGCGATCGTCAACTCAATCTCGAAGCCGTGGGCCGCACCGACCAGATCGGCAACCTGCCGGCCACGGGCTGGCAAGCCGATGCCGAGAACTTGAGTCTAACGCTCAATCTGCCTCCAGGTTGGCGTGTGCTGGCGCTGTTTGGCGCCGATAGCGTGGAGGGCGACTGGCTGACGGCCTGGTCGCTGCTCGATTTGTTCCTGCTGCTGGTGTTCGCCATCGCCATTACCCGCATGTGGAACTGGCGGGCGGGTCTGCTGGCGCTGTTGGCTTTTGGGCTGGCGTACCACGAGCCCGGCGCGCCACGCTTGACGTGGTTGTTCCTGCTCGCGCCGCTGGCATTGCTGCAGGTGGTGAAAGAGGGCCCGATGCAAAAGCTGCTGGTCGCCTGGAAGTACCTGGCGTTGGTGCTGCTGGCGTTGTTCTTGATCCCGTTCCTCGCCAGTCAGGTGCAGAGCGCACTCTACCCGCAGTTGGAACCACATGGCATTACCTACGGAGAGCGTACTCTATTGCCCAGGGCAATGAATTATGCGGCCAGGGAAGCGGCCCGCGACGCGAATCTGTACGAAACACCCCTCGAATCGGCGCCCACCGACGAATCGCCCCAATCGGGCAAGGGCGCCCGTTTTAGCAGCCAGTCAAGTCTGTACAACAAGCAAGTGGCCGAGTCGTCGAAACTCCAAAAACAGTACGTGGGCAACATGGCCCTCAGTCCCCAGGCGGTGGTTCAGACCGGACCGGCCAAGCCAACGTGGAGCTGGAATAGTGTGTACTGCTACTGGAATGGTCCGGTCGACCAAACGCAGCGGGTGCGTCCGGTGTTGATCCCGCCCTATGTGCATCGCTTGCTGACCGTTGTTCGCTTGATCCTGTTATTGCTGCTGGCGGCCGTGCTGTTGGGCAGGCAACTGCCCAGGCCCTCGGGCCGCGCCACCGCGGCAGCGCTGATGCTATTGGCACTGCTGACGCCAGTGACGGCCCAAGCGCAGATTCCCGATCAGCAGACGCTGGAAACGCTACGCAATCGGCTGCTGGAACCAAGCGACGCATTTCCCAATGCTGCCGAGATTCCCACTGCCACGCTCGACGTCAGCGAAGGACGTTTGAAGCTGTCGGCCCAGGTTCACGCCGCGGCCAACGTGGCAGTACCGCTACCGGGCCAGTTGCCCAGTTGGTCGCCGTTGTCGGTGACGATCGATGGCGAAGCGCAGACCGCGGTTCGCCGGCAAGATGGCTACCTGTGGGTGAGCCTGACCGAGGGAGTTCACCAGGTGGAGGTCGAAGGGCTGCTGCCCGATGCTTCGGACTGGCAATGGACCTTCTTGCTGAAGCCACGCCGCGTGGAGATCAACGCCCCGGACTGGACCGTCACTGGCGTAAAGCCCAATGGCGTGCCCGAGGATCAGGTGTTCTTCGCCCCCAAGCAAGAGCGAGCGCCGGGCGAGGCGGCCTACGATCAGCGGCACTTCAACGTGGCCGTGGTGGTCGATCGTCAACTCGAGATTGGCCTGGTCTGGAAAGTGCACAACACGGTGCGACGCCTGTCCGAACCGGGCAAGGCCGTGGCGCTGCGGATCCCGCTGCTGCCCGGCGAGCAAGTGCAAACCACCTCGGCCAACGTGGAAGAGGGTTACATCAACGTGCGTCTGAGCGCCGGACAAGACGAGTATCGCTGGGAGAGCGAATTGCCCATCACACCGCAGCTCGAACTCACGGCGGCCGACACCGACCAGTGGGTCGATCAGTGGCGGTTGATGCTCTCGCCTGTCTGGGACGCCACGTTCGCAGGATTGCCGCCGGTGTTCGAAGAGGGAACCGAGAAGCTCGAACCCGTGTGGCATCCCTGGCCGGGCGAGCAAGCCACGCTGTCGTTCAGCCGCCCCGAGCCGATCGAAGGCGACACGGTGACCATCCACGAAGTGCAACACAACACCTCGCTGGGCGCCCGATTGCGAACCGTGACCCTTCAGATGGAGATCGAGCGAAGCCTGGCGGGCGATTTCATGATCGAGATCCCCACCGACGCGGACGTGACCACCGTGAAGTTGGACGGACGGGAGATTCCGGTCCGCCGCGACGACGGAAAATTGGTGGTACCGACCAGTCCGGGCCGACAGAAAATCGAAGTGGCGTGGAAGCTGTCCGCGCCGCTGCCGATGGTCGCCTCGCCCGATGCGGTGACGCTGCCGTCCGAATCGGCCAACGTAACCAGTATCATGCAGCCGTCGGCCGACCGTTGGCTGCTTTGGACCGCCGGCCCGCTGCGCGGCCCCGCGGTGCGGTTCTGGACCATCATCGTTGTGGCCGTGATGGCTGGTGTGGCGCTGGGTTGGCTGCCTCACTCGCCGCTGCGTTCGTGGGAGTGGGTGCTGTTGGGCATCGGACTTACCCAGGTGAACGTGGCTCCGGCCCTATTGGTAGTCGCCTGGCTGTTGGTGTTCTCCTGGCGCGGACGGATGGACCCCCATTCGATGCACATCGGCACCTTCAACCTGCTGCAGTGCCTGCTGGTGCTGCTGACGCTGGCCGCCCTGTTGGTGCTGTTGGTGGTGGTGCACGAAGGCCTGCTGGGCGATCCCGAGATGTTCGTCGTCGGTAACGGATCGTCGCCAACGTACCTCAATTGGTTCCAGCCCCGCAGCGGAGTCGACCTGCCACAACCGACAATGGTAAGCGTGTCGGTGTGGTGGTACCGCGGACTGATGCTGCTCTGGGCGCTGTGGCTGGCCAGTTCGCTGGTCCGCTGGCTGAAACAAGCCTGGCAGCAGTTCACCCACGAAACCGCCTGGCGTGAGCACAGCAAGGTGAAGCTGGAACCGGACGTCGACTGAGCTCCGCGCACACGATCGACCGCGAGGACCTGCGGGTCGCAACTAACGTCGCGCCATCACGGTGGCGCTGTGTCTCTGCATGCGCGAAAGGAGTGCACCCCTTGCCGAACCGCGCGCCACGTCGCAAGCTAGAAGGGTCGAAAACACCGCCCACTGGAATTTGCCACTATGCAGGACGACGAACAACCCAAGGACACGCCAACCTGCCAGCGCGTCTGCCCCGTCTGCGGCGGCCAGCTCATCGAGATCCGCGCCAAGCTCCAATGCGCCAGGTGCCACACGATTTTGGAAACCTGCTGCGAAGGGGGACGGGGATGATCGTGCGACTCTCGGCAAAGCTGGCCACGAAGATCAAAGCCAGCAAACTGGCGGAGTCGCCGCTCGATGAGAACCTGTACGCCGATTGGTCGGCCAGTTTGTTTACCGCCGCTCGCACGCAGTATATCCTGCTGACCAACACGCCGTCGCTCTATTCATGCGTGCTCTACGGGCGGGGGATTACCGACGACAACCGCTTGATAGGTCGCGCGTTGGATGCCATCCGCGAGTTCATGGAAGACGATGGTCAGCAGTTCGTCTATCAGCGATTCATTGCCCCCTCTGCAGCTACCGTCAAGTTCGCCAAGGCTCTGAATCGCTCGGTAACCGGATCGATGACCGACCAAGTCAAATTCGCCAAGATTCTATTGGAAGAAGACGAACAACCGCCGAGCGAGATCGGCCACGTCCTCAACGAGACCCCTATGTCGGCCCTCATCGGCGGGGATGGCAAAAAATACGGCTACCCAAAGGAAGTATTCAAGAGATTGCTGGATGGGGTGGGGCAATAGGGATTGCCTTGGGGCCAGCGCGGACGCGTTAATCGCGCGCACCTACCACTCCGGATGAACCTGATTCCCAAGCAGAGCGCGGGATCACAATGGGTAACTACTCCCCTGCCCCACTCGACTCTTCCACTTTCAACACCGCCGCGTACCAGGCGTCGGGCGTCTGGGCTACCAGGCGGATCTCGCCGGGCTGATTGACGCTGCCGGTCCACTCTTCGTCGGCGGTCAGCGTACCCCGCCGCTCGTAGGCGAACATCTGGTTGGCTTCACCGAGCAACCTCTTGGCCTGATGCTGGTCGATACCTGGCGGGCGGGTCGGCATCTGGGCGCCGGCCGGGCGGAAGTGGACGTGCAGCCTGGTGGCTGCTTCCGGGCGTTCGACCTTCCACTGCCAACCATCGTCGGTCTTCGCGAGTTTCGCGTTCAGTTCGCGCGGCAGGCGGATACGGGTGGCCGGGTCGCCCATAAGCGCGTACATGCGCAGTTGGTCGCGGCGGAGCTTGTCGGTGTCGATCGGCTGTTCGAGGCTTCCTTCCAGGTCCTTGAGCAAGGTCTCGAGCATGAAGTCACGGATCTTGTAGCCGATGAGCTGTGACTCGAGCCATAGATCCCCCAGTCGTTCGTGCTGCGAGGCGACCGTCTGCTGCAGGCCGCACGCCGTGAGGGTGTTGGGCAGCGGGTGCGACTCGGTGGTGGCCCCCACCGCGGCCACCGGTCCGCCGGGCGCCAGGACCATGCTCTCCGACACGCAACGCTGCGGCGCGGTGAACTTGCCCGACAGGCAGGTGAACAACACCAGCGGGCACGTCGGACCGCCCTGCTGCAGCGACTCGGCCTGCTGGCGCACATCGTAGTAGGTGGCGCGATTGTCATCGAGCACCGACAACCAGGAGTACTCGGTTCCATGAGCGCCAACAGTGGCCAGCAGCCCGCCCCGCGCGAGCCACTGATGGAAAGTGTGTGGCTGGTCCGCGGCCCAACCGCAAAATGCTGAATCGGGATCGCCACTGATCATCGAGAACTCGCTCCATCCCGGCAAACGGCTGCCAATCTGGCTCACCACCAGCCCGGTCGCCATGCGATTGAACATGGGCGTCGCCATGGGGTGTCCCACCCAGGTGGGAAATCGCAAGTCGTCGGTGGTCCACGGCCGCTCTTCATAGGCGATGATCTTGCGAGTCATCACGTCGAGTTCCGCGAGCGTGCGGGCCGGCAATCGGCCCACTGGCACCTCGGGCATGCCGTCGCCGTTCCGGTCGCCCCACATCGAGTCGGAATAGAACTCATCGGGCTGCCGCGACACCCAGCGATAGAGCGAACAGACACGGGCGTCGACCTGCCAAACGGGGTCGGGCCGTTCCCCTTCGCCCGCTACGTCGCCCACGAGCAGTAGATAGTCGGGCGTGGGATACTTCTCGAGCGCCGCCTGCGGCTGCCCCACGAAGACTTCGACTTTCAGCCCGTCCTTCCTTCGATGCTCGGCGAGCGTCTTCACACCAGGGGCCAATTCGGCAGTGGTAACGGCCAACCACAGCTTGGCTTGGGCAGTGGTCGCCGTGGCGGCCGCAATCAACACCGCGGCTATCCACAACGCGACGTGGTGTTCTTTTGGCAAGCGGAGGGTCATCTTGTCTTTTCCCCTATGAATATCCCGATGGGTATACAGTAGCGGCTTCGCCCGCCGCCCGCCCCCTCAGGTAAAGCTGGTAGCCTTTTTTTGCAGTGTTTCTCTGAATCCGCAGCCTCTGACCGGTATTCGACGCCAAATAGGGCTTATTTATCGGGACAAAGTTATCGATTGTGAGAATCTCAGAAAAGCTACTAATCTTGCTAGCAAGTTGCCTGGGCCAGTGACTACAATCATACGCGGTTTGCGGTTACGATGACTAACCGACTTCCGACCCCGCTTTGCTTGCATCTTGCTCCTACAAAAGTACTGAGATCATGAAGAAATTGGTTGCGACATCCGTTGGTTTGCTTTGCTCGCTCGTTTTGTCTTCCAGCGTCTCTGCGTCGCTCTTTGTAGCGGACCTTGTCGACGGAAGTGGCAGCCTGCCGATTCCTGGCAACCAAGCTTGGACCGGGCAATTGGGGGACGACTTCAATACGACCTCCACGATCAAGATCACCAGCATTGGCGTCTTCGACGACGATGGCGATGGCACCAGCGGCGATTTGGTTTGGCAGTTGTTCAACGTGGAGACGGGTGCCCTGGTTCACCAGGAGACGGTGGCCGCCACTGGCAGCCGCACACCGGGCTCGACCATCGAAGACAACTACATCTTCCAGACACTGGCCACGCCACTCGTACTGGCCGCGGGTCAGACCTACAGCGCCGTGGCTTATGGCTTCGATAGCATCGACAAGAACTTCAACACGAACTTCGACCTGGCCGGCTTGGACGTTGTGTTTTCAACCGAAGGTCTGGTCGCTGCCGGCGGCCGGTACTCCGCCAGCCCTTCGGCTTCGTTGCCGACCATCGGCGCCGGCAACTCGGCCAGCACACAAGACTACAACTTCGGAGCGGCAACTTTCGAGTACGCCGTTGTGCCCGAAGCTTCCAGCTTGATTGTCTGGTCGTGCATCCTGCTAACGGGCGTTGGCCTGGCCTGGTACCGAGGTTCTCTGCAAGCACCTGTTGCCAATAGCTAGGTGCGACAGATTGCTGGGGCGCGCGGGTGAACTACAGTCGGCCCCCGCTACGCCTCCTCTGCCCAATACTCCACCACCACTTGCCCGTCGAGTTGCGGATAGAACAGGTCGCGCGCGGACGCCAGTAGCCGGCGCGTCGCGGGGGTGGCAGATTGGCATTTGGCTTCCAGCGGCATCAGCAGCCAGCGGCCTTCGGGCCAGCGGACCTCCATGACCTTGCCGCAATCTTCGAACAGTTGATACACCCGAGCGCGGGTCACCCCCAGGTGCTCGGCTTGTTGCTTGACACTCACCGTGGCGCCTTCGAGCCCCAATCGCTCGCGGGCCAGCAGGGCCACTTGTTCGCCCAGGTCGACTTCTAATTGATCGATCAGTGTTTGCACCAGTTGCCGGCGGACCTCGGCCAGCGTGGGTGGCTTGTCGGCCACCAGCGTAAGGTTCAACCACCGCGTTACCGGAGGCAGGAACCGGGGCACCAGGTCGATGTCGAGGCTTTCGCTGCGGGCCGACGTGGAGACCGCTTCATGCACCGTGGCGAACACCTCGAGGATGGCATGCACCCGCTTTTCGCCATGCGTCCGCAGGCGACGAATCTGCGCCAAGCTGCGCTCGGCGTACTCGCCCAGCGGGGTATGCCAGATCACCGTGGGTAGGGTCTGCAACGTGGGGGCCAGCCGACCCAACGTGTGGCTGGTAAAGCCCTGCTGCCGCACCGTGTCGCACCAGGTACTCCACAGCGATTCGGACACCTTGGTGGGATCGAACCCCGGCGACTCCGAAGCCAGTTCCGCAGGCGTGACTTCCTCCAAACCAAACGGCTCGTCGGGCGATTGCGCGGCGGCCGCGCGGCGCAGCAGTTCGAAGAAGCCTTCGATCTTCTTCTGCCCAACGCCGGGTGTCTTGAGCAATTGATCGAACGACTTGCCGAGCAGCGACCGCAGATCGCGATCGAGGAACGCAATGGGCAGCCTGCGGTCGCTCGGCAATACCCAGTAAGAAAGCTGCTTATCCAGGCGCCCATCGTCGGGCGCATCCAGCAACCGTCGGCGAAGCCGTTCGTAGGTACCTAGTTGCCGGTAAACATTGGTAGAGGCGGCTTTCCTAGCCATAATGGTACGATTCTCGCTACAAGCGCTTGGTGGCGATGGGTCCACATCGACAAGTCCTTTCGCCACTACCAAAGTGGAGTTCGGCCAGAACACAGCGACAGGGGGGCCGATAGTCACTTCGCCAGCTCGCCACCACGTGTGTCCCCGAACGGCACCAGGCCGATCCCATCCAGAACCCAATAGAAGCCGTCATCAATGACACGCGGGGCAGCTAGAGTTACATGTCTCTCGTTGGCGACATTGTCGCGCCGCATGGCCAAAAGTCAAGCAGTTTCTCGGCAATCCACTGCTTGAGCAAGTGCTTGGCATCGATTGCGTTGGCAAAAACAACGCATCTTACCCAAGCTAAGACGGCGAACCTCGCTCCGCCGACGAACAGCCCGTCGTGAGGTGCATGAGTCGAGCGGATGAGCGTCCGGCGCGTACGATGGAAAACGCGGCTGGCAATTGTTGCGCCTGCTCTGGACAGGAAGCACCGTTTCCGGCGACAGTGGAAGTGAACTCGAGCCGTCCCTCCCTACGACCTGCGCGTGAAAACTCCATCTGCCATCTTGCTCTTCACCCTGGCGTTGCTGTGCGGCGGTGTCGCCCGTGGCGATTCGACCGACCAGCGCTACATGGGCTATTTGCGCGAGCAGCAAATGTACCGCCTGGCGGAACTCTACGCCCGACAGCGGCTGACATCTGGCGACCTGGATCCCCGCGGCGAGGTGGAGCTGGCCATCGAGCACTCGCTGGTCGAGTTGGCCCGAGCATACGATGTGCCCTCGATCGAGCGGCAGGAGCACTGGCAAGCGGCGCATCAGGCCATCGCTCCCTGGATCGAAACGAAGCAACCCTACAGCCTGCTGGCCGAGCTGCAGGACGCACTCAACCTGCTGGCCGAGACGGAGCTGACGCAACTCGAATCGCTGGGTCGAAGCGACCCGGCAGAGATCGAGCAGTTGCAGACCCGGCTGCGGCAAGCCATCGCTCTGCTGAAAAGTGCCGCGGACGACGTGGAGCAGCGCCGCCGCGAGCAGGCCCTGGGGCAGTCGCGAACCACCGCCGAGTTCTCCGCCACCGAACTGGCTGGGCTGGAGCGGAGCATCGCCATCGAACTCGCCCGCGCGTACCGCCTGCAGGGGCTGACCTATCCACCGGCTTCGGCCGACCGGGTAAACGCCTTGCAGCAAGCGGCCGAATCGCTCACCCGCCTGGCGGCCGCCACGCCGGCCGACGACCTGGTTTGGCGGGCCCGATTGGCGCTGGCTCGGGCGCTGGCCGAACTCAATCAAACGGAACAAGGTCTCGTGCAACTCGCCAGTTGGCGTGCCGAGCAGGTGCCTGCAGAGTATGACGACCAATTGCTAGCCGCCGAAGCGCGACTGTTGCAGGCGGCCGGTCGCACCGACCAGGCCCTGGCGAAGCTGGCCGCGACGCCACCGGGCAAGTCGGCCGCGGTGGACCTGATGCACCTGGAACTGCTGCTGTCGCAGAATCAGCGCGACTCGCAAGCCATCGAAGCGCAGTTGGCCGTGGTGCGCGGAAATCACGCGCCGCGTTACGTCCGTCAGGCCGAGGCGATGGTGGGCGAGCAGTTTGCCGCCTCGGGCGACCAGACCACCGCCGGAGGCAAGGTGTTGGCCGCCGAGCATTTTTACCGCGCGGGCAACTACTCCGCGGCCGTGGCGGCGTACGATCAGGCGGCCGAGTTGTATCGCCAGCAAAAGGACCGCCCGCGGGCATTCGCCGCGGAACGCTCGGCCGCGGCCGTGATGCAACGGCAGCGCGTTTACGACCAGGCAGCCACACGTTTCCGCCGACTGGCTTTGGCCTCAATCGATCGCGACGACTCGGCCATCGATCACCGCGAAGCCATTCTGTCGCTGGCCGAGATGGCCCGCCGCTCTACCGGCGAGGCGGCCGACCAGGCGATGGCCGAATACCTGGAACTTTGCCGCGAGCATCTGCGACACTGGCCCATGGGACAAACGGCGGCCGAAGTCCGCTGGTGGCTGGCCAGTGCGCTGGCTGCGCGCGGGCAGTGGCAGGCCACCTTGGCGGTGCTGAGTGAAGTCGACACCACCTCGCCCTACTACGAAGAGGCCATCGCGCTGCTGGCCACCACGTACCGCGAGCGCATCGCCGAGCTCGACGACAATAGTCAACGTCTGCAACTGGTGGGCGAAGCGCGAACCAAGCTGCAGCCAGCCATCGTCGGTCAGGGCGCCACGGCCCGCTGGCCCGCCAAGTGGAGCGAATCGCAACGTACCACGGCGCTGGAGCTGGCCCGCATCATGCTCGACGCGGGCGACGCCAGTTACGCTCAGAACTTGCTCTCCAAGGCCCTGAACGATCCACCACCGCCGCCCCCCGAGTACGTGAACCGCGCTGCGCCGGTGCTGGCCATGGCCCTGGTGGCTGGTGGCAAGACGGCCGAGGCGATGGACCAGCTGCGGGGCACCGCGCAAGGGGGTGGCTCGGGCGCATCGCTCGAGGCCCTGGCCGACCGCCTGACGACGCAGCTCACCGAGTACGCCCGCAGCCCGACACCCCGCCGCAACGAACGGGCAGCGCTCGGCCAGTTGCTGTTGGAAGTAGTGAAGTCCGCGGGCGAGGGAACCTCGACCTGGAAACTGCCGGCCGACCGTTATCGCGCCGCGGCGCTGGCGGCCGTGGCCAACCAGGCGGAGGCCCGCCAGCTGTACGAATCGCTCACGGGGCAGCTACCCAAGAACGGCGACATCCAGGAAGAGTACGCCGAGCTATTGGCTGCTAGCGATACGGCCAACGACCGCGAAGCAGCGCTCGCGCGGTACGCACTGATCGAATCCGCTACGCGCCGCGGCACCGACCGTTGGCACCGCGCCCGCCAGGCACGCATCCAGCTCCTTACCCAACTCGGGCGCCGCGCCGAGGCGGAGAAGCTCGAGAAGCTGACGCGGTTGTTGGGTGGGCGGAAAT
This sequence comes from Aeoliella straminimaris, assembly GCF_024054565.1. GTDB lineage: Bacteria > Planctomycetota > Planctomycetia > Pirellulales > Lacipirellulaceae > Aeoliella > Aeoliella straminimaris. The sequence continues at coordinate 129,745 of NZ_JAMXLR010000061.1, forward strand.
AGTCGCGGATCGACCTGCGTGCCGTTCCGAAGCTATCCAGTGTTGCGGCTACGCCGCTACGCTGGGGAACATTTCAGGATGACACACGCCGGCCAAATCCTCGCCGATCCGCGGCGAATTCTCTGCTTTCCTTGCCGCGAATTCCCGCCCCTGCCCATGACCTACGTGCCGCTGTTAAACTGCTGGTCATGGACGAGTCGCCCACCACTACCGAATCGAAACTCGCCGGCGAACGGATTGCGCTCGCTGGGCGGCTGGCTAGTATGTCGCGCACGGAGGCCGTCAAAGTGGTAGCCGCGCATGGTGGGGTACTGCAGCAGAAGGCCGACGAGTCGACCACGCTGGTCGTCAAGGGCGACGAGGTGCCGATGGCTGGTGTCACCGCCGATCTGCCCGCCGTGGTGCAGCAGGCGCTCGCCAGTGGGTTGGTCACGCTGGTCGACGAGACGCAGCTCTGGCGGCGGGTGGGGCTGGTCGACGAAGAGGTAGGCGTGAGCCGCCTGTATACGCCGGCGCTGCTGGGCGAAATGGTCAAGGTCGACTCCCGCACGATCCATCGCTGGCATCGCCGCGGCTACTTGCAGCCGGCATGCGAGGTTCGCAAGCTGCCGTACTTCGACTTTGCCGAGGTCCGCGTGGCCCGCCGCCTGGCCGAACTGGTGCACGCTGGCGTGTCGCTGGTGAGTATCGATCGCCAGATGGCGCAACTCACCAGGCTGGCTCCCGACGTGGAACGCCCGCTGGCCGATCTGTCGATCGTGGTCGAAGGAGGCAAGATCTTTCTGCGACGTGGCGCGGAACTCACCGAGCCCAGCGGCCAACTGCTGATCGACTTCGACGCACCTGCCGAAGTGGTGCCGGTGCCCGAGGTGGCCAATCCCGGCATGGCCGACGCTCCGCCCACGGCCGACGAACTGCGCGACGCGGCCATGGAACTGGCCGACAGCGGCGAGCCGGCCGACGCGCTCGAGGTCTACCGCGGAGTGCTCCTCTCCGGCGAAGCGGACGCCGAGGACCAGTTCCTGGTGGCCGACCTGCTGTACCAACTGGGCGACCTGGCCGCAGCCCGCGAGCGATACTTCATGGCCATCGAGCTGGACGACGAATACGATGAAGCCCGCGTGAACCTGGGCTGCGTGCTGCTAGAGTTGGGCGAGGTGAAGAACGCCACGGCCGCCTTCCGCGGCGCACTGGCCGCCAACCCGCAGCTGGCCGACGCCCACTACCACCTGGCCACGACGCTGGAGCGTCTGGGCCACACGGACGACGCCCGCGAGCACTGGCAATTGTTCCTGCATCTGGCGCCAGAGAGCCCGTGGGCGGAAGAGGCGCACGAGCGGTTGGGGGATTAGAGTTCGACGCGGATCGGCGACTGATTCTACCACCCAGGGCGGAAGTATCCCACGAGCGGCTCGAACACTAGCGCCGGCGGCGGATTCTCATGAAGACCATCGCGGCGAGCATCCACAGCGAGCAGGGTTCTGGAACTCGGCGAGTTTCAAAACCCAAGATGTCGGCCTCGACGAACAGCCTCGGTTCGGCGGGCGGAAGGAACGAGCCCGCCTGCCCCAAACGCAGTACGGCGGTGTCGAAGTCGCCGAGGTCTAGCGTTAGCGGTAGTTCTGCCGTTGAGAAGGCGGTAGCCGTTGGATCTTCGAGAATCGCCACGACGACTAAATCAAACCCCAACAGCATTTCGGGAATCTCGGCGCCAACTCGGTAGCTGTCCTCGGACGAACCCTCACGCACCACAATGAGTCCCTCGATAGGACTGTTGGGGATGACGGACGAATGGAACGGCCCGATGTTCGCTTCGACTTCTTGCACCGCATAGCGCGCCGTCGTGTCGCCAATCGAGCCACCAGGAGTGAGGTTGGGCGTGAGCGAATCGAACACGTACCGCAACGTAAACAGATCGCCGAGATCAATCTCGTCGTAAGGCGAACCAGCCGCTTCGGTCGCCGTGTCGACAAAGGTGACTTCGCCCTGGAAAGTTGCCTCGATAATCTCTGCCTGCGTCGTTGCAAGGAACGCAGTGTTGACAACAAGGCCCATCAACAGACGGAAAAGAGAACCGTTCGACATGCTGACTCCTCCACCAGCAGGTGGTTCAGACGTTCGAAGCAAGTTCGCCGATTATACCGCGGGCCGCAGAAGTTCGCTACTTGATGGAAGGAGGGAATTCTTCGCGGATTGAAGCGGATGGTCGCGGATCGTTAGGAAGCCCATTACGGCACAACAGATCCACGCCTTCCATTCTGATTGGGGGCCAGTTTGTGTTATTCTATAGTCGACGATGGTGCAATTTCGATTTCGCGGTGTGGCGGGTTCATGAGCGACCAGGCGGAGAACGTGACAACGGAGGCCAAGCCTGATCGGCAGCCGCGACTGTGGACTTCGGTGAAGATACTGAGTTTCGGCTGGGGGTTCTTCACGGTTCTGTTTGTCATCCCTTGGTTTGGGCCGCTATCACTCCTCGTGCTTGTGCCGTGGGGAATCACGCTATTATTCATCGTGGTGTGGCACTACGCGATGCGTTTTGTCTACCACAAATCGGAACGAGGACCTGGCAGCATCGGCACGACCGTGTGGCTCGCCCCCGCGGTGCTTATTTCGATCGTGATCCTTGCGGTACCCGCGTGGGATTCATTGCCACGAAATCGCTTCGAGCAACTTGTTGTCTCCCCGATACCTCCGACGGTGCAGAATATTCGTGTCGGCGGCCAGTGGGCTCTCTTGTGTGAATACACGGTGTTGTACTTCGAGATTGCGCCGGAAGATTTCCCTAAGTTGCTCGCGCCGCATGAATACCAGAAGGGCTCGCCAGGGAGACTCGATGACCTCGCTGAAAAGTACCTGGATATTCATTTACGCGATCTCGAACCATTCGACGTCTTTGAGGTAGACCTCACCACGGAGCAGAAGGAGTCGTGTGGCACGTTTTGCACGCAGGCCATCATTGCCAACAAAGAAAGAACCAAAGTGTTATTCTTCTATATGTACGAGGGGTGAGAAGAAATTCGTCGCGGATTGGCGCGGATTTAAGCAGATTTACGCGGAGGGAAGTCCGATGCCTGAAAAAGTCGTTTGCACCAATCCCGGTTGTTCGAACATGATCTTGCCTTCTACGGCAGAGCGGACGGGGGGGCCTTGCATGCCATGCTACCAGAAGGCAAAAGCGGCGGAGCGTGAGGCGTTTATTCGAGACAATCGGAAAGATGTGAATGTGTTCGACGGGGTAAACGACCCGGTAGAAATCATCAAGCTCATTCACAGTGATCGACCACGCGATCCGCTGATCAATTACATTCCTTATCCAACTCCTGCCGACCAAGTCTATCTCAGTTTAAGCGATGCGGAGCAAGTTCGTCTGGCAGAATATGCAGAGACACTCCTCGGAACCGATCGCCAAGACGAAGGCGAAGCGATATGCGGCTCGCTTGCCTCGTTTACACACGCTAATCTGGAACGTTGCTTGAGAAAACTCGTGGAAAGGAAAAACTTCTGGCCCAGCTTTGTATTCCGCACCGCATCCGCAGAATTACGTGACGAGTTATTTGCTCACGTTGAAACCGACGATGAGAATCGCTTGGTAATTCTAATGGCGCTAGCATGGATTGGCGATTCGGAGGTGATGCGTGAATTCACCTTTTGGCGGGATAATCCACCCGGTTGGTTGATACCTGGTTCGTGGAAGCTAGAGGACATTCCGAAGTTTGCTGGATGGGAACTGACGCACAGCGGTGATCGACGCGACCTGTACTTTTCCACATGCTTAGCATTGCGCGCGGGACCATCAACCGATTTGCAGGAATTCCGAGCTGTCGCTCCCCGTGACGATAAGTGTCCCTGGGGGTCCCACACTCTGACAAACCTGCTTGAACTGAACCTTGGACATATATCGGAACTCCGAAGTTTGGCTGTCGGGCACATTCAAGTCTGTACATGTGAAGAATGCACTGCGTTTGCGACGGTCTACGGTGATTACAATGAATCAGGTTTGGCTCGATGGTCGGAATCAAACCGCAAGCCAGACTCATACACTCCCGACGAATCGGATAGCTGGAGCCGTATGCCGACGAATAGCCTACAGATTGCAGCAGAGCGTTCGGTGTTCCATGCAGCCGACTGGACATTGCCGACCACCTACTCTCAGCTAGGTGGCCATCCGACCTGGGTTCAACATGCGGAGTACCCCACGTGCCCAAATTGCTCGCAAACGATGATGTTCCTGGCCCAAATTGACCACGCCGAAATCGAAGATCTCAGTGAAGGAACTTACTACACGTTCATTTGCACCACCTGTCCCATGACGGCCACCAATTACCAGCAAACGTAGACATTTCATATGCGAAAATCAGCTAGAATCAGCGTAGACCCGCGACTGATTTCCAAACCATTCAGGCAACACTGATGCATCCGAAACATCTCTCCCTCGCGCTTCTATTACTCACCGCAACTGCTGCTACCCAAGCCGCTGAGCGGCCCAACATCGTGATCCTGCTGGCTGACGATCTCGGTTATGGCGACGTTGGTTTTCATGGCAGCGATATCCGGACGCCGAACCTCGATCGCCTCGCCAGTTCGGGCACCGTGCTCGAGCGGTACTACGTCTGCCCGATGTGTTCGCCGACGCGGGCTGGATTGATGACGGGTCGCTATCCGCTTCGCTTTGGCATGATGCGCTCCGTGGTGCCGCCGTATCGGGATTTTGGCATCGACCCGGCGGAGGTGACCATCGCCGAGATGCTCGGCACCGCGGGTTACGAGCATCGCGCGGTGATCGGCAAGTGGCACCTAGGGCATCGCCGCGAGAAATGGTTGCCGCTGGCCAATGGATTCACGCATGCGGTGGGCTGCTACAACGGGGCCATCGATTACTTCACCCACGAGCGCGACGGGCAGCTCGACTGGCATCGTAACGGCCAGCCCGACCGCACCGACGGTTACGTGACCGACCTGGTTGGCGATGCGGCTATCGAGTTCATCGAGAGTGTTCCTGTCGATAAGCCGTACTTCCTGTACGTGCCCTTCACGGCACCGCACTCGCCATTCCAGGCCAAAGATGAGGATCTGGCCAAGTACCCGAATCGCAAAGGGAAGAAGAGAACCTACGCCGCGATGGTCGATTGTCTGGATCAGAACATCGGCCGCATCCTGGCGGCCATCGACGCGCGGGGCGATGCCGACAATACGTTCGTACTGTTCTCCAGCGACAACGGGGGCGTCGCCCAGGTAGGCGATAACGGTCCGCTACGAGGCTCGAAGCTTACACCCTACGAAGGGGGTGTGCGTGTGGCCGCGGCGGTGCGCTGGCCCGCGGGAGGCATCACGGGCGGTGGCCGCATCGACGAAGCGATGGGCTACCTGGATGTGTTTCCCACGGTGATGAGCGTGGCGGGCGTCGCGCAAACTCCGACCAATGAGCTCGATGGTGTGGACATGCTCGCCGCGATGCGGGGCGGTGAACCGGCCGACCCCCGGCCGTGGTTCACCTACCAGGACCAGGGCGGCGGCCGGCAGCAGAAACTGGCCGTGCACCAGGGCGAGTGGAAGCTGGTCGCCCACCGCCCGGCACCAGATGCCAAGAAAGGAAAGTCGCGATACGAACTGTTCCGCATCGCCGAGGACCCCCACGAAACAACCGACGTGGCGGCGGACTATCCCGAGGTGGTCTCGCGGCTGCAGGGAAGCCTCGAACGTTTCTTCAGCTGGCAGGCGGCCGAACAGGTGCCGCGCTACGATGTGGGCCGCGACAAACTGCCGCCGCTGACGAATTGGCAGCCAGTGGAGTAATTGAGTCGGGGAGGAATCAGTCGCGGAGTGGCGCGGATTTTGGCGGATACAAAGTACCGTGTCATTTCGAAGGAGGCTCGCCGACTGAGAAATCTGGCAAGCCGGTTGGAAAACGCCGCAACTTGGGGAGCTTGGTACCTAGAGCTCCTACATGAACGACATTGGGGGCTCGGCAACGTAGATCCTTCAGTCGCTTAGGCTCCCTCAGGATGACACGTGATGCCCGATCCGCGACTATCCGTCAACGTCGGTGGAGATCTGCGACTGATGAACTCTCCATCCAGAACGCAAACAACGCAGCGGCAAACCTTGGTTCGCCACTGCGTTGTTGCTGTTGTCCTGCTGGAACTCGCCAGGCGTGTTAACGTCCGGCGCCCCATTGCATGGCGGCCGGGTACGGAGCGCGCTGGCTGTAGCTCTGCGGCGCGCCTTGGGCCGTGTAGTTCACCTGCCGCACGGGGGTAGTGGGCTGGGCGTAGGTTCGAGTGGGCTGGGCGTACGTGTTGGCCGGGGGAGCGTAGGTGCTCGTCGGCGCGGCGTAGCCGCGAGCCGGCTGGGCGTAAGTGCTTGTCGGCTGAGCGTAAGCAGTCGTCCGTTGGGCATAGCCGCTGGCCGGGGGGGCATAGCTGGCTTGCTGCACCGGATACGACGGGCGGTAATTCGCGGGAGCCGTAGCCGCGTAAGTGGATGGCGCGACCGGGCGACTCGAAAGCGACGGCGCCGGCATCGTGCCAAAGCTGCCGCCACTGGGGCAGTTGCCGCACTCGCATGGCGAGCATCCGCAGCTGGGCGCACAAACTGGAGCGCAAGTGACCGGGGGCGCTTGTACGATCGGCATCGCGGCAATCGTCGTTTGGGGACGGTTGCGGCCACACAGCCAATCACAGAACCGCAGAATACAACACCGTCGCGGTGCTGGTTGGGCCACCACCGGCGGCGGCACCGGGGGCGGACAGGTCTGACACGCCGGACCAGCGGCAAACGTGGTCTGCGGAGAGTACACGGTGTACGGCTGGGCGGTGCTAGCCTGGGCCAGCATCAAACCCCCGACCATCAGCGGCGCAACAAAGTACAGGGCAGGTTTCATCGTTTACCTCAGTTTCTTTTTCTCGTAAGGGAAAGAAGCTCTTACCTTCAGCCGTGGGTGCTGAGGGTACAGATCGACGTTCGTTTTCCAGCGATGCGCGCAAGGCGAGCAGCGCAAATTCAACGATCCAAACCGACTGAACAACCGACGAGGGGAGAAATCAGAGTTGCCGGTGTATTACGCAGGATGACTAGGAATGTGCGCCAGGCCCATCAATGGGGTAAGTGTTCGTAGCACCGTGGCGCACGGGATATTGCTGTTCCGCTGTAACAATATCACGGCCCGGCCTGCAATCAACTGCACGCCTACGACAAACCGTCGATTGCCGCACGGTACGAGCCGCACAACCGTTACAACACGTACGACTTCGCGGCGTGCCAGCAATGGACAATTCGAAACGGCTCAAGAGCCACGCTGCCGCGACCGGGTGCCGGTAGCAGTGACTGCAGCGGTACATCGGCCAACAAAAAAACCACGACGAAACGACTGGGCAACCAACCCCGAGCGGGGGTCGCTAAGTCGTCTCGTCGTGGTGACGTGTCCGGTGCGGACTCGTGTCGACGCGAGTGCCTACATCGTGCCGGTGCTGGTAGGTGCTTCGTGCTTGGGGATCTGGCGGAACATGAAGCCCAGCATCACCCACATCCAGCCACCGAACACCAAGTCGACGCCGACCAGCAGGCCGATGAGCCATTCAGCCGAGTCGGGAAATTGCCGCCAGATGATGATGCCCAACAGCGCGGTCACCGCACCACTCAACAGCACCCAGCCCCACCCGGGGAAACGTTCCTTGAGCGCCACCACGATGCGGATCAAACCCGTGGTCAGGAAGAAAGCAGCCAGGATCAGCGTAAGTCCCATAGCCCCCTTGTACGGTTTCTCGAGCACCAGGAAGCCGGTCACTAAGTAGAGAATCGAAACGAGCAGATGCAGCATCACGCCTCTCCAGCCGCTGCAATGGAAGGTGCTCACGAGTTGGGCGATGCCGGCTGCGATCAGCAAAATACCGAGCAGGACCACCATGATCTGGGTGCCCATGTAGGGAGAGCTAATGGCAGCCAGGCCGGCCAGAATCAGGCCGATGCCTAACGCAACCAACCAGCCCCATGCTTTCCGCAGTTCCTGCGATTCAATCAACGAGCTATCAAACGACATAACGATTCCCTTTGTTTACGGTAGTCTGCGCAATGTGAAGCGATGCACCAAATTGCCCCGAGTAACTTTGGGTCGCAATTTGCAGCCAGTCAAATTCTTCCTTGACAACCAGCAGTTTGTTCCGCCGACCTGTCCTGCGACTGTCACGCAGGGGACTTGGTGAGAATCATGGTCCCGCAGAGAGCGCCCGCGCAGCTTGTACAACAAGTACCAGCAGCAGGATCGCTACATCCGTCGCTATCGATCCATCCACGGCCCCTCGGCAGAGCTAGCAGCCGGCTTCACTGCCAGATGGGAGATTGGCTGGCGGTCCATCACAAGGGCACTGCGCTGATTGGCGACGCAGTCTTTGCTACGGACCTTTGACGGCTCCAAACGCCGCGAAGCAGGAGTTCTTGTGCAGCAAGTCGACCTGCGCGAAGCCCACCGACCGCAACAGATCGAGCTGATAGGTCACTGGGCGGGGCGAGTCTTCGAAGTCGATGTACTCGAACACTCGCTCACGATACTCGTCGCCCCCCAGCGAAGTGAGATACTCGCCATACCGCTGCCACATCATCTGATGCACGGCGGGCAACTCGTGGGTCACCAGGTCGGTGATCCAGACACTGCCGCCGGGACGCAGCAGTTGGTAGATCTTCGCGAACGCCTGATGCCAATCGTCGTCGTCCCGCAAGTGATGCAACACGGCTGCCGCCAGCACGACGTCGTACGTGTCGGATGGCAACTCGGCGGTGCGAAAGTCGCCCACCACCGTGTGCTGCGTTCCGCGGTTCACGCTGCCCACACGCTCGGCTGCCCGCACGACCATCGGTTCGCTAAGGTCGAGCAGCGTGGTGTCGAAGTCGGTGCCCAGTTCCATCCGCAGCTTCAAGGTGTTGTTGCCCGCCCCGCAACCAATATCCAGCACATGGCCAATGCTGGGCGTACTGGCAATGGCCGCCCGGGTGATCAGTTCCATTGCCAGCGGAGCGTCGATGGTGGCCGATTGGCCCGTTTCGAGATTAGAAAACCGCTCGACATCGGCATCGAACCGCTGGCGTATGGTTTCGGTGGACGACTTCTGATCCAGGGGCGTCGGCATGGCATCTCGTCCGGCGAGGGGGGCTCCTTGGGAACGGGCGACAAAACTATACCACGACACTTTTCGGCTCCCCAGGTTCATCATTTCCCAAACCCGCGCCGATTCGTTACAATCCGCCATCATCCGCTGTTATCCATTTTTTCCGATGACACGCAGGTCATCGCCTATTTCGAATCCTCCAACTCCAGTTTCCAACTATGTCTGCTGTTGCTTTCGGTACCAAACAGATCAAACGCGAGGACTTGCCGAAGGATGGCAACCTGTGCGAGTTCTGCACCGCCAAGTGCTGCCATTACATCGCGGTGCCTTACGAGACGCCCGACTGCTTCGAGGACATGGAGTACATCCGCTGGATCGTGCTGCACCATAACGCCACGTTCTTCAAGGACGACGAAGACTGGTACCTACTGGTACACACGGTGTGCGAGAAGCTGCAGGACGACTACCGCTGCGGTATCTACGAACGCCGCCCGCAAATCTGCCGCGACTACAGCTTCAAGAACTGCGAATACGACGAAGACTGGACCTACGACTTCTACCTAGAGACGCACGAGCAGGTGTGGGAATACACCGAAGCTTGCTACAAGTCGAAGGGCAAGAGCATCCGCAGCCCCAAACCGGACCTGCTGCCAGTGGTCGCCTAAGGCGAGCAAAGATAGACATTAGCCCGCGGCGGAAGCCGAGGGTTCGTGAATCAGTCGCGGATTTGCGCGGATCGGGGCGGATGAACACGGATCTTATTCCTGGGGAACGTTAATCCTGCGCTAATCTCAACATGTCCAAGACCGCCTTTGTTGAGTTCAGAGGAGATGGATTCTGGGCGTACGACGTCGCGCTCGGGATGCTCTTCAAACAGGTGATCGATCACGCCGTTTCGCTTGGTACGGAATCGGATTGGCTTCAAAAGCTGATTCAGCAATGGCGATTCAACGCTGTTGTTGCTGACTGCGGACTGTACTTGGACGACGATTGGTCTCAGGATCAATTCGCAACCGTCGACGACCTGCTGCAGCAAGCTTGCCGAACGCTCGCCGAGCACGGGCATTTCACGGCAGAAGAGATGTCCGGGTGGAACATTCTTGAAGGGCAAGGCGTGTTCGATCGCGGACATGGTGGCTATCACACCGCGCCAGTCATTGAGCTTGGGCAGGCTATTCGCCAGCTGTTGTCCGGCACACTCGAGCCAGCTCCCACTGGCACATGGTGGTTATATGGCGCGCCTGAGGGCCGCATCTCGATCGGCAAGCGAACCGAATAGCGTCAATTCGCGTCTATTGGTGCTGCCTGCCTCAATCCGCGTCGATCCGCTAAAATCAGCGTTAGTCCGCGATGGATTACCATAAACCCACGGCTTCCGCCGCGGGCTGGTCGCTTTGTACCTGCCCCCCGACCCCTCAATACTCCACCCTCCCAAATGATCCAGCCCCGTACGCTTAAAGGTTTTCGTGATTACTTGCCGCAGGCGATGCTGGCCCGCGAGCACCTGATCGAGACCGCCCGCGGTGTGTATCGTTCGTACGGGTTTGCGCCGATCGATACGCCGGCGCTGGAGTACCTGGAGATCCTGGCGGGCAAGGGTTCGGACGAAACCGACAAGCAGTTGTACAAGTTCACCGACGCCGGCGGGCGCGAGGTCGGCATGCGGTTCGACCTGACGGTGCCCCTGGCCCGGTTTGCGGCCCAGTACGCGCAGCAGTTGGGGCTGCCGTTCAAGCGGTACCACATCGCCAGCGTCTGGCGGGGCGAGAACACGCAGCGGGGTCGCTATCGCGAGTTCATGCAGTGCGACTTCGATACCATCGGCACCGAATCGCAAGCGAGCGACATCGAAACCGCCCTGGTGATTCACGACCTGCTGACCAAGATCGGCTTTGCCGACGCGTTCACCATCCAGGTGAATCACCGCGGAGTGCTGAACGGGCTGCTGGAAACGCTGGACCTGGCCGACCAATCGACGCACGTCCTACGAGCCATCGACAAGCTGGCAAAGATCGGCCCCGAGAAGGTAGCCGCCGAAATGCAGGAGACCGCCGGCGCCTCGATCGAGCAAGCTGGCGAAGTGCTGCAGTTCGCGGCGCTCGAAGGTCCCAACGAGCAGGTGCTCGAGCAACTCAAGCCGATGGTCGCTGGCAGCGAGGTGGGCGAAGCGGGCCTGGCGCGGCTCGAAGAGGTACTGTCCGGCATTGCTGCCGCCGGCGTTTCGCCAGAGCGAGTGAAGCTGGACGTGTCGATCGCCCGCGGGCTCGATTACTACACCGGCATGATCTACGAGACCACGCTCGCCCAACTGCCCGACATCGGCAGCGTGGCCAGCGGCGGCCGCTACGACAACCTGGCCCAGATGTTCACCAAGCAAAAGTTACCTGGAATTGGTGCGTCGCTGGGTCTCGACCGTCTGCTGTCGGCCATGGAAGAACTCGGCATGGTGCCAGAAGTCCGCACACCGGCCGAAGTCTTCGTACCGCTGTTCAACGAGGAACTGTTGGGCCCGCTGCTGAAACTGTCGAACGATCTCCGCTCAGCCGGCTTGCGGGTGGAGTTGTACAACGAGCCCAAGAAGCTCGGCAAACAACTGCAGTACGCCGACAAACGTGGCCACCGAGTGGCCGTGATCGCAGGGCCCGACGAGATCGAAGCCGGCGAGTGCCAGGTGAAGAACCTGGCCGACGGCTCCAGCGCGACGGTCAAACTCGAAGCAGCCGCCGGTGAGATCGAGAAAATTCTGGCGGGAAAGTAGAAGTTGACTTAGGCGGAGAGAATTAGACGCGGCTAATCGCGCGGATTTGAGCGGATGGACGCCGTTCAGAAGTACAATCGCGATGTTGAGTCTCTACTAATCGAGTCACTTTGCTCGATCACTGGTTGTCAATTCACTCTGATCCGCGCTAATCCGGTAAAATCCGCGCAGATCCGCGACTAATCTGTGCAGGACAATGGCTACTCCGCATCGGCTGCAAACTGCACCTTCGCCAGCCCCAGCGAGCGGGCCAGGTCGTACACCGTGATGGCTTCGGCTAGCGGTACCGCGTCCTGGCAGTCGACCACCACCGGCAGCGAGGCGTCGACGCTGGCGATCGCGCCCAGCAGTTCGGCGAGCTCCGCGCGCGACGCGCAGGGCTGATCGTTCACCCGCCACGTAATGCCATCCCCCCCGGTGGCCACCTCGACGACGATTCGCTCTAAGTCGTCTGGCGGCTCGATCGGCACATCCACCGAGGCGTTGCTGCTTACCAACAAGTTCGACGGCAGCACCAACTCGACCGCCTGAAAGCTGGCCGTGCAAACAAAGAATATGAGCAGCAGGAACACCACGTCGATCATCGCCGTCATGGACAACTCGCCCGACTGCTGCCGAAAACGGGGATGACGCCAGGAGGACATGGTGGTTTAAACCTCCCTTGCCAAACATACGCACGCGATCTGCCGAAGGAGGAAGGTGGAAGGGGGAAGGAGGAATAAGGTACGCTCTGCGTCCGCCTTCCGCCTTCTGCCTTCCGCCTTGGCGCGCCGAGCAGCGCAGTGTTTCGTGGCAGTGTACTTGGTCATTGTCCCTCCTCCACCACCGCGAAGCTCACGTCCCAGATGCCCGCTTTAGCACAGGCCACGAGCACTGGTTTGACTTCGCCGAAGGGAATTGTCGAGTCGGCGCGGATGCGGACTTCGATGGGGAGCGTGGCGCGGTCGTGTTCGTAGGCGAGGCGGGTGTCGAGTTGGTCGATCGTCGTGGCGCCCGCTCCCAGCAGCACGGTACCATCGGCCTTGAGGTTGATGGTCACCCGCTCGGTTTTCGTCTCGGTGAGCTCGTCGCCGGTCGAAGCTAAGGGCAGGTCGAGTTCGAGCTGTGTCTCCTGCTGCGCGAGGTGACTGCTCACGAGGAAGAAAATGATCAGCAGGAACACGACGTCGATCATCGGCGTCATGTTCATCGAAATCGGCTTGCGATAGCGGGCGCTGGTCATTGGGTTCTAGAGACTGGGAAGATTAACCACGGAGGAAGTTACGGATCCATAAACGGCGACCAAAACCAAACTTCGCCCGACTCGAGGTCGCGAGGAGCGATTCTAGTTTTCTTGCGATGCTTCTTCGCACGATCGATATTGGGATTACAGCAGAAATCGCTAACGCCCTGTCGCCAGTTTTTTAATGCTTCTCGAAATAGGCCCATCCCTTCGGGTGTGAATTCAAACTCAGCGTTTGTTCCCTGGAGCGACAGGCACATCTCCAGCAACTCATCACAGGCTGGGGTTTGACGCACTGTGAGACTCGTGATGCTGGATCCGCGGTTGAACTTGCGGAGAGTCAATTTCAATTTATCCAGTTCAGAATTATCCTTAAGCAAATCGGTGGCATCCAGCAACGGCTGAATGCCCTCGGCTGAGGCTTTCATGCAGATGCAGGGTTCCGCGTGCCCGAGCTTGTGACCGTGCTTCCAACAATCGATGTCGAGGTTTGTGAACTCTGAGTACAAGTCAGTTCTCTCATCTTCATCCAGGGTGGCGCCTGGCTCGCCGTTTGTTGAGGAAAAAGCGGCGCTGCGCTGCCCCTCGCTCTGTTGTGAATCCCCTTCGGGGAACATCTCGATCCTCGGCAAGAATAATTCGCGACCATTCGCGTGAATTCGCGGGCAATCTCCGTGCCCTCCGTGGTTAAATTCGCACCTCACGCTTTACGATTCAACAGTGCCCGTTTCACCGGGACCAACAGTCCTTTGGCGGTGGCCATGCATTCGGCGACCAGGCCGTCCACGCGGTTGCGGAACACAGCGTAGGCGGCGAGCGACGGGATGGCGATCAACAGGCCGCCCACCGTGGTGACGAGCGCTTGATAAATGCCAGAGGCCAACTCGCCGGCGCGGGCTGCGCCTTGCGTATCGGCCACTTCGCGGAAGGCCATGATCATGCCGATAACCGTGCCCAGCAGGCCGACCATGGGGGCGATGTTTCCCAGCACGCTGAGGTACTCGATCTTGCGAAACAGCCGCCCTGCTTGCTCGGCGGTCTCTTCTTCCAGACCTTTCTCCACGGCGGCCCAGCCCGACTCGGCTTCCACTAGCGCCGCTTTCATCATCGACGCCAGCGCGCACGGCGTGGCATCGCAGCGCTGTACGGCCTGGCCCACTTGTCCTTGAGAAAGCAACTCGCGGAGCTGCGTCACCAGTTCCTCGGGCATCAGCACGCTGCGGCGTATCGTAATCACGTGCTCCACGGCCAGCGCCAGCCCGCCCATCGACAGCAGGAGCAGCAGCGCAACGATCAGGAATCCGACGATGCCGCCGGAGAAGATGATGTCCGAAATCGAGTCGCCGGCCACCGGGGGATCAGGCTGTGGAGGTTGCTGAGCCAGGGCCACTGGCGCGGCTAGCACCGTTAGCATTGCGGCAAGCAACATCGAAAAGCGTGTGCGAAGCAATCGAAACGTCCTTGTTTGAGGCCATGGGTGGTAAGGTGGAAGCCGGGGGCGCAACGCTTCGAAATCCAACTATTCGGCCGATTGTAGCATATCCTTCGCTTCGGCTGCTGCGGCAGTTTTGGAGTACTCGCGCACCAATCGCGTGGCCAGCCGCTTGGCTTCCTCCTGGTGTCCGCCGGAACCTAGCACCTTCGCCGCGCGCAACAGTGCGGCGGCTGCAAGCTGCGGTTGCTGTTCGGCCAGCATGCTCGAGCGCAGGTACGCTAGAGCCGCGGCGTCCGTCTCGCGCAATTGTCGCCAGGTGTCGCCGACGACCAGCCAACCGCCCGGCTGCAGTGCATTGGGGAACGCGGCCAGACGTTGTTGCCAACGCTCGACGTCCGCCTTCGTGGCGGTCACCACTTCGGTGCGCCACTGCTGCATCTCAGCCAAGGGAGCAATCTGCTCGTGGCCGCTGCGAGCGAGCGCCGCCAATGCGGCGAGTGCCGCGGCCCGCTTGCTGCCCGATAGCGAGTAACTGGCTCCCAGCAGCTTGGCGGCCGGCTGGTCGCTGGCGAGCCACTCGTCGACCACCGCGGGGGCCACCTGGGTGCTGGCGTGCCAGGCCAAAGGGGCACGCTCCAAAGCCGGGGTGGCCGGGTCACTCTTGGCCAGCTCCACTAGCAGCCGTCCAGCCGTGGCAGCGTCGCCCGACCCGGCGTAGCACTTCATCAGCTGCTGCATGGCAAGACGCCGGCCCCAGGGGCGCTGGTCGGCCCGGGCGGCCGCGGCCAACAGCTCGGCTGCCCGAGAATAGTTGCCTTCGGCCAGTTCGTCGGTGCCCTGCTGGTACCCCTCGGGCCACTTGGTATCGACTTCCCGCACCCGCTCGGCTGGGTATTTTCGCTCGGCACCGCTGGCGTTGCGAATGGTGATCTGCTGCCCTGTCCAGTCGACCACCGTGCCGGAAATCTCGATGCGGCCCTGACCATCGTCGCCCGACGACAGCGTGACCGTGTCGGCCATGGCCCAACTGGCGAGCAGGCATCCGACGATCGAGATGGCTGGGCGGAGCATGGGCGTGGCGGCAAGGGGCAAATGGCAGGGAAAAGCCTAGTTTCGAGGTTTCCCGCGAGCTTGGCAAGGCGGACATTCCCCCACGTGCGGAGCGTTGCTAGTCACGGCGCTCGGCAGCAACTACACTACTGGGTACTGCCCCCGTGTGCCGGGTTCGGAACTGCTCGGCAAGTTCGCATGTTGCGACTGGGAGAATTCTATGCGCTTGCTTAGCGTCTGCAGTTGGTTGTTGTTGTTTGTGTGCCCCGGCGTTGTCCAGGGCGAAGTCGAGGTAACCATCGAGGTGCGGCCAGTAGGCGAAGCCCGCCCCACCTTCAAGTTCGAAAATCTTCCTGCTCCTTCGTCGTCGGATGCAGGCAACCTGGCTCGAATCACCCTGCTCGACGGTACGCGGGACCCCAATGGGCAACCGCTTACCGCGCTGGTCGATGGCGAGCTCGCAACACAGGACGACGATCCACAGAAGTGCTTCTTCTTCCGCGGCGAGGGTGGCCGAGTGATGCTGGATCTCGGCCGCGAGATCGACATCAAGCAGCTCAACACCTACTCGTGGCACACAGGCGCCCGGGCGGCCCAGGTCTATACGCTGTGGGCCGCCGGCGACGATGCCCGCGGTGGGCGACTCCGTCGCGCGGGCAGCAACGACCCCAGCAGGTACGGCTGGACCAAAGTGGCCGATATCGATACCCACAACACCGATGGCGGCAATGCAGGACAGATTGGTGTCAGCATTTCCGGCGGCAACGGACAGGCACTGGGCAACTACCGCTACTTGTTGCTGGACGTCGAGAAGTCGCAACCCGACCATCGCTTTGGCAACACGTTCTATACCGAAATCGACGTGGTGGATGGCAACGAGTATGAGCAGCCCGATAACGAGGGCCAAGTCGATTCGATAGTCATCGACGACAAGTACGAGATCTACTTCGACACTACCGGCGCGCCGGAACTTCGCGGCTGGGTCGACGAAGTGCTCAAGCCGGTGTGCCGAGAATGGTATCCCAAGATCGTCGAAATGCTGCCGAGCGAGAACTTCGAGGCGCCCACACAGTTTACCATCTACTTCCGCAACAACATGAACGGCGTGGCCTACACGCAAGGGCGCGACGTTCACTGTGCAGGCGTATGGTTCAGCCGCAACTTGAAGGGCGAAGCCGCCGGCGCCGTGGTGCACGAATTGTGCCACGTCGTGCAGCAGTATCGCTCGCGCCGCAATCCGGGCTGGTTGGTCGAAGGTGTCTGCGACTACATTCGCTGGTTTATGTACGAACCCGAGAGCCAGCGGCCGCGAGTGAACTTCAGTCGCGACAACTACGACGACAGCTATCGCGTGACCGGCGCGTTCCTGAACTACGTGGTCGCCGAGCATGGTGAAGAGATCCTGCCGAAACTCAACGCCGCGATGCGCGAGGGCCGCTACGACGCGGACATTTGGAAGGAACTCACCGGCAAGACAGCACCGGAATTATGGACTGCGTTTGGCGAAAGCCAGCAGAGCGGTGGCAACTAATCGCCAGTCACTGCGTCCATAGAACATGTGGCGTCGCCAGTCTGCGGCAACGTAGCCTGGCGACGCTCACCCCAACGTTACCAGTTCCGGCTGGACGTGCTGGGTGACCACCGTGCCGAACAGCGTGTGGGCATTGGCGTCGTAGATCGCAATGTCGATGGTCTCGCCAATCTGGCGGCGGTTGCCGTCGAACACCACGATGCGGTCGCACATTGTCCGGCCCGTGAGCTGTGTCTGCAGGGGCACGGCGCCGAGTTCGGCTTCCTTCTTGGCGGCGGCCTTGCTTGGTCCCTCGACCAGCACCTGCACGGCCTCGCCCAGGAATCGCTGGTTGTCCGCCTCGCTGATTTCGTTCTGCAGCTGCAGCATTTCGTTGTTGCGCGCCCGCTTTACGGCGTCGGGCACATCGTCCGGCAGATGTTGCGCGCCCTTGGTGCCGGGGCGCTCGCTGTATTTGAAGATAAAGCTGTTCTTGAATCGCGACTCGCGGACCAGGTCCATCGACATCTGAAAGTCTTCGTCGGTCTCGCCGCTGAAGCCGACAATGAAATCACTCGTCACCGCCACACGGGGAATCATCTCGTACGTACGGGCGAGCATCTCGCGGTACTCGCCGACCGTGTAGCCGCGACGCATGGCCTTGAGCTGCGCGTCGCTGCCACTCTGGGCTGGCACGTGCAGGTACTTTGAGCACTTCGGCAGGTCGCGGACCGCTTCAAGCAGGTCGTCGGTCATGTCCTTGGGATAGTTGGTGACGAACTTGATGCGATCGATACCGTCGACATCGTGAAGCGAGTAAATCAAGTCGCTGAACCGCGTGGTCTGCTCGCCTTCGTTGTACTTGTAGCTGTTGACGGTCTGCCCCAGCAGCGTGATCTCCTTGCACCCTTCGCCGGCCAGTTGCCGCGCCTCGGCCAGGATGTCCTCGGGGTGGCGGCTTTGTTCCGGGCCGCGGACGCTCGGCACGATGCAGTAGGTGCAGAACTTGTCGCACCCAATCTGAATGCGGACGTACGCCTGGAATGGCGTGGGCCGCATCGTGGGGTCGCGCAGCGGGTCGAAGCTCTCGTGGCTGCGAGCGATCTCGGTGCGGCTACCTTCCTTGCGGCCCAGGCTCACTTCGAGTTGCTGGTCGCCGGTGGTTTGCACTTTGCGAATCAGCTCGGGCACCTGGTGCAACTGGCCCGGGCCAACGACCAGGTCGACGTAGGGTGCGCGCTCGAAGACGGTTCGCTGGTGATTCTGCGCCATGCAGCCAATCACGCCGATCACCTTGTCGGGATTCTGCTGCTTGGCATTCTTCAGCCTGCCCAGTGCGCTGTAGATCTTCTCCTCGGCGTGCTCGCGAACGCTGCACGTGTTGAAGATCACGGTGTCGGCGGCCGCCGAGTCGCTGGTCAGCTCGTAGCCTTCCTTGCGCAGGGCAGCGACTACCAGCTCGCTGTCGAGCACGTTCATCTGGCAGCCAACGGTTTCGATATAAAGCTTCGGCATTGCAAAGTTGGCCGACGGCGCTAGCCGCGGGCAGATCGGTGAGAGATTAAGTAAAATGGTTCGCGCATAGCCAACGAGCTACACCTCGTCGTGAAACAACGCACCGCGTCACGCCGCGCCTTCTCGCTCGCGATTCTTGCGTTCCTCTTCGAACTCGGCCTGGCGGCGACGATGCTCTTCGAACTGCTGCTGGATGTCGGCCACCAGCTGATCGCGGCGGCGGCGCATCAATCGCACCAGCGTGCCGACCGCCACCACCGCGGCGATGACGAACAGTGCGATGTCCCAGCGTTCCATCGAGGGGGGCTCCTGCCTGTGGGGATCCAAATTGCGGCGACCCACTATGGTACTCAATACCCCCCGGTCGACGCGAGGGGAATTGCGGATCGCCGGAGCAAGTCGGCTCGTCCTCGAGCCCGGTCAGATTCGCAGAGCTAACCCAATGGCCTCAGTTCGCCACGAAGAGGCACAAAAAAGCACGAAAACCGTAAAGCTTGCGAGCCTCTTTGTGCCTTATGGTGCCTTTTTTGGGGCTATTGCTTTACTTACTCGCTCACGAATCGCCCGCCGGCGTACCCCCGCAGAAATTCGGCTGCTTGCATCAGGCGTTTGCCGGCTGGTTGGAGTTCGAGGATCTCGAGCAGCCCCGCCCCGGTACCCACAAACAATCGGCCAGTTTCACTCTGCGTTTCTCCGGGCGACAGCGAATCAATGCTCATCTCTGATTCCACTTGCACGCGGTCGATTACCACCCGCAATGGCTCGCGACCTTCAATTTGCCAGAAGCTGAACGTCCTGGGCCACGGCGAGAGCGCCCGCGCGCGGTTTTTGATCTCCCCGGCCGACAGCGTCCAGTCGACCAGGCCATCCTGCTTCGCCAGCCGCGGCGCCTTGCTGGCGGCGGTGTGTTCTTGTTCCACCGGTTCGGCGGTGCCGGCGGCCAGCTTCTCGACCACCTCGACCACGGCCTCCGCGCCAAGATCCGCAAGACGCTCTTCGAGCTGGCCGGCCGTCTCGTCGGGATCGATCTCCACCTTCTGCTGGGCCAGGCACGGTCCCGCGTCGAGTCCCGCGGTCATCTGGATCACCGTGTTGCCGGTCACAGCGTCGCCACTAAGGACCGCCCACTGCACCGGCGCCGCGCCGCGATACTTCGGCAGCAGCGACCCATGCAGGTTCACGCCGCCCAGCTTTGTCGCGCCGAGCGCGGCAGGCTTCAAGATCTCGCCGTAGTCGCACACCACCAAGAGATCCGCCCCAAGCGACTCGAGCCGCTCGATCGACTCCGGCAGGTTCACGCTCGGGGGAGTCCACAACTCGATGCCGAGCTCTGCGGCCGCGTCGTGCATCGGCGGCTTCGGCGCGTTCTTACGCCCCTTGAACGGCCGGGAGACCACCAGCAGCACTTCATGCGGACCGGCAGCCAGCGCCCGCAGCGTGGGCACAGCGAAGGGTCCAGTTCCGAGCATCACAAGCTTCATTAATACCTCGTAGAACGGAATATATTCCGTTGGTTAGTAGAACTCGACGCGGATTAGCGCGGATTGTAACGGATAGACGCAGATCAGCGACAGTGGTTCACGGTCCGACCAGCAGGCCGAGTATCTGTAGCAGTGACCTCACACCAAGGACAAAGATAATTATGCCTAGAGCCCACACCGCAAAGCTCACGAAAGTTCCCAGACCCTCTCGAACCACGGAAGGACTGACTGAAGGACCCGGCAAGTCCTCATCACGTCCCAGAAAGTCGATATGCAGATCGTTCTTGTCGAGCAATATCTGCTGCAACGATTCGTCGATGAATACTTGCTTCGCACCCTCCACGGCCTTAGAAGGCAATGCCGCCGCACGCAAAAACCATGCTGCCAAGCGAATATAGCCAGCACGGTTGGCCAGAGGAAACACATAGTTCGGAGGGTGTCCGCGTGCCACCCTGCTCCGCGCGTCGCTCAAATCGTTCTCTGTTTCTAACGTCTCGGCTATCTCGATGAGCTTCGCATCGTCCATCGCTTCCCCCCAACTAAAGATCGCAAATGCTCCCCACACCTAATCCGCGTATATCCTGCCAAATCCGCGCCAATCCGCGACTGATTTCTTACGGCCAAGAAAACTCCGCCAACGGAATGAATTCCGTTGGTACGACTACGTGCGTAACCGCTCGAGCTCCGCCAGCTTCTTGGCAACCTGCTCTTCGGTCGGTGCTTCGCCAGTGGCCAGGCGGCTTTGGAAGTCGACTTCGAATTCGTCGATCAGCCCGCGGATCTCGGCCAGGTTACCGTCGCTCAGGCGGTCGATGAACAGGATGCCATCCAGGTGGTCGTTCTCGTGCTGCACCACACGGGCGGCAAAGCCATCGAGGTCGGCTTCGATCAGGTTTCCCGCCAGGTCGAACGCCTCGACGTGGAGCGTCTTGGCCCGCATCACGTCGGCGTGCACGCCGGGGATGCTCAAACAGCCCTCGTTCCCCTCCTGCTGCCCCTTCATCTTCGAGAGCACCGGGTTGATCAGGACCTGCTCGGCGTCTTTCTCCTGGCTGTTGCCGGTGGGGTTCATCACAAACATCCGATACGGCAAGTCGACCTGGTTGGCCGCCAGCCCCACGCCCTCGTGCTCGTACATCAGGTCGAACATCTCAGCCACCCAGGTCTTGAGCTCGCGATCGACGCGGCGGATGGGCTGCGACTTGTGGCGGAGCGTCGGATGCGGGTAATGGATGATGGAAAGAGGCATGCGAGAACAGAGAAAAGCGGTAGGCGGATGGGGAAACGCTCAATTATAGGGAAATACGGAGGAGAATGGCAGACCTTGGGGAATGACCAATCACGAAGGACCCAATGCCCAATCACAGGAAAACCGCACAGCCAGAGAGCTGACACTTCTACGCCGAAGGCGTTTCGGCTCCCAGCGAAGGGTTGCGGCGTAGCCGCTACCCTGGCAGCCAGACTGACCGCCGAGAATCAACCGCGAAGAACTCCCAGGGACAACCACTGAGAGCTCAGAGCACACGGAGCGAAGAAGAGGTTAGGAACGCCAATAACCGCTAAACTTCGCCAATAGATGATTAGCGGTTAGTGGTGTTCCAAAACTCCGTGACCTCTTTGCTCTCCGAGGTTCATCCAATCGCCTACCACGCTATTTTGCCGCGGACTTCATGGATTTCTCTAATGGATGCAAGCTCCCGAGGATGGTAGGGTGAGGGGCGCCACCCACCGCATTCATTTCACACAAGCCATGGCACAACGGCACAATCACTACGAGGCGGCGTTCGAGGCCCTGCTGCGCGAGTGGCGGACCCCCTACGTGGCGGTGGACGAAAAGCGGCGGAGCCTCGTGGCCCAGCAGACGGGTCGCCAATCGCTCAAGAGTGTCGACTTCCTGGTCTCGCCGCCGGGGCCCACCAGCTACCTGGTCGACATCAAGGGGCGACAGTTTCCCTCCGGCCGCACCAACAAGCAGTACTGGCGCAACTGGTCGACTCGGGACGACCTGCGGAGCCTGGCCGAGTGGGCCCGCTACTTTGGCGATGACTTTGCGCCCGTGCTGGTATTTGCCTTCGAGCTAACGGCCGACCGCTCTCCGGTGCCGCCGGACGACGTGTGGCATTTTCGCGACCGCCGCTATGGCTTTGTCGGCGTTCGCCTGGCCGACTACTGGCACGCCGCCCGGACGCTGTCGCCTCGTTGGGACACGGTGTCGATGCCCACCGAGGCGTTCCGCCAATACGGGGCCAGTTGGCGAACCTTCCTGGGCCGCTGATCGCCCTGCTACCTGGATGCGACCACACTGCCCCCCTACAAGATTGGGGTTGCGTACAGCTCCACCCCTGGGAGCCTCGTAACGTAGCCTACTGAGCGAAGCCCCACTACGACGTTTCTAACATGCGAGTTCGGAAAAAGGTGCAAGGGCTTTGCACCAGCGACCAACCGCGGCTCACGGCTCAGTGGGCTTGGTACTCTTGAAATCCATTTAAGAGCTTCAAGAACATGGAAATTTTAGACGATATGTACGCGGTGCACTTTTTTGCGGATTCTTCGATGGCAACTGTTGAAAGCCGTCGACCAGCATGCCAGACTGGTTGTACGAGAGTGGTTTAAAATCGACCATTCCAGGGGGCTGCCGAAATGATGGCCAGCAAAACGGTACACCAAAACAAGTCACGCGTGTGCAACTTGCACTAAGACCGACCACGGAACCGAGGTCTTAAGCCCCCCAAGGACCTTGGTATCCAAAGGGCCCGTCTTCGAAAGCTCGCTTTCGAAGACGGGTTTTTTTGTTTAAGTACCGGGGCGCATCGTGCAGCGCTGATTTCGTTTCGTAAAACAGAGAATTCTACCGCCTGGTGGAGTTCGCGGGCGTGGCGGAGCTCCACGCTACACCACGGTTCCGTGCTCCAGCGAAGCCTACTCCGCAACTGCCGGATACCAGGAAATCTTGCCGGCCTTCATTGTGGCGGTGCCTGCAGTGGGTGTGCCCGCCTTGGGAATCAGGTTGGCTGCCGCCAGCCGTAATTCCAGCCAGGTCATGCGATAGTGCAGGTACTCGGCTGGCTCCTGGGCGAGCGCCGGCAGTAGTTTTTTGCCGTTCAGCCCCGTCAGCCCATGCGATGCCGCGATGGTCTTGCCACCCGACTCGAACAATTCGTGCCACGACTCCATCTCGAGTTGGTGGTCCTTGCCGCGAATGACGATCTTGGTGAACGATGAATCCGGCCCCCAGTTGGCATGCTTCAGTTTTGGCACCTCGAACAGTCCGCGGTCTTCGAATTGCTTGAGCGTCTTGGTCAACGTATCGGGTGACAACTGTGCCGAACGGAAAGGCGCCCCGCCGTGCTGTTGATCGTCCGACCAGACCAGCGTGCCATCGTCCCACAGGCAGAAGATCAATTGCGGTCCGTCCGCTGCCGCCAGGCCCCAGTCTTCGTTGTAGATGGCCAGCACCGTGGAGGCCTCGGTGATGGGCTTGGGCTCGGCGGCGGTGGCCACGGGAATCGCCAACGCAAGCCATAGCACCGTCGGAATCTGCTTCAACATGTTCGCCTCCCGTGTGGATCCAACCTTGCCCGTCCAGAAGCTCCGCGAGCCCCCACCACGTACACAACTCGATACCGATAACAGTGCCAGGCGGTGGGCGGAAGGGGTCAAGAATTTGCCGGCCGGCATCGAGTGGGTGATCGCCGCTGCTCAATCCAACAGATTCTGCAGCTTCTGCAACAATCCTTCGGGAGGCAGGTCTTCCTTGTTTGTCTCCGCACGAATCAATCCGTTCTTCAGTTCTTCAAACGTCAACAGGAACGTCCCCTCCGAGCCATCCTCGTGCTGCAACCGCACCCGGGCCCACCGCGCCGGCTCGCCCGGTTTGGGCGCCTTATTCTCGATCGTATCGATGTGCCCCAGCGGCAAGTAGGCCTTGGGGTTGTCGCTACCGAGTTTCTTCTCTGCCATCGCGTGGTCTCCTTGAGCTGAGTGTGCCGTAAACCTACTCCGTTGTATCAACGACAGCGAAGTGCGTGCAAGGTTTGCCCAAAGATCCCGAGAGGTAACACGTATTCGCGCCTATGGAACTCCGCGGTGGCCACCGCGTTACGCGATTGCCCGAACGATTATTCGTTCACCCGAGGCACCGCAACTTTCGGCGTAAGAGGGATCTCGTTGTGATGAAAACAGCCTTGCTGCACTTCGGTGTCAAAGTCGCCGTCGAAATCGCTATCCTCCCACCAGTATTCGTTCGTACTCGTTCGTGGCTCGTAGCGGTACTTCATGTCGATTTTGCCGTCATTGTTGCGATCGTAGTAGGCGATACCTCGCCTCCGCCACCCGTTCCACTGATTCGTCTTGTTTGCACGCTGGAACCGCCATCCCCGAATGGAAGGTGGATTCACCGTACGAAACTCTTGTTCCAACGCGGCATTCAACGCTTCAATCGTCGGGTATCGACGGAAAAGCTCTTGCCGTAGCCGATCCGTTTCGACTTCCTCGGGCGATGGCAACAGGAGCCTCCCAAAGATACCCAATGCTGCGCCAACGACCACGAAGGCAATCAGCAACGTACGCAGCCGAAACTGCGACGGTTCAGTAGGTGCACCTCGGAATGAAAGGTTAGCGTCCACGCTCAAACAGTCCTCAACAAGCTCGCAAGTTTCAGCCGATCCTATTGTACCGGCTGGCGCAACAGCGACTCTGTGCAATGCGTCGGCAACGGGCGTTAGCGTCGATTCGTGTTCCCCGCCACAGCGTACCCTCCACACCACAGACTATTCTCCATTTCTTCGCGCTTCTTTGTAGTTTTTTTACACACACTCGTTCATAATTCACGCATCAAGTCACTGGCAGGTATCCAGTGGAGCCAAGCTTCCCGCATTTGCTGGGAAGAATCAGGTATCCAAAAGAGCCCGCCGCGAGAAACGTGTTTCTCGCGGCGGGCTTTTTTTGTTGCAGTAGTCGTTTGTCGCTAGGCACCAGGCATTAGTTCCATGCAACATTACGTTTCGCTACAAGATGCTCGGCCGCAGCTGTTCGATGGCGACCTGTTGTTGTTTCGCCGGCGGCGATGGTCCTTCGGATCGCTCATCGCCATTGCCGGGCGGGGCGTACATTCGCATGCGGCGAAGCTCGCCTGGTGGGGCGACGAGCCGTTCTGCTGCGAGGTTCGCGAGTGGTATGGCGGCCGCGCGGTGACGCTTGCCAGTCAGGTCCACAAGTACCCCGGCCGCATCGACCTGTTTCGCACCAATCCCGATCTGCGGTGGAAATACTACGACCGCCTGGCTTCCGTGCGTTACATGCGGCGGCTGGCAGGTTGCGACTATGGCTACGGCGGTGTCGCCACGGCGTCGCTGCTGCACCTGCCGATCGTACGGCTGTTCGCCCGCCCCAACCTCGAAGATCAACAAGTCGAATGCCGCCCACCGTTCTGCAGTCAGGCCGTGGCGATGGCCGACCGTCTGGCCGGTGGTGTCGACCCAGTTCCGCACCTGGCCGACCGACTGACCGAGCCGGCCGACCTGGCGCAGAGCCCGTTCTATCAATACGTGCTGACGTTGGTCTAAAGCGACGCAGCGACACAATTCAACTTGTCTCCCAGCGAAGGGTTGCGACGTAGCCGCTACCCTGGAAAGCGACGCTGTGTTCAAACCACTCGCTCCAATTTTCCACCGTGTGCTCTGTGCCTCGGCGATGAGTCTTTCAGTAGCCCACGCCGAATGCGTTCGCCAGTCCGACGGTACCTGGCGGTGCTTGCCTGCCGAGCAGCGGGCGCAGCCAACCGCCATGGACATTCGCGTGGAGTGTCCCACTTCGCGGGGCAGCGGCACCTCGGTGGCGCGCAGCGCAAGCGGCGGTACGCTCATCATCACCAACCACCACGTGATCGACGGCCAGCAGCGCGTGCTGGTGCACGCCGGCAATGGCGGCTCGGCCCCGGCGACGGTCGTGGCCATCGACCGCGCGAACGATCTCGCATTACTTTCAGTCCGCGC
Source organism: Aeoliella straminimaris (assembly GCF_024054565.1). GTDB lineage: Bacteria > Planctomycetota > Planctomycetia > Pirellulales > Lacipirellulaceae > Aeoliella > Aeoliella straminimaris. Next base: position 155,810 of record NZ_JAMXLR010000061.1, read on the forward strand.
CGAGTGGCCCTACGTGAAACTGGGCTGCGAGGTCTCGATCGGCACGCCTGTGCAGTTCCGCGCGTTCGATGCGGGAGTCACGTTCCGCAAATACTTCGGACAGGTCGCAAACCGCTACCACGGTGCTGGGTCCGGTGGGTTCTTCGCCACTGGCGCCAGTCGCAGCGGCAACTCCGGCGGCGGCGTCTACAGCCAGGGGCGGTTGGTGGGAGTCGTGTGGGGCAACCCCAGCGGCGGCACAGCGCTGGTGCCCATTGGTCCCGTGCGAGCACTCGTCGAGCGGTATCAACGTAGCGGAATTCGCGAGAATTCCAACCAGCCACAAAGACGCTTGGTTACGAAACCCTCGTCTTCCGACGAGGGCGGGGATCGAGTTTGTGATTGCGATGAGCGACTTGCACGAATCGAACAGCAGCTCAAGGAACTAACACATTCCCAACCATCACTCCCCTCCCCTGCCCCGCGCGTCGTCACGCCAGAGGGCGATTGGCTCAAGCTCGCCGCGGCCGCGCTGGGCGTGAGCACACCGCTCGGCGTGGCGATCGTGGCGGCAGGGTTTCTGGTGCGTGTTCGCCGTACCCGCCGGCGTGGCCTGGGAGGTCCGCGCACCGAGACGTTTCACCACCAACCCCACCAACAACACCGAAACCACTAGTGACACCTACTGTTACCGCTGGAACGAGCGCGAGCAACGCGCCGTGCCAGTGGCCTTCGAAGCCCCACCCAACCAGCCGCAAGTCGTGGAGACCAACACCTATGTGCCATACGAGACTTCAAAGTTCCAGAACGCCTATGCCTGGGCCGCCAGCCAGGTCGCCCGCAAGCTGCCCGCGAGTGTCGAGACGCTGCACACACTGGAAAGTCTGATCCAGCAGCAGATGAACGGGAATGACGGATGATGCTCTCACCTTTCATTGGGCATTGTTAATTCGACATTGGTCATTTTCTCCTAGCTCCGGGCGCTGACGCTTCCGGCTCGCCAATCTCTATCCCCCAGTCCCTAGCCCCTAATAACATCATGCCTATCACGAACTCCGATGCGATTCTTCACTACAACGTTGGCATCTTCGGCGAGGCCGGGTATGCCGTGCCGAACTGGTCGAACGACATCGGCAGCCTGAATCCGACGATCATCGACTGGACACAGCTGGTTGGTCGCAACCTGTTTCACATCATGCATCACGAGGACGTCGACCTGCGAATCCCGCCGTCGCGAAACACGCTGGAGCGAATCCACAAGCTCTATCTGCGGGCGGCCAGCATCCTGGCGGGCCGCGCGGTGCCGCCGGGCGAGCGGAACATGGAGGTGCAGCACGTGCGGCCCGCGGGCGAGGTGTTTCGCGTGTACCCGGTGCCGTATTTCAAGGTTCGCAACCCATTCCTGAAACGGTGGGCCGAGATGGTACTGCTCTCGCTGGCCGAGGCAATGCAGCACACCGAGAACCGCAAAGAGATGGAAGTCAGCACCGCGTTCGCCGGCCTGGTGGGCCAGTATCTGCGGCGGGTGTACGCCAACATGGCGATCGAGCTGTTTGGCAAGGACCGTACCGCCGCCACGGCCGATGGGTTCGTGCTCACCGAAGCCGACTTCGCCGCGTACAACCCGGGCGAGTTCTTCACCGCCACGGAAATGGTCGACACGGTACCACGACTCGACCGCGTGCTGACCGAAGACCGGCTGGAGCTGCTCTCCGAAGGAATCCCCGTGACGGAGTTGCCTGCCGACATCGCCCCCTGGCCCACGAACCTGACCAACTTCTACCGCTCGTCGCGCAGCGACTCCACGATCGGCGGCAACACGACACCTGTGAATGGCACGACTGCTGCACCGATCATTCCCCCGGCGCCGACTCCGTAGTTGGCGAGGAACATTGTGTCAGGCAGAGGCGCGGAGACAGCAGAGGGAATCGGGCGGCCAAAAGCACCAAGCAGAATTTGCAGCTTCCCTCTTCGCTCGATAGTTCCCTCTCTCTGCGTCCCCTGCGTCTCTGCGTGACATCTTGCGACAATCAATACTCCATCAACAACCATGAACACCAAAGAACACGAACACCGTCTGCAAGCCATGCTATTTCGCTGGGGCGGACTCGCGCTCTTGCTCGCTCTGGTGATCGAGGGCTTTGCGCTCACCACGCAAGTGCGCGGGCTCGAACCGCGGATGAAGGTGCTCGAGTCGCAACTCGAGCGCAACTGCCTGCTGTTCGACCGCATGGATACCAAGGTGGACGAAATCCGCAACGACGTCACGCGTCTCGCCGCGCGCGACGAACTTCAGAATGGTGATTAAAAACATGAACATCCAAGACCGAGTGAAAGAACTTCGCCGCGTGCCGGCGAGCGAGCTAAAACCGAATCCGCGAAACTGGCGGACGCACCCGGTCGCGCAGCGCGACGCGCTGCGGGGCGTGCTGGCCGACGTGGGATTCGCCGATGCCGTGGTGGCACGGGAACTTGCCGATGGAACGCTCGAACTGATCGACGGTCATCTGCGGGCCGAAACCATGCAGGACGCGGCCGTGCCCGTGCTGGTGGTGGACCTGGACGACCAAGAGGCAACCAAGGTGCTGCTGACACACGATGCCCTGGCCACGATGGTGGGCGTCGATCAGGAGAACCTTGCGACCTTGCTGGACGAGGCGCAGTTCGAAAGCGAAGCGGTCGAGTCGATGTTTGCCGGCATGAAGCCCGACAACGCCCCCCTGCTCGCTGATGCCGAACGCCCTGAAATCGACGTGCCCGAGTCGTATCAGGTGGTGGTCGAGTGCCAGGGCGAAGAGGAGCAGGAGCTGCTATTCAACCGGCTTCGTGGCGAAGGATTCCGCTGCCGGGTGATGACACTTTGACCAATGCGGAGTTCGGAATTCGGAAGGCGGAACAGCCCTCCATCACAACGATTCCGCATTCAGTAGATCCATCAGTTGCTTGGGCTCCCTCAGAATGACACGAACTACAACGAACCAGAACAACATGCACATCTCTCTCTCCTGCCCCGTCCACGATTCGTTCCGCGTTCAACAGGTGGCCGGCATGTTCGATGTGCCGCTGGCCGAGCGACTGACCGAGGAATTCGATGTGGAGTTGCCCACCGACAACGACTGGCAGATCGGACTCGTGGTTGGCCCCAGCGGCAGTGGCAAGTCGAGCGTCGCCCGCGCGGCGTTTGGCCACTCGCTCTACACGGCCAGCGACTGGCCGGCCGATCGGGCAGTGATCGATTGCTTCGAGGGCTTTTCGGTTCGCGAGACGACTGCATTGTTGACGGCCGTGGGGTTCAGCTCACCACCGTCGTGGATCAAACCGTACGCGGTGCTCTCGAACGGCGAGCGTTTCCGCTGCGACCTGGCGCGCGCACTGGCGAATGGGACAGCCGAAACCTCAGCGGCCTCCCAACCGCCGAATCGTGTGCCCTGCGTCGCCTTCGACGAATTCACCAGCGTGGTCGATCGCAACGTCGCGCGAGTTTGTTCGGCGGCTGTGGCCAAGGCAATTCGTGGCCGCAGGGTGAGTTGCCAGTTTGTGGCCGTCACCTGCCACTACGACGTGGCCGAGTGGCTCGAGGCCGATTGGGTGCTCGACATGGCCACGCGGCGACTCACCCGGAGGTGCCTTCGGCGACCGAAGATCGAACTGGAAGTTCACCGCACCGAGCTTAAGGCGTGGCCGCTGTTTGCGCGTCATCACTATTTAAGCGGCTCGCTTGCTCCGCAGAGCGAATGCTACCTGACCACCTGGCGTGGCGAGCCAGTGAACTTCTGCGCGACCATTCCGGTGATCGGTTATCGCGGCCGCCGGCGCTTTACGCGAATCGTTACGCTGCCCGACTACCAGGGCATCGGTATCGGCATGCGGAGCGTTCGCGCTGTGGCCGAACTGCAACGCCAACGAGGCCACCGCGTGAGTGTTACCAGTAGCCACCCTGCGTTGATCCAGCATTGCAAACGGTCGCGTGACTGGAAGGCGGTAAGCGTCAAGAAGACCGGCCAGTCGCGCACCGGAACCCGCGGTTTCAACAACTACCGCAGCAGCACTGGACGGGCCGTGGTGTCGTTTGAGTTTGTGGGGGAATAGCTGCTCAGGCGAAGCTTGATCCGCCCGATGCGATGAGGAACCAGCGTTTTGCCCATAACTGAACAACAAGTACACGACCTAGTTGGAGTGCTGGCGGCGGGATGCCCCGTGGAGACGGCGCTCGAAGCAACCGGAGTGTCGCCGGCGGAGTTCGAATTGGCGATGCACGGCGAGCCCCAGTTTCCGTACCGCGCGCACCGAGCCGGCGCCCTGACCGAAGTCCGCCAACTCCAAAACGTGAGGCTGGCGGGCAACGAACCGAAGAACTGGCGGGCCAGCGTGTGGTGGCTCGAACGCTGCCGCGGCCATCGCTACCTGGCCAAGGCTCCGCGGACGATTACCGAGGAGCAGTTCGCCGCCTTCCGCAGCGACATCGCCCGGCTGGTCGACCGCGAAGTCCGCCATGCCGACGACCACGACCGCCTGATCGCCGGGCTGGGAGAACTGTCCATCCCGAGTTTTGCCGCCGAGCGCTTTGCCGATTCCACTTCCACCACCATCTACGACCAGTAGCGTTTCCGCTGACTTGTCCCTGTATTCCGACCAACGCGATGCTTCGACACACGTCCAGCCCTTTGAACTTCCTCCGGCAACAACGTCAGGAGCTCGCCCGCGAGTTATCCGAACTGCGGACCCGCCGAAACGCGCGGGTGGCGGCGGTCGACCTTATCGAATGGGGACAGCGATACCTGCCTGGGCACTTCACGGCACCGCCCTCGGCGATGCACCGATGGCTTGCCGAGCAGCTGGGCACCTTTCACACCCGGCGGGGTAGCAAGCTGAATGTGATCGGGCCGCGCGGCGGGGCGAAGTCGACGCTTGGCACCTTGGCATACGTGCTCCGCGCCGCGTGCGAGGCGTGGGAACCGTACATCTGGATCGTCTCCGACACCGAAGCTCAAGCCCGCATGCACCTGGAGAACGTCAAGTCAGAACTCACGGGCAACCCGCTGCTGGCTGCGGCGTACCCCGGGGCGTGTGGCACCGGTCCGCGGTGGCAGGCGGCGGCCATCAAACTGCCAAATGGGGTCGCCATCGAAGCGTACGGCACCGGGCAGCGGATTCGCGGCCGCCGGCGGGGCGAGCATCGCCCCACGTTAATTGTATGCGACGACATCCAGAACGACGCCCACATGTCGAGCGCCAATCAAAGGAGTTCGTCACGCAATTGGTTTCACGGCACCTTGCTCAAGGCGGGCACTCCCCGAACCAACATCGTCAACCTGGCCACGGCGCTGCACCGCGACGCGCTGGCCATGCAACTGCAAACGACGCCGGGCTGGCAGAGCCGGTTGTTTCGTGCGATCGAACGGTGGCCTCAGCGCGACGACTTGTGGCGGAAGTGGGAGCGGCTCTACACTCGTGCCGACGACCCCAACGCGGCAGAGACGGCCCGCAAATTCTATGAAGTGAACCGCACGGCGATGCACGGCGGCGCCGAAGTACTGTGGCCCGAGGTCGAAGACCTGCTGACGCTGATGCAGATGCGTGTGGAAAGCGGCCGCACGGCGTTCGAGCGGGAGAAGCAAGGCGCACCGATCGATCCCGATGGTTGCGAGTGGCCCGAGGAGTACTTTGGCGAACACCTGTGGTTCGACCAGTGGCCCGACGAGTTGGTGCTCCGCACCGTGGCGCTCGATCCCAGCAAAGGGGCCGACGCCCGGCGGGGCGATTACTCGGCCTTCGTCATGCTGGGTATCGATGCCGACGGGGTGCTGTACGTCGATGCCGACCTGGCCCGCCGTCCCACGCCGGTAATGGTGACCGACGGGGTGGCCATCTGCGAGCGGTTCCGCCCCGCGGTGTTCGGGGTCGAAGCCAACCAGTGGCAGGACCTGCTGGCCGACGAGTTCGCGGCCGAGTTCCGCCGCCAGGGGCAACTGCAGATCGCGCCCGCCACGATCACCAACCACACCAACAAACAAGTCCGCATCCGCCGCCTCGGCCAGCACCTGTCGAGAAGAAGACTGCGGTTCAAGCGCCACTCGCACTCGACACGGATGCTGGTGGATCAACTCCGCGACTTCCCCGGCGGCGCGCACGACGATGGGCCGGATGCGCTGGAGATGGCTTTGCGGTTGGCGGAGGACCTGGCGCTGCGGAAGTAACCACGAATTTTTGGAGAAGGAAATCAGTCGCGGATGCACGCGGATTTGAGCGGATTGGCGCGGATCCGTTTCCGTTCACTCTGATCCGCGCCGATCCGCGACAAGTTAGACACTCAGGAGACACACATGAACAATCTCAAGCAACTCCACGAAGCCTTCGAAACGTTGATCTCCGACTTTGTCGATCCCCGCGAAGCGCTCGCCGGCGACGATGGTCAGTTGTGGCAGGACGTGGCGGCTGGTAGTTCGGCCAGTCATCCGTTGGCCCTCGAGCGGTTGGCCGACGTTCGCCGCGATTGCCGGCAGTTGCTGGTAACGAACGAGTACGCCATTAACGGCGTCGAGAATCGCATCAGCTACATCGTGGGCAGCGGGCACACATACCAGGCGGTGATTCGCAAGCACGCTGCGGCCCCCGACGCCCTGGCCAGTGAGGTGCAGCGGGTGCTGGACGAATTCCTCGAAGCTAACGAGTGGCACAATCGCCAGCAGGAGATCGTGCGGCGGATGGATCGCGATGGCGAAGCCTTGCTGCGGCTGTTCACCGACCCGAGTGGTGAGACGCGCGTCCGGTTTATCGATCCCGAAGACGTTCGCACGCCCGACCGTCTGCGCGACGACCCCGCGGCCAGTCACGGCGTATTGACCGACCCGGCCGACGTCGAAACGGTGCGGGGCTACTATGTCGACGGGGTGCTGCTCGACGCCAGTGAAGTACAGCACCGCCGCGCGAACGTGGACCGCAACGCCAAGCGGGGATTGCCACTTTACACGCCGGTGCGGAAAAATCTGCGACGGGCAGAGAAGCTACTGCGGAACATGAGCGTCGTGGCCGAGATCCAATCGGCCATCGCCCTGATTCGCAAGCATCGCGCCGCCACGCGAACCGGTGTCGAACAACTGGTCGCTAGCGGCTCCGATGCGGCCACCGCGACGCCCTCGGGTCGCATCGAGCAACTTACGCAATACGGCGCAGGCACGATTCTCGACGCGCCGGCCCACGTGGAGTACGACTTCCCCGCCACAGGGGTCGACGCCTCGGCGTTTGTGTCCATCCTGCAGGCAGAGCTACGCGCGATTGCCGCGCGGCTGGTGATGCCCGAGTTCATGTTCACCAGCGACGCATCAAACGCCAACTACGCCTCGACGATGGTAGCCGAGGGTCCCGCGGTACGGATGTTCGAACGACTGCAAGCCGCGATGGCCCGCGACGACCGCGACGTGATGTGGCGCGTGGTAACCAACGCCGTGGCCACAGGCAGGCTACCGGCGAACACTCGCCAACTGGTCGACGTCCAAATCACCCCGCCCGAGGTCGTGAGCCGCAACGCACTGGACGACGCCCGAATAATGGACCTGGCCTACCGCCGCGGCATCGTCTCGCCGCAGACGTGGAGCCGGCAACTGGGCCTCGACTACGACCAGGAACAACAGAACCGGATGATGCACGAGGGGGGAATGTCGGATGACGACGTACCCAATGACCAATGAGCGATTCTGTCTGCCATCATTGGTCATGGTTAATTCGTCATTAGTCATTCCAACAGCTCCGGCCACTGACGTTTCCGGCTCGCTGCTTACCCCAGCAAAACACCACTTCGAAACAACTCCTACAAAATCGCACGTGTAAAAAAATCGCCGTAGAAATCGTTGCTCCAATTGCTATCTTGGGCTGTATGACAACTGCAACTCGCCAACCAGTTACGAAGCCATCGAAGGCCCAGCAGGCGCAACAAGAATTTGCCAGGCTGCTGGCCAGCGCCTCGGAGCGCGGCTTCCATGGCACCGCCGGCATCACGCTGAGCATCCAGGACGGACACATTCAACACCTGAAAGTGAACGTCGAAAGAATGGTGAAATGAGCTATTGGCTAACGGCTCTCAGCGATAAGAAAGAAAGCCAACAGCCTAAAGCCTGGAGCTTATAACCCTAACCGGTATCGCATCGAGCTGGCCGAAACGGCCGGTATCGCAACGAGCCCATCATCGAGCGCACACGCGCGCTCGATGATGGGCTTTTTTTATGGCAACTCCTTCCAACACTTAACCTCCAACTCCCAACTACACATGGAACAACGACTGCAAGAATTTGTCGACTCAACGGGCCAATCGATTCGCGTGGACGCCGAGCGCGGTGTGCTGCGGGGCGTGAAGCTGCTGGGCCTCGCCTCGAAAAACGGACGCACCTACCGCGAAGCGGCCCTGGCCAGTGCGATACCGCTGTACGAGGGGGCCAAGGTGAATGTGAATCACCCCAAGGGCTCGCCGATAGCGCCGCGCGACTACCAGGACCGCCTGGGCGTCGTTCGCGAGGTAAAACACCGCCCGGGCGAAGGGCTGTTTGGCGATTTGCACTTCAATCCCAAGCACGCCCTGGCCGAGCAACTTGCCTGGGATGCCCAACACGCACCCGAACAGGTGGGCCTGTCGCACAACGTGCTGGCCCGCACCAAGCGGGAGGGCGACACGACCGTCGTCGAAGCGATCACCCGCGTCGAAAGCGTCGACCTGGTGGCCGACCCAGCCACCACGCGCGGACTGTTCGAGCACACCGCGGCCAATGCCCAACTGCTGGAGTCGCTCACCGTCGAGCGGCTCTCGAGCGAGCGGGCCGATCTGGTCGAGGCGATCGAGCGTCCGCTGGTGGAGCAACTTGCGTTGCTGAAACGCCGCGTTCGGATCGCGGAATTGCTGGCCGAGCACAACCTGCCACTGCCCGGCGCCAGACACGCTGAGAGAGTGACGACACCGGCCTTCCTGGACACGCTGATATCGGCCGCCAGCGAAGAGGTGCTTGAAACCCTGGTGGCCGATCGGGCGGCCCTCGCACGGAGTGCGACTGGCGGCTACCGGCCAATCGTCGCACGTGAGCAGCAGTGGCTGGCCGGTGAACCGCGCCGTCCTGCGGAAACGGCCGAGCAGTTCGCGGCGTCGCTGCGGCGGTGAACGTGACCCTTCGCTCCGCTCGCAGGATGACACAAAAACCAACTTTCAACCTCTGGAGACTTTCAAATGGCTAACAAGATGCGATGGCGTTATGGCGACACGAACCCGGTGATGTTGCCGGTGGATGCCGCGACCGTGATCGAGATTGGTGACCTGGTTTACCTGGACACGGACGACGCGAAGCCCGCGTCGAGCCAGAGCGACAGCGGCACCCCGGCCGCCAACCAGGAGGCCCTGCACGATGCGTTTGTCGGGGTGGCGATGCAGGCCTCCAGTGCGGGCCAGGTGACCGACATTCGGGTGGCCACGACCGGGGTGTTCGAACTCGACTGCGTGTCGACCACGTTCGAAGTCGGCGACCTGGTGGGCGCCGCTGAGAATGCCGGTGGCACGGCGCTCGAAGACCAGCAGGCCATCGCCGTGGCGACCGAAAACCTGGCAATCGGCCGCTGCGCGAAGCGCGAGCCCTCGGCCAGCAGTTCGGTGTACGTCGACATCGTCGGCACCGTAACCCGCGGCGGCCCCCAAGCGGCTGCGTAACAAGTGACCATCCTACCACCAACAACTAACAGCCAACCATCCTCAACAAGGAACGACACGTGACGATTGCCTACAAAGAACTGAAGCGGCGGTATCAACTCGATGGCGGCGAGCGAACCGTCGAGCATTTGAGTGAAGCGCTCCGCGAAAAACACCTGGTGGCCGAGGACTTCAGTATCCGCGACCTGGCCGAGGCCCTGGTGCCCGACGGAGGCGAGTGGGTGCGGACGCTCGACCCGCGGTCCGGCGGTACCCACGTGCTGGAAGCAGCGGACGGTGTCGACACCACGGCGTTTCAGAGCGTTGCTGGACAAGTGATCTACTCGAAGATTCTCGACGCCTACGCGCAGCAGGCGTTCGTCGTGTCGAAACTGGTCGATACGGTGCCCACGCGACTCGATGGCGAGAAGATTCCTGGCGTTGGCCGACTGGAAGACGTCGACGCCGAGGTGGGACCGGGTATGCCGTTCCCGCACGTCGGTTTCGGCGAGGACTACATCGAGACGCCCGCCACCACCAAGCGGGGGTTCATCGTCCCGGTCACCAAGGAGGCGATCTTCTTCGACCGCACGAACTTGATCCTGCGTCGCGCCAGCGAAGTGGGCGAACTGTTGGGCCTGAACAAGGAGAAGCGTTTGCTCGACCTGGTGATCGGCGTCACCAACAACTACAAGTGGCGCGGCACCAGCTACGACACCTACCAGACCAGTGGCGACTGGGTGAACGAACTGGCAAGCAACGAGCTAGTCGACTGGGAAAACGTGGACGCGGCCGAACAACTGCTGGCCGACATCCTCGATCCCAACACGGGCGAGCCGGTTTTGGTTTCCGGCACCACCGTGCTAGTGATGCCTGCTTATCGCCACGCGGCGCACCGGGTGTTCAACGCGGCCGAGATTCAGTACTCGGCGGCCAATAGCGCGACCTCCACGCTGGCGGCCAACCCGCTGGGCAACTACACCGTGGCCGAGAGCCGACTGGCCTATCGCCGGATCGTGGCTTCGGGCGAAACGGCGGCCGATGCCAAGAAGTGGTGGTTCCTGGGCGACTTCCGCAAGGCGTTCGCCTACATGGAAAACTGGCCGATTACCGTGACGCAAGCCCCCCGCGGCAGCGAAGCGGAGTTCGCCCAGGACATCGTGCTGCGATTCAAGGCGAGCGAACGCGGCGCCGCGGCCGTGATCGATCCCCGCTTTGTGGTGAAGTGCACGGGGTAGTCAAGGACCAATGACCAATGAGGGAAGTCTCCCTGTTCAAGTTTTACGTTTCGACTCCCAACCCTCTCCATTCTCAAGAGCCGCAAACGCAAACTTGCTGCTTCCCTCCGTTGGTCATTGTTAGTTCGACATTGGTCATTTTGCTCAGCTCCGGGCGCTAACACTTTCGGCTCGCCTGGTTCGTTCTTTGTCATTCGTCATTGGACATTTCCACCATGCCTACTTCCAAAACACTCTCCGTATTCGACGCCCTGGCTGGGCGGCCGCCGAGTGCCAACTTCGCCCAACTCGACGTGCGGAACGACCATATCGTGCTCGACTTCGACGACACGGCGGCTGAGTCGATCGACTTTTGCAGCGTGCTGCCGCAAGACTACGCGGGCGGCGACCTGCGGGTGGTGGTCACGTGGGCCGCCACCTCCGCCACGACCGGCGATGTGGTCTGGCAAGCGGAGTTCGAGCGACACCACATCGACGACAGCACCTTGGGCACGCATGATCTGGACAACGACGACTTTGGCGCGGCCGCCACGGCCTCGACCGCCACGTCGACCAGTGCCGGTGAGTTAATGCAGACCATCATCGACCTGCCCGCAACGGATGCCGACAATCCGGCGGCCGGCGAGTCGTTTCGGCTACGCGTCAGCCGGGTGGCCACCAGCGGTTCGGACACCATGACCGACGACGCCGAACTGGTGGCGGTTGAACTGCGGGAGGTATAGCTCGCCATGGCACTATCGTTTGCAGGTAGCAATTCGCGGGTCGTTCTCGGATCTCTCGATGCGCTGAGTGGGGCCAGTCAACTGAGCATCGCAGGCTGGGTGCGGCTGAACGACGTGAACGCCGACGCGGTGATCGCCATTCGCGGCGCCGCCGTCTCGGCGACGTCGCCCTGGTCGTTGTGGCGAGACGACGTGGGTTACACAACCGGCCGCATCAACACGCTGGCCGTGCTGGTCAACACCGATGTCGGACCGCTGCGTGTCGAAGGGTCCAACAATCTGCTCAACACCGCCGGCGTGTGGTGTCATGTTGCGATGGTGTTCGAAGCCGGAGTGAGCCAGGGACTCCGCATTTACGTTAACGGCACGAAAGACGCGTACGTGCAAAGCACCGTGGGACATAGCCAACTGGTGGCCAACACCGACGATGCAACCCTGGGAATCGATGCAGCCACCGGTTGGTTTGATGGCTCAATGGCCGAAATGTCCCTGTGGGACAAGGCTTTGACCGATGCGCACGTCGCCCGCCTGGCAGCAGGCTTGTCGCCTCTGTCGCTGGCTACCGAAGGCGTGTGGCCAGTGCTGTATCAAGACCTGGTACGCGGACTCAATCGCCCTGGTATCGGCCCCACCGTTACTTCGATCGGTTCCTTTGCCACGGCTGCACACCCGCGGGTGATCGGGCCTCGATCGGCCGTAACGCTATGCCGCAGCATGCCCGCGAGTTCCGCCGTGGCACCGTACCGCTGCAAGGTGGCCACAATTAACACCGATGGCAGCCAGGCGGCTGCGTGTTTTCTTCCGGGCGTCCTGGCGGGCGCTACATCTCCGATTGGCGAGGTATTCAACTGATGGCTATCGCAACCGATATCCGAGGCACCGTATTCAAGAATGGCCCCGCTGTGCTGATGGGGCGCATCGTGGGATCCGATGGCCAGTCGGTGACCACCAGCGACATTGCGGCGGTGCACTACAGCGTGCTGGAAGTCGACCACTCGAGCCACGACTACCTGTCGCCGATCGACGGGCACGACAACGTGGAGCTCGATGTCGACGATGTCTTCTACGACAGCCTGCAAACAGGCGGGCCTTGGGCGGTTGACGATGTGGGGTACAACTTTCGCCACGACCTGGACGTTTCGACCGACGACGCCTTCCCCAACGCCGGCGTCGACTATCAGGTGCGGTACGAAGTGACGCCTGTCGCCGGCCAGAAGATTGTGTTTCGCTTTCTGGTGAAGTGTATTTAGGAGGGGTCAGGATTCAGGGGTCGGGGGTCAGGGACGACGGAACTGGCTACGCCAGTGCAGACTTCCTTACTCTCAATTCCAGTTATGTGCTCCCTCCACGCTTTCCATTGCTTTCCCCTGCCCCCTGACCCCCGCCCCCTGAATTCTCAAATGACTGATACGCAGCAACTTGAAACCATCCGCACCACGACGCTCGCGCAGATTGAAGACATCCGCGCCGATCCCAAGCCGACCTACTGGCTCGACGGCCAGCGGGTGCACTGGCAGGAGTACGTCGAATCGCTCCAAGCGACGGTCGACTGGTGCGACCGCAAGATTTTTGAAGCCGAGACGTTCGAAATCCGCTCGCGAGGCATCTGAGTGTCGCCGCTGGCTCCGCGAACGAGTGAAGAGCAGCAAGTTCCCCCGGTCCAACTTGAGTTCATTCAACGCTCGTTCGCGGAGCGAACGGCCACAAACGAACGGCCACCATCAACGACGAGGACAACGATGACCATCACCTGGAACCCCGTGGGCGACTTCGCCGCGATTGTCGACGCCAGCGAGACCATCGTGCTGCTGCGGCGCGGATCGCGCACATCGACCGACATCGACGTGGCCTGGCGCTACAGCCACCGCACGACCGAGCGCGAACCCTCGGACGGATACGCCCCCGCGACCGACGTGGTGTGGCAGTTCGAGTGGCCCGCCGAGGTGCGGCCGCCGCAAGTGGGCGATCGGATTCGCGACACCAAGGGCGAGTACTATACGCTGCTCGCTGTAGAGAGAACGCAAGGCAACACCCGGCTGAAGTGCGAAGCGCGGAATCTGCGCATCGCCCATGGCCTCGATTGTTTGGTCGATATTCAACTGGCCGTGTGGGATGCGGGCGCCATCACCGGTTGGACCACGTTCCGGCCGGCGGTGCACGCCCGGATTCAGCCGCTGGAGACCACGGTGGACGAGTCGAGCACGCCCATCACGTCGACGACAACCTACCGAGTGCTATTGGACGACGACACGCCGCTGGATCACAACCATCGCCTGGCGAGTGGTGATGGGACGGTGTATCGGTTGGTGAGCTACAGCGGGGGTGAAAGGCTGGGGGATCTGGCGGCGGCGGTGGTGCGACGTGAGTGAGAACCGGGGTAGCCTTTGTAACGCAACCCTGGGACCGCACGACGAACGGTCACGCTACACCAAAGACTTCGCCCGCGACAGCGTCTCTTCGTACACATTCTCGTACTGTTCGGAGCTGGTCTTCCAGCTCCAGTCCTGCTCCATGCCGGTGCGGACCAGGCGGCGCCAGGCGTCGGGGATGCGGTACAGGCTCAGGGCCCGTTCGATGGTGGCGGCCAGGGCGTCGGACGTGTATTCCACAAATGAGAAGCCGTTGGCGCTGCCGTTGTTCAGGTGGTGATCGGTGGCGTCGGTGATGGTGTCGGCAAGACCGCCCGTGGCACGGACCACCGGCACGGTGCCGTACCGCAGGCTGTACATCTGATTGAGCCCGCACGGTTCGTAGCGGCTGGGCATCAGGAACATGTCGCCACCCGCCTCCAGGCGGTGCGCCAGCGGATTGGAGAACTCGAGCCGCACGGCAACTTGTTCAGGAAATTGCTCGGCCAGTTCCGTAAACAGATGGTGATACTTGGGCTCGCCGGTGCCGAGGATGGCCCACTGCACCGCCCCGCGAGAGGCGAATTGCGGAATCAGCGGAGCGATCAGATCGAAACCCTTCTGATCGGCCAGTCGGCTAATGATCGAGATGACCGGCACTTCCGGCCGTTGCGGCAGCCCCAATTCTTCCTGCAGCGCTCGCTTGCACTCCGCCTTGCCACCGACAAAGTCGTCGATTGAGTACTGTATGGCGATGTGAGGATCCGACTCGGGATTCCAGAGGCCGTAGTCGCAGCCGTTGAGCACGCCGAACAGGTCTTCCGAACGGTCCTGCAACACGCCTTCCAGGCCACAACCATGCTCGGAGTGCTGAATCTCCTTGGCATAGGTGGGGCTCACGGTGCTCACGGCATCGGCAAACACCAGGGCGCTCTTCATGAAGTTCAGCTTGCCGTAGAACTCCATCTGCTGCCAGTTGAAGTACTTCCAGTCGATGCCGGTAAGGGCCATGTCCCAGTGCCAGAACGATCCTTGGTAGGCCAGGTTGTGAATGGTGAACAGCGAGGCGATGCGATCGTAGTTGAATTCTCCTGCCGGCTCGGTCTTCAGATACACCGGAATGAGACCTGATGGCCAATCGTTACAGTGAACAATCTGAGTCTCCGGCTCGAAGTGCTTGATCACCTCGAGTACCGCGCGGCTGAAGAACACGAACCGTTCGCAGTTGTCCTGGTAGTCCTCACCCGCCTCGCGATACAGTTCCGGCCGATCGTAGTAGTGGGGCTGGTCAATCAGATAAACCGGCACGTTGGAATCGGGAAGCTGGCTCCGCAGCACGGTCGCCCGAATGGGTTGGCCCGCAATCGGCACCTCGATTTCCAGGTCGGTTGGTTCGAGGGGCTGGCCGCAATTCTTGGTCTGGCGGAAAGCGGGCATCACCAGGCTGGCATGCACGCCGCGGGCAGCCAGTTCGCGCGGCAAACTGCCGCAGACGTCGCCCAGGCCGCCAGTTTTGGCGAAGGGAACCGCTTCAGCAGTAGCAAACAAGACATTCATATTAGGCAGTGGACGGTGGGCGGAAAACGGCCAAACTGGATATTGCCGAATCGATTTTGCCGGTTATGGCAGGTCGACGAGATCACAAGCGATGACTCAACGATACCACGATCGGCAAGGTTTCGTCACCCGATTGAGCTTGCGCGACCGGCAACAGCCGAAAAGCTCTCCACGGCACGGTGCAATCGTTAAGAGCGAAACAGGCGGATCGCGGTGGGAAAGTGGAGCGGCGAATGCGGTTTGACCAGCGGAGAAAATGCCAGCTTGCCGCTCAGCCCCCCACTACGTCGGCGATGGCCTCAGTCAGGCGGTCGACATTCGACTCGGTGATGCCAGCAACGTTGATGCGGCCGGAATCGACGATGTAGATGGCGTGCCGCTCGCGGAGCGCGAGGACCTGCTCCTTGGTAAGGCCCGAGAACGAGAACATGCCTCGCTGGGCCTTGATGAACGAATAGTCGCCCGGCACACTTTTCTCGGCCAGCTTGTCGACCAAGAGAGAGCGCATGCCGTTGATCCGGTTGCGCATGGCCGTGAGTTCGGTATGCCACTCGCTGCGGAGGTCGTCGTCGCCCAGCACCGCAGCCACCAACCGCGCACCGTGGGCGGGCGGGTTGCTGTAGTTGGCGCGGATGGCGCGCTTGACCTGGCTGCCAACCACGTTGGCCCGCTCGGCATCGGTCGCAACGAACGTCGCCGCGCCGACGCGCTGGTTGTACAAACCGAAGTTCTTGGAAAACGAACTGCAGAGAATGAACTCCTCGCCCTGGCGAGCTACGGTTCGCAGCCCCACGGCGTCTTCGTCGATGCCATCGCCGAAGCCCTGGTAGGCGAAGTCGAGCACCGGCAACAGTTGCTGGGCGTACAGCACATCGGCAATCTTCTCCCACTGCTCCTGCGTGGGATCAACGCCGGTTGGGTTGTGGCAGCAGCCATGCAGCAACACCGCGTCGCCAGCGGGGATCTTCTGCAGTGCATCGAGCATGTCGGCCAAAGCCAGGCTGTTGTTGGCCTTGTCGAAGTACGGAAACTTGGCCAGCGACACGCCAGCGGCCGAGAAGATGTTGGCGTGGTTGGCCCAGGTGGGATCGGTAACCCACAACGTGGTGCCTGGCATGTTGGCAGCAAGGAAGTCGCCCACCACGCGCAGTGCGCCGGTGCCGCCAGGGGTTTGGGCCGAGAACGCGCGACCACTGGTCACGACCTCATGCGCCGAGCCGAAGGCCAGCTGCTGCACCGCCGAGGTGTACTCGGCCAGACCCGGGATCGGCAGATAAGAGGAGCCAGCATCGGAGCGAGCCAACAGCTCGCCCGCCTTTCTAACACACGACAATGCGGGTGTCTTGCCCGTCGAGTCCTGGTAGACGCCGACCCCCAGATTGATCTTCTGGGGGTTGGGGTCGGCTTTGAATGCCTCGGTGAGTCCAAGAATGGGATCGGCTGGTGCGGGTTGGATGGATTCAAACATGCAAGTTGGGGGGTTCGAGGCAGGTACAACTCTCGGAAAGTGGCAGTGAGCTACCCTTATTAGTCGCTTGCCACTGGCCAGCTGGCACTACAAAATCGACTATAGAGCGACACCCCTCTGGTTGATAGTGTTCGGGGGGTCGTCATCGGCATGCGAACCCGCCTAAGGGCCTGGGACGGGTAGGCGAACTTCCTTACTACCTGGACTTCTATCGAGAGACCCATGGCGGACAAGAAACTTGGTGTGTGGATGGTGGGTGGCTGTGGCAATGTGGCCACCACCGCAATTCTGGGGCTGGTGGGTCTGCAAAAGCAGTTGGCCCCCACCACCGGGCTAGTCACTGAGCTGCGTGAGTTCGCCGCCCTGCCGTTGGTGCCGTGGGGCGACCTGGTTGTCGGCGGGCACGACATTCGAGAGCCCAACCTACGGGCCACAGCCGGGCGCCTGGCGAACGAACAGGTAGTGCCGCGCGAGTTAGTAGAAGCATGCAGCAGCGAATTGGAGCAAATTGACGCCTCGATCAAGCCTGGAATCGCCTACAAAGCAGGTAAAGCGATCCGCGCGCTGGCCGACGTACCGGTAGACGATGACGCAACAACGGCCCCCAGAGAGCTAATCTCGCGGTTGCAGAACGACCTGAAAACCTTCATCGAAGCCAACGATCTGCGTGGCCTGGTGGTGATGAACGTGGCCTCGACCGAGCCGCCACTGGAAGCCGAACTGCCCGACCGATGGGAAGCGTTCGACGAGTTGTTGAATCAACCGGGAGCCGACATCCCGGCAAGCACCTTGTACGCGGTGGCCGCGCTCGAGCTTGGATTGCCATTTGTAAATTTTACTCCGTCGGCCGGAGCGAACTTTTCAGCGGTTGAAGAGCTGACAAAAAGAAAAAAAATTTGCCACGCCGGACACGACGGCAAGACGGGTGAAACATTGATGAAGACGGTGCTCGCGCCGTTGTTCGCGGAGCGCAATCTAGAGGTCCTGAGTTGGGTGGGCCACAACATTTTCGGCAACCTCGACGGCCGCATTCTGGACAACCCCGAGAACCGCGCCGCCAAGGTTGCCACCAAGGATCGAGTGGTCGGTGGAACGCTGGGGTACGATCCACAAACGCTGGTTTCGATTGAGTACATCGAGAGTCTAGGCGACTGGAAGACGGCCTGGGATCATATTCATTTTCGCGGTTTTTTAGGCACTTTAATGACGCTGCAGTTCACCTGGCAGGGTTGCGACTCGGCCCTGGCGGCACCATTGGTACTGGACCTGGTGCGGCTGGCGGACGTGGCCTCGCGAGCCGGTAACGTGGGCGCCCTGACGCCACTCGCCGCGTTCTTCAAGCATCCTCTGGGCACCGATTGCCACCACTTCGCCAAGCAACATGCGCGACTTCTGGACTGGGTGCGCGTGACGTCCGAACAGATGGCTTGTTAGCTTCCATCGCGCGGTGATGACGCGCTGTTCGCGCGTCGCAATGGACAAAAAATGTGTGGCGAGCGCCACCATTTCTGCCGATTCCACTTGACAACCTATCGTGCGAGTTGCTTCAATTCGCGCATGGTTGATCGGAAGTTGAGTTGTCGACCGGTCAACCCGCCCTTCGCAACGGAGGCGCACAACTCGGTCCACCCCTTCCTTCAAGCGCCCAAGGGAAGCGACCACATAACAATCTCGGGCGCGTAAAGAAGGAGCCATTGGAGATGGCAACGAAGAAGAAGGTGGCTAAGAAGACCACCAAGAAGGCCGCCCCTAAGAAGTCGACCAAGAAGAAGGCCACTAAGAAGAAGGCCGCCCCTAAGAAGTCGACCAAGAAGAAGGCCACCAAGAAGAAGGCCACCCCCAAGAAGTCGACTAAGAAGAAGGCCACCAAGAAGAAGGCCGCTCCCAAGAAGTCGACCAAGAAGAAGGCCACTAAGAAAAAGGCCGCCAAGAAGGCTCCCGCCAAGCGCAAGACTGCCAAGAAGTAGTCGTCCAAACCGCTTGGCCGCGACCGCGGCGCATCGAGCAACCCACAAAAGGCTGGCAATTGCACCCTCCGGTGCTGTTGCCAGCCTTTTTTTATAGGACCCCGCCAACCAGGCAGGTTGTTGCCCCCGCGAAGGCCGGCGTTGACTGTGACAAGCTACGCTGGTACCCTAACTTCAAAGTAAGTAACAAGTTAGGAGCAAATTTCGCCCACGTGTCCGATACTTCCTCAACGACCAACACGCCCGAGTCGCCCACTTCCTGCGCTCAATTCTCCGAGCTCGGCGTCTCGGACATTATGCTGGCTTCACTCGAAAAAGCCCGTTACCACCAGCCAAGTCCCGTTCAGGCAGGAGTTATTCCCATCGCCCTGACCGGCAAGGATGTGCTGGGACAGGCCCGTACGGGCACCGGTAAGACGGCCAGCTTCGGCATTCCGATTCTCGAACGCCTGGAAAAGAAACGCGGTGCCCCGCCTGAAGCGCTGGTGCTCGTACCTACGCGGGAACTCGCCGTGCAGGTTCGGGACGAGATCGACAAGCTCAGTCACGGCCGGCGAGTCCGGACGGTGGCCGTTTATGGTGGCAAACCGATCCGCCAGCAGGTTTCGAAGCTCGAAAAGGGCGCCGACATCGTGGTCGGCACGCCCGGACGTGTGCTCGACCACATGAGCCGTGGCACGCTGGTGCTCGAAGGGCTGAAGACCGTGGTGCTGGACGAAGCCGACCGCATGCTGGATATCGGCTTCCGACCCGACATCGAGAAGATCCTGCGTCGCTGCCCCAAGCAGCGGCAAACGCTGCTGCTATCGGCCACGGTTGCCCCGGCCGTCGAGCGATTGGCCCAGCGGTACATGCACGATCCCGTAGTGCTGGACTTCTCGGACAAGACCAAGACCGTCGACACGATCGACCAGTACTACTTTACCGTCGAGCAGCAACTGAAGTTCGACCTGCTGCAGAAGCTGATCCAGCGCGAGCAGCCCGAGCAAGCCATCGTGTTCTGCCGCACCAAGCGGGGTACCGACCGCATCCAGCGGCGTCTGGCCAAGGTGGTGGAGGGCGTGGACTGCATTCACGGCGACATGGCCCAGGGTGCCCGTGACAAGGTGATGCGGAAGTTCCGCGATGGGAATATCAAGGTGCTCGTAGCCACCGACGTGGTGGGCCGCGGCATCGACGTGAGCAGCATTTCGCACATCGTCAACTACGACATCCCCCAGGCCTCGGACGACTACGTGCACCGCGTGGGCCGCACCGGCCGCATGGGCCGCGATGGCGTGGCCTACACGTTCGTCACGCCCGAAGAGGGTCAGGAACTGACCCGCATCGAGATGCTCATTAACCGCCTGCTGAAGCGGGACGAAATCGAAGGCTTCGCCACCACCACCCCGGTGGCCAAGCCGCCCGAACCAGGCTCGCCCGAGGCCAAGGAAGAGGAAGAGAAGCCGAAGCCCCCCCAACTGCCAGGTTCACGGCGCGGACGGCGGCACCGGCGGGCGCTGTAGAGTATTCACTGATCTACACAAACCGGTGCTAATTCTGTATAGGGTGCCCGTTGGATTTGAGAGCAGAATCCTCGGGAGTACTTCGTTATGCGATCAGTCCAGGTATTGGCGTTCTTCGCCTCATTAATCGCTCTAAGTGCAGCAGGGCATGCTGCAGAGATTCGAACCTATCGGTTTACGGGGGAGGAGTTCAGTTACAGCTTTGGCTGTGGGGAGTGCGGCAGTCCTCCCTACTACCATCGCGCCCGGGTGGAGGGCACCTTCGAAGTCGAACTAGATATCGAAAACGGTGCTGGCACACTAATCGACCTTGACGCTTGGCTAGTCGATATCGAAGGCGGTTTTCCCATCGGAACAGGTTGGGACGAGTGGGAATGGCGGTCGAGTGCGCCCGACCGCGAGTTTCTGTCGCCGGATTCCCCTTTTTCGGTATGGTATCACCCGCCATTTAGTGGCACCCTTGCTCTGGCGGCAGAGCATCCCTTAGCGCCTGACTACTCTTCCGGTGGATTGCTCGGCCCGGACTTCCCATCTCCTGATCCTGCCGCACTGATTCTAGCAAATACGGGAAGCGAGCCGAATCCCAATGGCCCTGGAAGCCGCGCTGCAGCCTTGTTCCAAATCGCTATGCTTGATGGCGAGGCACTTTTTAGCTACCACATCCCAATCGACGATGCCGTAGAAACGATCCTTGGTGCGACCGCGGTGCAGGTTGTTCCAGAGTCGGAATCCGCAACTATCGCGGTGGGTATGGTTGTGATTTTTTGCATGGCGAGTCTTGTTCGACGGCGGGCACTCTCTGTCAAAGCTGACATGAAGCTAGCGTACATTTAGCAGCGAGGTTCGAGTCCGTGCTGCTCGCGAAACTCCCGGTCGAACTCCTCAAACGGTCGTACGCGACCGGCCCGCATGGCCTCGATGCCCTCGGCGATGGCGAGGCGCTCTCGATCTCGCTCGACGAGGATCTGCAAATAAGCTTCCACGGAGGCATATCCAGCAGCGGTGGCTTACTGCTGGAGTGCTGGGTCGGTGAAAAAGTCGCTCGTCATTGAATTGATCTCCTTCTCGCCCATTCTAGCAGGTACTCTACTCCCACGCCAAAAGTCTCACGTCGCCCCCGTAAACTCCTCCCGCAAAAATTCATAAGCCGCGTTCCACTTGTCCGCGGCCGCTTCGAAGTCGACCTGCATCGCTTTGACGGTCTCTGGAGTCTCCACCCGTGGGACGGCCGTTGTTTTGGTGTTGAGCGGAATCTGGGCGCTCTCGCCACGGACCAATAGGGCTTCGGTCTCGGGCCTCAACAGGTACGCCATCAGTCGCTTGGCGTTCTCCTGGTGGGCGGAGCCCTTGATCACGGCCAGCGTGTTGGGAATGAACAGCGTGCCGAGTTCGTCCTCCCCCTGATCGGGATAGATGATGGCAACGGGCGAACCTGCGTCCATCTCAACCATCGCGTCGTCGGTATCCGTGAGACCAAAGGCCAACTCGCCGGCCGCCACACGGCGGGCCACGTCGCGGTTGCCGCTCAGAATCTTGGCGTTCGCTTTGACCTGTTCGAAGAACTTCTTGGCTTCCTCGTCGCCCCAGGTGTCGAACAAGCAGGCGGCGTGCGTCGCAGTGGTGCCGAACAGTGGCTTGGCGATGGCGCACTGGTCGCGCCACTGCGGGTCGGTGAGGTCGTGGATTGACTTCGGCCGACGCGATTCCATCACCCGGTTGGTATTTACCACCAGCACCCGCGCCCGGGCCGCGAAGCCCACCCAGGTGCCGTCGCTGCTTTTGTATTGAGCGGGATAGTCGGCGGCCTCGGGCAGATCGACCCGTTCGAGCAGTCCTTCCTTGTCCAGCCGAATGGTGTGCAGCACTTCGTTGTTCCAGAACAGATCGCATCGCGGCCGCTCGCGTTCAGCGAGGATCGCTTCGGCCAAGCCGACCGTCTTGGTGCTCTCGGTATCGGTCTTGGTTAGCACTTCCACACCGGTTTGCTCGCTGAATCCCTCCAAAATGGGCCCCGAGAACACGTCGTCGTGCGCGGTGTACACCACCACTTCCTGAGGCTGTGGCTGTGGCTTGCTGCACCCCACCACGAGCACCGCCCCGCAAAGCAAGAGTGCCTGCCAACCTCGGCAACGGCCATTAATGGTGTTTTTGAATTCTCGAGGCGATAGGTGGCGTGCACCATTTGCCAGGTTTGTCGCTGCCATGCTAAATTCTCCTTCATGCAACTAGTCTGTTTGGGCACCACCGGCTTTCATCCTAACGCGCGGCGGCACACCGCGTCGTTCCTGCTGCCCGAGGTGGGAGTGGTGCTCGACGCCGGCACGGGCTTGTTCCGCCTGGCCGAGCACCTAGCTACTCAGCAGATTCACATCTTCCTGAGCCACGCCCATCTAGACCATGTTAGCGGGCTGACGTACCTGGTGGAAACCTTCGGGGTCGATGCCTACGACCAGGTAACCGTCCACGGCACCGCCGATAAGCTCGAAGCCGTGAAGCGGCATCTGTATGCCCCGCACATATTCCCAGTAGCGCCGGGCTACCAGTTCTGCCCGCTCGGAGAGACATGCGAGCTACCCAAGAACTCCGCGGGCGACGCTGGCACGCTGCGGACGTTTCCCTTGAAGCATCCCGGAGGCTCAATTGGCATGCGGCTCCAGTGGCCTGGGCACTCACTAGCGTACGTCACCGATACCACCGCGATGGCCGGTGCCGATTACATCGAGCAGATTCGCGGTGTCGACCTGTTGGTCCACGAGTCGAACTTCCCCGCGGGCCAGGATGAATTGGCGGAACTGACGGGGCATAGCTGCCTGGACAAGGTGGCTCAGGTTGCTGCCGCCGCCGAGGTGGGGCGTCTGGTCGTGACGCACGTCGACCCGCTACTGACCAAGGACGAAGATTTCGACCTGAGCGACGCCCACGAGGTGTTCGCCAAAACTCAAATCGCCCAAGACCTGGACGTGCTGGATTTCTAATAGCGTGCAGAACAAGCCAACGGCACGCCAATGCGTCTGCCGATTTTCTGGCATCTCGTTACGGCACCAGCCGATAAGCCTCCTTCGCCTTGCGAACCATCTCCGGCTCGGGCTTGGTACGAATCGAAAGGTAGCCAACAATCTCGCCCCCTTCGTAACAGGGAAAGACATTGGCCTTCACCCAATACAGTCGACCAGTGCGAGAGCGATTGCCTACGTAGCCTTGCCACAACCTGCCCGATGCGATCACCGTCCACAGGTCGGCAAAAGCCGACTGCGGCATGTCGGGGTGGCGAATGATGTTGTGTGGCTTACCTACCAGCGTGCCTGGTTCGAACTCGGCCACTTCGTAGAACTTGTTGTTGGCAAACGTGATCCTGCCCTTGGTGTCGGTGGCCGAAATCAGGACGTCGTCCTGTTTGAGCACGTATTCGGGCTCGGCCTTGGTAAATCGCTGCGGTGCGCGGAACGTGCTGAGTTCCACTAACGGCCGCAACCTCTCGAGTGGGTTGATCAATTGCAGCTCACCCGCGCACATCGCCATCAACTCCGTCAGATAAGTGAATGTCTGGCCGATTGCATCGATCTCGCGGACTTCGTTCTCTGCCTGCACGCTTGTCTGGTCCAAGCGACGGAAGTTGTTGAGCGAAGCCTGCAGGCGATCGCTGAACTGTTGGGTCTCCGTGCCAATGGCCGAAGCGCTCTGGCGGGCGTCCTCCACCGCGGCAATCGATTGTTGCATCTTGGCGACCGATTGTTCGACGCTTTGCGATAGCGTGGATACGGCCTCGGCGATGCGGTCGAGTGTCTCCTGCACTTGCTGGTTGGTTGTCTTGGTGGTGTTGGCCAGTTCTTTCACCTCGCTGGCCACGACGGCAAAGCCCCGCCCTGCCTCGCCGGCCCGGGCTGCTTCGATCGTGGCGTTCAGGGACAACAGGTGAGTTTGATCGGCAATCTCGTTCACCGAACGGACGAGTTCGTCAATGGCTTGAAAGTGCTCCTCCAGCACCTCCATCCGCTGGCTTACGACCCCCAACTCTCGTGAGCTGCCCTCCGCCTCGCTGACCACGATGCCAATGCTGTTGTCGATCTGGTCGACGCTGCTCTGCACCACATTCATGCGTTCGAGAATGGCGTCGAAGTCGGCGCAGCTTTGCCGAATGGCGTTGATCTGGTCGGTAACGGTGCGCGCCGACGACTCAGCCACGCCCGAAAGCTTGCTGCCCGCCGCGCGCACCAGCGTATTCCGCAGGGCATCCTGCTCGAACTCGACCACTTGGCCCGCAACTGCTTTTACATCCTTTAGAGTGGTCGTATCAACGGGCGCTTCGAGAACCGCCATGGTCGCTATGCCTCCTTAAATCGCCGTTCGAGATTCGTACAGATCCTGCACGGGACGCTGCCGACTGAGTGCGCGATGTTCACAGAGCCCTAGCAACGGTAGAACGCAATTCCGACCAGGTGGTTGAAAACTGTCCACACCGCGCTGCCAGTCGACAACTGCTGATTTGGTGGTAACGATCGGCCCGCCCAAGTGGTGAATGGGCGAAGGGTCGGGGCGGGGGCAGGCAAAGAGTCGAGTGACTGCTATAAACGGCCAAACCGTAACGGCACCCTAAATGGCAAAGTTTCCGCTAGACCTTGACGATTGAGTAAACTGCCAGCATTGCCCCCGGGCTTGGCGACGGTGCGGATTGCACCGGCCGAAAGCCTTATAATCATTCTGCCAATCTTGCTCGGACACGTAGCCTTATGTGCCGGTATTCGGTAGTATCACGATGAATCGGGTAGTGCCAGCATTGCCATCGTCCCCTCTCGATCCGCCAAACTCTACCGCCCCTGCCTAATCGCCATGTCGTCATCCATCCGCCTGGTTCTCGTTCTTCACAATCACCAACCCATCGGCAACTTTGATGGGGTTATGGAACAAGCGTACCAGGACAGCTATCTGCCGTTCCTGGAAGTGTTCGAACCTTACGAGTCTCTCAAGTTGGCGATCCACACCAGTGGCTCGTTGATCGAGTGGCTCGATCAGCACCACCCCGAGTACCTCGATCGGTTGGCTGCCCTGGTATCGGCCGGCCGGCTCGAGATAGTCGGTGGTGCGTTCTTCGAACCGATTCTGACGATGATTCCGCCACGGGACCGCGTGGGGCAAATCACCAGCTACACCGAGTGGCTCAACAATCGCCTGGGCTGCGACGTGCAAGGCATGTGGATGCCCGAACGCGTGTGGGAGCAAACGCTTACCGGCGACCTGGCCACTGCCGGCATCCGCTACACCGTGCTGGACGATTTCCACTTCAAGAACGGTGGTTGGACTGAGGACCAACTGCATGGTTACTACCTGACCGAAAACAACGGCCAGCTCGTCAGCGTGTTCCCCGGCAGCGAGAAGCTGCGATACACGCTGCCGTTTGCCGAGCCACAAGAAACCATCGACTACCTGCGGCATGTGGCCTCGATTCAGCCCAATGCCATCGTCACGTTTGGCGACGACGGCGAGAAGTTCGGCACCTGGCCCGACACCAAGGCTCACGTGTACGAACATGGTTGGCTGCGTCGGTTCTTTGACGCCCTGGTCGAAAACCAGGATTGGATCAATGTCACTACGCCCACCGAAGCACTCAACAGCGTGCCGCCGCTCGGCAAGATCTACATCCCCGAGTCGAGCTATCGTGAAATGACCGAGTGGGCGTTGCCTGCCGATCAGCAAAACAACTACGAGGACGTGCACCACAGCCTCGAAGAGAAAGGCGAATGGGACCACGTAAAGCCGTTTATCCGTGGCGGCTTCTGGCGGAACTTCAAAGTCCGCTACCCGGAGACCAGCGAGATGTACTCTCGCATGCTCGAGGTGAGCAATCGCCTGGCCGAGCTACGGGGCGAAGGCCAGCAGAGCACGCAGCTCGACCAGGCCCAAATCGAACTCTACCGCGGACAGTGCAATTGCAGCTACTGGCACGGGGCGTTCGGTGGCGTTTACCTGCCTCACCTGCGAAACGCGGTCTACAACCACTTGATCGCCGCGGATAACCTGATCGACGAGCACCTGGGGCAAGGACGCACCTCCGGCGACTGGGTCACCGGCGAAGCGGCCGACTATAACCTGGACGCCCGTCACGAGGTTCGCCTGGCATCGAACGCCCTGGTGGCCTACACCGCTCCAGCGGCGGGTGGTTCGCTGTACGAATTGGACATCCGCAGCATCTGCCACAATGTGCTGGCCACACTCGCCCGCCGTCCTGAGGCCTATCACCGCAAGGTGATTGCAGGCCCTTCGGCAGCCGGTGGGGACGTAGCCAGCATTCACGACCGCGTTGTGTTCAAGCAGGAAGGCCTCGACAAGGAAGTGGCCGTGTACGACACCTATCTGCGGAAGAGCCTGGTCGACCACTTCTTCGACCTCGACGTGTCGCTGGACGAAGTGGCCACGAACGCCTACCGCGAGCAGGGCGACTTTGTGACCGGTAACTACGACGCCAAGCTGCGTCGCTCGCCTGAAAAAATGCAGGTGATGATGACCCGCGACGGCCACGTCGATGGCCACCAGGTCCGCATCACCAAGGGCGTCACCCTCGAAGCGGGCGGCTCGGAACTGGAAGTGGCCTACCTGCTAGAAGGCCTGCCCACCGATCAGCCGCTGCACTTCGGCATCGAACTGAACTTTGCCGGCATGCCCGCGGGTGCCGACGATCGTTACTTCCACTCGGGCGATGGCAACTCCATCGGCCAACTGGGCGAGCGTCTCGACCAGATCGACGTCCAGTCGCTCAACTTGGTCGATAGCTGGCTCGGCGTCGACTGCGGGCTATCGATCGACCGTCCGACCAGCATCTGGACGCACCCGATCTCCACGGTGAGCCAGAGCGAAGGTGGCTTCGAGATGGTGCACCAATCGGTGGTGGTACTGCCGCACTGGATCCTGCAAGCCGACGAGTCGGGCCGCTGGAGCGTCAAGCTGCGACTGTCGATCGATACTAGCCAGGCCGAATCGCGGATGGCAGAAGCCACGTGTGCGGTCGGCAACTAGGAAACAGGCGATGGGTGTCAGACGCTACCATCTAGATAGCGTCTGACACCTTACCCCAATTCTTGGGACCAAAGCTGTGGAGCTACGGCTCCGCGGAAAAAGGTCGACCGATGACCGACTTCGAACCCTCGCACGAGCTCCCGCCTGAACCAAATCCTCGTGGTCTGCAGTTCAGCACTTGGAGTCTGCTGGTCATCCTCACTGCGGTGTCGGTACTGCTGGCCGTCCTCCTGGGCATCGGCCGGGCCGTAGGCATGTCCAATGCAGAAATTGTCGAGTCCGGCTTTCTGCAGCGGTTCCTCTACATTCTGCCGATGCTTGTCGTCTGGTCAGTAGGATTGATGCTGTCGTTCGGCCACCTGCGCCGGGGGGATCGCAACGCTGAACTGCTGGTGGTGGCGTTCATTGGACTGATTGTAACCTCCGTGGTGGTAAACATCGTCCAGATGGTGCTGATCTTCCAGATAACCAAACAAGGTGCCAGTAGTCTGACGTGGGGCTTCAGTATCTTGTCCGTTTTCAGCGTCTTGCTGAACACCGTCTGGTGGGTCTTGATTCTGATGGCCATCTTCCGCGGTCGCAGCGAAGCGACTCATCCAGAAGAAGCAGATCACTTGGAGCACGTATATCTTGAAAAGATCTCCGACGAGGATTAGCTCGTCGGAAAAGGAGTTAGCTTTTCGTGAGCTTCAGCAGTGCATCGACCACCGCGGCAATGCCCTCCTGCCCACCGTGGCCAACCTCCCCGAGCACAGGAACACGCAAGTGCTTACGCAACTCGCCCGAGTTGGATGTCAGACTTTCGTCGCTTGCTAACTCTGAACCTTGATTCAGCACCACGCCTGCTACTTCCAGCCCATCAGCGAACACGCTGGCAGTGATCACAGTTTGGAGCGTGTCGTTGATCACGCCCAGGCGGTTGGCGGCCACCACCACCAGTGGCAGGCCCAGATCGACCGCCAGGTCGGCGTTGTAGTCGTCGTCCGTGATGGGCGACATCAGTCCTCCCGCGCCCTCGACCAGCACCAGGTCGCACGCCGAAAGCCAGGGATCGATGCCGATGCGGAGCAGGTTGGCGTCGACTTCGCGACCCTCCATCCGCGCCGCCACGTTCGGCGCCACGGCCGCACGAAAGCGTTGCGGACAGACTTCGCGGAGCGTCAGCGGACATCCCGCAGCTTGCCACAGTTGCAGGGCATCTTCGGCCACCAACTCGTCCGGCTCCAGTCCCCAGTCATCTCCCAGCTTATCACCAGCCGCTTTGCGCTCGGCGACGGTTTGGCAATCGCTGGCTACCGGTTTGTAGACGCCAACACGGACACCGCGGGAATGCATCTCGGCCGCTACCAACGACGCCACGTACGTTTTGCCAACTTCGGTACCGGTACCGGTAATAAAGAAACCACGCATAGATGGATTATTGATTTATGAGTTCTGCTGAATGGGGTACAACGCCCATCATAGGTCAGCCATCCCGAATCATAAATCCCACTACAGTCCCAGGAACTCTTCGGCCAGTTCCTGCAGCGGAGCACGGTCGAATGCCATGCCGGTCCATCGCTCGAGTGCCAGCGCCGTTTCGCTGGCAAACAGTTGCACACCATCGATGATGGTCGCCCCCTGTTGGTTGGCAAACTTCAGCAGTCCCGTGCGCGAACCACGCAGTCGCGTGTCGACCACTGTCAGTTTCTGTTCGGCAGCCGACGTGTCGATCACAGGGCGCGACTCCTGGTCGTCGCCATCGGGTGCAAAGACCACGATACTCACGCCCGCGGGGGTGCGGACCGTGTTGTCGTTGATTGACACCGGCGAGATGTTCTGGGAGGTTGCTTCGGTAAGTTGCTCCACAAGTTCCGCAAGCTGACCTTCGTCGCTATCAGCCAGGTGTACCGCCGTGGCACCCGCGTCGCACGCGCCGGCCGCAATGGCTCGGGCGATGCTGCCGCAGCCGATGACCATCACCGACTTTTCGGCTACCTTGTCCGTGCCCCCCAGCGCATCGGCCAGGGCGGCGCCGAAAGTATTGTCGCCCACCAGTTTGCCCTGCTCGCGAACCAGGCAATCGACCGATCCTGCAGCAGCTGCGCGGGGCGTCAGCACTTCCAGGTATTCGACCGCGGCGGTGCGGAACTCGGGCGCCACCAGCACTCCGCGAAAGCCCAGCACATCGAGCCCCTCGAGTGCCTTCTCCAAATGGGCATCGTCCACTTCGAACGACAAGAACCGCCAATCGAGTTCCGCTTGCGTTAAGGCTTGTTCCACCACGTAATGCGTGGGGTTGCCAGCGGCGCTAGCGGCAAGGAACGCGCATCGTTCGAGCAGAGTTTCAGACACGGAGTTGCACGGTGGTGTTGGACTAGTGAGGCAAAATCCGGCGAGCTACACTTCCCCGGACCGACGCCACCGCTACGAATGTTCTCGTGCGGAACTCCGGTACGCCCCAACGGCGAATTGACTTACACTATTTTGACCATCCGGTCGCTTCGCCGCAACGCCGATGGGACATTTCGGCCAACCACAAGCTCCAGAACATCCCCGTGACTGATCCCGCTGCCACCACCGACGACGACGGCCGCACCTCGGCGAGCCGCCTTGGGCCATTCTCGCTGGCGGTGGTTGCGGCGATCGTGCTGACGGACGTGATCGCCCTGTTGCCGTGGAACAGGACGTTGGACGAAACTCGTGTCGCCGTCTTTCTGGGATTCATGATTGGACAGGCAGGGGCCCTGCCCTTGTGGACTTTTGCGGCGGGGATCAGGTATCGCCTCCTGATGGCAGTTGGTTCGTTAGCGGGTGCTTCACTAATAGCTGTACTTTTCGCCTACTGGGTTGAAATCCCAGACCTAGATGATTTGGCAATCCTTGTGCTGATGTTCCTTGTCTATGCGTTGGCCATCTTGCTTTCCATGTTGCTGATTCACTCGCTCCGCAGCCGGACAGATCTCTCGACCTGGCAACCTCGTTTCGTGGTTCGCCAGTTGCTGGGCGTCATGATCGTCACTGCGCTGATCGCTGCCACCGTGCGACTGGCTTTGCCGGCGATTGACGCCTTCGGCGACATCGGAAACCTGGCGCCGCTTTTTGGATGGTCGGTCACAGCAATCACCGCTGGCGTGCTACTGCTGAATCATCCGCCGAGTCTCTGGCGGTTGGGCGCCTTCGCAGGAATTGGCCTGGCGATTGGTTATCTTTGCACTCGTCTTACCAGCTGGGATGAAGGACTCTACGCAAACGTCGTCCAGATGACGACGCTCGCAGTCTGCCTGGTGGTACCGCAATTCGATCGCTACGTGTTGCGAGTGGCGCTCGAGCCTCGTGAAAGATCAGACCCCGAGCAGCACCTTGACGAAAACGCGTAGCATCACGATCGCCGGCGGGGCCTTCACCATGGCGGCTATCGCCCTGGTGGTGCTGGCCGACTTGTTTGTGCCGCTTGTCATCTCGCGTGCTACAAGAGAGTCCGTTCTGATTGGACTGAGCTTCGGGCAGATGGGAGTCGCCGTGCTGTGGGCAAGTTCTGCAGCGGTCCTTTCGTGGAGGAGAATCGCCGTTTGCTACCTGGTTGCCGTCGTCACCGCTCTGCACTTCGTCTTCTATGAAGGTCGCGGCATTCAAGTGGATGCCGCAGCGATGATTGTGACGATTTGGATATCACTTCCGACCCTCGTTTTGGGGGTGAATTTCGCCTTGCGATGGATCCGCCAATATCGGAATCGTTACACCGAAAAGGGGGAACAGCCTCCCAGGTTTGGTGTCCGACATCTTTTGATGGCCAGCACCGCGATTGCGGTGGTTTCATTGATTGTTCGTTTCGCTTTGCCGGAATTGGGCTCGGCGAATGTCGATACCATCGTCGTGTGGGTACTGCAAAGCACGGCCATAACACTGGTCGCAGTCGAAGTCTCTCGCAGTAAGATGAAAGTACTCTGGCAAGTCGGCCTGTTGGCAATTGCCTGCATGGCAGGCAGCTTCTGGCTCTCCAACAGCATCGAGTGGGAAGACGCTTGGCTGGCCAACGTAATTCAGACGCTGGTGCTGGCGATTGCTTTGCTGGCACCGCGCCTCGATCGCTACACGATGCGAATCACGCTCGAGCCACGCGAAAGGGAAACTCCTGTCGAGCCCGAAACCGCCGAGGATCTAACGGAGTAAACTTCGCTCCACACCGATGCGGCGTGCCTTGATCCGCACGTACGGGGCGATGTACTGGGCGCGGTGGGCGAACGTGCCATGCTCCGCATCGGCCTTCGCATGCATCGGTTCAAGCAGGCCTTCGACCACGAACCCGGCCTGGCACAAACCGCCGATCAACTGCTCCCACCGGTGGAGGTATTCGGTAGCTCCTTGCTCCCTCAGCCGCGATGGTTCGTCCGGCGGCAGCGGTTTGTCCCGATAGTATGTTTCTTCGAGCACGTACCCCCCGGCCTGCGGCTTCGCCCTGCACTGCAGGCTCGCTGGCGACTTGTGCTGGCTGACGTACAGCCCGTCGCCGCGGACAACGCGGGCCACCTGCTGGTACACGGCCAGAACATCGGGCACGTAGCAGGTGCTCACGGGCTGAATCACCAGGTCGAACTCGCCGGTACCGAACATCGACAGGTCGGTCATCGAGCCTTCTACGATACGAACCTGCAGGCGTCGCTCGCGGGCCACTTCGGCGTCTTGCGCCAGCATCGCGCGGCTGATGTCCAGCACGGTGACTTCCGCGCCGGCCGCCGCATAGAGCGCACTCTGCCTTCCACCTCCCGCGGCCAGGCACAGCACCCGCCAGCCGCGGATCGATGGGCCCAGCCAGCCTGCCGGATCGATGGTCCTGAGCGGATTGGCAAAGTCGGTATCGCTAGCAGGACGCGCGAGCGGCGCACCGTCCCTAGCCAGATTGTCCCACGCCCGCGCGTTTTGCGAATGGAAAGAACTCACTCCGGACCCTACAAGAACGAAGTCTGAACAGCCGGACCACCGTGCGGCTCGTGCTCGCGAGACTCCGTTATACCATCTGCAACCGTTGCAGTTGGTGCAGAATCCGAATCGGACTGGCGATAGGGGCAGTGGCGGCATCCGCTGCCGCAGCACTTGCCCCGTCGCAAGAGATAGCCGGCCGTGAACACAACGCGTCCCTGCTCGATGTAGTAGTCGCGCGAATCGTCCTGTGTGTTCGGCCGCTGCATGGCGTTAGCTCCGTCGTCGACACCAGGCCAAGGTAGCGATGCCCGCCAGTGCAAGCACCATGCTGGCTGGTTCGGGAACATTCAGCGCGCCGACCGCGTCGAGATCCAGCCCGCCGCTGCCGGTCGTCAGCCAGGTGTCGAGAATCGGGTTGCCCAGCGAATCGAGGAAGGCGCCGTTGCCCGGAATATCGACCAGTCGCACGAATTGAATGGCCGACAAATCTACCGCGCCGCTAACGACCTCGGGCTGGGTAATCAGTTCCGCCAGGTCGAATGGCGTGCCGATACCGGCGGGATGCACGCCCGCCAGGTTGTGGATGTTGGTGGTGTCGACACCGGCAAAATTGCGACCAAAAGGTACGGCAATTTCGTCTGTGTCCAACTCGCCGTTGTCGTCCGGTTCGATGTTCAGCGAGACCGAAGGAAAGCGTGCGAAGTCCGTTCCGTTGCTCGAAACCTCGACGTACGCCAGTTCGCCAAAGATGTACGGTGCCGTGAAGTACTCGGCCGCGTTCTCAAACACCGCCAAATCAGGGCCGGCCTTGTCGACAATCGGCAGCGCAAATTGCAGCGTGATGGAGCCAGGCTGAACGCCAGTATCAATCTGCCCTGCATCCAGGTCGCCCAGCGACACGATGCCGCTGCCGTTGGCACCCAGCGCCACGGTGGGGTCGGCATACGCCGCATCAACACCTGGTGCCGGTGAGTAGTCGACTACGGTCGACGCCCATGCCTTGACCTGCGACGGCTGAACCTGGTTGGCGACGTCAGTAAATGCGGGATAAGGTCCGGCGATGCCAGTCGCCGCCGTGACGCATGTACCCACCAGCGCCAACAGGGCGCTGCTCGCGATGTTTGTCCTCTTCATTAGTGCATTCCTCAATTGCGAGTTCGCTTGAGACAAATTCCCAAGCCTAAACCTAAGATACAAATCCACATTGCTTTGCTCGGCGGCTCTGGCACAGCCAACTGAATCGCTGTCGCCAAGCCACCTTCGCCAAAGTGATTCTTCCAAATGCCGTAGTCGCCGACGCCTACCGTTCCGCTACCGTCGCCATCGGCCCCGGACCCTGCGGGTACGCTGGTCCCCAGATGGTTTCGCCATACGGCATAGTCCGCCAGGTTCACCAGGCCATCGCCGTTGTAGTCGCCTGCCTGCGACTGCCCTAATACCAAGTTGTCGATGGCGACATACGCGGGCGTATTCATGCCGAACTGGGGATGGATGTCTGACGAGTCGAGACGGAATTCGAGCCGCGCCACGCCGTCTTGCGCCAGCGGCGAAAGGTCGACACTGGTCCAGTCCTGGACGATGTAATCCTGCGAGTTATCGGCAGATCGAAAGTCAGCCAGGTAGAATTCCACCTCGCCAAGTAAGACATCCGCGTCACTCCACCCTTCGATGCGGAGTTGAAACCAGTCGGCCTCATTGCCCGAGATGCCGCCAAATTTCTTGGCAAACGAATCGCCGTCGCGCATCGAGAGCGCGGCGTAGGTGGTGTTGGTCACTTCGATCGACAGAGGGTGAGCCCCCGCGGGCAACGAAATGGCGGGAATCGCTCCGCCGTTGCCCGCATCGTAGCCACTGTAAGCCACGGCGAACTGACTCGAGCCGTCCGCCCCACTGCCAGCGAACGCGCTGTACTGGTTCATCGGCCCGGCGGTGGTTGTATCGACCGCCCGTGAATAGGCAAACCCTTCCCAACAGCAGTCGGCGGTGAAGGCCTCGTAGTTGTTGCTGAACAGAGCCCCTTGGCTCTCGAACGAACCATCCAAGTTCCGCCCATCTTCGTATTCGGTACCTGCCAGCGACAACTCTTCGAAGTCGACAACCGTCGCTGCTCCAGCACTAGTAACCGTACCGCCGAAGGCGAGCAGTAGTAGTCCAACGTGGTAGGTCCAGTCGCGCCTAGTCATTCGAGACCTCGTTTCCGGCTCGAGTGCAAAGCGCCGCCAGCACTTCCAAGGGCAAGTCGTCGGACAGAAAGTGAACGCTGCCGTCGGCGAATGCGGCTTGGGCACCGCCCGGGTGATCGCTGCGGATATCGTTTTCGAACGCCGGCGCGGCATTTACGGCAAACGCCTGGTCAAACAGGTTGCGACCGTTAATCCACTGGCCATCTTCGAATGCGGTATCTTCGGCCACGACAATGGTGCTGGACGCGCCATCGGTGATTTCGCGAAACGAGATCGCCCGATCGATGAGCATGGCACCTTTGGCGGGGCTGTTAGGCGAAGTGATTCGCTCGCCGTACATGCCGCCGAAGTGGGCCGGTCCCCGGCCGGACGACAATTCGGCACCGCGGGGAGTGCTCGGGCAGAGGTACGCCGGCAGAATCGTGGCGGCCGCTTCGGCGTTCACAGGGTGATCGAACGGCAACTCGAGGTCCAGCGAATCGTACAGCGACTGCTGTTCGAGTTGGGGCAGCAAGAACGCGGACCAGGCCAGCTGACGCTCCTCGGTACCGCGCCACGGTCGCCACTCGGTGCAGCCCACCGGCAGTGCTCCATGGACGTCGTGATACGCTTGCAGCGCGATACCAACCTGATGCAGCCGGTTCTTGCACGTCGCGCGGCGAGCCGATTCGCGCGCCGCCTGCACCGCTGGCAACAGCAGCGCAACGAGCGCACCGATGATGGCAATCACCACCAATAGCTCAACCAGAGTGAATCCAATGCGTCGCGGCATCGTAGCCAGGCAAACGAACTGCGCGCGGGTGCCGACGCAATAAACGTCCGGCCAACGAAGCACGAGTCGGATGCGTATCCTGTATGAATGTTGACGCAGCGACTGTCCCTCGCAGTCGGTCCGCATGCCACGCGTTGGTAGGTCTTCTGACTCCCGAGTGTCGCCGGTTCGGCCTTCTCACCCACACGTCGGCGGGCAATGGCATTAGAGTCGAACCGCGAGTTGGCTCTCGGTCACAGCGGCGGGGCCGTCCCGGAATTTCACCGGAGTTCCCTGTTGTGTCGGCCGACAAGAACGATTGCGCGGCCAACCACCAACACACGAGCAGCCAGTCTAGGCCGGTAGGCGGTGGGTGTCAACCAGCGGGAAGATGCGAGCGTCCGGCCGCTAACGAGAGACCAAATCGCTGGCCTGGCCCACTTCGAACCCGGCGCTCTCGACCAGTTCGCGGACACGTTGGTCCGATATGTCGCCCACCACTACTGCTTGCGGGGGGTCGAGTGTCACGCGGGCCGAGCGAACTTCTGGGTCGCGTTTTAAGTTCGCTTCCACTTTGCCAACGCAGCCCTGGCAGGTCATGCCGGTGATCGGCACGGTGGTAGCGGGGAGGTTGCCGGCTGTGTCGAGTGGCTTGCGGCTGGCGAGCTTACGCATCAGGTCACTTATCGCAAACCAGGCGATCAGAGCCAGCAATGCCACGGCGCTGGCCACGCCCCACCAGGTGATGGGATGCTCGTGCACATGCTGGCTGACGCCACTGGCGCTCAACACGCGATCGAAGAACATGCCAGCCGCCATGCTGCCAATGATGATCGTCGAGAGGTACACGACCAGGGCGCGGCCGCCAATGGTCTTTCGCACCGCACCGATGGTCGCTGCGTTGGTTGCAGGGCCGGCCATCAGAAACACCAGGGCCGCTCCCGCAGGCAGGCCACCAGCCACCAGCGCCGCGGCAATGGGAACCGAGGCGGTCGCGCAGACGTAAAGCGGCAGCGACACGGCCAGCGCTGCTGCCATGGCCGCCATTCCGCCGTAGGCAGCGAGGCCCGTAAGCATCGAATCGGGCACCAGCGTCGTAATGGCAGCCGAGAGCAGTACTCCGATCACCAGCCAGCCCCAAATGGAATGTAGTATTTCGAGGGTGTGGTCGACCAGATCGCGCCACGAACGCCGACCTGCGTGGCTGGCGGAATTCGGTCGGATGGTCGGCAATTCGTTGGCTGTTGGCTGCACCGCATCGGTTACAAAACCGCCAATCAGGCCGGTTACCAGCGCCGCCACGACCTTGAACAGCGCAAATGGCCACCCCAGCATCGCGGCGCTGACCAAAATCGAGTCGACGCCGGTTTGCGGTGTGGAAATCAAGAAGCCCACGGTCGCGCCGCGACTGGCCTGCTGCTCGCGCAAGCTGATAGCCACAGGGATCACGCCGCACGAGCACAGCGGCAGCGGCACCCCCAGCGCGACGGCCTTGGCCACGCTCCCCTTCCCCCGCAGTTGCCGTCGCACGAAGTCGCGTGGCAACAACACATGCATCACTCCGGCCACCGCGGCGCCCAACAGCAGCCACGGGGCGAGCTCTACGGTGGTATGCCAGGCGGAAAGGAGGAAAGATTGCATGAGTTTTCAAGGAGCCAAGAGTTGCCAAGTAGCTGAAGACGTACCCGTAATTGTAGGCCTGCAGCGTGCCCGTGGCGATGGCGGCGTCCTGCGCGGCGATGGCGACTCACACCTCGGCCACTTGGGACTCAGCAAACGGCGGTTCCGTTGCCAATTCCTTGCGGAACACCGGCACTTCGAACGTGAAGTCGAGATTCGGGCCAGACAGTTTGGCAGCGACCTTCAGTTTCCACTTCACCGGACGGTCGGCGTGCGGATCGCTTGGCTCGACGTCTGGGGGAATAGCGAACTGCACGGGGATGGCGGTTTGCGAGAAATCGTTTTCATCGAGCGTTCGTTCGATGACTTGTTCGTCCTTCCACAGCACGTTGGTGCGGGTCTGCTTACCTGCACGCACGGTCTGGGTGCACTCGAGCTTCACCTGGAAGCCATCGTCCGCTCGCACATAGGCGGGAATCAGCACCACGCCGGCTAGCTGCCCGCCGATCTCGCCGGGCACGCGCGCCATGCGAAACGTGGCGGATGGAAAGCGCTGCCAGCGAAAGTACGTCATGCAGGCCAGATACAAGAGCCCCAGTCCCGCCAGGATGAACAGCGCCAGCACACCGAGGGCCAGGGGTGTCGCGTTCTTGTCGACCACCAGCATCGCCACAGCGGCTGCTCCCGCGAGCGAGTTCCAGATGATGGCCAGCACCAGAGTCGCCCAGAAGCCGCCGCTACTGCCGACGGTGATCTCGCCCTCACGCCAATCGTCGCGCCATCGCCACGGTTTGTCGGGCTGCTGCTGGGCCATGGCCGATGCGCTTTTGAGTTGCTTGCTGGCAATCGCCACGCCGACCAATCCGCCGATGCCGATCAAGCCAAAGATGAATCCAAACATCGCCTTTAGAGCGAGCATCTCAGGGCGCAGATCGCGCAGTAGCACGGCCTCGCCGGGGCGGGCCGGATTGACGTAAGCCGCGACGCTTTGCTCGGCGTCCATCGCCTGCTTGAGTCGCCGGTAGTTGCGAGTTTGATAGGTGCCCAGGTTGTCGCCCATCTGATGGAGTGCCACGCGGTCGCTGGTGTATTGCTGCCCCGCGTAGGTGTACTGGTACTCGGCGCGGATCCGCTCGGTGTCGTCGCCTCGCTGCAATTTGAGCGAAAGCAGCCGTGCGGGAGTCTCCTCCCAGTGCTGCATCCGCTGCCAATCGACCAGCGACCACAAGGTGAGCCCAATCATCGCCGCGCCGAACGCCGCGAACGGCATCAGAAACAGCACGGCACAGCCGGTGCCTTGGCTCGAGGGGCGTTGGGTACGGTTGGTCATGACGTTTGGGAGGAAAGGACCGGGCGCAGGGGTCTTTCGAAGCATAGCTCACGGAAAGAGGCTCGATTTCACGCCCGTTTTCAGCGTTTTAGAAGTTCTCTAGCCATACAATCCCACGCTGTAGACGGAGAAATCGTGGTTGTAGTGGACCTCAATCTCGTGGCCCTGGAACAGATCGGACTTCCCAGTGCCGTACCAGGCGTAGGGACGATCTTCGCGATACAACCAAGTCAGGTTCGTTAACTGGAGCTTGCCAACAAACCTCTCTCTTGTATACGGCGGTCCAACTTCTCGCCAAACATCGTTAAACGTCTCGAGCAGCTCCTCCGCGATTGCCTCGCGGCTGGCAGTATCAATCTCCTCCAATCGACCTACAAAATTGCGAG
Source organism: Aeoliella straminimaris (assembly GCF_024054565.1). Classification (GTDB taxonomy): domain Bacteria; phylum Planctomycetota; class Planctomycetia; order Pirellulales; family Lacipirellulaceae; genus Aeoliella; species Aeoliella straminimaris. The sequence continues at coordinate 194,435 of NZ_JAMXLR010000061.1, forward strand.
CGTGCTCAACCAACTGCTCATCTGGCTGGCCTGCCATTGGGGCGATATTTAGTTCGCACATTGGCAGTTTGCTCCACGGCAAGCGGAAGCGTTTGGCAACCGGCACTGCAACGGTGGTTTGCCAAACCTCTCCTTCAGGCGAGTAACGAAATGTTCCAATACCGGGAACCTCTACCGGTGATTATTTACCAAAGTCGAGAAACGGTGATTCATCGACCGCCGCGCGTATCAGTCGTTGGGCAGCAGCCACGATGTCGGCGAGATCTTGTGATTTGTCTTCGGTACCCAGTGGAGTGGTGATCTCGATATCAACGCAGGAAGTATCGGGGTTCCATTGCAACAATGCACGGCAATCGCATTCACACTGCAACTTGGACTCCAACTCGCCAAAGCTGGGTGCGTCACCATCGGGGATAATGGTCCCGAGGTGAGAAGAGGTATGCACTCCATCGGATGATTTGGAAACACTAATCAAGATTGCCCCCTGTGCTCACCGGCACGATTTCAAACTCAATTCCCTCCTCGACGCGATCAAGGAACGTCGCTGCGTGCTGGCGAAGCGAGAGTTCTTCCAACTGCTTGAAGTGGCTGAAGGTCCAGCGGCCGCCGATCTTCGGTGGACCTTCTTTAGGATAGGGACCCGCAATACCTACGCATGTTTTGCCTTCGCTGAATTCGGAATGAGAGAAGGTAAACAAGTAGTAGTGATTCGTCTCACCCTCGACCTCGACTTCGACGATCGCCTGTAGTTCCAACATCTCGGGCACCGCGTCCCACTCGAAGGGATGTCGAATCCACATCACCATTTCGGCCTCTGCAAGTAGCCGCTGTGTACGGTACGACTCGGGAAAGTGCTCTAGCAGGCCGCACTCCTCAAGCAATTGCCAAAGCGTGGCCCGCCGGGCTGGCGTCTCCGCGATTTCGTTCAGCAGTTGGGAGGAAACTTGCATCTCCTGCTTCAACGCGGCGGCGACTGCAAATATCTTCATCCGCAAATCAGACGCGGCGAGAACCCGATTCAAGAGTGGTTCCGCTTCTGGGAACTTGGTGTGGCGAAAGACATCGAGAACCCATTCGAGATTCTGCTCGGCGGTAAAGGCCTCATCGAACTCTTCAGCAGTCGGCTCAACTAAACCTAGTTCCTTACACCGGGCATCGTATTCCAAACTCGCGTTCAGCGATCTTTCCGCCTCATCGTTGAGCTTTGCCATCGTATCCGGGTAGTTCGACAAGTCGAGCAGGCCCTCCTGGCTGTACTTGACGATCAGGTCGCAGATGCTCGGCAGGTCGTTGCTGTGACCGATGAGATCGAAAACCGCAGGAAAGATATACGGTGCGCGCTCCGCCGCATCGTCACGCCAGTTGGAACCGGCCTTCAGCGGGACCATCGGCACATGAAGTTCTACACCCTTACTCTCGGGAAGCTTGAGTAGTTTCCAGAAGCTCTCCAGGGCCTTCGCAGTGCCAATGTCGGCGAGCAATCGGAGCGCCCGACTCTGGATATTGTCGTTAGCCGAGAGCTTTGCGTAGTTCTGTTCGATGAAGGGGATACGATCCTCCTGCTCATCCCTTCCCGCTGCGTCCAGCAATTGGTACCCAATAGTGTCTGATCCACTGTAGATCTTCGCTGCGAATGGCTCAGTCGCCGCTTCGATCAGCAATCGCGCGGTGCCGAAGTCCATATCTCCATAAATAGGACTCAGGGTCTTCTCAAGGGCTTCCCAGCCTCTGACCTTGCCCGACCGCAAACGATCGAGCACACGCCGTACCGTCCTGGCGGAGACCTTCTTTCGCTTGAAGTTGAACATGACCGAATGCCCATCGAAGTACTTCAGTGTGTCTGTGCTTGTTACACGGATTCACCCCAGCAGGCTTACATGCACCAGTTCGCCGCCCTCAATCTCGACTTCCGCTTCACGGTCCGAGAACAACCCATCCTCAAACCCATAGCAAAGCCGCTCGCCGTCGTCATCAATACGCACAGAGCTTAAGTAAAGCTGCGAAATAAACTCATCGCGGCCAACTTCTGGGTTGTCGCCCCTCCAGCCTTTGTTGTTGTAGACGTCGAGCAGTTCGTCGCAAATTGCCGTCATGCACAGGGCGTGGATCTCCTTGAAATTGGCAACCAGCGCATGAGCTGCTTGGAGTCTGTCCTTGGGAGGCCGCTTCCCTTCCAGGCCCGATAGGTACCAGGTGCAATTCTGTAGTGGAGCTGCTCCCTCATCGTCATCCGCGTCTCGGCACCACGAATCGATGTCGTCGTCGTAAAACAAGGTACCTAGCGTGCGGTCCTTGTAGTCAGGAGCATCGAGCGGACGTTCCACCTTCACTCCCTTTCGATTCCAGAAGATGAACCACTCGACAGCTCGCATGGCACGATCTGGAATTCTCTCCAGTTCTCGCTCCGTGGCGACGCCCTTGAACTGCAGTCGCAGAGAGAGACGGGTGGCGTCTTCGTTGAATTTCACCTCGGCGGTGATCGGCAACTTGCGTTCCAGCTTCGCTTTCAGTCGCGTAAGCCACTCAGGCCCCACAGCAAATGAACCGTCGTAGCCGAAGAACCAAGTCGCTTCGACCTGCTCCTTCGGACCTCCGCTTTGCTGTCTTTTGGCAATGGATGTGAATTCACCCACGTTTTAGTCCCCCCTGCGGATTGGTCGAACTTCTTGTGCCCGACACGACCTTCTGTCTTACTTACTCCGCCACCCAAACACAAAAAGCCCCCGCCAAACTCTGGCGGGGGCTTCTGGGTCGATCACATGCAAGTCATGTGAGTGTTTACTAATCGAGGAACCCAAGCAGTTCGGCACTGCGGCTGGGTTGCTGCAGTTTGCGGACCGCTTTGGCTTCGATCTGGCGGATACGCTCGCGGGTCACCTTGAAGATGTGGCCCACTTCTTCCAGCGTGTAGCTGTAACCGTCGCCCAGGCCGTAACGGAGCTTGATGATCTCACGCTCACGGTAGCTCAGCGTCTTCAGCACGGCGCTGATGCGGGTGCGAAGCATTTCCTGAGCGGCGCCAATCGCCGGGCTCTCGGCACCACCGTCGGGCAGCAGGTCGCCAAAGTGGCTGTCCTCGCTGTTGCCCACCGGGCGGTCGAGGCTAATCGGGTAGCGGCTCATCGCCAGGACCCGACGGGCTTCTTCCACCGTGCAGTCGGCGGCGCGGGCGGTCTCTTCGAGCGTCGGCTCGCGGCCCAAACGCTGCAGCAGCATCCGCGATACGTTGCGAACGCGGCTCATCGTTTCGACCATGTGCACCGGAATACGAATGGTGCGGCTCTGGTCGGCCACGGCGCGCGTGATCGCCTGGCGAATCCACCACGTGGCGTAGGTACAGAACTTGAAGCCACGGCGGTATTCGAACTTGTCGACCGCACGCATCAAACCGGCGTTACCTTCCTGAATCAAATCGAGGAACGACAGACCGCGGTTGCGATACTTCTTGGCGATCGACACCACCAGACGCAGGTTACCTTCGGACAGGCCTCGCTTGGCGCGTTGGTACTTCGAGTACACCGCCTTCAGGTCCCGCACACGGCGGCGGAGACTGGTGGGCGTTTCCTGCAGCGTGCGAAGGATGTTGCGGTACTCGACGAGCACGGGCTTTCGCTCGCTCATCGGCCGGCGGTCCTTCTTCATCTTGTCGAGCTGCGACTGCAGTTGATCGATCCGCTCGCTGAACTGCTCCAGCGTTTCGATCATGGGCTCGATCCGCTGCGTGCGGAGACCGAGCTCTTCGACCAGAATCACGGCACGGCAACGACGACGGCTCAGGCGTTTCCAGGCGGCGCGACGCTCGGACATCTTGTACGACTTGCTTGTCGCGATGCGGTAGTCGTCGGCGTTCTGCTCCAGCAGCACTTCGAGCGTCCGCAGGTTATGCGGCATGCGGCCCATGATCTGCTCTTTTTCCAGCCGATCGGTCACCGACACCTGCACGGTGCGGTCGAACGGCAGCTCGCCACGATGAACACGGCCCAACACTTTGACGGCGCTGCGAATTACATAGTCGCAAGCCAGCAGCTTGCGGCGGAAGGCGGCCCGAGTGTTCTCGATGCGACGCGCCAGCGAGATTTCCTCTTTTCGCGTCAGCAGGGGGATTTCACCCATCTGGGTCAGGTACATGCGTACCGGATCGTCCGACCATGACTCGTTGTCACCGCCATCCAGCAGGCCATCCTCATCGCTATCGTCGTCATCGTTCATGCCGCCTGCCGTATCGACAGCTACTTCATCTTCGTCGTCGCCCTCCTTGTTTGGACGTAGATGACCAGCCAATTGGCTGACGTCGTCGGTCGACACATCCGAGTCATCTTCGAGCGTGTGATCGAGTAAGGTATCGTACAAAGTTGAGGCTCCTACCTTGATGAACAAACTCGTAACAACCGAGCCAGCTCCCTGGGTGCCAGCTCACGATTGCACAGGGGTTGTTACTGCTATCGAACATCCCTCCGTGTTGCGACAACACGGACGGGTTGTGGTTGCATAAACAGCGCCGTGCGAAACAAACGAAATGCTTGCGACACAGGGCGACACACAATTTTAACACCAAGCACCCGCACCGCTGTTGGCGACGGGCATTTGGAAAGAACTTCTATTAAGGAAAACATTGGCACCTCTACCGCTTAAACCGTCGGTGGGCGAACCAGTGCCGTGCGCGGAGTGCGATCACTCCAACAACACAATGTGGCAATGGAACAGGTTAGTGAAACTGCACAGGCTCTCATATTTCAAATCGAGTCGCTTAACACTCTTCTCCACCGTCTCGCTCGAGGATGTCAAATTCTCAGCGGCCAAAAACTATCAGCAGGTCGTTGAGGCGAATCCAGCAAGTGTGTGGGTGCGTCGCATCTCGAATCAATAATCAACCATCGCCTGGGCAGCAGCGGCGGTGAGTATTCCCCGAATCTCTAATTAATCCGCTCATTCCATCTGCACGAGGCCGGAGGATGATCGCCGTGAGCCGCATTGTGAGAAAGGCTCCACGAGATGTTCCCATCATCCGCCAGCACTACGCTGTGCAAATTGTCGACTCCAATCCGCCTATCGCGCACGAAGGCTTCATCCGTGAAAGCCAATTCCCATCCTCGGGACTTGGCTGGACGGAGTTATAGGCCAGTAGGGTAGGTGGCAGCAGTACCTCTGACCTGGCCTTCTAATTGTAAGCACCCCAACATGCGGGTCCATAGGCAAAAAGCGAAAAACGGGGTACATTGACCCGAATTCGGATTCCCCTGTCCTCACTTGTGCAGGGAAAATCGCGAGTTGACGCACGCCACTGCCCCACTGCTTAGACGTGGCAAACTGCCCCGCTGTTCGGTAGATCGGCTACTTCTGGACCGCTCTTGATGCCCCAACTTGATGGCTGACAAATACTTAGTTCCCTGCGCATGTGGTAAATCAGTTAGTGTCACGGTCCACCAAGCTGGGTCGCAAGTCGCCTGCGAGTGCGGCAACATGGTGGGGGTGCCGCCGCTGCGCAAACTCCGCACGCTGCCACGCGACGAACAAACCGCTGCAGAAAGCACCTCTGCCTGGACTCCTCGCCACTCCATTGCCTTCGGCGGTACCGTGCTCACACTCGTGCTGCTCGCCGTGGCGGGGTGGATGACCGCAACTCAGCCCGAAACACCCGAATTCGGCAAGATCTACGAGCAACAACTCGCGCACTACGCCGATGCCACGCTGGAAAAGTGGAAACCGCTCGATTTCTGGCTGAATTGGCAGATCAATGAGCCCATCCTTGTCGAGAATGGATTCAACGAAATCTCAACACCACAGCAGGTGAACTACCAGCAGCAACTCGACGAACGATTGTTCCATCGCAACGTCGTCTTGGCTGCCGCTGGCGTGGTGGCAGCGCTGACGATGCTGGGCTGTTTGGTGTTGCCCAGGACGGCCGCGAAGTCGTAACGCCCCCCTCGCGTGTGGTGCCCCGACTTTCTTTGCAAGCAGCCGGCAATTTATTGCATTACTTCATTTTGAACGTCATGCAATTATTCGTTATCGGGCGCCTTGGCTCCCAGCACCGATTGCCATTCGCTCGGGGGCACTTTTTCCCAAGTGCCAGCAAGACCTTCGCGACGTGCAAGTAGCACCAGCGGACCGTTCTCGCCAGCGGTGACCAACAACAACCGCCGCCACCAGCCGCTGGCCATCACACGGACCAGGTCGCCTAGTTTGCCCGCGCGGAACTTTCGGTATTTCTTCAACACCGGATAGGTCTCGCGAAGTCCCGCTACCCAAGTGTCCGTCGGTTTCGCCAAAGGCAACTCGCGGCACGCGCGACATACGCCGCCTTCGAGTGCTAGCCGACTGACCGACTGCTGACACGCGCGACAAGTGGCCATCTGGTCTTTCAAAACCCACTCGCCCAACACCGGACACTTGGCCGCTAAGCGAGGGTCGACGTGTTTGCCCGTCACGCTGCAGGTGACGCGTTCCGATTCCAGCACTCGCACGCCCGACTCTTCGCAATTGGCCACGGCCTCGGCGGCCACGATGCGACCATCATCGATAGCAGCCAAATGAAAGGTATCCATTCCGCTGGCCGCGCAGTGAAACGCTGGCGCCGTGAGCGTGCGCGTCCAATCGTGGAACCGCACTCGGGCGCACTGATCGCCGATGTCGAACTGCAGCGCCCCTTCGGCACGCTTCGCGACGATAACTGTGAGCGCTACGAACCGTTCGCCGGCCGTATCGCATTGCCTGGCAAGCGTCTCGACTTGCGGCCGGCTAAGCGGAGAAGATTGAAAGGTTAGCGGGGCGATGTCACTTAGCCCCAACTGCTGCAGGTACGACTCGGATACCGGCTGCATCGTCTGATCGAAGTAGCGATGCTCGACCATTGCCGGATCATCGGCAGCCAGGGTTGTCGCCCGCAGAAACGGCACGTCGATCAAATGACAACCGGCCAGGTGCATTTGACCATTCTCCACCCGGTAGGCACCGAACAAGCGGCTGGAGAATTCGTGCACCGACTCGGGCTGCGAGGTGGGGTGAGCCACCAGCGCGCCCAGTTCCAGCGTGGCCAGGTTCCACAGCCAGTGACTACCGTCGCTGGGCGAGGTCACCTTGCGCGGCGGACTGGCAATCTTCTCGCTCGCCACGGCCACGCGGGTCTGATAGGGACGCGGCCAGGCGGGATGCTCGCGGTGTTCGAAATCCAGCGTCGCTACTCCGTCGGCCAGCGCGCAGCGAACCTCCAGCGCAGTGGCGGCGAATTCCACAAACGCGGCAAGCGCCTCGCGATGCACCACGGCATCCGAGCTACTCGGCTCAACAGCAGTTGGAGTGGATAGTTCGTTCATTCCAGGAATTGTGGTTTCGCCGCGAAGCACAAGGCAATGCATCGCGGCGATTCACTTACTCACCGGTCCCCACCGGGACCCGCTCACCTGTTTTACTTCTTGCGAAGGATATACACCACGTCTTCGGTTTCGGCACCTATCTTAACCGGTCGGTCAATGTTGTAGGCAAAGTCGTATGTCTCCAGCACCTCTAGAGAGGGGACGCTACTCAGCAAATCGGCCATTTGGCGAGCCGTGTAGATTCGAAAATCGGCACAATTTACCAGTCGGAAAGTGCGTGTGGGAGTATAAACGTCAAAACTCATCCTCACCCGCTCGATCCGCTTGCGGCGGTTGTGCTCCACCGTCCACAGACGTGACAAAACCGTCAAATTCCCCCGCCGGGCGTGCCAGCTCTCCTCGTCCATCGGCTCGCCCTTGGTCGGCGTGAGGTGCAGCCCCAGGGCGTACAGCCCACCCTTGCGCAGGGCCGCCGAAATGCATTCCAAGTGCCGTCGGGCGTGATCCTCGCTGGGCAGATGGCGGAACGTATTGATCATGTTGAACGCCGCGTCGAACTTCTTCTTGGTCCCGAAGTCGGCCCCCTTAAAATCAGACAAGGTGAAGTCGCACATGTCGCCCACCATCGCGGTCCGCGGAAAACCATGCTTCTCCAGCCGGTCGTTACAGTACTCCACGGCCGGCTCGGCCAGATCGTTGCCAGCCACTTCGAAGCCGGCCTGTGCCAGCCGGTACATCAGCCGCCCGGTGCCGCACCCCGGCTCCAGCAGCCGCTGGAACTTGCCCGTGCCGTGCTTGGCAAACACGGCCTGCAAGAACGCTAGCTCCGCTCCCCAATCCGACCCGAACACCAGATCATAGTACTTGGGGTAATTGTACAAATCGTCTTGGATGATTTCTTGCATGCGGTGTTCGTCGGGTTCAGGTAGTTTTGTCGCAGTAATGTCGCAGTAATGTCGCAGTCGCACCGAACAACGATTCCCTGCGACTTTACTCGGCGAGTATTGTCGCACCTCGAATAAAAAACCCACTGAAATAACAGGCGAAACCAATCAGGGGGTGCGACTTTACTCGAGGGGTTGTTGCGCTCGGTTCGCCGCAAGTGCGACAAAACCCTTCCAGCGAGCGGCCGCCGTAAGGCGGCTGGTAATGTCTACGGCCGAGGCAATGCTCCACCGTCCACTCACCACGCACCGGTGGCCAAACCGCCATTAGACCAAACCGCGAGTCGAATTCTACCGCGGCTTTTTTACACCCGGGGTTTTGCATCCAGGCGGAGGATGGCGTCAAGCGAGTCTCAGCTCGCGCGGACCGATCGGGTCGGGAGCGGCGACTACGGATCGCCCGCCGAGTGGATGAGCTCGTAGTCGATGTCGAGCGTCGACGACTGGTGCCCGGTGATGATCTCCACAAAGTCGGCTTCGTACTGCTCTCTTGGGGTACGATCTTCGGGCGTGACTTTCAAACGGCCATCCGTTTCTGAATGTCGGTGCACCTTCCGCCTGCCGCTTTCGGTTTGCGCCACATATCTCACGGGAGGCGACGGCAAGCGATAAACCCGCACGTCCTCCCAATACTTGGAGGTTCTCGTCCTGCTGGTGGAACCGGCCGCCCTCAACTCCTGCAACTCCTCCCTGGTGAGATCGCGGGTGTGCCTGTAAATGCAGTACCAATAGTGCTGGTAACGAAAGAAACTGGACGTAGATAGGCGACCCGCCGCGTCGACGCGATGCGCCGAAATGAGTTGACCTTGGTGGGAATGTTCTGGCAACAGCTCGAATAGAGACCCATTGAGCCCCACCACAAGATTCCGTGCCGCTGATTCGAATTCCATTCGCCGATTGTATTCTTTCCGAGCCGGTACGGCCCACAGCAAGAATGCGATCGCGGCCGTAACGGCAAGTAACGTGACAATGCGAAATCGCAGTCGTACGTTTTTCAATGCTGCCTCCTTGGAAGTCCTCTTCGCTCCTCAACGAACAAACACGCCTTCAACGCTCCTCGGCCGGTTTGGTCTGCTGCCGCTGAGCCACGGTCCATACATGCCGCCCCACCACACACCCCACCAGGCCAGCCGCCATCACGCACAACGACTCCACCGCCCCAGCCAGAGACATCAGGGGAACCATGCTCTGCAGTCGCTGTTGGGCAGCTTTGTATTGTTGCTGAGTGCGGTCCCGATACTCCGTACTGGCCGCATTCGCCGATATCACCATCTCCCAGCGAAGCCGTTCGACGCGTTCGGCAGCTTCCGCAATTTCTTCGTTGGTGGCCACCGCTGCAGGAACAAACGGGCGTATTGCATCCGCAATGGGCGAAAGCGTCGCAAAACGCATCATCGCCACGGTGGCAGCCACGGCGTACAACACAAATCCCAACGCCATGGCCTGGCTGCGACCGCGAAAGTAAACCACGGCCAGCACGGCGTACAATACCAACAGCAGATTGCCCACCCACAGAGCCCATCGCCATCCGTAGCCTTGGTGTACGCAAGCAGCGGTGGCAACTGCCAAATAGGTTACGACGACAAGCAGCCACTTAAGAGAGAATTTCACCGCCCCAGCCCCCCTGGCAACTGTAGTTAATCCACCATGCCCGACGAACGTGAATATAGTCGTTGCCGAGTGCGGGTAGCAAATCGGCGCCTCAAGATTCACGACTACCTGGCAAAACTCCAGTCACGTACAAACAGTCGCGCACCGCACAGAACACGAAGATCCAGCACCACATCGCAATGATGTACCAGTGCATGGAAATCGAAGGCCGGAACAAGTAGCTCAGGATGGGCACTGCCACCAAGCCCGCGGCAAAAACCACCCACTCGGCAGGACGTGGGTCGTGCTGTGCTTGCTGCGGGCGTATGCGAACCAGACTGATCAACAGCAACAGGACAATCACAGCCCCAATCAACCAAGGGTTCCGCTCGCCGAGAAAGGCCTGCAGAGCAACCAGCAGCAGGAAGAAAATCGTCGCGTTATGAAAAATCGCCCTCGCGATGTTCAGCCATACGATACGGCGCGAGGGCGGCGGCGACTCCGCGGCGGGTGAGCGATAAGGATTCGGTTCGGACATGATGTTCGCCTGCTACTCAATGCCGCGATTACCCACCGAGTCGACGAAAAAGTTCCGCCTCGGCCTCTTCCCGCGCATCCTTCCACGAGCGTCGCACCTTGTTCGGCTTCACCCACACCTCCATCCGATCGCAGGCCACGATCCAGTCCTTTAGCTCCTCGATCGACATATCGCGAACTTGCATGCCCCGCAGTTGCTGCTGGCTCTTCGTGAGTGGTTCGGCCATGGTAAAGTTCCTCCGTGGAGCTCCTGCCATTCTACCAGAACGATCACACACGATGGCAGCTGGAGAACAGTAAGTGGTAGAACACTAATCTACGCTAATACTCACTAATTCTCTATTAGCGAAGATTAGTGCAAATTAGTGTTCCGACCTTCTTCTCGCGTCTGCGTGCGACTTCTCGACGGGGCAACATCGATCCTTCAGTCGGCGGTGTTGTTGCTTCTCGACCCATTCTACGGGGTACGGTCACCCACGCTAGCGTTGCTGTAGCTGACGGCGGCCGCACAAGTTTTCTGGCGCGGGCGTCGGGTGCTCACCGATCTAGTACAGGACGCACCCTCTACGGCGCCGCGGAACGGAACTAGACGCACAACTTTGAGCTTCAGGAGCGCAACGATGGATCGGCGCGACTTCTTGTATCACTCGCTGCGTAGTGCAGCGTTGACCAGCGGCGCGATTTGCCTCACCGGCTGTGGGTCCGTGCTGTACCGCGAACGGGTGCATCAGCCCCATAGTCGCGACATCGACTGGAGTATCGCGGCGCTCAACGGGCTGGGCCTGGCATTGTTCTTCGTGCCAGGCGTGGTGGCGTTTGCCGTCGACTTCTACACCGGCGCGATCTACCTGCCGCCCGAATACTACGGCGGTTACCCGCCGATGGAATCGCCCACCCCGCCCGCGGGCCCCGAGCCAACGCCGGTCTACGAATCGGTACCGGCACCGATGCCAGCACCGGCATCCCCGCCACAAGCGGCCGTCGAACCAGCCGGCAGCGCCCAGCTCGAACGCATCGCTTTGCGTCCCGCTCAGCTCAACCAGCGCGGCATCGAGCAGGTAGTGGCCGCCCAGATCGGACAGCCCGTGGCCCTGGACGACTCGAACGTGCGGATGAGTCCGCTGGAGCGATTGGAACAATTCGCCGCGGTCCGCAAGCAACACGAACAGGATCCCCTGTTCGGCGCGCCGCCGCTGACGTGGTTCAGACAATCCGCAGCGTAGGTGAAACGAGAATGACGGTTAATGTCATTTCGAAGGAGTCTAAGCGACTGAGAAATCTAGTTTGCCGACTCGACAGCTTGGCCACGCACGGGAGTTTGGTTGGCCGAGTTCCAGGAGTGCAACATGACCATGCCAGGCTAAGTAGATCCTTCAGTCGCTTAGGCTCCCTCAGGATGACATCGATGCGGCTCCCGCAGGATGACGCGATTGCGATTTGCTCCGGTCGCTGACGCTTCCGGCTCGCCGGGTTCTATTTCGCTGCGTGGCGGTTCTTGGTGAGCTTGCTCTTGATTTCGGTCTTCAGGTGGTCGATTACCGACTGCTTGTCGGTGTTCTCCAGGATGCGAGCCACAACGCGTTTGGCGCCTTTCTCGCCCCAGCTGGCGCCGTGTTCGAAGTAGAACCGCGCGGCCTGGCCGACGATGTATGAACCGTAACCGGCCGCCGCGCCTTGGGGAATCGCACTGATGGCCGTGCTGGTGCCCCAGGTCAGGCCCTTGAAGAAGCTGGAGATGTAGCTCACCACGGCTTCGCCGGCCATGACCCAGCCGGCCGCCTTGAGGATGCTGGTCACCAGCGCCCGCGCGTTGTCGGTGGTCATCTCGATACCGTACACCTTGCCCAGCGTGGCGACCATGGCGGCGTCGACCGCGGTGCCGCCCAAGACGTCGAGCACTGGGAAATGATTCACGGCCACCGCCACGCTCTTCACCGCGGCGTAGCTCCAGATGATGGCGTTCGCGCGGTCGTTGCGCATCTTCACGCGGACCGCACCCACGCGGTCGCTACGGTCGGCGGCAAACATCGAGGCATTCAGCGCCACCAGGTCCGTTCCATCGTGCTCGAGAACTTCAAGAATGCGAACCCGCAGTTCTTCCACGTCAGGCTCGGGCTCGCGCCATTCCTTGCGGACAGTGCCATCGGCCGATTCGATGTGGTACTCCACCGGCCGGGGATCGGCAGCGACGCACACGATGTTCTCCGGCTCGATGATGCCTTTGAGCCTGGGCCCGCGGAACAGTTCGAGCAGATCTTCGAGTTGCTGTGGCGTGTAAAGGTCGACCTTGTTGACCACCAGGATGATCGGCTTGTGGCCCGTGGCCAGCTCCACCAGGGCGGAGTACTCGGTTTCGTTCAGATCCGAGTCGGTGACGAACAATACCAGGTCGGCCCGCTCGGCGGTGTCGCGGGCCATGGCGGTCCGCTCGGCGCCGTCTACCTCGTTGAGCCCCGGCGTGTCGAGCAGCACAACACCCGAGTCGGCGTAGCCCGGCACCAGGTAGCCATCGGCCTCCCACGGCACGTCCCACACGTCGCGGGTCCAGCCGCCACGAATGCTCACCGAGGCGACCTCCTTGCCCACCAGGGCGTTGATCAGCGCACTCTTACCGGTGCTGATCTCGCCAAACACGGCAATCTCCACCCGGCCCGATTTGAGCTTGGCCAACATATCGCGCAGGCTGCGAATATCGCTGGCCAGGGCCGCCCGCTCCTCGGGCGTGCAATCGTCCACCTGCTCTAGCGCATGCTCCACGGCCCCCAGCGCCTCGAGCAGGGGTTGGTCGGAATCGGTGGTGGTTTCAGGGGTGTTCATTGGAAAGACGGTGAGGAACACTAATCTGCGCTAATATACGCTAATCTCGCGACGCAACGACCGAACGAGGAGTGGACTTCAAGCTCCCTTCAAGTCGGATATAACCAATCGTTTCCACTCTAGGGTGCCTTTGTGACCGAAATTGATCAGGTAACCGACTGGTTGTCGGGCAATTCGCATGTAGTTGAACAGTTGTGCCTCGTGTTCAGGAGTGAGTTTGGCGACGGATTTGAGCTCAACTACGATGGCATCAAAAACAAATAAATCGGGTACGTACTTTTTGTCGATCAATTGGCCTTTGTAGCGCAATCGCAACTCCTGCTTAGATACGAACGAAATCTGCCGAAGTTCCAACTCGATATCGAGGCATTGCTGATAGACTTCCTCAGCCATTCCATATCCGATCTCGTTGTACACTTCGAATGCTGCTCCCATCAGATCGTATCCCTCTTGCTCATACATCGACTCTCCCCATGGCGTAGATGTTGGTTGTTACAAACATGCTCATTGACGGCATTATTAGTGAAGATTAGTGAAGATTAGTGTTCCGTCTACAAGCCTCTACTCCTCCAACTTCTGCTTCCCCTTCACAATCAGCTTCTTCAGTTCCTCCGGCCGGGTGACCAGGCTCCATTCTTCGCGGGCCAGTTCGGCGATGCTGCCACTGGTGGGTTTCATTTCGCTCTTGAAATATTTCATGAACACCCGGCCGATCCAGCGGGTCACCAGGGCTTGGGCCAGGCCTACCAGTAGGCCGCCGGCAATGGTGCCGACACCGGGCAGGCTTTTGAGTGTGGTGCCGATCGCCCCGACCACGGCAGGCGCGGCGGCGCTCGCGCCGAGCATGGCGATCAGGCTCTTGGTCATCTGCGAGAGCATCTCGACGATGGTCTCCGAGTCGATCTTCTGCTTGTAGATGCCGGCCAGGTCCATCACCATCTTTACGGTCACCGCGGTACCGCCCGCCACATCCAACAGCGGTACCGGGTTCGCTCCCGTCACTCCGGCGGCGGCCCACATGTAGCGGTCGATTACCTTGCGGGCCTGGTCGTCGAGCGCCGTGAGCACTCGCTCCTTGGCGTCGTCGACGATGCCGCGGGACTGCATCAGCAGATTGGCCAAGAGCAGCGAGTCGCCCTCCTTGGTGACGATCTGCACTAGCCGGTCGGCCAGCGGAGAGATGTCGGGCGGCTCGGTGACGGTGCCGTTCTCCTCGGTGCCGTCGGGCAGCACGCGTTTGATGGGACGCTCGACCGGTCGCGAACGCACACTCACCACGTCTTCTGGCGACACCAGCCCGCGGGCTTGCTCGGCGATTTGCTTGCACAGCTCGGCGCGCTCGCCGCTGGTAAACCAGTCGGCTTTGTTCAGGCAGATGAGGATGCGCTTGCCCATCTCGGCGAGCGTCTCCAGCAGTTCGTGTTCGTAGTCGCGCAAGGGGCCGTCGACCACCATCAACACCAGGTCGGCATTCTTCGCGGCGTCGGCAGCGTCGCGGCCACGGATCTCGCCCGACACTTCGCCCAACCCGGGGGTGTCGACCAACACGACGCGGTCGCTACCGGGCCACTCGACCTGGCTCTGGGCCGACGTGGTGCCGCCCACCACGCCGGTGCGGAACGCATCGCGGCCGGCCAGGGCGTTCAGCAGCGAGCTCTTGCCGCTGGAGATGGCGCCAAAGGCAACGACCTCCAGCCGCTCGGCTTCGTGCTTCGATTCCATCTCGGCCACGGCCCGCTCGATCTCGCCGCGGACGGCATCGCTGATGCCGCCGGTGGCTGCGTAGTCGCGTCCAGCGGCGATGTTCTCGGTGAGTTCCGCGCGGCGTTCCCGCGCTGAGAGTTTGCTGGGATCCTTCGAGCGGCGCTCGACCTGCCGCTCCTTGGTGCGGGTGTTCTGCCACACCTTCCACATCACCCACAGCATGACTCCCACCAATACCACGGTGCCGAGCACGACGACCGCGAGATAGGCGTACCCGACCAGGCGACTATGTTCGCTAGCCGCCGCGTATTGTCCGATCACCGTGGGTGGCAACGTGATAGCAAAGTACGCAGCCACAGCCACCAAACCGAGTAGCAGAAAACGGTACGTAGTGGAGCGATTGGGCATTTAGCGGCCGTTGGCTGTCAGCTTGCAGCTGCCAGTTTGTCGAAATCAATGGACAGAGAGTTGTAGAAGTATAGGATTCCCGTTCGGACTGTCTTGTGCAGCTGGCGCGGCGTGTGACGATTGTCCGGCATGCGGGAGCACGCCTCCCGCAACATCGAATGTCGCAGTATGCTATTAAAACACAAGGAGGCGCGTGACACGATGCCACGTGGCGATTCACTGGGGGGACACCTAGTAAGGGGCAAGCGATGAGAGCAGCCTATATCGAGCAGACTGGACCGCCCGAAGTCATTCAGGTGGGCGAGGTCCCCAAGCCGCAGATCGGTCCCGGGCAGGTGCTGGTGCGAGTACACACCGCGTCGGTCAATCCGATCGACACCTACATTCGTAGCGGCGATGTGGCAGCCGAGCTGCCACGTCCGTTTATCATCGGCGCGGACTTCGCTGGCGTCGTCGAAGAAGTGGGCGCCGGGGTCACCGACCTGCCCGTTGGCCTGCGGGTTTGGGGCAGCAACCAAGGCCTGCTGGGCCGCCAGGGGACGTTTGCCGAGTACGTGGCCGCGGACGCCAACCTTGTTTACCCCACGCCTGGCAACGTGGCCGACGATACCGCGGCCGCCGTGCCGCTGGTCGGCATCACCGCCCACTTGGGGCTGGTCCGCGAAGCCAACCTGCAACCGGGCGAAACGCTGTTCATCAACGGTGGCTCGGGTGGCGTAGGTTCCATGGTGGTACAGATGGCCAAAGCGATCGGCGCCCGGGTGATCACCACTGCCGGCAGCGAAGAAAAGGCCATGATGTGCCGCAGCTATGGCGCCGACCTGGTGCTGAACTACAAGACGGACGACATACCCGCCGCGGTGAAGAAGTTCTGCTCGTGGGGCGTCGACGTCTGGTGGGAAACGCTCCGCCAGCCGGACTTCGACCGTACGATCGACCTGCTGGCGCCACGGGGCCGCATGATCGTGATGGCGGGTCGCGACGCACGGCCTGAATTTCCCGTGGGCCCTTTCTACGTGAAGGAATGCCGCCTGCTGGGCTTTGTGATGTTCAAGGCGCCACCCGCCGAGCAGCAGAAGGCAGCCATGGACATCAACGGCTGGCTTGCCTCGGGGAAGCTGAGGGTGCCGATCGGCGCCACGCTTCCCCTGCAAGAGGCTGCCGCCGCCCACACCTTGCAGGAAGACAACACCCTCCGCGGAGCGGGCACGCTGCAAGGCAAAATCGTGGTCGTCGTTTCCGCTGGCGACCAGCAGGAAACGTACCAGTCGCTGCTGTCTTAGTATTACGGGCACCAATCCGGCGAAGCCCGAGCACTGCGCTGAGTGACGGAATTCCTGAGGCGTAACCGATGATGACACTGCACTGCCGCAAGAGTTCTTGCGTCGAGCGGCCCACGATGCCATAATCTGCACATGCATGTGCATTATTATCGATGGTTGTTCGCACTCGGTGTGCTATTCTGCACCGCTGCTGTCGCTCCATGTCAGCAGAGCATCAATGAAGCGCCGATTCGTTATGAAACGTCGCCAGTGGTCGACGCCGTGGCGATGCTGCAAAAGCGACTGGCCGAGGGACGCACCCAGCTCGAATGGGACGAGCAGCATGGCTGGCTGCCGTCGCTGCTCGAGGAGTTGCGCGTTCCCACTTCATCTCAAACGCTGGTGTTCTCAAAAACCAGCTTGCAAGTGCGTAAGATTTCACCCCGACGACCACGGGCGTTGTACTTCAGCGACGACGTCTACGTGGGCTACCTGGGCGCCGCACAAGCGGGCGACTTGGTTGAATTGTCGGCAGTCGATCCCGAACTGGGCGCCATCTTCTACTCCATCGAACAGAAGCCGAGCGACTCGCCGCAGTTACTGCGCGACCGATCAAGGTGCCTGTCCTGTCACCACAGTCAACGCACGCGTGACGTGCCGGGCTACCTGGTCCGCAGCGTTTATACGCAAGTGGACGGGCAGCCTCGGTTCGACTTGGGCAGCGTCACGAGCGACTCGACCACGGAGTTTGCCCAACGTTTTGGCGGTTGGTACGTCACCGGAACCCACGGCACCATGCAGCACCGTGGCAACTGCCAGGTGCCGGACGAAGGGCCGGAACCAACTGAGAATGATCTGGGGGCCAACGTCACCAGCCTGGTGGGCCGATTGGACACCGACCGCTACCTGTCGCCCCATAGCGACCTGGTGGCCCTGATGGTGCTCGAGCAGCAGTCGCAAGTGCACAACGCGATTACGCTTGCCGCCTACGAAGGCAAACGGGCCGAGCACTACGACGCCACGTGGAATCGGATACTCGAGCGCCCCGAGGATACCGTGAGCGACGTCTCTCGGCGGCGCATCGAGTCGGCCAGCGAGCAACTGGTCGAAGCCTTGCTGTTTGCCGGCGAGTATCAACTGACCTCGCCGATCGCCGGCACGTCGGAGTTCACGGCCGAGTTCCCCCAGCAGGGGCCACGCGACACCAAGGGACGAAGCTTGCGCGAGTTCGACCTGGTGGCGCGGCTCTTCAAATATCCGTGCAGTTATCTAATCTACAGCGACTCGTTCGCATCGCTGCCGTACCCGATCCGCGAACAAGCCCTCGCGCGGCTGGCGGAGGTGCTCACGGGCAGCGATCAGTCCGAGACCTTCGCCCACCTGAGCCCGACCGACCGCCAGGCCCTGCGCGAGATTCTGAGCGACACACTCGACGATTTCGACAAGGCGCTCGAGCAAGCGACCGGCGGGTAAGGAACTTGGCCGTTTTCTCCTGGTGGACTACACTTCCCTAGGCCAGACCAACCACCACCGAAATGTCGAAGATGTCCGACTCCCCCCACGAATTCGAAGTCTTCTACGATGGCGACTGCCCGCTGTGCATGCGCGAGATCCGCTGGTTTCAGCGACTCGACAAGCACGACAAGATTCGCTTCACCGACATCGCGGCCAAAGAGTTCGACGCCGGTGAGCTAGGACTCGATCACGCCACGATGATGGCCCGCATCCACGGCCGCCTGCCGGACGGGACAATCATCACCGGCTTGGATGTCTTCCGCCGCCTGTACACGGCCGTGGGTTGGCGCTGGCCGGTCGCCATGAGCCGTTTGCCTGTCGCCAAGCAACTGCTCGACCTGGGCTACCGTGTGTTCGCCAAGAACCGCCTGCGGCTCACGGGGCGCTGCGCTGGCGATCGCTGTGCGGTGAAGTAGGGCTTCCGCTTCGATCGATTGACACGCCGACTCCTACGTCATCTTTCCACTTCCATGGCCTCTGGCATCTCACCACCAGGCAGTGGTGCGACCGACATGTAGTGCCGCGGCCAGAAATAAAGCAGCACGAAAGTTAGCACGCAACAATCCAGCACCGCGGCGAGAGCCAGTTTCTTGCGCTGCCCGCGATCGAGCGACACGCGTGAAATAATCAGCTTGCCGATCAAGTACAGCGAGTAGAACTGCAATGACAGAAACAGCAAGCCAATTGCCGCGGCGCGGAGTGCGCGGCGCACCGTGACGTTGGACTCGCTCTCCGTGGCGCGGTCCTCCACGTCGAATTCATCCCCCTCGGCTTCGTCTCCTGCAGCGACGGCCGATGCTCGCATCTGCTCGACCAGCCTTCGAGCCTCTTCGGCATCGTCCTTGGGGACCTGCAACTGGGCTCCCCCCACGGCTCCGCCCAAGAACCAGGCCGCATCGACAATCTCGCCGTTCAGCACGCAGGTGGGGATGCTGCCGGCTTCCAACTGAGCAGCGGCGCACTGCGCTTCGAGCCCCGTGCTGAAAGTCGCAATGGTGATGAAATCCTGTGAAGCCATGCCGCACGCCCCAGACTCGGAAAACTCCTGTTACCCGCTTCTCATGATACAGCATTCACCCACTGCGATGAACGAGCGTCTGGGGTGCCGCAACGTGGATCCTTCAGTCGCTTAGGCTCCTTCAGGATGACACAAGCATGGGATCGCTCGGAATGGCGTGCAACTATTAACCCATCGCCATTTTACACCAGTCCCCAACGCTTCCGCAAAAACCATTCAACGCCCACCACGGCGATGAACAACAACATGAACGGCCACTTGTCCCAATAGGTGCGGCGCTCGATCACTTCGGTTTTCATCTCGGGTTTCTCGGCCGCCAGTTTGCGGACCAGGGCCGGCAGTTCCTCGGGCGCGAGTGCCTGGCCTCCGGCGGCTTCGGTGAGTTTCGCCAGGCCGGCCAGCAGAGTGGGCTCGGCGCCGGGGCGGTCGAGCTCCAGGTCCTGGTCGGGCACCAGGAATCGCGCCCGCGACGACCCCAGCACCTGGCCATCGATCTTGGCGGTAACCTCGGCCACGTAGTCGCCCGGTTGGTCGGTTGTGGCGAAGGTGCCCGCACGGCGGCCGGTGTCGGTGGCCACGGTAACCAGGGGCTGCTTTGTGCCATCGGGCAGTGTGATGATGACCTCGAACTCGATCGTGGCGTTCGGGTCATCGTCGTCGCCCGGGGTCGCACCAACCTCCACGTCGAGTCGTCCACCGCGACTCACTCGCCGGGAAGCGAGGTCGAGCCACACTCGGCCGCTGGCATCGTCGTCCTTACGGGCGAGCCACAGGATCACCTGCCGCCAGAAGCGGCGGAATTCGTCGCCGTGGTTTTCGAGTTGCCAGCGGAAGGTCGTATCGCCGGCAAAGGCGAGCGTCCGCCCGTTGCCTGCTTGCCCCACCACCAGTAGCGGATGCCGCGCGGCGTCGGCCGACTCGGCCAGCACCTGGGCGTTGGGTTTCAACAGCCGCCGCGACAGGCGGTTGGCTCCGTCGAGCGCCGGCAGGTCTTCCCATCCGGCGCCAGGCTGGCCGCTGGCTTCGATCTGCATAATCGGGTGCGTACGACCAATGTCGCCCGCCGGTTGCATCTTCAGCGGCCCGGCCACGTGAACGTCTTCGCGAAGCTTCTCGCGGAAGTTTTGTCGTTCGGCAGGGCCAATGTTCACCGGCAACACTTCGGCAATTGGGTTGTTGAGAAATCCGCCCGGACCGAAGCTGTGGTAGCCGCCGCCCATCATCAGCCCCGTGCCACGGCGAACCATTTCGGCCAGCGCCTGCCAGCTTTCGGCGTCCATGGCGTCCTTGTCGACATCGGACAAGACCACCACGTCGTAGTTGCCCGGCTGTAGTTCGCGACGCAGGTCTTCCTGCGGCCGGGTGTAGTCGAACAACTTGCGGCTGACCAAAATGTCGGGCGACTCGTCGATGCTGCGGGGCACGAACGCCTGCTCGACGCCAGCGCCGCCACCAATGTTCGACGCACCATACAGGTAGAGCACCTTGATGCCCCCCTCGCGCACCGTGACAAAAGTGCTCGACTCGTTGTTGGTGGTAATCAGCTCGCCTTCGGGACTCTCGGCCCGCAACGTCACTTTGTACTCACCGGGCGTGGTGGGTGTGTAGCCGAGCGAGACCGGCGTGCGACTATCTGCCGCCACGATCTCCTGCTCGCTGGTATCGACTACCTCCATTTTGCTGTTGCCTTTGTCGTCCACTCGCTCCCACAATAGCTGCACCTTCGCCCGGCGGTTGGCGTACCCTTCGGCCGTCAGTTGGCCACTGACGCGCATCGGGGCGTTGGCGAACACAGTGCCATTGACCAACAGATTCTCGATCGCCAAGTCCGAGCGGTCGCTACCGCCAGGCTGACCGAAGTAGAACGTGTAGAGCGGCACCGACTCCGCGGCGTACTGCCGGGCCACCAATTGCGGCGCGGCGTCCAGAGGAGGCACCGCCCGCTGGGCTCCGTCGCTCAGCACAATCACGCCCCGCAGCCGCTGATCGCCTTCGCGCTCCAGCAATTCCTGCAGCGCCGCCCCCAGGGGAGATTGCTCGCCAGTGGGACGATCGCCAAGGTCGAGCGTTCCGCCGGACACCTCGACCGGGTCGAGCGACTCTGCAAACGAGTACGCCCGGACGTTCCAATTCTCAGCGAGCGACTGCAACCCATCGGCCGATTCGCCCAGCACCAACCGCACGGCGTCGTACCGGCTGCGATTGTCCAGCGAGTCCTCCACCTGCATGCTCCGCGAGCGATCGGCCAGGATCAACAGCGTGGCGTCTTCGGGCGTGCTGCGGGTGAACTGCAGCGTCGGCCGCAACATGGCGAACAACAGCAGCAGTATCGCCACCAACCGCAGCATCTTGAGCGTCAGCATCCGCCCAAACGGCACCTCCATGTGCCGCGGCCCCACGCGCGCCAGCAGCACCAACAGCACCGCGGCGATGATCGCCACGAACAGATAGCCGCCGACGGGATGGAAGGTGAGGGACATGAACGAGGGGCGCGGATCGAGGGGTTAGGCGTTAGAAAAAGAATGACACGGTGACTGCTTGCTCAATCAATCTGTTTTGTAAAATCTATCGGCCAGCCACTGTTCGCACGCCAGTACGATGGCGACGATGGCGATCAGCCAGGGGAACAACTCGCGGCCGACGCTGCCCAGGTCGATGGTGCTGGAGAGCGAATTGCGGCTGGCGACCAGCTCGACGCGGTCCTCGCCGAGCGCTGCTTCGATGGTGGGAAATTCAGCGCGCGCTAGCATGCCAACGTCGGGGGCCGAGTTGACGCTGAACCCTCGGTCGAGCCGCGCCCGCTCGCCACCCGAGCGAACGCGATAGTTGCCCACCTGATCGGTGACGGTCACCACAATCTCCTGTTGGCCGGGCGAAAGGCTCTGTGGCAGCGGGTCGCCCGTCGGCGGGTCGAGTACGTAAGTGGCCAGGTCGCTCCGTCGGGGCAGCGGCAACGACACCACGCGTCCCGCCTCGTAATTCAGCGGCCGATTGTCGGCCCCCACCAGGTAGTCGGCCATACCTTCGACCAGCGCGAGGAACGGCCAGGGGTCGGGGTTCGTGGGCAGCAGGTTCCAGGGATCGCCCGAAGCGCGATCCGAAAGCGGCGTGGTGACCAGCAACACACGGCCACTGCCAAACAGCCCCTCGACAATGGCCGGCGTGCCATCGGCAAACGTGGCGACCGTGGTGGCCGCTTTGTCAAAATTCGCCACGGCCCACTTCTTGAACACCGGGAACGCCGGCCATGGCGTGGCCTCGGCGATGTCGGCAAGCTGCCGCAACACGGGATGCCCATAGCCGGTAGGCGCCAGGTAGGTGGCCTTGCTGTCGACCCAGCGAAGCTCGCCCTGCAAGAGCAACTGTGGTGCGGGCGCGTTGAACTCGTCGAGCTTGCCGACCGCGTTGCGGCCCAGCATCACCGCCAGACCGCCGCCGGTTTGGACGAAGTCGCTAAGTTTTCGCCACTCGGCGGAGGTCAACGCCGGCGGATCGAGCAACATCACCGCGTCGAAGGTGGCCAGTTGCGCGCGATCGAGCCCGTCGACCGCAATTTGCTCCACCGCAAACTGCGCCGCTGCTGTTTGCGCAAGGGCCGACGGTGCGAGGGCCTCGGCCATCAGGTTGGTATCGTCGACCGTGGCGCCCACCAGCAACAAACGTGGCGGTGGATCGACGCTCACGGTAAAGTACCGCGTGTTGTCGGCCGATAGGGGGTCGTCGCCCGATAGCCGCACGTAGCCCTGGTGCACGCCGGCAGTGAGCCCCGAGAGCGGCACTTCGACCGGTTGGGCCACGTCGCTCAGTTCCACCTGCTCCTCTGCCCTTTTGGTGGCCTTGCCGCCAGCGGGGGCGAGCCACACCTCCACCGAACGCGGACGGCCGCTCAGGTTTTCGCTGGCCAAGGCATCGGTGCGGAGCGTGACAATTTCGCCAGTGGCCAAATGGTCGGCCGAGAGCTCCAGTTCGCCCAAGCCCGCGTTCACGGGATCCTTCTCGCCAACGTCTACCAGGTAGAGCTTGGTCCCTTCGTTGGCCTTGAGGGCTTCGCCCATCAGGTTGAGCGCCCCGTCGTTCCACACCACGCGGCTAAGGTCGGTAAACACATACACCTCGCGGCGGTGGTCGGGCCGTTCGGCCAGCAGGCTCACGGCCTCGATCACCGCATCCGCCAGTGGCGCGGCGGCAGGCGTGGTTCGCAGGCGCTCGGTTCGCAAAATGGCCGCGTCGCGTTCGCCGAGTTTGGCCCGCCGCGCTCGCCCTGGTTCCACAAGCGCTACCTCGGCGTCGGCCGGCAGTTTCTCCAAGAGCCATGTAGCGGTCTCTTTGGCCGCGTCGAGCCGGGATTCGTTCTTTTTCAGGTAGTCCATCCGCGGCGAGTTGTCGATCACCACGGCCGCCGCCAGTCCCGCCTTGCCCTCGCCCAGCAGCCCGGAGCCCCGCAGCACCGGCCGCGCGAGCGCCAGCACCAGGAACAAGATAAACGCACACCGCAGTGCCAAGAGAATCCAATGCCGCAGCCGCAGCCGCGTCTGATTGGTCGATTGCCGCTTCCGCACAAAACGCAGCGCAGGAAACTCCACCTTCTTCGGCTCCCGGCGCATCACGAGATGCAGGATGATGGGCAGAGCGATGAAAGCCGCCCCAGCCAATAATGTGGGGGCTAAGAAAGACATTGGGCTTTCGGCTGTCGGCTGTCGGCTGTCGGCAAGAGCATGGCTAACTTACGTGGATGTGCGGAGCTTCTTGAGCAGTGAAGCAAGCATTCGCTTGATGCGTTGAATCGTGGACTCTAGTCGCAAATGACTTTCGGCTTCTAGATAGTTTAGATCTTTGGCGAGGAGCAAATGGTACTCCACTTCACTGGCGGAGCCGAGCGCGGTTTGTACAAATCGCCCGAAGTCTGCATCACTACCGCGTCCACAGCCTTCTGCAAGATTTGCACCGATCGATGACGCAGCCCGTCGAAGCTGCGATATCAAGCCAAACCGTTCATCCACCGAAAAGGTTCGCGTTGTCCGATATACCTCCAAGGTCACTTCGTGAGCCAATTGCCATACTTCAAGGTTGCGAAAGTTTTGCATGGATCCCCTTCATTTGATGTTTCGGAATCTGTCGCAGCCTCTTGCCGACAGCCGACAGCTATTAGCCGACAGCCCTTACGCACGTTGCCTTCTCGTCACCAAATACTCCATCAACGCCCGGTCGAACGGCATGCTGGTGTCGAGTGGCACGTAGTCGATGCCGCTCTTTTGGCATTCGGTGCGGTACTGTTCGCGGAACGCGTTGATTTCTTCGGCGTAGTCGCTCTTGAAGCTGTCGGCGTCGACCTCCAGTTTTTCGTGCGTCTCAGGGTCTTCGAGTTCCATCAAACCGTGAAAGGGGAAATCGACCTCGGCCTCGTCGAGGATATGAAACAAAATCACGTCGTTGCCGCCATGTCGCAGGCGGCGTAGCGAGGCGATCGTCTCCTCCGCCTCGCCCAGCAGGTCGCTGAACACCATCACCAGGCTGGCGTGTTTGATCATGGCGGCCAGTTGCGTGAGGCTCTTCGCCACGTCGGTCTCGCCGGCGGGCTCCATCCGTGCGAGCACACTCAGCACGTTACCAATCTGCTGTCGCTTGCTCTTGGGCGGCAGGAACTTGTCGATCTTCTCGCCAAAGGTCACCAGGCCCACCGGGTCGTTCTGGTGCACCATCAAGTAGCAGAGCGCGGCCGCGATGCAGATCGCGTAATCGAACTTCGTCATCTCCTGCCGGTAGGTGTACGCCATCGAGCGGCTCTGATCCATCACCAGGTATCCGGTGATGTTGGTCTCGGCCTCGAACTTCTTGGTGTAGTACTTGTCGGTCTTGGCGTAGACCAGCCAGTCGATGTCCTGTGGATTATCGCCGGCCGTGTACTTGCGATGCTCGCTGAACTCGACCGAGAAGCCATGAAACGGACTGGCGTGCAACCCTTGCAGAAAGCCCTTCACAATGAACTGCGCGCGCAAATCGAGCCGCTTGATCTGCTGAATCACAGCGGGCTTCAGGTATTGCTCGACAGTGGCCATTGTTATTTCGGCGAGCCGGAAGCATCAGCGCCCGGGGTTGGTTTGCGAGGGGAATTGAATTCGTCGCGGATGGACGCGGATTTGAGCGGATTGTCGCGGATACTTTGGAACACTAATCTTCGCAAATCGACGCAAATGAGGAGTAGTTATTAGTGAAGATTAACGATGGTTAGGGTTCCTCCCAAATTGGCCAATCAGATTCTTCAGTCGCTTAGGCTCCCTCAGGATGACAAGTTGTTCCTGATCCGCGTCCATCCGCCCAAATCCGCGCTAATCCGCGACTGATTCCTTCTGCGTGTCTCCCTAGCTACCCCTTCTCGTTAAACTTCGGAATCTCCGGCGTCGGTATCTCCTTCAAGAGCCGCGTTACCACGTCTTCGTTGGTCATCCCTTCGGCTTGGGCTTGGAAGTTCGTGCTCACGCGGTGGCGGAGTACCGGGATGGCGCACTTCTGGACGTCTTCGATGGCCACGCTGAAGCGGCCGTCCATTGCTGCGAGGGCTTTGCCGCCGTGGATGAGGAACTGACCCGCGCGGGGGCCGGCGCCCCACTCCACTAGCTCTTTGACGAACTCCGGCGCCGAGTCGTCCCGCGGCCGCGTCGCGCGCACCAGGGCGGCGACGTATTTGATGATGTACTCGCTCACTGCCACGCTGCCGACCAGCTTCTGCAGGTTCAGAATCGCCCGCGCCGAGAGCACCTTGTTCGGTTCCTGCTTTTCGCTTCGGGTGGTGGTGGTCAGGATTCGCTGTTCTTCTTCCAGCGTCGGATAGTCGATCTTGATGTTGAACATGAACCGGTCGAGCTGCGCTTCGGGCAGCGGGTAGGTACCTTCTTGCTCGATGGGGTTCTGCGTGGCGATCGTAAAGAACGGGTCGGGCAGCTTGTAGGTTTCCTGGCCGACGCTCACTTCGCGTTCCTGCATCGCTTGCAGCAGCGCGGCTTGGGTCTTGGGCGGCGTCCGGTTGATTTCGTCGGCCAGCAGGATGTTGGTGAAGATCGGGCCTTCGACGAAGCGGAAGTTACGCCGCCCCTGCTCGTCTTCTTCCAGCACGTTGGTACCGGTGATGTCCGAAGGCATCAGGTCGGGCGTGAACTGGATGCGTTTGAACTCGAGGTCGAGAATCTGCGAGAGCGTGGAGACCATGAGTGTCTTCGCCAGACCCGGCACGCCTTCCAGCAGGCAGTGCCCGCGGGTAAAGATGGCGGCGAACAATTGTTCGATCACCAGGTCCTGACCGACGATGATTTTCTGCAGCTCCTGCTGCATCACCATGCGATGCTGGCGGAATTCCTGCAGAATGTCGCCTAGGTTGCGCGTTTTTGTTCCAGAACCCTGCGCAGCGGGATTCGGCGATCCAGAGGGCGTGGCGGTACTCAAACTGCTATCCTTCGGTGTTTTCGTAGTGCGGACGGGCCGCGAGCGGACACTCAATGCGGAAATTCATTCTACGGATGGCTACCGAATGCGACAATCTGCAATAAACGCCCTGGTAGTCGAGGTAAGTATCGTAGCGTACGATAGTTGGGCGCGATAACGCGTCTCGCCCGTTAAAGGAGTTCGCCATGTCAGGCCGGCGGTATTCGCTAATCGTTACGAGCGTTGTAATCGCGCTGTTCGCGCCGTCGTTGCGCCATGCGCGGGCGGCAATCACTGCGGCAGACGTCACGGCCGCCATCGACCGGGGCCGCGATTATCTGCTTCGCGAGCAATCACCCCGCGGAACCTGGGAGGACATGGGCACCAACCCGGGCGGGGTAACCGCCCTGGTGACCTTCTCGCTACTAAATGCCGGGGTGGAAGTCGACAGCGTGGAAATCCAGAAGGCGCTGGCCTTCCTGCGGAGCAACGAGTTCCGCCGCACCTACGCGGTCGCCCTGCAGACAATGGTGCTGGCCAATGCCGACCCCAAACGCGATCGATTGCTGATCGAGCGGAACGTGAAGTGGCTCGAACAAACGCAGGTCAAAGCCGGCCAGCACAGCGGCGCTTGGTCGTATCCCGGTGCGGGCGGCGACAAAAGCAATTCGCAGTTCGCCGTGCTCGCGCTGCACGAAGCCCAGCGGGCGGGCGTGCAGGTGAATCCCCAGACGTGGCAACTGGCGGCCGCCTATTGGCGACGCACGCAGAACCCCGATGGTTCCTGGCAGTACGGCGACAACCCACCCACCGGCAGCATGACCTGCGCCGGCATCGGCGCGCTAGTGATCACGTCGCTCGCCACCAGCGATGGTGACGCTCGCGTGGTGAATGGTCGCGTCTTGTGCTGCCAGCCCCATGAGGAAGACGACGACATCGAAGAAGGGATCAACTGGCTGGGCAAGCACTTCTCGGTGGAACGCAACCCGGGTCCGCTCGACCTGGGTGAGATCTGGCATTACTACTATTTGTATGGCGTCGAGCGCGTTGGCCGACTGACCGCTCGGCGACTGATTGGCGAGACCGACTGGTACCGCGAAGGGGCCGAGTACCTGGTAAATCACCAGGACCCACTGCACCACTACTGGCGTGGCAACAGTGCCATCGAAAACCAGCCGCATATCGCCACGGCCATGGCCCTGTTGTTCCTGGCCAAGGGGCGCCGACCGATTGTGATCGGCAAGCTGCAGCATGGGGTCGGCATGGATTGGAACAACCATCGCCGCGACGCCGCTAACCTGACGGCTTACGCCGAGCAGCGATGGGACATCGACCTTACCTGGCAGGTCATGCACCCGCGTCCTTCGACCGTGGAGGACCTGCTGCAAGCGCCGGTGCTGTACGTCAGTGGCAATCAAGCGCCCAGCAGTCTGGATGCGGACGCGAAGAAGCTGCGCGACTACATCGACCGCGGTGGATTCCTGTTTGCCGAATCGTGTTGCCGCGACTCGGAGAACTTCAACCAGGGCTTCCGCGAACTGGTGGCCAAGATGTTCCCCGAGCCGGAGTACCGACTGCAACGCGTGCCGCCGAGCCATCCCATTTGGCGAATGGAGAAGTTGGTACGCGCCGATTCGCCCTACGCGGGCAAACTGTGGAGCGTGGAATACGGCTGCCGCACCTGTGTGGTGCTGTGCGAGGCCGACTTGTCGTGCTACTGGGAACTCTACCGGCCGGGGCGCATCGAGAAGTATCCCAAGGAAATTGAACAGCACATCGACGACGCGCTGACCATCGGCATCAACGTGTTGACCTACGCCACGAATCGTGAGCCAAAAGGCAAAGAACAGAGCTTCGTGGACGAGTTTGCCGCCAACCCCGAGAACCAGTTGGGGGGACGTGGTGTGATCGATGTGGCAAAGCTGCGGCATGGCGGTGGTTGCGACGACGCGCCCGGCGCGCTGGCGAATCTGCTGCGAGCCGCCTCGCAGGGCGAGATGAAGCTGCGGGTATCGACCGATGCCGATTTAATTGGCGCCGGCGGCGAGCAGCTCTTCCGCCATCACCTGGTGTTCATGCACGGCCGCCACGACTTCCGCTTTACGCCGGCCGAACGCAACAATCTGCGGAAGTACCTGGAAAACGGCGGTACCGTGATGGCCGACAGCATCTGCGCGTCGGCTGCCTTCACCAAGGCGTTCCGGCGGGAGATGGCCGAGGTGTTGCCCGAGTATTCGTTCGAGCGGATCCCCGTGACCGATAGCCTGCTGACCACCGAGCACGGCGGCTACGACCTGCACCTGGTGGAGGTTCGCGACCCCCAACCAGCCGCCGACGACCGCCCCCTGGCCGCGCGAGTGCGACAAATTGAGCCGCAACTCGAAGGCATCCGCCTGGGCGACCGCTGGGCCGTGATCTTCTCGCCCCTGGACATAAGCTGCGCCCTGGAAAAACACGAAGCCGTGCAATGCCGCGGCTACACCCGCGAAGACGCGGCGCGGATTGGGCTGAATACTCTGAAGTACACGCTCGATCCGTGAGGGGAATGACGAAGGACGAAGACGAAGTACCCAATGACGAATGGGCGCGCAAGCGTGGGGCATCGGGGATTGGGTGCTTGTCGACACTGTCCAGGGTTGCGGCGTAGCCGGTACCCTGGACGTGCAGCCGCTACTTCGATACCTGCCCCACCTTCGCCAGCGCCTTGAGTATCTCACCCATTTGCAGCAATTGGTCGCCTGAGGTGTCGATGCGGTCGAAGTTGGCGTAGACCACGGGGTTGCCCTTGGCTTCCTGCTTGGCCAGGCCGCCGTTCTGGTCGGCGTCGGCCGAGTCGAACATGGCCACGATGTCGAGACCCGTGTGCAGCGGCTTTTGGCCGGCGCGGCGTTGGTTGTCTTTCGGCAGCATCACGTCCACAAAGCCGAGCATCATTTCTTCCCAGCTCTGGTCGCCCCAGCGAACGGTGTCCGTCGGGTCGGGGTTGGCCAGGTTGTGCTTCGAATTATCGAACACCGCGCGGCAGAAGATTACTGAGCCGGCCTCGAGCGTGCGCGGTTCGGCCAGCACGTACCGCGTCTGCCAGTTGAAGTCGTAAGCCGGCACGTCGAGCAGTGTCTCCCGCTCGCCCTCAGGTGTCACCAGTTCGTAGCGAAAAGCCTTGCCCCGCAGATGCATGTGAGGCGACATGGAGATCAGTGTTACGGCCTGCTTCAGTGGTTGGCTGGTGGCCGTCACGACGTGGGCGTTGTCGTTCGGCGGGATCTCGAAACGCATGTTGCCCACCTCGGCGGTGACAACTTCGTGTTCGATCTCCTCAGGATCGGCCAATACGACTCCCATTTTGGTCACGTCGGTTTGTGGCGAGCCGACCGGCGTGTAGTGCATTTCGAAGATGAATTCCGAGCCGGCCGGCACCAGCTTGGCCGAACTTTCGGGGAGTGGCTCGCCGCGCAGGCCAGGTACGTAGGCCGACAGGAAGATCCAGTTGCGTCGCCCCTTCGCTCCAGGTGGCTCGGCGTAGACGATCGTGTGGTGCACCACGGTCGGATTGCCCGGTTGAACTTCCGTTTCTCTCACCCAGGTGTCTTCCTCAAACCCGCTCGGCACGCGGAAGTACTGATACGGCACCCCCTGCTTGCCGGCGTCGGCTGGCACGTGGAACTCCTCCTCCATCGCGAACTCCAAGTCCGGCTCGCGGGACAACTGCCAACCCTCGGTGAAGACTGGTGGCTCGGGCAAGTCGGCCGGGTCGCCTTCGGGGCAGCCGGCTTCGACCCATTTGTAGATCAGCTTCTTTTCGCTCTCGGGCATGCTGCGGTCGTTGGCGAACTTGCCATGCTCGCTGCTAGCATGCCAGGGAGGCATCCGCTGGTCGCGGACCACCTCGGCCATCATCTCGCCCCACCCGGCGACGTCGTCGTAGGTGGCCAGCTCGAATGGCCCGATCTCTCCTGTGCGGTGGCATTCCACGCAGCGTGCTTGCAGGATGGGGGCGATGTCGCGGGTGTAGGTCACCTCGCTGGAAGGCTCGGCTTCCCGCGTGCGGCCGATGATGCAACCGAGCGCCTTGGTTTCGGGCTGCGAGACCTGCTTGCCGGCGAGCAATTCATCAAGTGCGATCCGCAAGTCTTCGCGATCGGCGTGATCGCGGACAACGCCCACCACGTACTGATCGTCCACTCGGCCCTGGTAGCGAATCTTGCGATCGGCATCCAGCACGAACACCTGCGGGGTCCGCTCGGCTCCAAACAGGTCGGCCACCTCGTGGCTCGGATCCTTCAGCACGGGGTACTCGAGTTCGTGCTGGCGGACAAACGCGGCCACCTCGCGGAGGGAGTCCTGCCGGTTCGAGTCGACCGCCACGACGGCCACGCCCTGCTCCGCATAGTCGTTGGCAATGGCCTGCAACCGGCCCGAGTAGAGTTTTGCTAGCGGACACTCGGTGCCCAGAAAGGCAACGATAATTAGTTTGCTATCGTCGAGCTGGGCGAGCGAATAGGGCTTTCCCAGGTGATTGGGCAGCTCGAACGAGTCGATCTTCCGCCCCAGCGAGTTGGCTATGGCCGTGGTCGACGTGGCCAGAATCAAGCAGCCGACGATCGCCATGCGAACCTGGGGCATCGGGAGAAGACGGGCAAGCTCGCGGCGTCGATCGTTGGTTGGATGCGGCATAGGTTCACTTGGGGTTGGAGTCGGGTTCTCGTCAGGTGAGTATACCCCGGCTGACCGCGAAGCGTTTCACGCTTCATTGGGTTCAGCGCAAAGTATTCGCTGTCAGTAACTTGCGCTTGCTAGCGTGGTCCCGAACGCGCCTTGACCGCCAGGCGAGGCCAGCCCTATACTCCGCCGCCCCTCTATCTGTGCGAAAAGGATTTCGGCAGAGGGCTCGCTTATCGCTGTGTTTCGTGTGGCAAGGAAGCCTCGTCCCATCGTCCAGCAATCGCCTAGTCCGGTCCGCGTCCTCGCGCCAGCGCTTCGCTGCGCGGTGCGTACGCTCGGAGTGTGCGCCACGGCGTGCGTGCTTCTGGCGGCGACGATGCTCGGTGCGCGTGGCGAAGTGTTCCTGCCCCGCCCCGCCGACGATCCCGCAATCGCCATCACTGCGGCCGCCGCCACCAAATGGCAAGAAGGCGTGTACGAGGCCTGGCACCTGTCGGGCGGCTGCACATTTACCCAGGGGGCGAACACCGTTCAGGCCAACGAGGCAATCGTGTGGGTCGAGCCGCCTGCCGTCGATAAGCCCGGCGAGCCGCACAAGGTGATCATCTACGCCGAGCCCGTGGCCGGGCAGATGATCTTGCTGTCGCATCACGATCCCACGGGCAAGAGTGCCAAGCAGAACGTACCGCAGTGGTTTGGTCGCTGGCGGACCGGCCCCGGCGTGGCGTGGCGGGTCGGCCGACAATCGGCGCCACCGCCGAATGCCCCTGCCATCCACACCCGTGCTTCGGCGCACTTTCAGGCCATCGGTACGCAGGCCTACGCGTCGCTCGCCAGTGCCCCATCGGGCGAGGTGCAGCTGGCGCAGTTCGAGCAGTTCGTTCCGCCCCCGGCCCCCGTGGTTGCGGACCCAGGCGGTGTGAGGCGGGTACGAATCGGTCAGCGCAGCGAGGTGGGCATGCAGATCAATTCACGGACGCTGCCCAGCGGCGAATCGGCCACCACCATTACCGGTGGCACCCGCATCATCATCGAGGGGCTCGAAGTCAATGGACTGCCCCAGGCGTTCGGTCCGGTGGGCGTGCTGGACATTCAAACCGACCGGGCAGTGATCTGGTCGGCGAATTCGATACACAATCCTGGCTCGTTCGAGCAACAGAACGACTTGCCACTCGAAATCTACATGGAAGGGAACATCGAGTTTCGGCAAGGCGACCGCGTCGTGTACGCCGATCGGATGTACTACGATGTCCGCCGGCGGGTGGGCACCATCATCAATGCCGAACTGCAAACACCGCTCTCCGGATTGAAGGGAGTGGAATTCAACGACATTGTGCGACTGAAAGCAAGTGTCATCGAGCAACTCAACGAATCGCAGTTCGTTGCGCACGATGCCATCCTGACCCCCAGCCGACTGGAAGTGCCCAGCTCACACCTGGGCGCGCAAACCATCACGTTCGAGAACACGCAGCAGCCGAAGATCGACCCGTTCACGGGCGCTCAGGCGCAGGATCCCGTGACTTTAGAGCCGCTCTACGAGTCGAGGAGCCTGGCACAGAGTCAGGGTAACTTTGTCTACGTCAGTGGCATTCCAGTCTTCTACTGGCCCACCATGTCGACGGATCTGGAGAGCCCCGATTTCTACATCAGCAACCTGCGGGTGCGGAACGATCGCATCTACGGATTTCAGACGCTGGTGGACCTCGACATGTTCCAACTGCTGGGCGTCGACGAACCACCGGCAGGCGTGGACTGGGACGTCAGCCTCGACTACCTGAATCGGCGTGGCTTCGGCTATGGCACTACGGTGGAATACAACCGCGACACGTTCTTTAACACCATCGGACCAACGAGCGGCCTGTTTGACGCCTGGTTTATCGACGACAACGGCGTCGACAACCTCGGTTTCTTCCGCCGCGACATCGTGCCCGAGGCCTCGTATCGTGGTCGTACGTTCTGGAACCATCGCCAGAAGGTCGGGCAAGGCTGGCTGGAAGGCTGGACCGTACAAGCCGAGGTCGGCTGGATCAGCGATCGCACTTTCCTGGAGCAGTACTACGAGCAGGAGTGGGACGACCGCAAGGACCAACTGACCGGCGTGCGGCTCAAGCGGCTGACCGAAAACCGATCGCTCTCCATCGAGGCCAACGGGCAGCTCAACCCCTTCTTCACACAAACGCAATGGCTGCCGCGGCTCGACCATTACATCTTGGGGCAAGACCTGCTGGACGAGTCGCTCACCTTGAACACGCACACCAGCCTGGCTTACGCCAACCAGAACGTCGCCAGCACCCCCACCAATCCGCAGCTTCAATCGGAGTGGACCCTGCTGCCCTGGGAACAAGACGACGCCGGTGGACGGATCACGGGCCGCGGCGAACGCCTGCTGGTCCGCAGTTCGATCGCAGCGCCGTGGAACTTCGAGCCCTTCAAGGTGGTGCCCTACACCACGGGCGAACTGGGACATTGGGGATCCGATCGCAACGGCAACGACATTCAACGCATCTACGGCCAGGCCGGCGTGCGTGCCAGCATCCCCTTCTGGACGGCGAACCCCTACATTCAGGACCCCGTGTTCAACCTCAATGGACTGGCCCACAAGGTGGTGTTCGACATGGAAGCTTCCGTTTCCACGTCAAACCGCGACATGGAAGACTTCCCGCTGTACGACGAGATCGACGACGACGTGTTCGAAGAGATTCGCCGGCGGTTGTTCTTCCAGCCGTTTGGTGGCGAACTGGCTGGCACGTTCTTCGACCCCACGACGTCGCCCACCACGATCGACCCGAAGTTCGACCCACGCTACTACTTGCTGCGGACCAACACACAGAGCTGGGTCACCTCGCCCGCCATGGAAGTGGCCGACGACCTGGCGCTGGTGCGGTTCGGCATGCGGCATCGGCTGCAAACCAAACGGGGCCTGCCCGGGCGGCAACACACTGTCGACTGGATGACACTCGACACGAACATTTCGTGGTTCCCCGACGACAATCGCGACAACTTCGGCACCCCGCTGGGACTGGCCGACTACGATTATCGCTGGCACGTGGGCGACCGGTTCACCATTGTGTCCGACGGTGCGGCCGACTTCTTCGGCGAAGGCTTCAAGACGCTGTCGGCCGGCATGATCGTCAACCGTCCATCGCGCGGCAATCTGTACCTCGGCTACCGCACGATGCGGGGCCCCTTCACGGCCGACGTACTGACGGCCACCATCAACTATCGCATGAACTCCAAATGGGTCGGCTCTGTCAGTTCGTTGGTCGACTTCAGCGATGCCGGCAACATCGGCCAGTCGGTAACGTTCAGTCGCATCGGCGAGTCGCTTATCTTCAGCTTCGGCGCCAACATCGACGAGTCGAAGGATAACGTGAGCTTTAACTTCCTGATCGAGCCCCGCTTCCTGCCCACGCTCAGCCTCACCCGGGCGACCGGCATCGACATCCCACCCGTTGGCGCGGGCGGATTGGAGTAGTTGCGCGTTTAGCGACGGGGGCTGAGCTACAATAGAGCAGCAACTCACACTCGCCGCACTCCGACTTTCGAACAACATGGTCCTAGTTCACCACGACACCCCCGTCCCTCCTCCCGCGTCGCCGATGCGGCGTTGGCTCTGGAAGTTTGCCTGCGCCCTGCGTGGCGTGCTGGTCGGCATGCAAGGCCAGAACAGCTTTTACGTCCACGTGCCTGCCGCCATCGTGGTGTGCATTGTTGCCGCCTGGCTCGAGGTGTCTCTTGCTGAATGGCTGGTCCTGGTGCTGTGCATCACCGTGGTGATGACCGCCGAGCTACTAAACTCGGCCCTCGAACACCTGGCCCGGGCGGTCACACGCGAAGTACACCCCGAGGTTCGCAACGCCCTGGACATCGCCAGCGGTGCCGTGCTGGTGGCTTCGCTGGGCGCGTGCGTCGTGGGTGTGATGGTGCTGGTGAATCATTGGGCACCGGTTGTCGGTAGCTGACCGACGGCGCCAGCTTCGTATGGGGCGAGGGTGACACCTCAGCGTTCTACGCACGGCGAATTGGAAACGTTGCTCCAGAACAGCTTTCGAGTCCGCCACAAATAGACGCTTGCCCACATGGCAAACATGGCGAATGGCAGAAACACCACCGTGCCGGGGGATATCGCGCGGCTAAGCAGGTCTCGAACAACGATTACCGTCAGCGAGTAGAAATAGAGCGCGTGGGCCAATTGGGCGGCAAACCATCCCCAATCGCGCATTCGCCATAGGCCGATGGCGCTAACCACCAGAAACGGCACCGACCACAACAGGTCGGCAATTCCGAATCCATAGGTAAATGGCAAGGCTTCGGCCGGTGGGGATATCGCCCCCGCGGGTGGCGACGAGAGACGTAGAAACGCCAGCGACCAAAACAACACATGCAGCACAGCTGCCGTGCCGTTCACGATTGCAATGGCCGCTGCCCCTCGAGGACGCGCCACCCGGGTTGTACCCGACATTGTTCCCCTCCTCGTCCGAATTTCCTTCCCCCCAGCAAACACCGTGGAGACATGTAGCGTGCGGCAAAGGTTCGCCTCCGCAACACTTGATGGCCATGTTAGCGAAGGGCCGAGCACCTTGGCCACCAGCAGTTCACCCGGGCTCGATACTCCCGGTACTGGTCGCCAAAGAGTTGCTCGAGGTGCTCTTCTTCCACCGGGCGGACGGCGTAGTTCCAAAGCAGTCCCCCCGCCAGCACCGCCACCGGCATCCACCACGAACCGAGCCCCAACCCGACGGCCAAGCCCTGCGTGAGTCCCGCGACGGCCATCGGATTCCGCACCCAGCGATAGGGGCCGGCCACCACCAAGTGTCGCGGGCAGTCGGTCGGCAGCGGGGTCCCTCGCCCGACGACGGCCATCGTCACCGCGGTCCAGACGTTGAGCACACTGGCCGCGACGAACAATGCAATCGCCGCGGCAAGTTGTCCCGGAAAGTGGAACGCGGGCCAACCGACGAGTTCTTCCATCCACCGCAGCGATACGGGCAGCAACAACAGGAATACGCCCCAGAAGACGAGCGACTGCATAAAGGTCTTCCACAAGTTCCAACCTGTGGAAGCGGCCCGCGCCTGGCGAAAGTAGGGTACGAAAGACATGCTCAAACTCGATAGCAGGTCGTGGCCAGCCAGGTACCTGCGGCCGCGGCGACCATCAGCGCCGCGGCTAGAGGGGCTTCGCCAGTTGCAATTAGCGATGCCAATACGAAGAGCGCCGCGTAACTAACCATACCGGTTACCAACCACAGCACCGCTCGCGCCCATGCATGGTGCCTGGCGACCATGAACGCCGCCAGGGCAGATCCACCCACAAAGCAAACCAGGTCCGCCGTGGCAAACGCGAGTAGCACGGAGTTGCTCGTGTCGGTTGGCCAAAACCAGCTTCGACTCGCAGGCCACAGCCACATCATGCCCCACCACAATGCGCCGGCCGTGGCCTGCACGGAGAAGTATCCAGCGATGAGTAGTCGTAGGGGCATGCTTTTCACTTCTCAATCAGCTGAACCATGGGGCTACAAGAGGCAGCACGATTCCCAGGAGCAGCCCTGCTTGCATTCCGGCGACCGTACTTCGGAACAGCACACCTACAGCCGTCCCCGCGCGCGGAACCACCGATCCAGCAGAACAGCACCAAAAGCGACCTGTCGTTGTTGATGCACCACACCAAGCCCAGCCAACACTGGACGCTGAAAATTACCAGCAGCATCGACACCAGGAGCCGGCGGAGCGAGAACCGAAATCGCGGCCCGACGGGTGGTTGGTTGTTGTGCTTGGAGTTGCTCATCATGTATCCAGCGAGCCGGAAGCGTCAGCGCCCAAAGTAAAGTACCGCCGCCATTCTGTGCTCCGGTCGCTGACGCTTCCGGCTCGCCTGGGGTTGAGCAGACCGCCTCAATCAGCCCTAACCCCTTACGCGACAGCACTTTAGATCTCCCACCAAATACTAGTCATGATGGCGGGGCGGTCCGCACCTTTGTCAGTTGATGAGGGAGGGGTAAACTAGAGGACTTCTACGTATTTAACCGTCTTCGCTTCACAGTTTAATGCGTGATCGGCAGCCTGGAATGCCGACACTATTGCTTTGTCTCACTCTTTCGGATTGGGCGAAGCATCCCGAAAATTGGCCCCCCCCATCCGTTGTAGAAAAATCGTTCGTCTATGCACTCGCAAGTTGTTGTTTTAGGTGGTGGTCCCGGTGGATACGCGGCCGCCTTTCTCGCCGCCGATCTCGGTCTGGAAGTAGCCATCGTCGAGGCCGATCCTCGCCTTGGTGGCACCTGCCTGCTACGAGGTTGCATCCCCTCGAAAGCCCTGCTGCACGTCGCCAAGGTGATTTCCGAAGCCGAGGAAATGGCCGACTGGGGCGTCGAGTTCAGCAAACCACAAGTCAACATCGACAAGGTTCGCGCGCGCAAGGACAAGATCGTCGACGCCCTGACCAGCGGCCTGGGGCAACTCGCCGAGCGGCGAAAGGTCAAGAAGATTCATGCCCGCGGCGTGTTCGTCGACTCTAACACGCTGGAGCTCGAAGGCGGCAACCCCGACACCTACGAGAGCAAGCGGCTCACGTTTGATCACTGCATCTTGGCCACCGGTTCGGTACCAGCCATGCCCAAGGCGTTCAACATCGGCTCGCCGCGGGTGATGGACTCCACTGGTGCGCTCGAGCTCGAAGAACTCCCCGGCTCGCTGCTGGTGGTGGGCGGCGGCTACATCGGCCTGGAAATGGGCACCGTCTACTCGGAACTCGGCACCGACGTATCGGTAGTCGAACTGGCCGACGGCCTGCTGCCAGGCGCTGATCGCGACCTGGTAAAGCCGCTGATCAATCGCGTGCACGAGCGGTTTGCCAGCGTGCAAACCAACACCAAGGTCGTCAGCCTGAAAGACGTGGGCGATGGGGTCGACGTCGAGCTGGAAGGCCCCGAAGGCACCACCACCAAGAAGTTCGATCGCGTGCTGATCTCGATTGGCCGCCGCCCGGTCTCCTCGGGTTTTGGCCTAGAGAACACCAAGGTCACCATCAACGAGCGGGGCTTTGTGGAGGTCGACAAGCAGCAAAAGACCAGCGACCCGTCCATCCTTGCGATTGGCGATGTGGCGGGCGATCCTATGCTAGCGCATAAGGCGGCTGTCGAAGGGAAAGTGGCGGCCGAGGTGCTAGCGGGCGAGCCGGCCGCGTTCGACGTGGTGGCTATCCCCGCGGTGGTGTTTACCGACCCGGAAATCGCCTGGGCGGGCCTCACCGCCGAAGAGGCGAAGGCCCAGGGACGGAAGATCAAAGTGGCCCAGTACCCGTGGCAGGCCAGTGGTCGTGCGATGGCCAACGGACGCACCGATGGTTTGACCAAATGGATCATCGATCCCGAAACCGAACGCGTGCTGGGCTGCGGCGTCGTGGGCTATGGTGCTGGCGAGTTGATTGGCGAAGCGGTGCTGGCCATTGAGATGGGCTGCCACATCCGCGACATCGCCGACAGTGTCCACCCGCACCCGACGATGAGCGAGACGATCGCCTTTGCTGGCGAAGTGCACCTGGGAACAGCCACCGAAGTGTATCGGCCAAAACGGAAGAAATAAATTTTAGGGCGGCCGCGGGAAAGCGTTAGGATTGAGATGTCGGGGCGGACGAAATCGGTCCCCCCTCAGAATATTAGGATGTTCACCGCGGAGACACCGAGGACGCTGAGAGCGGCCCTGCCTGGCGGCGGCCGATTCTCTGCGACCTCCGTGCCTCCGTGGTTCAACCAAGTCGTTTTTAGAGAGCTGTAGCCATGGCAAGCGTCGACGCGAAAGTAAACCACTCGCCCATTCCCGAAGACAGCGATCCTACGGAAACCGCCGAATGGCTCGAATCGCTCGACTACGTGCTCGAGCACAAAGGTCCCGATCGGGTGAAGCAACTGCTCGGTGCGCTGGAGGAAGCCGCGGTCCGCAACGACGTCGAGTTGCCATTCACCGCCACGACTCCTTACATCAACACCATCGGCCGCAGCGAGCAGCCCGCCTACCCGGGCGATCGCGAACTCGAGCGCCGCATCAAGAGCTACGTCCGCTGGAACGCGATGGCCATGGTCACCCGCGCCAACCGCCATCCTGCGGCGCCGGGCGGTCATATCTCGACGTTCGCTTCGAGTGCCACGCTGTACGAAGTGGCGCAGAACCATTTCTTCAAAGGCCGTGGCGAAGACGGCTTCAGCGGCGACCAGATTTACTTCCAGGGCCACGCCGCCCCCGGCATGTACTCCCGGGCGTTCCTCGAAGGTCGGCTGACCGAGCAGAACCTGGTGAATTTCCGCCGCGAACTGTCCGAAGGGGGTGGCCTGAGCAGCTATCCGCACCCGTGGCTGATGCCCGACTTCTGGGAATACCCCACCGTGTCGATGGGCCTGGCACCGATCATGGCCATTTATCAGGCGCGGTTCAACGAATACCTGACCGACCGCGGCCTGGCCGACCTGTCGAACAAGCACGTCTGGGCGTTCCTGGGCGACGGCGAATGCGACGAGCCCGAGACCCTGGGCGCCATCTCGCTGGCCGCCCGCGAGCAACTGCAGAACCTGATCTTCGTGATCAACTGCAACCTGCAGCGACTCGACGGCCCCGTGCGTGGCAACGGCAAAATCATCCAGGAACTGGA
The DNA here is from genome assembly GCF_024054565.1 of Aeoliella straminimaris. Lineage (GTDB taxonomy): Bacteria > Planctomycetota > Planctomycetia > Pirellulales > Lacipirellulaceae > Aeoliella > Aeoliella straminimaris. Next base: position 234,262 of record NZ_JAMXLR010000061.1, read on the forward strand.
AGGCACCTTCCGTGGCGCCGGCTGGAACGTGATCAAGGTGATCTGGGGTAGCGACTGGGATCCGCTGATCGAGCACGACGACGACGGCATCCTGGCATCTCGCTTTATGGAGATCGTCGACGGCGAGTACCAGAAGTACTCCGTCGCCCCTGGCAGCTACATTCGCAACCACTTCTTCGGCGCCGACCCACGGCTGTGGGAAATGGTAAAGAACTTCTCCGACGAGAAGCTCACCAAGATGCGCCGTGGTGGCCACGACCCCGAGAAGGTCTATGCCGCGTACCATCGCGCCGTGACCCAGAAGAACGGCAAGCCAACCGTGGTGATCGCCAAGACGGTCAAGGGCTACGGCGTGGGCGAAGGTGGCGAAGGCCGCAACATCACCCACAATCAGAAGAAGCTCAACGAGCAAGAGCTTCGTGAGTTCCGCACCCGGTTTGGCATTCCGATTTCCGACGAACGAGTGGCCGAGGCGCCGTTCTACCGTCCGCCGGAAGACAGCCCCGAAATGAAATACATGCGGGCCCGCCGTCAAGAGCTCGGCGGATTCGTCCCGTCGCGCAACGCTTCGCGGAGCACGATTAGCGTGCCGGAACTGCCCGCCTACGAGAAGACGCTCAACACCAAAATGGTGTCGCAAGGCGAGGGCAAGGAGATGTCCACCACCATGGGCTTCGTCCGCCTGCTGACCGACCTGTTGCGCGACAAGCAGATGGGCAAATTCATCGTGCCCATTGTGCCGGACGAGTCGCGCACCTTTGGTATGGAAGGCTTGTTCCGCCAGATCGGCATTTATGCCCATGCGGGTCAGCTATACGAACCGGTGGACGCCGACCAGATGGCCTTCTACAAGGAAGCTCAGAACGGCCAACTGCTGGAAGAGGGCATCACCGAAGCGGGCAGCATGAGCAGCTTCAACGCCGCGGGCACCAGCTACAGCGCCCACGGCGTGCCGATGATCCCGATGTTCATCTACTACTCGATGTTTGGCTTCCAGCGAATCGGCGATTTGGTCTGGGCCGCGGCCGACATGCGTGCCAAGGGATTCATGCTGGGCGGTACTGCCGGTCGCACCACGCTCAACGGCGAAGGCCTGCAGCACCAGGACGGCCACAGTCTGGTAAACGCCATCGCATTTCCCACCGTGAAGGCTTACGACCCGGCTTACAACTACGAGACGGCCGTCATCATGTTCGAAGGCATGAAGCGGATGTACGTCGACAACGAAACGTGCATCTACTACATCATGCTGGAGAACGAGAACTACATGATGCCGCCCATGCCTGAGGGACCAGACGGTGGTCCCAACAAGGAGGTGCAAGAAGGCATCATCAAGGGCATGTACAAGGTCAGCCCCGCGCCCGAACGCAAGAAGCACCATGTGCAGCTGTTCGGCAGCGGTGCCATCCTCCGCGGCGTGCTCGACGCGCAAAAGCTGCTGGCCGAGAAGTACGACACCTCGGCCGATGTGTGGAGCGTGACCAGCTACACGGAACTCCGCCGCGAAGCGCAGGAGTGCCGCCGCTGGAACATGCTGCACCCCGGCGAAGAGCCCCGCGTCAGCTACCTGGAGCGTCAACTCGAAGGACTCGAAGGTCCGTTTATCGCCGCCAGCGACTACATCAGGGCGCTGGCAGAGCAGATCGACCCGTGGGTCCCCGGTGGCATTTTCGCCCTGGGCACCGACGGCATGGGCCGCAGCGAAAGCCGCGAAGCCCTGCGACGCCACTTCGAAGTGGACGCCGAGTTCGTCACCCTGGCAACGCTCAACGAGCTGAAGAAGGCCGGCAAAGAAGATCTGCCGTGCCTGAAGCAGGTGATCGCCGACTTGGGCATCAACCCGGACAAAGAGTCGGCTTTGTACGCTTAGGACCACGACGACACCGCCTACAACCTATAATTCAATTCGCGACGATCCGCGCCGTTCACGAGTAGAACATCGGCGCGGGCAAGTAAATATTTAGCGGGCACATGAATATGGCAACTGAAATCACCCTTCCGAATCTTGGCGAAAACATCGACGCGGGCGACGTGCTCTCGATCCTGGTCTCCGAAGGCGACTCGGTCGAGAAGGACCAGGACCTGCTGGAGATCGAAACCGACAAGGCGACAGCCGCGGTGCCGAGTCCTGAGTCGGGTACGATCGTCAAGATCCTGGTCTCCGAAGGCGACACGGTGAACGTCGGCTCGCCGATCTTCCAGATCGAAGCGGGCGCCGCTGCCGCGCCACCCAAGGAAGAACCGAAGGCGGAGGAAAAGAAGCCAGAACCAGAGCCAGAACCCGCGAAAGAGGAGGAGGCCCCCAAGGCGGAAGCCCCGCCAGCGGAACCGGAACCTGCTGCTCAAGCGGTGGCAACGGCCCCAGCAACTTCGGCAGCCGCTCCCCGACCTGAAGCCCCCACACCGCAGGCCGATATCCCGGGCGATGGCGTGGCCTCCTCGGCCGCCGGCCCCAGTGTGCGTCGACTGGCTCGCGAGCTTGGTGTCGACTTGCGTCGGGTGCGTCCCAGCGGCGCGGGTGGTCGCATCACCGAAGACGACGTGCGGAATCACATCCGTCACGAACAAGAGAAGGCCAAGGCGGCCGCATCGCCATCGGTCACCCCGCCTGGTGCGCCGAACTCCGACGGCCAGGGCGCCGTGCGGATCGAGAAGATGAGCCGCATGCGGAAGACCATCGCGGCCAACATGGTGGCCAGCTACACCACCATTCCGCAGCTCACCAACTTCGACGATGTCGACGTGACCGAGCTCGAAGAGATGCGGCAGCAGTCGAAGGACGATTACCAGAAGCGGGGCCTCAAGCTGTCGCACATGCCGTTCCTCGTAAAGGCGATCGCCTCGAGCCTGAAGCTGCACCCAGTGGTGAACGCTTCGGTCGACATGGAAGCCGGCAACGTTATCTACAAGGAGTACGTCAACATCGGTATCGCCGTCGATACCGAGCGGGGCTTGATGGTTCCGGTGCTGCGTGACGCCGATCGCCTGTCGATATCGCAGATCGCCCGCGAGCTCGATCGCTTGATCCTCGCCGCACGCGAGGGGACGCTGTCGATCGAAGAGATGCGCGGCGGCACCTTCACCATCAGCAACATGGGCGCCGTGGGGGGCACTTACTCGACCCCGCTGATCAACTCGCCCGAAGTGGCCATTCTGCTGGTGGGCCGCAGCCGCATGCTGCCGACCATCATCGACGACGCCATCGAGGCGCGGTTGATCATGCCGCTCTCCTTGACCTACGACCACCGGGTGGTCGACGGAGCTGACGCCGCGCGGTTCGTGAACGACATCAAGGGCTTCCTGTCGGCCCCAGGACGTTTGCTGCTGGCACCGTAGTCGCGACTCCCGACGGAGCAGTGAACGATGTTCCTCTTCCACATTCTTTGGTTTCTGCTGATCGGCTTGGCGGCCGGGTGGCTGGCGGGTAAGTTTACCCGCGGCGGTGGCTTCGGGCTGGTTGGCAACCTGGTGGTGGGCGTGATTGGAGCCGTGTTGGGGGGCCTGGTGATCCGGCTGATCGGTTTCTCGGCCAACGGCACGATTGCCGAGCTGATCACGGCCACTGGCGGGGCAGTGCTGTTTCTTTACCTGCTGGGTTGGTATCGCAAGAAGCGCCAGTAAACCGGGCGGCGGAAGAATTGCCCTCGCCGTCTGGGCGGCCGATGCGTAGAGTTAAGGGTCACTCACGCGAGGTAGCAATGAGTTCCCAAACGCTCGAAAAACCCATCTCGGCCGCTAAGCCGGAACCGTCGACCAGTGCATTCCCCCGCGACCGGGTGGTGCTGATTCACGGCATCGCCTCGACGAAGTACTTGCTGCTTCCCCTGGCGCGACGACTGCGGCGCGATGGCTTCGAACCACAGCTGTACGGATACTTCAGTCTGCGGGGATCGATTCGCGATCTGGGTGACCAGTTCGCCGCGAAGCTGCACGGACTGGCCGCACAAAATCCTGATCAAACGATTCATGTCGTGGCCCACAGCATGGGCAGCATCGTCACCCGTTGTGCGCTGCTCGATGGTATGCCGGACAATCTGGGGCGGATCGTGATGGTCGGCCCGCCGAACCGTGGTTCGGACGTTGCCCGCAAACTCACGCCACCCTTGGGATGGATTTCGCCCACGCTCACCGAATTGCAAGACACGCCCGACAGCTTCGTGAACGCCCTGCCCCGCTCCGTCGGCAAAAACGAGGTGGGCATCGTCACCGCCGAGCACGACTACATGGTGCCAGCCGGCTCCACGCTGCTGGACGACCACACCGACGAGATTACGCTGCCCAGCCTGCACACCAGCATTCTTTGGCGCACCCGGACGGCGGAGTACGTAGCGCGGTTCTTGCGCACGGGTCGATTCACCAAGCAATAGAGCGTCGCGCAGCTGTACTGTTTCACACAGGAGTGCCTGCCGTCGCTCGGGGCTGGCCTACTGCCGCAATCCCAACAACGGGAAGCACAGGATCGGGATCGATAGCGAAGCGATGCCGAGGATCCAGCGGAAATCGTCGAGTTCTACCTTGTCGTTGGCGGTCTTGGGATGGTGGATGCCCATCAAGATCACCAGGATCAGCATGGGCGTCCAGATGGCGGCCTGATCGATGTTGACCACCACGTAGCCAATCGCCACAACCACAAACCCCCGCGCGTAGGTGTGCGCCCGTGGGCCGAACAAGCCATACAGCGTGTGTCCGCCATCGAGTTGGCTGATGGGCATCATGTTGAGCCCGGTGATCAGCATGCCGACCCAACCGGCCATGAACCAGGGATTCACTTGCGAGATGCCAATCCAATCGGCCTTGCCCGACCACTCGGGGTGCAGGTGGTCGATCATCCAGTTGACGATTAGCGGGCTGTTGAGTTGGATTTCGCGGACGCCGACTTCGGTGGTGAGGTCGAGCTTGTCGACGCCAATCCACAAGATAGGAATCGCCACGGCCAGACCGGCCAGCGGGCCGGCAATGCCGATGTCGAAGATCTGTTTGCGGTCAGCCCGCATACCGTCCATGCTAATCACTGCGCCCATGGTGCCGATGGGGTTAAACGGCACCGGGATGCAAAGCGGATAGCTGGCGGGGATGTGGTAGCGGACCGTCTGCAGGAAGTGTCCCATCTCGTGCGTGAGCAGAATCGCCAGTACGGCGCCCATATAGGTTAGCCCCTCGAGCCAGTTGCTCTGGATGGTGTTCCAGATGGTTTGCGTGCTGGCCAGGGCGGCCACGGGCTCGTACTTCGCCGCGCCCACCCAAAACGTGCTGAGGCACGTCGCCACGAACAGCAGGATCGGAAGCATGCGATTGCGGGTAGCCTTCTCGGGGGCAGCAGGCGGAGCGGTTTCGAGGTCCGACCGCTTCAACTCGGGATACGGCTGCTCGGAAGTTGCACCAGCGGGTTGTTTCTCGGTGCCGGTCGCTGCTGTGGACTGCTCGGTTGGCTTCTCCGCGGGCGCATCCGCCAGCACCTTTTCCGGCGGCTGTTGTGGGGCGGATTCTCCAGGCGTAGTTTGGTCGCTCATGGTGCCGATCTTATCAAACTGCCCGCGTGGCCGCGAGCGGCGGACAAGCACAGGTTCAGTACACTTCGATGCTTTTGATAGCCCCGCCACCGGACGACAAGGCCGCCGACAGGCAGCGCTCGGCCGCAGCCAGCAGGCCGCCCGCGTCGTAGGATTTGGGAATCGCGGAAATCGAGGCCACGCCCGCCTTCAATGCCAGCGGCAGCGGCCCCGAATCTCGCTCGATCAGGTTGCCCAGCCACTGGGCGAGCCCCACCGCTTCGCGGCGCTCGGTTCCCGCCAACACCAGGGCCACACTCGCCGGCGCCAGACGATACAACTGCGACGTTGTCACGTCGTACTCGGTCACCAGCACCTGCAGCGCTCGCCGCAGCGACTCGGCCGCATCGGTCGACAGCTGCTCTTCGGTATCGCCAGTGACCTCCATGCACACGAGCGACAGGGCCAGGCGACCGTTGCGACACTCCAAGGCGGTTTGGGTGACGGCCGCCGCGAGCCGCTGACGCTGGTCGACTCCGGCGGTATCGGTCGTGGTGCGGCCGCGGGGAGCTCGTGTGGTCGTTTCCGCGGCGTCCGCACGGCCACCGAGTTCTGCGGTGCTGGGTGGCTCGACGGTCTTGTTTGTAAAGTCGCTCATCGCCTGCTGCAGTTCCCGCGACTCGGTCAGCAACTCGTCGCACAGCCGATCTTCTCTTTCTACCAGCAGGCCAGCTGCTTCCTCACTCACACTGGCCATCTGCCGCTGGGCTTGGGCGAGCACCTTGGTGTACGCCTCGGTGTCGGTCAAATCGACATCCAGCACGTCGGCCAGTTGCGCCACTTGCGGATCGATCTCCGCTACTAGTCGGCTCAAGTCTTCGCTGCTCAAACCACAGTAGGTCTCGCCCCGCTCCAACAGTTCGGGAAGCACCTGCAATTGATGATCCCCCACCAATCGGACCAGTAAGTTCGATAGCACCATGACTTGCGGCAAGACGACCTCCGGATCGTAGGCATCCGCCGTGTTCTCGTTGGTTGGTCGATCGCGAACCGCTGCGGTGTACATCTCGGGCAGGTGCCACTTACGCAATAGTTCGACCGTAAGCTGCGCATGATCGAAGCCCAGCGACCGTCGCTCCAGCTCGGCCAGCCGACGCTCTTCGCTGTGCACTTGTTCGAGGAACCGTGCGTAGGGCTCACCCAGTTGCTGCAGCAGCACCAGTTTGCCGATGTCGAGCAGCAGCGCCACCAGAAAGGCGTCGTCGCCGGGACCGTTCCAGCGCGTTTCCACTAGCTGCCGAGCCGCCACGGCTCGGGTGAGCGCTGCCCGCCAGTAGCCGCGCAGTTGCTCGGCATCCAGGCCGCCAAACAGTTTCTCGGGCAAGCTGAACCCCAGCACCAGCAGCTTCAGCGGCTTGATGCCCAATAGCGCCAGCGCCTGCGTCAGGTTCTCCACCTTGCCCGACAGACCAAACAGCGAACTGTTGACCACTTTCAGCAGCTTGGCGACCAAGGCGGGGTCGTTTTCGATGCATTCCTTCAAGGCCCGCGTATCGACCCGCTGACTGTCGGTTAGCCGCACAACTTCCATGGCCACAGCCGGCAATGAGTACAACGACTCGGCCTTGGCGACCATCGATTCAAGGGGCGAGCGAGAACTGGGCATGGGGACAGGAACTGGGGTGGCCAAAGGAGCGCGCAAGTCGGCACCGAAATCTAGCTTACGTCGGCGCGGTGCGCCGATGCCAGATGCCCGCACTGCTAGCACAATCGCTATAACGCGCCCGGCGACCTGGTCTCGACGCTCCATCCAACCGACGTGCGCCGCGTGAGTCGGAGCCGCCATTCGCATTCCCCCTTTTCCCTGCATGGTTTACAATCTCGGCTTGTCTCACCCGTACTTTCCGTCGACAGCAAGGATGCTCGTTCGATGAGATGCTCCCCGCTAGTTGTTTGTTGCCTCGTCGCCCTGGCAATCCCCTCGACCATTCTGGCTCGTACCGCCACCCTGGCGGAAGTGCTGGCGGACGACGCCACGCTGCATGATGCGACGTTCGTCGATGCGCAGCACGGCTGGGCTGTGGGCGATCGTGGCGTGGTGCTGGTCACCGACGATGGCGGCACGCATTGGTACCCGCAGCGTTCGGGTGTCGAGTGTCCGCTGCTGTCGGTCAGCTTTGTCGACCAGCAGCGCGGTTGGATTGTTGGCGGCCGCTCCACTCCCATCAACCATCGCACCGAAGGCGTCATGCTGCGGACCATCGATGGTGGCACCTCGTGGCAACGTGTAATCGCGCCCACGCAGCCACGCCTCACGTACGTCAAGTTCTTCGACGCTGCCCGCGGGGTGGCCGCCGGCTACGGCAGCAGCTTCTATCCTTCGGGACTGTTCGCTTCCACCGATGGCGGCAAGAGCTGGCAGCCGCTCGCCCCCGGGCAACCTTCCACGTGGCTGGCGTGCGACTTCCTCGGCCCCGGCGCGGGACTGCTCGCCGGACCGCATGGCACACGCGCCGTGTTGATCGATCGCGAACTCCGCACCAGCCCCGCGGCGGCCATCGACAACCGCACGCCGCGCGACATTGCCATGACCTCCACCAGCGAGGGCTGGATGGTCGGCGACGATGGACTGTTGCTCAAGACCACCGACTCGGGCGCCACCTGGCAGCCGCCGACCGGTCAGCCACTGCCGCTCGACCAACACACCAGTCGCGCCTGGCACTGGAACTCCGTGGCCGCCACGGGGCAACATGTCTGGATCGCCGGCGGGCCGGGCAGCGTGGTGGCTCACTCGACCGATGGCGGAACCACCTGGACTCTCACGCCCACCGGCACGCGGACTCCCCTGCATCGACTCGTGTTTGCCGACGCCCAGCGTGGTTGGGCGGTGGGCGAACTCGGTACCATTCTGGTTACCGACGACGGTGGGCGGACCTGGCAGCGGCAGCGTGGTGGCGGCCGCGCAGCGATGCTTGCCCTGGCCGCGACCCCCGAACAACTTCCGCTGGAAATCGCTACACGCTACGCGGCGGGCGAAGGCTACCGCACGGCCGTGCTGCCGCTGTTCGCGACACTGCCCGCCGCGGTCGACTCGCTCGACCAGCATCGCACCGCCCAGGCCCTGGCGCACTGCGGCACCAACTACACCGGGTCGCTGTGGTCGGACCACACGCCACCCATTGGCTTTCACGATTCGCCCGAGCAGCTCATGGCCGAACTCAATCGTCAGACGGACGGCATGGCGCGCGAGCAACTGCTGGCGGCCCTGGTGCTGGCCATCCGCACCTGGCAACCCGAATTGCTGCTGGTACCGCACGAGCGCCAGCCCAACCAGAACGCGGCCAGTGCCGTGATCGAACAACTGGCCATCGAAGCCCAGCAGCTTGCAGCCGATCCGACCTACGGCGTGCAACTGGCCACCGTGGGTCTGCCTGCCTGGCAGGTGAAACGCACGGTGGGATTGCTGCCGGCCGGCGAGCGCGGCTCGATCCGGCTGTCGACGGACGACTTCGTCGCGTCGCTCGGCGGCTCGCCCGCCGCGTGGAGTTCGCCCGCCCGGGGACTGCTGTTCTCCGAGCACACGGTGCCGCCGCCGCTGGACGAGTTGGAGTTGATTTCGCAATTAACTGGCCTTCCTACTAATACGCGTGACCTGTTCGCCGGTTTGCAGCTCGCCTCGGGCAGCGAAGCCCGCCGCCCGCTGGTGGCCAGCAATCCCAGCGACCTCGACCGGCTGCGCAAGCTCACTCAAAAGCGCGGCCAGCTGGTGCGTTTGCTCGACTACGCCGAAGGCAGCCCCATGTGGAGCGCCCAGGTGGTGAACCTGACTGGCGGACTCGATGCCCAGACCGGCGGTGAGCTGTTGTTCCAGCTCGCCGAGGGTTACCGTGCAACCGCCAGGCATGCCATGGCTGCCGATACGCTGTACTTGCTCGCCCGTCGCTATCCTGATCACCCCCTTACCGAACAAGCCCTGGTTTGGCTCGTGCGTTACTACGCCAGTGGCGAGGTGGCCCATGTCGCTGGTCGGCAACAGGCCCATGCCTCGCGGACCCGGCCCCTGGCCAACGTACAGTATCAGGACGAAGCGCCCGCTGCCGAGCAACCGCAAGCCGAACTGCCACAGCACTCCGACGGCACGACCGCCACGCTTACCGTCGACCAACGGCTGGAGCGGGCCACGCTGCTGGGCGGGTACATGGAAAAAGCACGCCCCGCGCTCTATGCCGAACCCGAGCTGCGTTTCCCACTCGCTACCGCGTCCCGAAAACTCGGCTTCAACAACACGGCCGAACGCTACTTCGCCGTCCTCAGCAAGTCGGGCGTCGAGCAAGGTTGGGTCTCGGCCGGCCACGTGGAAAACTGGCTCGCCAAGCCGGACGAGCTGCCTCCCCAGAAACCGCTGGTCACCTGCAAGGCAACCAAGGACGTTCCCCACCTCGACGGCCTGCTGGACGAACCGTTCTGGCAATCGGCCGAGGTGGCCCGCGTCGCTCATCCCAACCAGCGCAACGATCCCACCGCGGTGGAAGTCAAACTCGCCCGCGACGAGAAGTTCCTGTACCTCGCTATCAGCGCCCCTCGCCTGCGTGATGAAAAGTACGAGCCGAACGACAGTCGCCGCACCCGCGATGCCGACCTCAGCCAGTTCGATCGCGTGAAGCTCCGCATCGACATGGACCGCGACTACGCCACGGCGTACGAGCTCACGGTCGACTGCCGCGGCTGGACCAACGACGCCTGCTGGGGCGATGCGAGTTGGAACCCCCGCTGGTTCGTCGCTCATCACCTCGCCGACACCGCTTGGACCGCCGAAGTGGCCATCGCCTGGAGCGACCTCACCGAGCCCGCCCCCGCGCTGCTCGACACCTGGTGCCTGGGCATCACCCGAAAAACCTCCCACGGGCACACCACCAGCTGGACCGGCACCGCCGGCGACTCGCCGGAGAGCTTCGGCCTGCTGCTGTTCCGCTAGAGCCGCGCGAGTAGTGGTACAACTCTTGGGGATTTACATCCGTGGGCCCAAAACTCAACGGGTTTTGGTCACCCCCCAGGTGGTGAAACCCCTTGTTTTGCAGTGCAAACCATCCGCAGGGTGCGACAAAACCCCGAGAGTAGTCCCCACCTATACAGCGAGTTGTCCCAATACTCCCAGGTTGGCCCAAAACTCACCGAGCTGGCCCATAACTCCACGAGCCCCCAGCAAACACCTACTCACCTACTCACCTACTCAAGTGGCGAGCGCACCTTCGGCCTATGCACCCAGCCCGTGCGGCACCTTCATTAGATCAACCGCCCGCACGATTTCTACCGCGATTATTTGACAGCCAAGATTTGGCGCCCGCCCGCGCCACCACCATCCACGCTTCCCCACCCATTCCCCAGAGCACATCAGGCGACCGCCCCCCCACAAGAATCACCTTCGTTGCAAATGCTGCGCGGGTGCCCCCATTCGTACCCACACGGGACAATGCGACTGGGACTGGTTTTCTGACGACTGCCAACTAGCTGCAATGAGCTACACCGATGCGGATTCGTAAGTTGAGTTTCCGACAGAGGTTGTGACATCCTCAGCGGCGTAGACGCCCACTAGATTGCGGTACGTGATGACCCCCGCGGGGAGTTTCGGGGGCACAAAAGGCGTGCGGTTTTGCTACAATCGAGGGACGGCCTATTCACACTTTTTGTGGATAAGCAGTCCTGCCCGGACTTATCTACATTTTTGTGTCTAATAACAAGTTCGCCGACAGCAAATGGCTTCTCAAATCGCATACAAAGACAAAGAAGTCCCGACGAACAACATGCAGTTTTCGTCGTTGATCGACTTTGTAATTCAGGTAGGACGCACGACTGCACGGACACCCGACGAGGAGCGGTACGTTGACCGGATGAACCAACTAAACGAAACGGAATTTTGGCCGGGGCGAGGAATTCAGATCGAAGACGACTTCCCCGACATCGAGGAACAGAAATTCTGGGCAAGAGTCTTTCTTGATACGGCACGTGAAATCTTCGAACGCCGGATTGGGATTCACGAACATTCGTTTTGGCAAGCACAGCGGATCTGGCAGGCATATGGCGCGGGTCAGCTTTTTGTTGATGCAGTCCGAGATTCAGACAGGCGTTGGTTGCCTGACTCCCGCGACTATCGTGAATTTGATATCGTGGTCAATAAACGTGATCCGTAGAATGTCGGCGAACCATCGCATGCACGGGAGCGGCGGTGGCCAGCGGATTTTGAAATCAACGTCAACTCCCGCCGCCCCGTGATGCGGGTCGTTCAGCGAGCATCCATGCTCGTTGAACGGGTTGGCGGATGAGCCGCTGACCTTGCTGGTGCGGCGCACCGCCGCGCAACTACGACCTGGGGACTTGGAGGCCCAAGTCGCACTTACCTCGGCGGACGTTTTCCCGCGCGGAGAACGTCTGGATTTGGCCCGCATGGATGCGCGCCGAACAAGGCGGATGGAACTGACCAAGCACACCGCGTGGATCGAGGACAAGCATCCATGCTTGGCAGCTCATCCGCCAACCCGTTCGACCGACCAACACCGACTTTCCTATTCCAAAAATGCCTGCAACCGCACCCAAATACCGGCGTAGTCATGCACTTGTAATTGGAATCAATGATTACAAACACGCATCACCTCTAGGCTACGCTGTCAATGATGCGAATTCCGTGGCCGACTTTCTGCGCACAAATTTTTCTTTTGCGTCGAAGGACGTACAAGTATTGCTTGATCAAGATGCAACAAGATCCGCCATTCATAAATCGTTCCTTCGCTTTTCGGGAGAAGCAACACATGTCGATGACCGATTGTTCGTGTTCTTCGCTGGTCACGGACATACCGAACGCTCTAAACGGGGTGACGTCGGATACCTCGTACCTTCGGATGGCGACCCAGACGATCTCTCGACACTCATTCGCTGGGACACACTCACACGCGATTCGGACCTAATTGAGGCGAAGCACATACTGTTTGTAATGGACGCGTGCTATGGCGGACTCGCCATCACACGTGCCCTGAAACCGGGTTCAATTCGTTTTCTAAAGGACATGCTGCAACGTGTTTCCCGTCAAGTATTAACTGCGGGAAAAGCCGACGAATTGGTCGCAGACCTTGGGGGGCCGCGTCCTGATCACTCAGTCTTTACGGGCCATTTTCTCGATGCACTTGACGGTGCCGCAACGTCCGAAGGCGTGCTGACCGCAAACGGAGTTATGGCGTACGTCTACCAGCAGGTTGCTGCTGATCACGAATCGAACCAGACGCCGCATTACGGCTACCTCCATGGAGACGGAGACTTCATATTCAATCCGCCCAATATTGACGACATTGACACCGACGAATCCAAAGATGAGGACATCTTGGTAGCCATCCCCGGCTCCGCCGGCGCGGAAGAACAGCAATCGGAACTAACCTTAGTTGACAAAGCAAAATCGCTTGTCGCCAATCCCGAAGACCGAATCAAGCTGCACGAACTCGTTGTTAAAGAGACACGCGACGTTCTCGCGGCCGTAACAACGAATACCTTCAAAGTTCAAGGGACATGGTCCGAAGAGGAGTTCTCAGAGCGTATTAGTCAATACAACCAAGCTATCGCCGACCTACGAGCCGTGGAAATGCTACTTGGGTTTTGGGGAACTGATACTCATCACGATGTGATAACACTTCCGGTAAAGCGGCTCGCTGAGCAAGTGACCCTGTCATCCGGATTGAATGTTTGGTTGGGACTGCGTTGGTACCCCGTTGTGGCTCTAACTTATTGTTGCGGCTTGGGTGCCGTCGCATCTCGACGTTACTCAAATCTACGCGCAGTCCTGCGCGCCCAATTGCCTGATCAGCGGCAACGCAGCGCAACTGTTTCACTTGTTGACTCCATGTTCGGAGACTTTGCAGAAATCAGTCAAGCTTTCAAGGCTCTTCCAGGTCACAAGCAGAACTACGTGCCAGTAAGTGAATACTTATTCAAAGAGTTGCAGCCTGTCGCGGATGATGTGCTGTTTCTCGGCGCGGACTACGAAACTCAATTTGACCGTCTCGAACTGCTAATTGCGCTTGAAAGTGTCACGGTTACCGAGGGTTGGGGACCCATCGGAAGATTCGGATGGAAGCATAAAAATCGTAGTGGGCTGGCCAGTCCACTTGAAGCATTGATTGCCGAAGCAGAAGCGGCGGGTAACAATTGGGAACCAATCCAAGGTGGCTTGTTTGATGGGTCGATAGACACTCTCAAGAAAAGTGTTGAACAATTCAGACCGACAATTGAAGAACTCAGGTGGTTTTAATACACGAACATCGGCCTAACCAAACGGTGAACCGGAGTTGGCTCGCCACTCGGTGTTTCAACGTCGTTTCCTTCGTCTACAATTTCCGGTGTGCCAACGTCAGCCGCGTTGGTCCGTCAACCCGATTACCTCAGCTGTTCAGCGAGCATCCATGCTCGTTGAACGGGTTGGCCAAGAAAACTAGAAATATGAGAGAAGAGATGAACGAAAACGAGCAGCAAATGCCGATGGATCGACGTGAATTTGGGCGGATGCTCGGGGTGGCAGGTGCTATCTGGGGAATGAGTCGAGTGCCTGCGTCGGGAGCTCCAAAGGCACCAACGGATGCAGATGGGAAAGTGATTCCCGGTTTCGAAAAAACCAAGGATGAGCCGACTCGTGCGAAGGGTTGGCAGCCGGTCTCCGATCGCAAGGTTAAGGTGGGAATCGCCGGATACGGACTCTGCAAATTCGGTGCTGCTTTCTTTTACCAGACCCATCCCAACGTCGAAGTGGTGGCCGCTACCGATCTCGATCCCGGGCGGTGTGCCGAACTGGCCAAGGCGGTGGGTGCGAAGAAGACCTATCCGTCCTGCGAAGAAATGATCAAGGACAAGAGCATCGAAGCCATCTACATCGCCACCGATGCCCCGAGCCACGCACGACTGGCCATCATGGCGCTGGAACACGGCAAGCATGTTTGCTCCGCTGTTCCGGCTGTGTTCGGGTTTGAGGCGGAAGATGAAGCGGAGAAATTGTTCAATGCCGTCAAAAAGAGCGGATTGAAATACATGATGAACGAAACATCGACGTTTCATGAGGATCTCTACTCAAAAAGACTGCAGTACCACGCAGGAGCCCTTGGAAAGATCATCTATTCAGAGGGTGAGTATTGGCACGATGGCATCGGCACTCTCGGAAGTTACAATGCGAAGAACGGCAAGATTGACGAGTTTGGGTGGCGCCGTGCCTTGCCCCCGATGTGGTATCCGACCCACGCCACGGCCTACTACGTTTCGGTGACCGGGAAGCGGTTCACGGAGGTGTCCGGTCTCGGAACTGCGAGCTACTACCCGGTCTTCCAGGAGGCTGACAACCAGTATCACAACTCCTTCGGCACGGAGATTGCGATGCTCAAGACGAGCGAGGGGGGAATCTCACGCATGGGAGTGAGCTGGGACATGAAGAACGCCGAGGGGGAACAGGGACGCGTCTACGGGGAGAAGCCCCATGACAACTCAATCGTCGGCAGCCGACCGCCTCTCCCTCCCAGCGTTGGAGCTGGCGGCCATGGTGGTTCTCACGGGAGGTTGACCAATAACTTCATCGAATCGATTCTGCTGGATCGAAAACCCATCGTGGGTATCGGAGATGCCTTGAACATGACTCTCGCTGGGACGATTGCACACAAATCCGCACTAAAGGGCGGCGTTTGGATGAAGATTACGCAGTATGATTTGTAAGCGGCGACACAAGAACAGGACCACAAAACGGTGGTGGACAACCGGCTACCCGCCCCGAGTCGAAATGACTCTCTTTACTAAAACCTTTAATTCTCTTGAGGAGTGGCGCTCCCGGTAGCCGGTACCACACCTCGACGTTAGGGTGCAACGGCGGGTCGCCGGCAGGCCTCGAATTAGCAGCGGGGTGCCCAACCGCTGTTGGTTGGCTGAAGTTCTTAGCCACTGAAGTGTACATCACCTCAGCATCTTTCGAACCGCTCGAAGCCGCCGAGGGGAGCTGCACCGACGCAGATTCACCCCCTCACGAAGGCACCGAGGTGTCATCACCACCACAGCTTCTCTGTAGTTAGTATGTCGGTAAGGTAAACAATCTCGCCGGGGCGGAGTGCCGCCCTGATTGACGGTTTCGCCGAGACGATCGGAGTGAGTGTAACGACCCGTCACTGTTCCCTCTCCGAACGGGTTGCCTATCGCCATTTTCCCTCTCTCCTCGAAGAGTTCAATTGCTTCTGGCACTTCGTCCTTAGCACCCCGTGTCTTCTGCCAGCCTTGAAAACTTGGATACCAGACGATACGCATCAAAGTCGCAACGCCGTCCCGATCAGGAACTTCTCTGAAGAGTCCAATCACGGAATGTACTTCTCCGTATGGCTGATCCATTAGCAGCCATGCCTTTTGACTTAACTCCGTAACACGTTCGACGTTGTCAGATGAATACTGATTGAGGCGATGCACATAAAATCCTTGCCCCGTTGAGATCGTCATCCCGTGAGGTAGCACGACCGGTTCGTAAAGCCGTGTACGCACAGACCGTGTAGCAGAAAAGTCATTAAATGCCTCGTCAGTGACCGCAACTGCGTTTGTAGCCGAAGACTTGGGCCATGCAATCGTAACGATGAGGGTCTGAGGGGACATTTCAGGAGCAGGCGATCCCTCTTCTAAAGGAATCGAGTGCCAGATTCCAAACTCTATCCCCCCAGCCTTCCGAATCGTTTGCATTGTCGAGTCTTCAAAGTCGTGGATTACCTCTTGCCACGGTTTTGACAGTACGACAGTCGAGTGAGTGAAGCGATACTGGGAAGACTCGCCTTCGGTCGCCGTTTCGATGTCCTCTGGAGACACTCGGCTGGGGACGATCAACTGATTCATGTAAGTGCGAATCTTCCATTGCCCATCCTGGCGAACCATAACGCGCAAGCCTCGGCTGCTGTAAGTGCCGCCATCTTTTTCGGCGCGGTTCACTGTCAGATCGGTACTGACAATTGCGATGTCCGGCGACAGGAACGCGATTTTGGATACGGTCTGATCCAACTTAGCGTTCTTAAAGACAGCGTTTTCCCCCTCGTGAATGAACTTGAAGACGCCTTCGATCTTGTCCCTTCCGACGACATGGACCGTTCCATTCGACGCATAAAAGTCCGCACCCTCTGTAAACAACATGGCTTGAGCAGCCGCATTGTGTCTGTTGAAGCCGTCGGTTTTTTTGTCGATAACCTGCTTGATGGCCGCTTCGTCTTGAGGCCGGTCAGTTTCGGCTGACCATGCCTGAGATAAAGGCAGCACGAAGGCGAGGACGAATAGAATCAGTTTCGGGGCCATGACCGCACCCTCTCAGCACGAGTTAGAGATTAGCGATAAGCAGAGGAGCACCGTCAGTCAGTCTAAGGCTGTAGCGTGCCTCGATCAAGACATTTCGACATTCTAAGTCCCTGCTTCCTTGCTCCCTATGGTGCTTTGGACGCCCTGAGAAATCGGTCACCAACTAACCGAGGTGTACACAACCTCGGCACGCGAGGCCCGAAATCTTGGGGTGCGCAAGCGTGACACACCCGGGAGGTTGCCTGTAGACGTGATAAGCAGCCTCGGACGATGTGGATGAGGCAGCTAGCTGGCACGGTTGTCGTCGACGTTGCTGATGCGGTTCATCATTCGATTGTATCGATTTCTCCTTTTCTCGTTCAGTTCGGGGCCGAATAGATTCATGATCAGGTCGGCCAGTTCTCTGCACTGCTGGGCCGTTAGATTGGCGTCGTCGTCCGTAAGGTATTCGTCGTAGAGTTTTCTCTTTGCCTTCTCCTGCCTTATCTCTCTTCGGCAAGTGAGACACCAGTCGGGAAAGGCACAGACAGACAAGCCATACTCTTCAAACCAGACTTGTTGTTCCTCGGCCGTGAATCTGAACTCTGTGCCGCACTTCCGACAGACGTGCAATGTCGTGATGTAGTAACCTCTCGGCCCGTATACAAAGTTCTGTTTGCTGACATCGGCCTCGATGACTTCCGATAGATCGGTTCGGTGGTACTTGTAGCCCCCAAAACTATTCAATAGTTCAAATTCTCTTTCGCGGGATATGCTGGGAGTAGCCCGCATGTAATTGGGTATCTTTCTTTTTCGGGTCATGCTTATTCAACTCCCTGACGAGGCCAGCGTCTGGCGATAGATGGCCGCGATATTGCGTGCGTCGTCGATCCCGCGATGAGGCGTGCCGTCGAACTCCAGGCCGAGTTTCCGCACCGCCTGGCCGACGCCAAGTCTCTTCTTCAGCCCCAGCGCCTCGGCAAACTCGACCTTGAGGTTCCGATGAGGACCGGCGAAAGGGTAGGACACCGAGTGAAACTCACAGTCCTGCTCGAACTGCCGCCGGTCGTAATAGCCCCACGAACAAAAATCGTAGTCGGCCAGCGCTGAGAGCCAAGTGCCGAGGTGCTTGATCACCGCGGGAAACTCGTCCGCCCCGTCGACCTGTTGCTGCGAAATACTGGTAAGCGACTTGCAGAAATCGGTCAGCACCCGATTTCGCACGGGCCGAACGAACGACTGGAACTCAGACACCGCGGCCCCCGTCGCCGACTCGACAGCAACCGCCCCAATCTCGATGATCTCCATCTCATGCCGCGGGAACGAATTGTCGTCGCAACAGGTCGCTTCGAGGTCGACGATGACGGAATGGGTGGGCATGGTGCTGGGTACTTGAGTAGTTGGATTCGTTGGCGATTGTGCGCTACCCTTAGCTTGCTTTGCGCTGGACGATGTGGCCGGGGGAGGCTAGCGATGCAACTCACTCCCCGTACTGGCTGCATCGAGTACAGAGATCAACGCCTCGGGAAATGCGGCTTGGTACTCCGAAGCCCACTCGGCGTCGTCAAGATAAATTGCATCAACAATGGGTTCGTCCAAGCAACACCTCATCAGGCTTGGCCGGAAGGATTCCCTGACACTTTCTACTGGTACATAGACGTCTCTGTACGCTTCGAAGGGCTGGGCGACTTCTTGCCCAATGTGTTTTGGGATGGCTCCGTAGTACCAAAACCTGAACGGCCTGGGGTCCCTTCTCGTCTCGTAATATGTGACGACGGCAAGCCCCGACACCTTTTCATGCTCAAGCCGACTCAAGAGCTGTAGACGCTCACGGGCCTCGTGTACTCTCCAACTCAGCCAGCACGCTACCACCGTGAATATCAGTAGCACCACTTTTAGGCTAAAACGTGGCCTCCACAGTCTATTTGGAAGTTCGAGGGGCATTGAGGGGTGCAGCGACTAGAACAGGAAGCATCTTTCAACTTGGACGTGCTAGTAAATTGTAGCCAATTCCATCCGCGGTGGCGAAAGTCTCTCGGCCTGACACTCCTGCGCGGACCGTCAAAACTCCCTCGCACCAGAGGCAGGTGCGACCTTTGGGCGGCTGCAGCATCACGAAGCCATCAACTCACTCCGCGCCCTCTGTATTCTCCGTGGTTGATCTGCAGCCTACTTTCCAGGGGACGTGTCTCTCACGGCTCCTCCCGCAAGCGGTTCTTGGCCTTCATCACCGATTTATAGTACCGCCCCAGCTTGCGGCTCTGTTCGCGGCGCTCGGCCAGTGTTTGTGAATTGCGTGCCTGCTCGGCCAGCAGCTTTTGGTAGTTGGTCAGGCGCCGCTGG
Source organism: Aeoliella straminimaris (assembly GCF_024054565.1). GTDB lineage: Bacteria > Planctomycetota > Planctomycetia > Pirellulales > Lacipirellulaceae > Aeoliella > Aeoliella straminimaris. Next base: position 253,404 of record NZ_JAMXLR010000061.1, read on the forward strand.
TCGAGTTCGCCGGCTTCGATGGCCTCCTGTACGGCGCAGCCGGCGTCGCCGTTGTGGCTGCAGTCGTTGAAGCGGCAGTTAGTGGCCAGCTGGACGATGTCGTCGAACACATCGGCCAGTCCCTCCTCGCAGGCGGGCAATTGCAGCTCGCGGATGCCGGGATTATCCATCAGCACACCACCCCAGGGGAGTTGGTGGAGCGAGCGCGAAGTGGTGGTGTGTCGTCCTCGACCGTCGTCCTGGCGAATCTCGCCGGTGGCCAGATTGCCGACTCCCATCGTGTTGGCGAGCGTCGATTTGCCCACGCCCGACGAGCCCAACAGCGCCACGGTTTGCCCCGGCCCACACCACGGCTGCAGCACTTCAGCATCCGCCGCCTCGCGGGCGTCGAGCGTCTCGACCAACAGTCCGGCGTGCAGTTGCTCGGTCTGCCGGCGCAGCGCGGCCGCGTCGCGGCAGAGGTCGGCCTTGGTCAGCACCACCACCGGCGTGGTGCCCGCCTCGAGGGCCAGGGCGAGATAGCGTTCGATGCGGGACAGATTGAAGTTTTCATTGCACGAACAGACGATGAAGATGGTATCGATGTTGGCCGCGATCAGTTGTGGCTTGACCTCGGCGCCGGCCGCCTTGCGGTAGAGCAACGTCTGTCGCTCGAGTCGCCGCACGGCACGATGGTCGGCGGCCGACAGCAACAGCCAGTCGCCGACCGCCACCTCGCCGGCCGACTCGGCCAACTGCGTGTGCACGGGGAACTCGCCCGCGGCGCCCAGCAGAAGCACCTGACTGCCGTGGTGAGCCGACACCCGGGCAACCACGGTCGCCTCGGGCTGGTCGTCGGGCAGTTGCTGCTCGAAAAACGGCTTCCACCCAATCGCCCGCAGTTGTTGATAGTCCATCTTCATGGGTCCTTATCCGTACCGCAGCAACCGACACACCTCGGGAGAGAAAGGTTCGCGCGGGCAAGACAGTGGACCTCGGCCCACCGATCGCGGAGGCGGGAGGAGTAGCCATGGTGCAATCCACTAGGGAACGATTTCTCGTTGGCGAATCGCTTGCACCACGGCGTCGATCGTGTTGGCGGCGCGGAGTTTCTGCCGGGCTCCCCTGACGTGCTGTTCCACGGTGCGTTCCGAGATTCCCAGCATCCGCCCCACTTCGGCTTGGGACTTGCCCGTCGCGATGAATTGCAGAACCTCGCGCTCGCGGGCCGACAATCGCACCAACTCGCCGAGACGTTTCACCTTTCCGGCGACGATCTCCTGAATGTAGTTGTTCAGGTCTTCCGGGGGCAGAGGCTTCAGCATCACAAACTGAACGACTTCTGCCCCCTGCGAAGTGATGTCCACGGCCCGTGTATCGGAGATCAAGATAGCACCGACGTCTGGAGAGATGGAGGCCACCATGTTGGACAGGCCAATGCCGTCCGTCGCACCGGGGAGCGACAACTCCGTAATCAGCACATCGATCTCTTCCTTCTCGGCCACATCGAGTGCTTCGGCGACGTCGCTGGCAACACGAATGCTATAGCCGAGGTCTCTAACAATGGCGGCCGTACTTTGCAGAACTTGAGGGTCGCTGTCGACCACCAGGACCTTCGCCGGCGCGACTGCGTGAATGCCAACGTGTACCAAGGGTACCTCGCGGTTGCTCATCGGGAAATGCATGGTGACGGTAGTACCCTTGGACCGGATGCTGCGAAGGGTCAGGTAGCCGCCACATTGGGTGACATAACCATGCACCATGCTCAGCCCCAGGCCATAGCGGTTCTCTTGCCGAAACGCGGAGTAGAAGGGTTCGATGGCACGTCGACGCACCTCACCCGGCATGCCGACACCGTTGTCAGTAACGCTAAGCTCCACCCAGGACTGGCTGCGCGGTGTTCCCGACGAGGGTTGCTCTCCATGCTCCCGGCAGGACGTACTCAGTACGACGCGACCTCGACCGGATGTTGCCTGCCTTGAATTGTCGATCAGCTGACTCACGATCAGCAGGAACTCATCTGGGTCGAGGCGGCACAATGGCAGTTCGGAGCCCAGTTGCGAGTCGAGTTCCATCTCCTCGCCCGCCAGGATGCGGAGTTCGGGAAGCACCGCATTGAGCGTCGCGTTCAGGTTCGAGTCGCGAACCTGAAGAGGCTGACGTCCCGTGAAGGCGGTCAGACTTGAAAGGATGGAGGATACACGTTTGACTTCGTTGAGTGTGTGGTTCAGACTTCCGGGGCTGCCATTCTGGGCCGCATCACTTCGCTGCAATTCCTCCAGGTTCGATTGAATGGCGGACATCGCGCTTTGGGTGACACCGCACATCCTGGAGGTGAAGGCCTCGAGCGAAGCCAGCCGCAGGCGGTCGACCTGGCGGGTGTGCGTGACATCCGTCGTCACGGCGGCGATGCGCAGGCCGCTGGAATTGGAAGGCATGCGGCTCAGACGACTGGACACGCAAATAATTCGCCCCTCGGCCGTGGCCATCCGATATTCGCAACTGGTTTGTGGTAGCGAGTGGAGGCTATCGCAAGCCGCCAGAAACATGTCGCGGTCTTCGGGAACAATCACGTCGACCCACGCATGTGGGCGTCCCAACAGCGAGACGTCTCGCCATCCGAGCAGCTCGAACGATCCTCGTGAGAGAGAGGTCAGCACCTGCGTGTTGCCATCCATCTCCCAGAGCACCGCGGCCACGGCGTTCGCCAGGCGGTTGAGGTGCTGGGTCGAGCTTTCGATGGAGTTGCCCATCCGGATTACTTCGCTGACATCGTCCAGCACAACAGCGACCTTGCGATCATCCTTCGACGGAGAGCCCTCCAGCAGGGTGACGGTCAATCGGAAGCTTCGTTCCCCCAGTTTCTGCACCATCGTGGCGCGTTCCTGGCGTTTCTCGCAGATGTCGTTGACTGTCTGCGTGAGTCCCTTGACCGGCACCGCGTCCTCCAACTTCATGAAGTACAACAGCCCTGGGTCGATTCCCGCCATGGAGACAAGCTCTTCGTTGGCAAAAAGAATGCGGCACTCGCTGTCCAGAATCGCCACGGCCGACGTGAGACGCCCAATCAGCCGCTGGGCGAACCCGCGAAGTTGAAGCAGTCGGTTCGCGCGGGCTTCCATGTAGGCATTGATCACGAATGTCGTATCCATGATCACCACTCGCAAGAGCGCATCGATGGCTGGAGCCGTTGTCGGTTTATCCGCAGGAAGTGCGCGGAGCAGGCCGCTGACCTGCCGCGCCAGCCCAGCCAGGTACCACTGTGGAGCGAGGCCAATCTGCTCGTGCACGACGCCAATCCGTATTCGGGAAGTCGCGTACAGAGAGTCGATCTGACCGCGAAGGAGCTCTTGCCAGTAGGATGCCACCTGCCCAAGCAAACGCTCCAATCGGTCACTCGAAACATGACCAGCCAGCTCGGGCGTGGATTGGATGACATCGTAGAAATCTTGGAGCACCCCAGGCATCGCCTTGGAAACGGCGGGTGCAATCGTCGGCAGCAACTCCAGCTGCGCCTTGTCCAGTCCCAGGAAACTGGCCCGTTGGTTGAACTCCTTCTCGTCCAGTTGGACCCGGGTCATACCAAAGCTCGCGTCCTCCGCCGTCGTATCCCTGCGAGATCCGCCCTGTGTGTCTCCTTCCACCAACTGAGAAGTGGCCGTTTCCTTCCGGATCGATTCCATGACGTCCACGTCTTCGCAGCGACCGTACGATTCCAACATCAAACACGCGTCGAACAGAAGTGCCTTCACAAGGGCATCCGTAATCGCGATTCCATCCTGCGGCGATCTGCCCGTCGCGAAAGCCAGCGAAGCAAACCCGCACATCAGGTGGGCGCAGGCCGCCAGGTACCACTGGGGAGCAACATGCAATTGATGATGGCGCGCGCCGATCCGCAGCCTGTTGCCTGCGTACTTCTCATCCATGGTGTCGCAGAATACGCTGCGCAGATAGTCCGTCTGCAGGGCGACGAGTTTCTTCACGCGTTCGGGATTACCCAGAATTGCGGCAAGTTCGGGTGTGGCGATGAACCGCTGGTAAAAGTCGTTCAACAGCGCCCCCGAAGCGACTTCTGCGCGTGGCCAAAACTCTTGCAGCGTGGCGCGATCTGACTGCGAGATGCCGATCAACGACAGGCGGGAGTGCATCGTTGCGGCGTCCACACGCCAGGAGTCATGAGACTCGCCTTCGACTTGCCGATCCATTCCGCCGCCTCTCCGATGTCAGATTGCTGCGCTGCTGAGTTGTTCGTTTCTACATGCTCTGCCAAGCACATGAGAAGCCCATTCTAGGCGCGCCCTGCAACAGTGTCACGGTAGCAAGTTTGTCATCCGATGCGGAACGCGCACGCAGTACGGGCTAGCCCGCATGCGGTGATTGCGCGATGCAACAGTCGTCGCGCGCACTCGAAGTACGGGACAGCCCGCATTGAAGCACCATGATCTGCGATCTACTTTTCGCGTCACAATGCCAATGCAGAAAATCGGGTTGCACATCTTGAAGCAACGACAAAAAGAAGCGAGAAGCAGTCCATTCTTGAGTGGCAATTTGTCCGATACAAGTTCAGTGGGTACGGTGGCTACCCTTCTCAATTCTCACAAGGAGTGCAACAGGTCATGGAACAATCCAATCTAGGGCAACAAGCAGCGCAGCTGGCCATGGAACAGTCGCATCCGGTGCAGCAAGGTTTGCATCGCGGAGAGAAAGCCCTACTCGAGGTAGCGGCAGGTGTAATGGTAGATAGTTTGCGCGATGGCGAAGGCCAGATCGGCCACGAGCTCCTTGACGGTCTGCCGTATGTGGATCGTTTGAGATGCCTCCACGATGCCATGATGACGTGGCTGATCCCTGAGACGGGAGAACTCGTCGATGTCGATTTCGTATCTGCAGAACTGGTCGCCGACGCCCTGTTTCAGTGGATTCAAGATGAGGTCATGGAGGAAATTGCCGCCGAAGAGACCTGTGACGACTGCCGCGAAAGAGAGTCGGGGATGACCAGCATGCGAAGTATCGTGCGGGCAGCGTTCGAGGATGCAGGTGGCCAGTTGTGGACCCGGGACGAGCAGCAACGGGCCTACAAACGTGCGATTCAAGCCCTCGCCAAACGAACGTCACAAGTCCTCATCGCCGCCACGGCCAATCGCGGACTTCCGGCTTGTGAAGATTCCAACAGCAATCGGGCGATGCCCGGCGATTGTTCGCTCGAAGCGATGCTGCTCCGCAAGTTGCTGCTGCTGACGTCGATCGAACGCTGAGGTTCCGCGCGTTGCCCGTGTTCGGCACGGGCAACGCAGTCGTCGAATCGAGCCGCTACTTCGAAGGAAAAGATCATTGACCGCGCCCGAACCAAACAACAATCCAGATGGCCACCTTCGAGCCGATGCCGAGGTGTGCACCATGCTCGCCAAGCTCATTGACTCGTCGCAAGCGGTCGATGTCGATTGGGAAGAGCCGGCGCCGGAACTGGAGAACTGGATTGAGTCTCTCGGCCGAGAGCAAGTCCTCGGCCTGTTGCTTGCCGTTCTACGACGCTGGCACGCCCTGACGGATCAGGATGCAGGTAGCGACCGACCAGACCGTCCCTGAGGCCGAAGCAGCTAAGGTACGGAAAACTGGTCGGAATGTCGTGGCCCTAGGCGTCCGACGCCAGGCCCCCGGAAACCTCATGGAGCGTAACGCAACGCGTGCCTCCCTTTGGAGCGTTGCTGTTCGTGGGTGCCCTAGCCTGGAATTGCCAAACTACGAAGAAGTTCATATGTCTCTTGCGGCTTGGGGACATTGCTCAAGACAATCCTTCTGTTGGACAACTTACCTTCGCCAGAAGACACCAGTTGCTGTGTAATCAATGCGATAGACCCTGCTTGCTTCGTCTGCTGAAGAATACCTTCCGAGAGTTGGACATCGATTACCTGGTCAAACACAACAGTCCTTTGCTGTCTTTTCAAAAAGCCCTCGTAGTACTCAAGCTTATTTTCGAAGATTCGATAAACCGTTTTTCGCGGCTCCATAAAGCACTTCAAGTACATTAAAAACATTATCGCGACAAACGACAAAACATACACAATCAAGCCGAAGTAAATGACCGGATCAAAGGATTGGATGATCATATTACTGATCACAAAAGCGAACATGCCAGGGAACAAGGACAGGAACGCAGCAGCCAAAGGGCCAAACAGGTAGTACTGTGCTGGAACTACAACCGGTCGGATTTCTTGAATAGGTGGGTCGTTGTTCATGGAACTATCCATGCATGGCTGGTGAACTTGTCATAGAAGCGTAAGCTTCCTGGATAAGGCGGCCTGGCCAGGAACAACCTGGTGTCGAACTGCAACTCTACTCAGTATAGGCAATCAGCAACGAGGTGAAACTCCGCACCTGCGCTTCCGCGACTATCGGTGCCGTTGGTGGAATACGCGTCCTGCACCTGGCGGGAGGGCCAACTCCGTGCGAAAAGCACCAATGGCACGTCGTTTTTTCTGACGCTTGGGGTGATGTCGAGTTCGGATTCGTTTTTTGACTTGAAGAGTAACTCGTGGAGTTTGAATCGTCGCTTCCATCTCGTGGCTCGAATCGACCAGGTCGGTTAGCGCGGCGTTGATTCGCGAGGCAAAGGTCCCCGCCCGTTGGGCCTTGAGAGATTCGTGATACCAGACAACTTTGCCCCCCACAAAGTGGAAAGGTTGGGCGACCTGAGTGCGACCCATCGGACCGGATCGACGGGGCCCCACGCGTCTCCCGCCACGGCCGGATCCGTGGCGATCTGTGGCTCCATATCTTTCCGCGGCCCGCGACCTGCGGCCTTGGATTCTTCTGGTTCCGGGGAATAAACCCCACCCGGTGGCCGAAAATATGCTTGACCCGGCATTCTAATTCTATAGAATTGGCGGCGTCAGCCTCACCCCGCGGCACCGCGGTGTCCTAAAAAACAAGGAGCTCGCGCCATGGCTCGTCCGGCAAGCAAGCACCCCACCGATGGGGAACTCGAGATACTTCGCATCCTCTGGGCCAACGGCAGTTGCACCCTGGCCGAGGTGTGCGACGCCCTGCGCGCCAGCCGCGAGGTGGCGACCACCACCGTGGCCACGATGCTCAAAGTGATGCTCGACAAGAAACTGGTCAAACGCAAGGCGTCCACCGGCAGGGGATATCAGTGGTCGGCCGCCGCCACGCAGGAGAAGACTGCCGGCGGCATGGTCGGTAAGCTGGTGGATGGGGTGTTCGATGGATCGGCCAGTCGACTGGTCGCCCATCTTGTCGAAACCGAACGGCTCACGGCCAAAGATCTGGCGGAACTCGAGAAACTAGTCGACGCCAAGCGGCGCGAAGCCAACGGCGCTAAACGAGGGGGCAAATCATGAGCGCCTACTACTGGCAACTCAGCGGCTGGACCATGCTCCACTTTCTGTGGATCGGATCATTCATCGCGCTGTTGTTCGCAGTCGTGCGACTGGCGCTGCGACGAACCTCGGCGAACGTGCGCTACGCGGCCACCTTGGTTGGCTTCGTGCTACTGGCCGCTTCGCCGCTGGCGATCGGCAGTTGGCTGCATGCCCATGGCGAGTTTATCAATCCAACGACCCCGGCAACTTTCGCCGCAGCTTCGGAGCCCGTAGGGGAGCCGGCGCCGATGGCGAGCGTTTCGCCGCCGCCATCCGACTCGGTCACCACGCCGCAACCGGCCGTCGAGGTGATCGACTTGAAGCACAATCCGATCGTGCTGCCGACCGAGAATGCTGCCGAACGGGAGCCAGCGCCCGTCGCGCCCGCTGCCGAGGCGAGTTTCGAGCCGGTCGCCGAACCCGAACCGTTTGCCGCCTGGGATCCGCTCGTCCTGCTGCAACTGGCGACTCACTACCTTCCCTGGCTGTGGCTGGTCGGCACGCCGGTTACGTTTCTGCTGTTGGCGACCGGGCTTGTGGGCAGCGAGCGGTTGCGGCGGCAAGCCACCCTGCTGACCGAGGGTCCCGTGTGCGACGCCGCTGCGCGGCTTCGCCAGTCGCTCGGCATCGCCCGGCAAGTGAGCGTGGCGGTGAGCGATCGGGTGGTTCAACCGGTGCTGCTGGGCATCGTGCGTCCGCTGGTGCTGCTGCCTTCGGCGGCGGTGACCGGTTGGTCGCCGGCAGAGATCGAGATGGCCCTGGTGCATGAGTTGGCTCACGTCCGCGGGTGGGACAACCTGGTGAACTTCGTGCAGCGAGTGGTCGAAGCCCTGCTGTTCTTTCACCCCGCGGTATGGCTGATGAGCCGCTGGCTGCGCGAGGGCCGCGAACAACGCTGCGACGCCGTGGTGGTGTCCGAGTGCGGCGACCGCGAGGGCTACGCCGAGCTGTTGATTGCTGTCGCGCGGACAACTTCCGACCGTCGACCTCCGTCGATGGCTGTGGCGATGGCCCAACATCCCCTAGCGCGGCGGGTACGTCTCATCCTGCAATTGGAGGACGATCCGATGCTGGTCTCGAAGCGAACTGTGCTACTGGTAGCCGCACTGTTCATCACCATCACCGCGGCGGCGTTCTGGACGAACACCTCGGCCGACGAACCCCAAGGCGAGGCGGAAGCGGCATCTACCGCAACGGAGGAAGCTGTAGACGATGTAACCACGGAGGACACGGAGGACTCTGAGGATAGCGACGACAATCGCGCCGATGTCGAGTTCGGCTTGTCTCCTGACGCAGAAGTGATTCGGCAACTGCAGAAGTTCAAGGCGGAGGGCCGGAACTTCAGGCTTGGCACCATGGAGGGCAAGTTCACGTTATTTGCTTCCGGACACTCGCAGGTCAATCCGCCGGTGGAGCTAACGGAAAGCGAGGCGGAATCGCTGCTGTGGAAACTCGTGTTTGCTGACAAGAGGAGCAATCCGATCGAGAAACAGAGCTATGATGTCACGGCAGATTTCGGCCGCAACAGCGATCATCCGCTAAGCGCCATTCTCGATGCACTCCGGAAAGACCCGTTTGGCCCCAAGGTCGACTTCGGTTGGCGATGGGTGGACGACAACAGAATAGAGCTTGAGGCTCCACGGCATGCCCATTGGCTATTGCGACCTTTGCTTGAGAGCTACTCGGGGCTAAATGCTTCCACTGGCCCTGGGGAGGAGCGAACCACGGAGGACACAGAGAGCGCGGAGGATTCCACCGAGATCGACACCACGATCAATGGCACTAGCAAGACCTACCACTTCAAGGCCGAGACTCCGTACGCCGAGGTGCTCAAGGTAATCGCAGCACACGAAAAGGCCGGGCACCAGGTGAAAATCAAGCGGGACGGTGACGAAGCGGAAGTGATCGTCACGCCGAATGGTGCTGCCGCACCGGATGCAAGAACCGCGACCGACGACGCCGAGTGGCCGGTGAAGTTCGACGTCAACATGTCGCCCATGGTGATGCAAGCCCAGGCGATAGAACTGGCCAAGCGAGGCAAAGACTTCAAGTCCAGTCGCACCGTCGACAACTATATGCAGATTCACTACGAAGGATTGTCGCTGATGTGCAAGAGTGCCGACATCTACCCCGATCGCATCGTCGCCCGTGACGGCACTGAGGTGGTGGAGCTAACGGTTGACAAACGCCAAGACGTTGACCTCCCCTTCCTGCCGCTCGAAGATCAACGAGTCGCGGACCTGGCGTACAGAATGCTCAGTGTCGAGATCGCCCGGTTGGACGACCAGCAGCTCGAGGCGGTAAAGAAAAACGGCTTTGCCGGGGGCGTGCGTGTCGACCAGGTGGTGGCATCGACGTATGGATCGGTTGGTCAAGCTGGCGACATCCTGGTCGGCCTGCACGTCTGGCCCACCGCGAGCTTCGAGCAACTGGGCGAAGTGCTCCGCCGCGACGACCTCGATCAATTCAATCCGCTGAAGTACTACATGCTGCGCAAGCAGGTGGATCCCGAGTGGGAACGAGAACAGTTGCACCAGCAGCGGGTGAGACAAACTGAACGAGAACAACAGCGAGTGCGCGAAGGGAGAAGTCCGTTCGAGGCCGTCGATCCAGACGAGGCAGGTGCAGAAGAGCAGCCGGCTCCCCAACCCCGCTACGTCTGGAAACTGCAAACCGGGCGGGTCCACTTCAATCCCTCTGCCTGGGAGGAAGAGCAGAACCGGCTGAAAAGAACTGCCAACAACGAGGAAGGCGGCCGGGTGTTCACCCAAGTCGCTCCCGGCGTGGCGGTGCCGATCGACATGTCGGAAGAAGACAAGCGGAAGGTCATTGAATCGCGCCAACCCAAGCTGCTGTACGACGGCCGCACGTTCGACGACTGGCGTGATTCGTTCGAGACCGAACTGAAAGTCGAGAACCGAACCGAGGCCATCAAGGCTTTACGAGCCTTCGGGCGGGCCGGGTATGGCAAGGAGGCAACCGAGGCGATTCTGGACGTGGCGGAAGAATACAACTTCCTGCTCATCGAAGAAACGCCGGAAGGTAAGCTGAGACAAGCCATCATCGAGGCGTTTACTGGTATCCACGGCAGTGCGGGGCTTCCTACCGAAATCGCGCTTTCGCTGCTCATAAACCGCTATGAAGAGGATCCCAGCAAATCACCCTATCTGCTGTACTGGGCCTTAGGTGGCACGAAGTCCACCAACGAGCCCCTGCGAGAACAAGTCGCAAAGCTCGTCGATTCGACGGATACTGAAGTCGCGCGCACGGCACTCGGGTTTCTCGTGCGATCCGACCCCGAATTCGAGTCGCCTGTTACTCGTGAAGCGATGCGAAAGCACCTTACCTCGGATCATGCGGAGTACATTACTAGCGCGATTTATGCATTGGTTGCCTCGATGCGTTCAGTTCACACAGGCAGTGATAACACAGTTGTCGCAGAATACGCTTTGCGGGACCTTCCTGCAGTACTGCCCAGCCTGCTCTTCCACGACGATCTCCGAGTGCGGCAGTATGCACGCTGGGCGCTGAGCAAGGCGAGCCAAGAGCAGCTTGGCGAGCTACCGAGTATTCTGATGACGATCGTGGAACAACCCGCACTTGCGGCCAGCTATCAGGGAGTGCAGGTGGTAGACGCTACCAGCGACGCAGGAACTCAAAAGTCACGCAAGTTGAACGCACTCCGCAGCCTGAGGGCAATTGGAGCGGAAGCCAAACCGATGACCGAACGGCTGCTGGACCTCTTCGATGGCGATGACGACGACGCCAAAACGCTGGCAGAGGACGTCCTGCACAGCATCTACCGAAGACCGGACCCTTTTGGAGGCCCCGCGACACAGATTCCTGACGACATCATAAATCGCGTGGAGGAGTCGCTCGGTGGTGAAACGCTGGATACGACCATCGATCATCAGAAGGAACGGCAGGAACTGTTTCCCCCCGGTGTCGAAGCAGGGGCAGGTGGCTTGGGAGGCGGCGGTGGCTTCGGTGGCGGTTTCGGTGGTGGAGACGGCGATGTCGGCGGCGGCGGAGCCTTCTAGGCTTTCACACTCGATACACAACAGCCGCGGAGCTACGCCTCCCTCGGAAACAATCCAGGCGCTGACGCGTCGCCCCAGCTCGCGGTACAATCCACCGCATGACGCTGGTGATTGGAGTCGACGAAGCGGGGTACGGGCCGAATTTGGGGCCGCTGTGCATTGGTCTGTCGGCGTGGGAGGTGAGGAGCGAGGAGCGAGGGGCTCGGGGCGAGGGACTTAGTTTGTTTCAACTGCTCAAGCCGGTCGTTTGCTCGAAAGCGTCAAAAGGTCGGCTGGCGGTGGCCGACTCAAAGTTGCTCTACAAGCCGGGTGGAGGTCTCGAGGCGCTCGAGCTCGGCGTGCTGGGGATGCTCGCGCTGCTCGATGGTCCAGAGGCCCAGTGCTGGGAGACGCTCGTCGATGGACTCGACGCCGATCCGGCCGGCGCGCGGCACGAAGTGCCCTGGCACAACAAGAAGCTCAACACTGCCCTGCCCTGCGATGCTTCGGTCGAACGCTTGGACACGGCCCGCTCGATGCTCCGCAGCAACCTGCCCGACAAGGTGGCGCTACGGGCGATGAAGGCGCGGCTGGTATACCCCGCCGAGTTCAACACCGAGTCGCGCCGCCACGGCAGCAAAGGCCGCGCGCTCTCCGGCTGGACCCTCGACCTGGTAGCCCGCACGCTCGATGAACTAACCTCGTCGTCCCTCGCCCCTCGATCCTCGCCCCTGGTTCATGTCACCTGCGACAAACATGGCGGCCGCAACCATTACGGCGGGCTGCTCTCGGAGTACTTCCCCGGCTACATGCTCCGAGTGATCGTCGAAAGCCGGCCGCGGAGCGCATACCTGCTGCAGCGCGACGGTTCTGAGATCCGCATCGAGTTCCGCAGCAAGGGCGAGTCGCAACTCGAAGCGGCCCTGGCGTCGATGACCGCCAAATACTTGCGCGAACTGGCGATGCACGCCTTTAACGGCTACTGGCAATCGCACCAGCCCGACCTGAAGCCAACGGCCGGCTACCCGATGGACGCCAAGCGGTTCAAAGCGGACATCGCAGACAAACAACGAGAGTTGTCGATCGATGATGACATCCTGTGGCGGGAACGGTAGCGGGGCTAACCACAAAGGCACAAAGGGCACTAAGATAAATGGAACCACGACGACACAACGAGCACGACGTACTCGCAACGTGAAAGAGTCACGACCTAGCAGGTCAAGTTGGAAAGTCGTATTCCAGGCATTCCCACCAAATCTCAAACCTCGGTCGAAAGACGGGCATTCATGAGAGTTCGTAGTGGCCGTCGTGTCGTTGTGGTAAATAGTCTAGAGACAACCTCTTTGAGAACTTCGCGTTTTAGTAGCAAATACAAAATATGTATCTCTATTTAGCACGGCATGCCTGGGCGGGGCATTATGGCGATCCGGAATGGCCGGACGACAGCGAGCGGCCGCTCACCATCGAGGGAGTCGAGCGGTACCGGCACGTACTCCGCAAACTTTCCCGCGGCGGGATGCGCCTCGAGGCCATCGCCACGAGTCCCTACGTCCGCTGCGAGCAAACGGCTGAGTTGATTGCCGAAGCATGTGGCGGGCATATCACGACGCTCGACTCGCTGGCGATTGGGGCCGAGCTCGATGAGTTGGTCGAGTGGACCAACCACCACGCGGCCGAACAAGTCTGCTGGGTGGGCCACAACCCCGATATGCCCCACCTGGCCGCCGCACTGCTGGGCGGCGACAACAGCGCGATCCGCTTCGCCAAAGGCGCGGTGGCCGCCATCAGGTTCTACGACCAGGTTGAACTCGGCACCGGCGAGCTCTACTGGCTGGCAACGGCGAAGTTGCTGGGGGTCTAGGTAACCACGGAGAGCATAGAGAGCACGAATTTTTGGAACACCAAACTGATTCTTTCGTTCCGTGAACTCTGTGTCCGCTGTGGTTAGTCACTTCTTTGCAGCTGACTCCCCTTTCGGCCACGCCCTGTACGACGCTTCCACCAGCCAGTTTTTGCCGTCGGACATGCGGTCCTGGTGTAGGGCCCAGAAGAAAACGCCGCGGAACTGTTGGCCGCGGGCCCAGACCGTTTTGCGATAGATCGAGTTACGGTCGTCGTAGGCGATCAACAAACTGGTGTCGGCAGGCGACATCATCCAGGGGGCTTTTACCTCGTCGTCCCACTCGGCCTTCCAGTCTTTCTTCAGCAACTGGCGGATCTGCACGTAGGACAGCACCTGATGGTCGGCTCGCTGTGCGCGGTCGAGAGGTGCGTATTTCTGGCTGGCTGGAAAGCCGCGTCCATAGAACGGCAGCCCCAACACCAGCTTGTCGGCCGGCACGCCGCGTTCGCGCTGCCAGTACTCCATGGCCGAGGTCACCGAGCGCCAGGTGCGGCCGGGATCGTTCTGCGAAGGCATGAGCGGCGAGTTGTGCGCCACCACGCGGTCCCATGGCCCGGAGAAGTCGTACGTCATCACGTTCAACCAATCGAGGTCACCAAGCACCGCGTCGACATCGATGAACTTGCCAAAGTACTCGGTGGCACTTACCGCGGCGGTTAGAATATAGGGTTCGCTGCGGCCGCTGGCTTTGGCCGTTTGGTCAAGCTTCGTGCGGAACGCCTTGACCAGCGCGACGAACTGCCTGGTCTCCGCAGCGGTGCGGGGGTGCTCCCAATCGATGTCGACACCATCGTAGTGGTTGTCGACCACCAGCTTTACCACTTCGTCCACGTACTTGGTCATGCGATCGTTGTCGGCCGTGATGGACTTCATGGCCGCCGTGGTGTTGCCGCCGCCGAGGCTGAGCAGCACTTTCACCTGGTGTTGGTGGGCCGCGTCGGTCAGCTCGCGATTGGGGACCTCCTTGCCGGTAACTGGCTGACCCTGCTCGTCGGTGGTGAGAAAGGCGTGCGAGATATGCGTCAGACGGGCGAAGGGAATGTCCGCCACCGGCAGATCACCGAACGTGGCGTAGTAGCCCATCATCACTCGGTCGTCCGCAGACGCGGGGCGCGCACCAACTAGCACCATCGCACCAATCGCCACAATCGCCAAGGTTTTCCAATTGCCGTGCACGCGCAACTCCTCCCATTTCACCTGAACTCGGCTGTCCTATTGTGTCTTACGGTTTTTCACCGTGCCACCAGCTACCCGGCATCCGATGGAAAAAGAGGCCCTTTGGTGCGTCTGCAACAGGCCTGATTGAAGCATTCCTCAGTTTCCGAGTTCGAGTTCGATGGCAAAACAAGCGGCATACGATGCGGTGGTGATTGGTGGTGGGCACAATGGGCTGATTTGCGCCGCCTACCTGGCCAAGGCAGGCAAAAAGGTGGCCGTCGTGGAACGCCGCGGTGTGCTGGGGGGCTGCGCCACGACCGAGGAACTGTGGCCCGGTTACAAAGTCTCCACCGCCGCCTACGTGGTGAGCCTGCTGCTGCCCGAGATCATTCAGGACCTGAAGCTCCGCGCCCACGGCCTGGAGATCCTACCGCGGACCCCCTCGTCGTTCACGCCGCTGCCGGATGGTCGCAGCCTGCTGATGGGCCCCGAACCGGGACTCAACCACCGCGAGATCTCCAAGTTCAGCGCCGCCGACGCCGAGGCCTTCCCGCGTTACGAGGCACTGTTGGAACGCGTGGCGAGCGTGCTCGAGCCGGTGCTCAGCCAAACCGCACCCGATCCGCTGCCGCTGCCGAACGAATGGCGCAAGGCGAGCTTCACCAAGAAGATGCGCGACACCAAGAAAATGTGGTCGCTGTACCAGGCGATGGCCGCGCTGGGCGAAGACCTGCCGGCCGCCGTGGAGATACTCACCGGCGCCGCGCGGCCGATTCTCGATCGCTGGTTCGAGTCCGACGCGCTCAAGGCCACGCTGGCAACCGACGCCATCATTGGCGCGTTCCTCTCCATCAGCTCGCCCGGCAGCGCGTACGTGCTGCTGCATCACGTGATGGGCGAGGCGGGCGGCGCCCGTGGCGTGTGGGGCTACATCCGCGGCGGCATGGGCGCGCTGAGCGACGCCGTGGCCCGCTCGGCCACCGAGATGGGGGTCGAGATCTTGCGCGAAACGGCCGTCAGCGAGATTCACACCGAAGGTGGCAAGGTGACTGGCGTCACGCTGTCCGATGGTTCGCAGCTCGACTCGCCGGTGGTCGCCTCGAGTGTGGACGCCAACCTCACGTACCTCAAGCTGCTCGACTCCAGCGTGCTGCCCGAGAACTTCCGCCAGGCCATCGAGAACATCGACTATGCGTCGGCCTCGATGAAGATCAACCTGGCCCTGGCCGAGCCGCCCAACTTCACCGCGCTGCCGTCGACGGGCATCGCCCCGCATCACCATGGCACGATGCACATCGGGCCGTCGCTGGAGTACATCGAGCGGGCGTACGACGACGCCAAGTACGGCCGGCCGAGCGAGTCGCCGGTGATCGAGATGACCATGGCCTCGAGCGTCGACGACACGATCGCCCCGCCCGGCAAACACATCCTGTCGTGCTTCGTGCAGTTTGCGCCGTACCACCTGTCGAATCTTCCACTGGCGGGCGAGGGAACCGGGTCGAGCGTCGGCGTGGGCGTGACCTGGGACGACATCAAGGAGCAGTTCGCCGACCGCTGCGTCCAGGTGATCGGCGAGTACGCCCCCAACGTGCCCGACGTGATTGAGCACCGGCAGGTGCTGAGCCCGGTGGACCTCGAGCGGGTGTACGGCATCACCGGCGGCAACATCATGCAGGGAGCGATGAACGCCAACCAACTGTTCTGCTTCCGCCCCATCGCCGGCTGGGCCGACCACCACTCGCCGATCGAAGGCTTGTATCTATGCGGCGCCGCCAGCCACCCGGGCGGCGGCGTGATGGGGGCGTGTGGGAAGAACGCTGCAGGGGAGATTTTGAGGGATTGGCGGTAGCGTGGTGGCGCGCTGCATTTGGGGTTCAGCTTTTGCTCTGCCGCAATTCCGCGTCGTTCAGTGTTCCAGAGAGTAACCCCTCTTGTTGAAGTCGAAACTCAACCGACACGAAGTCGGCGGCGCGGACTGGGCGATCTACGGAGCGGTCATCTAGCAGCGAAAACGCCAATAAAATATCGCGTTCTTGATGCTCGAACACGCGTTCAAAGTCCGATGGGGACGTATCCACGAACCCCAGCTGCTCTAAATATGCGAACAGCCATTGGTACGTAATCCTGGTCACGGCGTGCTCCCGCTACGAGGCTATTGGCAGCTTGCCTAGCCTGAACTGTTCGATATCCGCCTCATTGACCAACCCTGCCGAATCCAGTCGCGTCAGTACGGACAACAAATCTGCCGATCGAACAGTGCGACCATCACTCGGAACCGAAAGTGAGATGATCGTTCCGGATTCAGAATGCAAGAACGCCAGCGAACTGTTTACTTTGGCCAACGGCTCGAATCCCAATCGCAACAGGAAGGCCTGCAGGCTATCAATCGTCAGCTCATTTCGGGGGTCGCGAGGCATCGGGATACCCTCCTTGGTTTCTCAGGTTGTCAACGGTCGCGAGCGACTTGCGGCGAAAGTCATCGATCGAATTGACATTCAATTTGTTTGCCAGTGGAATGTGGAGATGCACCGTTTCCTTGTCAGGATCTACCAATTCTGGTTGGCGACTTACGCATTCCTGAATGTGAAGCCAATACGCCGTATCGGTTTTGACGTCAAATACGACCAGCACAAATGGGTACACCTCCAATGACCAGTAGTGCAGGTCTCCCGTCTTGATTGGTAGCGATATTGCCGACCCATTGCTGATGACCTTCAAACTCTCGCTTGCTTTCAACTGAAACCGTACTTCTCCGTTCTCAATTTCGCCGTTGGTTGCGAAATGAAACATCGTGACATCAACACCATAATCGCGTTCAGGCCTCCGAAGTACGTGTCCCTTCAGAAGCACGAACCGCTCTAAATGGTTCTCACTCAAGTCCTCTATTACGTGTTCACGCGTACGTCGTTTTCTTCGAGGCGTGTCGGACATTTTGGGTGGATTGGCGAGCCTGCAAAAGTTATCAGATGAACTCGAGTCAATATAGATGGATTTCCGAGAGGTTGCTAGCATTTCGAGTATCAGTACTGGAAGACGTCGCTGCCGTTTCGTCCCGCCTGTTTCCCTCGTTTCGCATCAATTCTCTATCGAGTATGGAGTGACGAACCGTGGGATGGCTGATGTTACAGAGCCCGTACGCCTCTGCTGCCCTACGGTCATCGGGCACCAAAATCAGGTCCTTAGCGAGTCGAGAGATTACGACGGTCTGTCGAGATGAACTGCGCCAGCAGTGCCTCCCAATCCTTCTGCAATCGCGCGGCCACGCACGGTCTCTTCGGCATGTATTCTCACTTGCTTCTCCCAAAAGCTACAATTGGACCGAACGTCACTTCGTATCGCCATGTAACTAGCCGTACCTCTATTCAACCTATGCACTCACCATTCGATCAAACCGTCGAACAAGCATGGACTGATTTCGCTTGGATGTTCGACGAGATGTTCAACCAGGGCATGTGTTTCTTTGAAGGATACATTCCTGCGATTGGTCCGGAGTCACTCGAGTCTTCTCTTGCCCAGTTGACCGATTCCGAGTTGGATTGCTCCAACAGTGTGTGGGGCGACAACACGACCGAAGCGGACTGGCATCGCACCTACTCGCTGTCGGAATACATCTCCCTCTTTAGCTCAGGGCGAATTCAAATGCTTCACGTGGACTACCGCGTGAGCTTCTCCGGTTACACGTTCACCCTCAAACTGATGTTCGAGCGATCGGGAAATCTCGAGATCATCTTCTATCGCGAGAACTTGCTTCCTCGTGCAGAGACTCATACACGTTTTGTGGCGGCGTGCCAGTACTTCCGACATCTCCACTCGTTGTTTCAAGGAGCGGCTCTGTTCATCGGTCCCGATACGCTGAACTACACTGTTTGGCCTGATTCCGTGCCGCGAGAATGGCAACGTTTGCTCTAAAGCCCACAGGCAACCTCTTCGCCGCTTCCCCATCCGGTCTGCCATCTCGGTTATAATCCACCGCAGCAGTTCATCCGCGTCAGGCAGCATCCGTTCTACCCACCTCGTTTGATCATGAAGCCATACATCGTTGCGTTAGGTTTAGGGATCCTAGTGGCCATGCAAACTAGCTCGGCAGTCGATCGACCAGAAGGCCGCACGTTTGTTACGCGATCACCGGCCGTGGGCACGCGGGGTATGGCGGCCACGAGTCAGCCGCTGGCAAGTTTGGCGGCCATCGAGATCCTTCGTGCCGGTGGCAACGCCGTGGATGCGGCCATTGCGGCCAATGCCGTGCAGTGTGTGACCGAGCCGACCTCGTGCGGGCTGGGTGGCGACCTGTTTGCCATTGTGTGGGACCACGAAACACAGAAGCTCTACGGACTGAATGCCAGCGGCCGCAGCCCGCAGGCGCTCACGCTGGCGGAGTTCGAGCGGCTGGGCCACGAGACCATTCCGAAGTACGGCATGCTGCCGATCACGGTGCCAGGCTGCGTCGACGGGTGGTTCACGCTGCACAAGCGATTTGGCAAGCTGCCCATCGAGCAGGTGCTCGCACCCGCCATCGCCCACGCCCGCGATGGCTTCGCGGTCACCGAGGTAATCTCCAAGTACTGGGCCGGCGGCGTGGCAGCGCGACGCGATCAGCCGGGCTGGGCGGACGTGTTCCTGGTCGATGGCAAACCGCCGGCGCACGGGCAGACGTTTCGCAATCCCGCACTGGCCAAGACGCTCGAGAAGATTGCCACCGGCGGGGCGGACGAATTCTACCGCGGCGACATCGCCCGAGTGATCGACCGCTTCATGCGCGATCATGGCGGCTACCTTCGTTACGACGACCTGGCCAATCATCGCAGCGATTGGGTGCAGCCAGTGAGCGTCGAGTATCGCGGCTACGACGTCTGGGAGCTTCCACCCAACGGGCAAGGCATTGCCGCGCTGCAGATGCTGCAAATGCTCAAGCGGTTCGATCTGGCGAAGGCCGGCTTTGGCAGTGCCGACCATCTGCACTACTTTCTGGAGGCCAAGAAGCTTGCCTTCGAGGATCGCGCCCGGTTCTACGCCGACCCGGCTTTCAATCCGGCGCCTGTCGCAGCGTTGATTTCCGACGAGTACGGCGCCAAGCGGGCCGAGCTGATCGACGCCCAGCGGGCTGCGAAAGACGTGGAGGCCGGTGATCCTGTGCTCCGCGATGGCGATACCATTTATCTGACCACCGCCGACAAGGATCACAACATGGTGTCGCTGATCCAGAGCAACTTCCGCGGCTTCGGCGCGGGGCCCTGCCCGCCGGGGCTTGGCTTTTCGTTTCAAGATCGCGGCGAGCTCTTCAACCTGGAGCCGGGCCACGCCAACAGCTACGCACCGGGCAAGCGGCCGTTCCACACGATCATCCCCGCCTTCGTCACGAAAGAGGGCCAGCCGGTGATGAGCTTCGGCGTGATGGGGGGCGACATGCAGCCACAAGGCCACGTGCAGGTTCTCGTCAACCTGCTCGATTTCGAGATGGGCCTGCAAGAAGCCGGCGATGCCCCGCGGGTGCGTCACGATGGTTCATCGACACCAACGGGTGTTCCTGCCGATGAAGAGGGCGGCACCGTATACGTCGAAAGTGGCGTCGGCGATGAGACGCTTCGCGAACTCGCACGCCTCGGGCATGCGGTGAAGCTCGGCAACGGCGACTTCGGCGGCTACCAGGCCATCTGGTACGACAGAGAGCGCGGCGTGTACTACGGAGCGACCGAATCACGTAAGGATGGCGTTGCGATCGGATTCTGAAGTCGACCCGTGAAGCCGTGTTGATCCAATGCACTGCGGCGCTTTCAACCCGACGATGCTCATCTGGGCGCTGGTGAGATGGGTTTGATTGCGCGTTGTCACAAGAATAGAAGCCCACGCACAAAAACACCCCGGTCAACATGAGTTGCCGGGGTGTTGATAGTTAAGGATTGTAGCTGCGGCACTACAGGGTGCTGCGAAGCTGGCGTCGAACGCCCCACAGACCAAGCACGCCCAAAGCTGCGATGCTAATCGTTGCGGGTTCGGGAATCGCACAGTACTCGGCTCCCCCCAGTTCCACGACATAGTCGCCCGACTCGCCGGCGAATTCCCAAGTGGAAAAAGCACCCGCGTCAGGGTTGGGACCATGCAGTTCGAGATTGTCCGAGGAAATGCTGCCGGTGTCGGAGAACAGGATCAACTCCGTGACGTCGAGTGGATCGTTGTCATACCCGGTAACCGCCAACAGGTACTTGCCGGGCGTGAGCGAGACATTCGCAGCCGAAGCGGCAACCGTGTTGGGGAAGGTCGACGGATCCGAAATGAACGAACGCCAATTCGGCTCGCCGATGAAGTCGTCGTTCGCCACGGCTGGCGTACCATCTTCGTTGAACAGGAAGAGCCGGGTGTCGAAAGTGGCCGACGCCGTCATGTTGCCGTAAGACTCTTCGGTGGTGGCATAGAACGCGGTGGTATCGGTGATCATGATGGAATAGACATCCACCCAATCATCATCCGCCCCCGTGCTTCCGCGAATCTGAGTAAGGGCACCCACCCCCTTGGTATCCTGACGGTTGGGAATGTCGTCAGGTGCATCGCCAATTTCGACCCATGCTTGGCCTAAAGCAGCGGAAAAGCTGAAGAAGACGACCGCAAGACTTGCAGCCGCACGCGCACACATCAACCGATTCATTAGACTAACTCCCTCCCCAAAGTAGTGAAGATGAACCGCCTACTTTACGTGACAGCCCTAGCCATCCCCGGCCCTTAGACTATTCTCCCACCGCAACCAGAGTCAAGAGAAAAGCAAAGTTTCTGGCCTTTTTTCGCGACTTGAGCTGCCCCGACTGGGTGCCATTTTGTGCAGTAGGAAGTGGGGTTGGAGCAGGTTCTTGGCACCACAGAAGTGCCCCTACACGAGTATAATCGAGTGCGGTCTCGGCTCACCCACCATGGCAAGCAAGATGGACGGACGCTGCAAAACGGCGCATGCGAAGCTGCTGGCTGGCACTTGCCCGTGGTGTGGTTGCTCCATCGTCGAAGGGAAAGTAGAGGGCCAGCTACAGGATGACCTCGGCTCCAGCCCGACCGAATCGGACGAGCCGCCGCTGTCCCAAACACTGGCAAACCACCTGCCTACCAAGGGAGCACTTTCCATAGCAGAAGCTGTCGGCATCCTGCGGGCCATCGCCCACCAACTGGCAAGCTTTCACCAGGTAAACGCGATGCACGGCTGGCTATCGCCCCGTAATATCGGGCTCAAGGACAATGGCGTGATCCTCCGCGACGCAGCGGCTATCTCCAAGCGCGTGGAATTGCAACCAACCCTGGCCGATGCCGACGAAATCGCTGGCTACCTGGCCCCAGAACAAGCTTTGGGTGCAGTGCGGGCTGACCGACGAGCCGATATCTACAGCCTGGGTTGCGTCCTGTATTTCCTGCTGGTGGGCAGGCCCCCGTTCGCTACTGGCTCGGTGTCCGAGCGGCTGCTGCAACACCAAACCGATGAACCACCGCCCCTGGAAACGGTACGAGAGAATGTACCGGTTGGCCTGCAGGCTATCTGCCGCAAGATGCTGGCGAAAAAGCCGGAGCATCGGGATGAGTCCGCTACGGAAGTGCTGCAAGCGATCGAGGCCTGGCAAGCCGAGAACCGGTGAGCCTGCATCCGAGCCTGCGGACACCCCCTGGCGGCCCATGGCTAGCCCCACCCCGTACGGGCGGCCAACTGTACCTGATTGTCTTCTGGCCGCTGTTTGAGACGGCAAAAATTGCTGCCCGGACCTCGTGCCTGGGAGTTCCCTGGAATGTGACGGCCCGCGGGACTCCGGCGGTTGAAAACACGGTCGTCCGGCCTATACTCGTAACCAGTTGTCCCCTTAACGCAATCTTAACACTGCTCAGCTGGCGGGTACGAGTCGTTGAACCTTTCTTCTTTGATGCAGCTTGTTTTCGAGCTGGTGGGCGGCCTGGGCATCTTCCTGCTTGGCATGAAGAACATGTCCGACGGCATGCAGACCGTGGCGGGCAGCAGCTTGCGTCGACTCATCAGCACCGTCACCGGCAACCGTCTGTTCGCCATCATTGTCGGCGTGCTTGTCACGTGCGTTGTGCAATCGAGTTCCATCACCACGGTCATGGTGGTTGGCTTCGTCAACAGTGGCGTGATGAGCCTGATGCAGGCGGTGGGCGTGATCATGGGTGCCAACATCGGCACCACCATCACCGGCTGGATCCTGGTCCTCAAGATCGGCAAGTACGGCCTGCCGATGCTGGGCGCGGCCGCGTTCGTTTTCCTGTTCTCCCGTAGCGATCGCTGGCGGTACTGGGCCATGGCCTTCATGGGCATCGGCATGGTGTTCTTCGGCCTGGAGATCATGAAAGACGCTTGCACCATTATTAAGGAGAACCCAGGCTTCGAAGACTGGTTCCACACGTTCCAGGCCGATAGCTACTTCGGCGTACTCAAGTGCGCGATGGTCGGGTGTCTGCTCACAACGTTGGTGCAGTCGTCGTCCGCGACGCTGGGCATCACCATCTCGCTCGCTTCGCAGGGCGTGATCAGCTACGAGACGGCGGCCGCCCTGATTCTGGGCGAGAACATCGGCACCACGATTACCGCCCTGCTCGCTTCGCTCGGAACGACGACCAACGCCCGCCGCGCGGCCTACTATCATGTGGTGTTCAACATCCTTGGCGTCTTCTGGATCACGCTGATCTTCGCCTGGTACATCGAGTTCATCCAGTGGCTGCTGCAAACGTTCCTGCACATGGACGTAAACGCCGTGACAATGGTCGATGGCCAGGCCACCTATCCCAACACCACGCCGGCCATCGCCGCCACGCACAGTATTTTCAACATCGCCAATACGCTGCTGTTCTTCCCCTTTGTGCCGATGATCGTCCGTCTGCTCGAGAAGTGGGTTCCCTCCAAGGATTTCAAAGAGAAACCGCACCTCACCGATCTCGACATGCGGATGCTCGACACGCCCACGATAGCCATCGAGCAGTCTCGGGTGGAGCTAGAACGGATGGGCAACGGGTGCGAGAAGATGTTGGGGTGGCTGATCGAACTTCGCGAACAGGACGATCCCGACAAGCAGTTGGCCAATCGTCTCAAACGCCGC
The DNA here is from genome assembly GCF_024054565.1 of Aeoliella straminimaris. Classification (GTDB taxonomy): domain Bacteria; phylum Planctomycetota; class Planctomycetia; order Pirellulales; family Lacipirellulaceae; genus Aeoliella; species Aeoliella straminimaris. Next base: position 276,916 of record NZ_JAMXLR010000061.1, read on the forward strand.
GAGCAAGTGCTCGACTCGATTCAGGACGAGATCGCCGTGTTCATCACCAACCTGCTCTCAGGCAATGTTCCCCATTCTGTGGCCGATGAGGCGCGACGCCAACTCCGCATGGCCGATGAGTTCGAATCGCTGAGCGACTACGTGGCCGACCTCGACAAGTTCGACCGCAAACTCCGCCGCGATGGCCACCGGTTCTCGCCCGAACAGCGCAACGGGCTCAGGGATCTGAACCACGAAGTGCTGCAGCAACTCGTCTCCATCAACAGCGCCCTGAAGCAGGGCAACAAGAACATCCTGGTCGAGACCGCCCCAGCCGACAAACGCATGCGCAACCACATCAAGCGGTTGCGTGGCAAGCATCTCGATGCCCTGTCCAACGGCGACGTACCGCCGCTGGTCAACGTGGCCTACCTGGCATCGCTCAACGCCTATACCCGACTGCTCGATCACGTGCAGAACATCGCCGAAGCCGTGTCGGGAGTGAAGTAGGCTGCGCGGCCCGCGGTAACCTAGGACATCTTCGCCTGCTGTTGGCACTCGCGACAAACCGTCTGCCGCATCGTAGTGTCAGTTTCCGCCCCATCGGCGACCTACTACAATGGCCGCATGCCGGGCAAAGAAACTCATCGCCTGAATAATGCCAACCCTGGTGGTTTTGCCACCACTCAGTGGAGTATTGTCCTCACAGCGGGCAAGCCCAACGATTCTGATGCCCAAGTAGCGCTGGGCCAGTTGTGCGAACTGTACTGGTACCCTTTGTATGTCTATGTACGGCGGAAGGTAGAGAACGTTGACGATGCACAGGACATGACGCAGGCGTTCTTTGCTCACCTGCTGGAATCGGGTGCTGTTGCCCGTGCCGATCGCTGTCGGGGACGATTCCGGGCGTTTCTGCTCACTGCTTTAAGAAACTTTCTCGCCAACCAGTGGCACAAGGAACAAGCACTGAAACGTGGCGGCCAAAGGCTTAAGCTCTCGCTCGACCTCGACGCGGGAGAGTCGAAGTTCCGCCTGGAGCCAAGTCACGAGTGCACACCTGAGAAACTATTCGAACGAAGGTGGGTGACAACACTCCTGGAGCACGTCCTGGAAAGAGTGCGGGCCGAACTGGTGGACGCTGGCAAGCAAGACCACTTCGAACACCTGAAGGTGGGTTTGGCAGGCGATTCTGAAGCCGTCGACTATCAGAAGGCGGCTGCGGCGTTGGGAATGACGCCGGCTGCGGCAAAGCAGGCCGCCTACCGACTGCGGAAGCGGTATCGTCAACTTTTTCGTGAGGAAGTTGCCCGCACCGTGGCGGATGAGGCGGAAGTGGATGAGGAAATCGGACGGCTGCTGGCCACCCTGAGGGAATAGAGCAAAAAACTGTGTTACGCCCGGTCAGCATTCCTGTACTGAGGGGTAGAACCGCCCTTTCAGTTGGAGAACCGAGATGAGTAACCCGCAGATATGCCCAAACTGTGGTGCTAAATTGCCCGACGACGCCCCGGCCAGACTCTGCCCCAGGTGCCTGGTGGCGGCTGGACTGGAGAGCCATGCCGTCCTGGCGGAGTCGGCCCCCGAGGCACCAACGATCGACAGCCCCGCAGCTTCTGGGTTCGTGCCTCCCTCAACCGAGCAGCTCGCCGGTGAGTTTCCACAGTTAGAGATCTTGAGTCTGCTCGGCTACGGCGGCATGGGAGCCGTCTACAAGGCACGGCAGACAAATCTCGATCGACTGGTAGCGCTCAAGATCATCCGCCCCGAGGCCACGCTCGATCGGACGTTTGCCTCGCGGTTCAACCGCGAGGCCAAAACACTTGCGCGGCTAAGCCATCAACACATCGTCAATGTGTTCGATTTTGGTGAGGTAGCATGGCCAACCGCGGAAGACCAACCGAATCGCCCGCTCTTTTACTTCATCATGGAGTACGTCGACGGCGTCAATCTGCGACAGTTGATAAGCGATGGGAAACTGATGCCGAACGAGGCGTTGGCCATCGTGCCGCAAATCTGCGATGCCCTCCAGTATGCCCACGACGAGGGCGTGGTGCACCGAGATATCAAGCCCGAAAACATCCTGATCGACAAACGGGGCCGGGTGAAGATTGCGGACTTCGGTCTTGCGAAATTGTCCACCCAAAAGGAAGGAGAGTTCAGGCTCACCGGCACCCACCAAGTGATGGGCACGCCCCGATACATGGCACCCGAGCAGCTGGAAAGCACTCATGGCGTTGATCACCGTGCGGATATCTATTCGTTGGGGGTCGTGTTCTACGAGATGCTTACCGGCGAGGCGCCGATGGGGCACTTTGATCCGCCATCCAAGAAGGTAGAAGTGGATGTTCGATTGGACGAAGTGGTCCTGCGATCACTGGCTCGTGAACCGGCACGTCGGTATCAACATGCCAGCGAAGTGAAAACGGGCGTCGAACAGGTCTGTGGAGTTCACGCCGCGCCGCCCACCGACCATTCAGCAAGCCTTGTCGACCCGCCAGCAGCTGGTGACGAGCACCTATACAACACGGTGCGATGGCCAGCGATCGCAATGCTGGTAGGTGGCGGAGTGAACCTCACCGGATTTTTGCTGTGGATCTGGCTGTTGAGCCGAGGAAACTACTGGCACGACTTCCCGCTGCTGATCGGCCATAATCCTGAGGCGACTGCTTGGATATTTTTTCTGACGGGAGCAGCCGGCATACCGATGCTATTCAGTGGCCTGAAGATGCTGCAATTCGAATCACGCCGGCTCGCCTTGTTTGGCGCGGTCATGGCGTTAGTGCCCCTATCGATATTCGTTCCGCTGACCGCCCCCATCGGAATCTGGGTACTCGCCGTGATGACAAACTCCAAGGTAAGAGCTGCTTTTCGCCACGCATGAACAGGCAACTGCGCGTGCGATTCGCAACCTACGGCACTCCCGCCTGCTGTTGGCACTCGCGACAAACCGTCTGCCGCATCGTCGGTACTTGCACTGCCTCGAACAGATTCAAACGGCCCACGACCTCGGACACCTCCAGCCAGCCTAAAGGTTCGATGTCAATCCGTTTGCAGCAACTGCACATGTCGAGATGGTCTCGCGAACGCGCTTGCGCCGGATCCAATACGGCCAGGTGAGCCGTGGGACGGACTTTGTCGATCACGCAGTCGAATCGAATTTCCTCTGAATCTTCGGGGGTGATTGTCATCCTCATGTGTCGCTGAAGCGTGGGCGAGTCGCACCGAAACGGCAACACAACCGCATGCTGAGTCTTTCGGATCCGCGTGAGCAGGGTTTGATACAGCCGAATCGTCTCTCCACCTGCCACAAAATCCCACAGCGAGCGGCCCAGCACGGCTGACTCCTGGAGTTCGCGGGCGTTGTTCTCGGCCGCGAAGGCCAGCCACTCGGCGTTTACGCTCGTCATGATGTCACGAGCGTCGACCTGATAGGAATAGATTGGACGGAGAGTGCCACTCATCGCTCCCCCTCAATTTGGCCCGCGACTGTATACGAAGCGGTCCCTACTGCTGACTGCGTGCATCAACCCGCTCTCGGGTAAGGCACCCCGCCGCGAGGCACACGCTTACGATTGTTTCAGCGCATTCTACCAGTCGGCAGTGAGGCCGGTCACCTGCCACGCCTCTTGGCGAGGTGCCTGGCACCCCGGTTGTGCGTGCCCAAGGGATTATTCGACGGCTTCTTTGATTTCAGAAACGCATAGAAGAGGCCGCGGCCCAGAAGACACCTGGGCATCTTGAGCACGCGCGGAGGAGTGTCATCGAAAAGTGAGCTAGAATCATTCCCATTCAGCAATCCTGCACGCAAGACAGCTGCACGCGTCGATTCGTTAGAGCCTTCGGACCTGGTCGCTTGCTAGACCGGTCGGCGCGGAGGGGATATCTTGATAGCCACACGGATTCAGGAACTCATCCCAACACTGGTCGCCATGACGCTACTTGGTAGTTTTTGGGAGATGAAAATTGGCTACGTGGTCTCACGCCGACTTGGGTATCTTCACGTTCGACGAGTTCTGCTGGACGAAGACACTGACATTGCCCGCCTTCAAGGCCTTCAAGTATGGACCTGGCAAGAGAAACGCAGGGACTTCGCGCGTACCATTGCAGTTCGAAGTCGAAGACGAGGAGGAGTTACCTACGAAGCCTGCTGTGACGATTGCCAAACGCGTCATCAAAAACCAAGAGGTGCTGCCAGCCAAGTTGCTGAAGGCGTTGTTCAGAGATGTGCAAGGCGAGGGACCCGCATCGGGCATGTGGTGGCATGGCAATGTGGCCAGCATCTACGAAGATCTGTCACTGGAGACGGGATCGCTCAAGAACCTGAAGATCGATTCCCCCGAGAACCTTGCTCGACTGCTGGGAAGTCCAACGATATTGGTTCACCAGGAAGTCTATGACTACGACAACAAACCACTGGCGGAAATCTGTTTCGACGCTGTGTTCGAGATGGAACACGGTATCGGCATTTTGACCGACGGCACCAAGATCATCGGCACGGGCTACGCATCGGACGCAAGACCCTTTAATATCACGTGACCCAACGCTTGGTGCCTACGTTAGGGAAAAGGCCTGCAATCGCACGTGAGAGTTACGCTTCCGCCAACCGACGCAGCAAGTCGGCCGTCTCTTCGAAGCCGAGGCACGCGTCGGTGATGCTCTGGCCGTAGACGAGTTCGCCTTTGCCGACATCCTGCCGACCGGCGACCAAGTGGCTTTCGATCATCAAGGCCTTGATCGCCGATTGGCCTGCGGCCCGCTGTTTGGCCACCTCGACGGCTACGAGCGGTTGTCGCTCGGGTTGTTTCTCGCTGTTGCCGTGGCTGCAGTCGATCATCAGCACCTCCGGCAGTCCGGCGCTGGCGAGCTTCTCGCAGGCCGCCGAGATCGCCTCGGCGGAGTAGTTGGGCCCCGTTTCGCGACCACCACGAAGCACCAGGTGGCAGTAGGGATTGCCAGCCGTTTCGAGAATGGCCGGCATGCCGCCCTTGGTGAGCGAAGGGAACAAGTGCCGATGCCGCGCGGAGCGAATGGCGTCGACCGCCACCTGGATATCGCCATCGGTGCGGTTCTTGATACCCACCGGCATCGACAGCCCAGAGGCCAACTCGCGATGGGTCTGGCTCTCGGCCGTACGGGCGCCGATGGCGCCCCAACTGATCAGGTCGGTGTAGAACTGCCCCAGCGTGGTATCGAGGAACTCGGTACCGGCGGGCAGCCCCATCTCGGCGATGTCGACTAACAGCCGCCGCGCCAGGCGCAACCCCTTGTTGATGTGGTAGGAACTATCCAAATCGGGATCGTTAATCAGGCCTTTCCAGCCGATCACCGTCCGCGGCTTCTCGAAGTACACCCGCATCATCACCAGCAGCTTCGATTCGACCTCCTCAGTCAGCCGGCGAAGCCGCTCGGCGTATTCCTCCGCCGCCTGGAGATCGTGAATCGAACAGGGCCCCACCACCACCAGCAAGCGGTTGTCGGTGCCGTCGAAGATCTGCTCAATCGCCCGCCGACTGTCCGTGACCAACCGGCCGGCCGCCTCGGTGGAGGGAATCTCTTCCTCCAATAGCGCTGGGGTGAGCAGCGGGTGAATCTTGGTGATGCGAAGGTCGTCGGTCTGCATTTTCAGTTCGCCTGGTTATAGCGGGTGCTCCACGACGACTTCCGCCCACAAGCCGAAATCTCCGCAGCGAGTCTTCATTCCGCCCCGGTTTATGGGTCGGACAGGCCAAATCCTACGGCAGAGCCCACCGGCTTGTGTAGGGTCGGCTACTCCGGGGGGGAACCGGGCATTCCAGTAAAACTGTGGGCCGGTGCTCTGTGCCATATACTGCAAAGTACCAGGCCGCACGCGACAGGGGCCGCATGACCGCCCTCTATGATAACTCCTCTTCCGATAAGGTCGGCACCATGAACGGGCTCGTATCCAGGTCTCTAGTGGCTACCTGCTTGGTAACAATTTCCGGCGTAGCGTGGGGCGAATCGGCGGACATCGTTTACCAGAACGGGCCAATCCTGACGATCGACGACTCGGTGCCAGCTGCGGAAGCCGTGGCGGTGAAGGATGGGATCGTCATCGCGGTCGGCACGGAGGAGGAAGTGTTCAAGCTCCAGGACGACGCCACCAAGCTGATCGACCTCGAAGGTCGAACGATGCTGCCAGGCTTCGTCGATGCGCATGGGCACGTGATGGGAGGTGGACTGCAGGCACTCTCGGCGAACTTGCTGGCGCCGCCGGACGGAGAGGTCAAGGACATTGCTGCTTTGCAGCAGACCCTGAAAGATTGGATGGAAGCGAACAAGGAGGCGGTCGACAAGATTCAGCTGGTGGTTGGCTTTGGTTACGACAATTCCCAACTCGCCGAACTTCGCCATCCAAACCGCGAAGATTTAGATGCGGTCTTCACCAACCTGCTACTCGAAATGAGTGGAGCGAACTTGCCATCCGCCAGCGCGGGCGGAGCCTTCACATCGCCCCCCTGCGCTTCCTGCGCGTGCGGTGCGTTGAGCCGATTGATGGACGCCGCGGCTATTGGGGAGTGACCAGGTTCCGGGGCCAGCAGTGGTTCATCGATCAGGCGGGGAGCAGCGCCTGCTACGTACGCAGCGCCAAAACAACAAGCACACCTGGACGCCAATCTCGGCAGCAACAACATTCATTCAGTGGCAGGGCGGCGCGAACGACTCAGCCGGTTCCAACCAGGGCTCGGCAATCGGCGGCCCAACCTACGGCACCGGCGCACCCAACAAGGCCATCGAGCTGGATGGCTTGGACAATGGTGTGAGCCTGCCCAGCAGCGCCGACATCACTATCGCCAGTTGGGTGAAGTGGGACGGCAGTGGGGACTGGCAGCGGGTGTTTGATTTCGGCAACGTTACGACGACCTACATGTTTCTGTCGCCGAAGTCCGGCAACGACGCCCACGGCCCTACGGCTGGGCGTCGCAGGTGCGTGTGCCCTCCGGTTGATTCGCCCCCACAGGCAGCGTTGCCCCGGCCAGGGCGTTGGCCCTGGCTATTTTGCTGATGCGTCCATCAGCTCGAACTTCTCGCCCGCCGATAACGACTCCATCGACAAGGCGGGTGGATCGATTGATCGCTTTGCCACGATGGCAAACGACTCTCCCAGCACGGTGGCCGTGTTGCCGTGTACTTCGATGGCGGTGCCTTCGTCGATGCCCACTCCCAGCTTATCGGGATGCTGGGATAGCGCCGTGAGCAAGCGATTCACGCGGTTGCGGACCAGGAAGTGCTGATCGATAACCACGCCTGGTGCGAGGTCGAATCCCGTGCTGATCTTGGGATCTGGATTTCCACTGGCGATCATCACACGAGATTGAATCGCCGCACCAGCCGAAGTGCCTCCAATCACTCCGCCCCGCCCAACCAAGGCCTGAAGCTCGCGTTCCACGGGCCCACCGGCGTAGACCTTTGCCAGCCGCGACTGCTGCCCGCCACTGATCCACACCGCATCCGCTTGCCGCAGCGACTCGGCAAACTCAGGGGTATCGGCCAACTCTCGGTCGCGAGTATGCAGCACCTGTACCGAAACGAATCCCCTGCCCCGCCAGGCCTCGACAATCGATTCGACGTCGGGTTCCTTCTCGCCCGCGGTGGGAATCACCACCAACCGGGCGTCGTCGCCGCCAGCGAGTTCGTGAAACTTATGGTATATCACCGGCGGCAGTTTCCCCCCACCACAGATGAGCAGCGTCCCGGATGGCGAGTTCCCTCGGGCGGCGCTGGTCAATACCAGCGATGCAAGCGCCAGGACGATGCCCAGCAGTCGATATGGTTGCATTGCGTCTCCCCTTAGCAATCCCTGGCTCATCCACTTACTTGAAGGCCAATGGATCCGCAGGTGTTGTGGATTTCGATGGTGGCCAACATCTCGGCGAATAGTATGAAGCCGCTACGCTGCCGTCGCAATAGTTGGCATCGGCGTCGGTCCAGCCGATGTTTACACAAACCGCGGCGCATCGAGGTGGGACTTTACGAAGCGATCGGCCTAATGAAGGCCGATTCGTTGGTCCACCGACCTTTGATCTTCACGCCCGCTCTAGGATCCTCACCACCTGCGCAATGGTGTCGACCTCCACCAAATCGCCATCGCGAATCACAGAGGTTGCCCGGCCGGTGCCGATGAGGGTTGGGATCATCAACTCGCGGCAGATGATGCCCGCATGGCAGGCGACTCCGCCCTCGTCGGTGACGATGGCTCCGGCGTGACGCAACAGTGGCATCAGGTTGGGGTTCGATTGGATGGAGACCAGCACGTCACCGTCCTCCAGTTCGTAGCCCTCGGGTTCGGAAGAGAGGACCACCCTGGCCCGCCCTCGATGAACGCCCGGCCAGGCTCCCATGCCTGAGATGCAGTCAGGTTCATCGGGTGGCACCAATTGACGCGCGCCCGCCTCGCGCATGATCAAGTAGCCCGTCTCGGAGACGAAATCGACTCGCTCCTCGTCCGCCAACACCTGGTACACAAAGCGATAGCCGTCCTCGACGGTGCTCAGGCGTCCTTCGAGCGTCGCGCGGTCAACGCTGCCTTGATGCAATTCGCGCCAAGTGACCAACTGCGGCGCACGACTCGGTGCCGAGAACCCGAGTTCCGCGGCCCAGGTTTCGACCATTGGATCGAGTAGCTTGCCAACGAATGGCGGATAGAGGGAATGCGATCGCAACTGCTCCGCCAATTCGCAGACGCGAGGATCAGCAATGTGGCCTGCCTCCAAGGCCATCAGCGTCATGGCGGGAAAACTGGTGGTGTACCTTCCGATCTCGACGAGCCGCTCGGCGGCCTCATCGAAGCTCGCGAAACTCTCGCCTAGCTCGATCTGTTCATGACCGCGGCGATAGATCTCCAGGCCACGCTCCAATAGCGCCACCAGTCGGGCGCGATCGGTTCGCTCCAGCGTGCGGATGTGCTCGGCCGAGGCTTCGAACGCTCTGGCCCCAAAAAACATGTTCGTCAAACCAGCAGCGTCTTCGATGGCCAGAAATCGATCGGCATGAAAACCAAAGTCGCCGCCTGAGTGCCGGCTATCGGCCCAATGGGCGATGATCGAGGCCTCCAGCAGCGACAAGGGACGACGCATGCCCCGGCACCAAGGCTCGCTGGTGTCGACAATCGCTTCGCGATACTCCTTGGCCAGCGTCGTGATCGGCCGAGACTGCAAGACATGGAACCGCTCTTCCTGCCAGGCCCATTCGGTGTCGACAGGAAAGCCGTAATGTGCTTCGATCTGGTCTAACAGCCGCGCGTACTCCAGCACCTGCGCGTCGGTCAACTTCGCTTCGGCTCCACGCTGCCCCAGTTCCCGCCACTCGGGTTCGGGCCGGTCGGCTTCCAGAAACAGCCCCCGCCGCTGATCGCCGCGCGTGGCCTCGACGATCTCTGCCGCGCCACGCCGCACTACAAACTGATCAGGCACGATGGCGCCGGAGACGATCGCCTCGCCCAAACCAAAACAGGCTTCGATCAATCGCAGATCGGGCTCTTGCGTGACGGGGTGCACCGAGAAGCCGATGCCGGAGACCTCGCTGGAGATCATCTGCTGAACCACCACCGCCACGCCGAATTGGTTATGGCCATAGCCATGGGCCACCCCGTAGGCCAATGCCCGGGGATGGTAGATCGATAGCCAACATGCCTTCACTTGGGTGGCAACATCGTTGGGAGCAACGTCGAGAAACGTGTCGAGCTGGCCGGCCCAGGCGCTGGCGGTGCCATCTTCGCAGGTGGCACTCGAACGCACGGAGACCTTGCTCGCCGCGAGATCATCGACTCCCGACTCAATCGCTGCGGCAACGTCGAGTGGCATTGGTTTGTCGGCCAAGTATTCGACAATCGCCTTGCTCGTTTCGCCGGCCGTAGTTCGCCCCGCGGCGAGTTCAGCAAGCCACTCGGTGACCCTGCCCTCGGGGTCGGCCGCGGCCATGAAGGCATCGAACGCCAGCCGTGTCACGACAAAACCGGACGGCACGGGAATGCCGGAGCGGACCAGTTCGCCCAGCGACGCCCCCTTGCCTCCACACAAGGCGACCTTGCTGTAGTCGATTTCGTCCAGACGAAGCGCATAGCACACAGACATTGGTCCCTCCTCCCCTAGTAGCCGCCGGTGCCCCACCGATGACAAGACGAACGAGGCCCCATCCTACCCGTTGACTCGCGAACGTCACAACTCCGTGGTGGAGCAAATGTGGTCGCGTCACATGGGAGGACCACAACGCAGGGCGGCTTTACAGCGGACGCTGGACGTGCCGGCAGGCAACGTAAGACTCTAGAGCAGGTCTCCCAATCCGTCTTCCTGCAGTTCGCCGACCGGTACGTAACTCGAAGATTCCGTTTCGGCGGTTTCCCATGGCTGTTCGCTGGCCAGGGTGCTGGTCCCTCTCGTGGGGCGAGCGGTGGTAAGCAATAGCAGCAACGCATCGTCCGTCGCAACGGACTGGTCGAGTGCCTTGCCTGCGGTTGCGACCGACTCGGGCTCGTCCTCGGCGGCGAGCAGTGCGAAGGCCGAGTCCTGGATGTCAGCGGCTTGAGTCTCCGTGGCCTGCCCCGAATCGGTGGAAGATGACGACATCGCAACTAGCGGGGCCAGCAGCGAAGCGGAAGACGCTTGCACGAGGCTCAGGATCTGTTCGGCAGGCAACGCTTGGGAGTAGATGCGGAAGTCGTCGATCCTGCCTCGCAAGGGCGGGTCGGCCGGGAACTGCGAGTCGCCCAGGTAATTCTGCGTGGTTCTCCCCATGTCGGCGGGACTGACGGTCATGCTGTTGTTGGTAGCCACAGGCACGCCATCGATGTACATGGTGCCGCTGCTGCCGGTGAGGGTGATCGCGACGTGATACCACTGACCGGCGTCGAGCGAGGGTCCATTGATCTGTTGCTCGCCACCGCTAGTGGCGGTCTTGAGCGAGAACCGCAGTGGCCCGCCGAAATTGCTGGCCTGCGGGGTGAGGAACATGTTAACGGCAGTTCCAGAACCAAAGTCAAACACCCGCGACCAGGTATCGACCGAGTCAAGATAGAACCACGTGGCAATAGTCGCCTGATTCAGACCACGGACAATTCCCGTGGGCAATTCGGCATGACCTCCGTTCAGATCCAGCGCATTCCCGTCGATGCCAGGTTGCCAGCCCACCGAACCGACCAAGACGCCATCTTGTCCACCAGCCGAATCGGTAAGCGTTGTCCCAAAGCTCGCATCGGCCTGGTACCAGTTGGCGGGCGAGAGGACATCGAACGAGGCTTCGTCGCTGCCGGTGTTCGATTCGACGCGCACCGTCAAGGTGTCCGTTGTGCCGGAAGCCGTGATCTTTCCCGCCATGTCGACATTGCCACCGCTGCCAACGATGGACCACTCCGGATTCGCCGTCAATTCAATCGGACTTCCAAACTGGTCCACGTCGTAGGCGGCAAGCTGCATCGACGTGCCAGTGGCGATCAACGTGTCGGAGGGGAAAATGGCTACTCCCGCAACCACTTGTTCCACCGTCACCTGCACTGCACTCGACGTGGCGACCCCGTTGGTGTCCTCGATGATAGCGGTGAACAGGTACTCGCCCGCTTCGCTGAACGTGGCGGTGGTATTTTTTGCTCCGTTGCCGCCATTGGAACTGAGAATCACCTCGGCAGGTCCGCTTGCATACCAGGTGTACGAAAGGTCTGACTCCCTGGCCGGCCCCGCCCCTAGCACCGACAAATCGGTGGAGTATCCCGTCACCGAGGTGGGACTCGCCGCGGCAGCGGTCGCCGCTTCCAGGTAGTACCCCAGGTTGTTGCGCCAGATGGAGTAGTCCACCAGATCCACCACGTTGTCGCGATTGCCATCCGCTCGCAGTTCGGTGGTGGAACCAAACGTGCTTTTCCACACGTCGTAGTCCAGCGCATCGACTGCGCCGTTCAGGTCGTAGTCGCCCGGCAAGGCCTCGACGACGAAGCTCGCCTCGACCAACCCCGACCAGGTGCCGTCCGCCGACCGCACGCGGGCCCACACGGTTGTATCCTGCGTCAGCACCACCGGAGTTCTGCCCACCTTCACCGCGGACGAAGGATCGGCTCCACCGCCGGTCGGACGCGGATCGGTGACTCCGTCGGTGGTGTAGTAGATGGTCCCGCCCGGTACCGTACTCTCGATCGTCACTAACGAGCCGTACGGCAGGCTTCCGCCCGCCTGACTGAAAGTAGGTGCCGCCAGGTAGAGACCATCGTTGGCCAGTTGGTCGAGGACCATGGCGTGACGGTTGGGAAAGTAGGTTTCGAGCAGCCACGCCACCTCGTTGTCCCAGTTGGTCTTGTTGTAGGGTACGGTTCGCTTGGCATCGCCCCAGCGGGCCGCTTCGGCAAGGATGGCCGCATCGACTTGCTCCACGCGCTCGGTCATGCGGGCGATATTGGCCTCAGGCGTCAGCACCCCATTATCGAACATCAGCGTTTGCACGCGATCGATGAACTGCTGCTGGTATTCGGCATGTACGAGCAGATCCTGATGGAGATACACCGGATTGAAATAGTCGTAGCTGGAATCGAGGGCCGTGTAGAACGGTCCGGTACGGTCGATCGCAAAGGTGCCATGCAGGGTGCCGACCAGTTCGCCTGTGCCCAGCGAGTGCTCGTTGTCGTGCAGGAAGAACTGGAAGCCCTGGTCACCATCCTCGCGGTTGCGGATGCCGAACCAATTGTTGGCGCGATCGTTCCCCACGAAGGCGGAAATGCCGGTATCGTGGCCGCCCGTGTAGATGATGATCAGCATGTAGTCGATCAGATTGTCGACATCCAGCAGCACCTCGAGATCTTCATTCCGGCTGCCATCGGGGTTCAGCCCTTGCATGGCCCAATAGTTGTCGGCGCTACCGGTGGGATCGTCGGCCAGTTGCTGGGCGTAATCGAACAGCTGTCGCCAGGCGACATCGTTGCCGTCGGCAATCTCGGTGGAATAGGCTTCGGTAGAATCGGCCTTCACCACATCGTAGTCTTCTTCGTCGCCGCCGAAGTAGCTCTCGCCATAGGCCTCCTCCACCCGCTCCTGGGTCATAAACAAACCCCAGTACTGGCCATTCAGGTACAGGTGATAGTAGCGGCTGCGTGTGTGAGGTTGCTGCATGTCGGCCTGGGTATCGCGGGAAAACACCTCACGGAGGTAGGTATTCTGCAGCCCGTTGACGCTGTCGCCCCAGGCAGCCCAGGAGTAATTCTGCGCGGTGCGCAGATCGAGCACGTCGAACTCATCAACGCCCTCGTCGCCGAACAACGGATAGTTGAGCTTCCCATCGCCGTACTCGCCGCGGAAGTACAGGCGGAAGGCGTGCTTCGGATTGAAGTCGTTCCGGTGGTAGCCGCCACGGATTCGCAGACCGGCAGCGGTCGAGAAACCTTCGCTGCCATCGGGATGAACCAGTTCGACCGACGTCATCCGCTCCCATTCGCTTCCCCGATTTAACGCGTTGACGTAGATACCGGTCTGGCTGTCAAACAGGTTCGCAATGTCGGTTGTCAACGTGATCGATGGAATCGACGTCAAAGAATCCTTCACCGCTTGCTCGCCATACATGGCGAGAATGGCCGGATCGATTCCATAGTCGAGCAGTTGACCGTTGACGTTGTAATTGGGCCACCCGGCGGGCACCTGGCCGGTCGACGACTGCTGGACGATGTCGTCCAGGAACAGATAACTTGCGGACTGCACGAACGATGGCTTGTAGTCATGTTTGAAGGCCATCGCGCGGATCGTGGTGGTGCTGTTCACCGAAATGGCGCCGGAGTAGAGCTGCCCATTGATCGGCACCATCGATTCGTTCACCGCCGGGGTCGACCCGTCGGTGGTATAGACGATCATGGCGTCCGGCGTTTCCGAGTGGATCTCGACCTGCTGCACGGTGTCGTAGAAACCATGCGGAACACTAAAGGTCGGGTCGGCAGCAAACCCCGCAAAGCTCTCGCCATTGCCAAAACCTGGCGTAGGCACTTCGAAGTAGCCGGCTTCGCTCGCTTCCACCGGCACGGTAGCCGTGGCCACAAGCTCCGGCACAATCAAGAAGTCGGAACGGCCCGCCGGCTGATTCAGGGCGTGGATAGCCAGCACGTTGTCGCCGACGACGAGCGACGGAATTTCCGCAGAAACGTCGAACTCCTGAAACACCATCGCATCGAAGTCGTCGTGAATGGAAGTGGCCGTCGAGTTCCACGCCGGATTGGCGGGACTATTCGACGCAGCAATTTGCACCCCATTCAAGTAAGCCACAAACCCATCATCGTATTTCAAATGAAGCTGCAGCCCGTCGATGCCGACCAGCGATGTCATTTCGAAGGGCACTCGAACGTACAACGCGGTCGTGTCGTCAGGAACGGCCGTGTTGAATTCGCCGATGAAGCTAGGTACATCTGTTCCGGCCTCGTAACCAAAGCCCGCGCTGCCAACGATATCGAAGACGCTATCGTCGAATCCGATGTCGGTCCAGCTCGAATCGTAAGCGGCGCTGGTCGGCCGCCAGGCGCGGGCCGCGTCGCCTTCGGCGACCAGGGTGGTCGTCGTGCTGGCCATCGTCAGCCCGTACGACACGTCCTCGAATTGGACCGGGAATTCAGGACTGAAGGCGTCGATCACCGTGCTGCCATCGGCATCGACTAGCCCCAGGTACTCGCCATCGGCCGACAACTTGAAGTTCGTATGCAGCTCGCCGTTGGGCGCGAGGGTATCCTTGTCCGAGGCGAAGACCAGTTGGAACCCAAACGGCTCAATCGTTGTCCCCACGGGGAACTGCCACTTCGTCAGCTCCTGGACGTCGTCCGTCAGGTACAGCCCACCCAGGTCCACGGTGCTGGCCGACGGGTTATAGATCTCCAGCCAATCTGACGAATCCCCTTGATAGTCTTCGAGCGTGTTGTCATTCGAGGCCATGATCTCGGTGATGCGGAGCGCCGCTGCATCGAGTACGCAACGTGCTTCCAAGGCCTGAAATCGGAGTGAGCGCGAACCGCCAGCCGCCATCTTGCGATGCATCGCAATGGACCTTTCCTCGTCCAATCGGGGTACGAATCGGAGATGTCATGAACAGATTTGGAGGAGATACTTGGGGGCGCCGCTACCTGCTTGGCAGCGACAGAAAATCCCCAATCTGCATGATACACACCACCACCTACCGCATCCAGGAACGAGCACCAAGCAAAGCGCGTAAATTCGTTCAAATTCACTAGTACGACGCGCGGGAATCCACAAGCAGTGTTCCGCTGCTTCATCACGTTGATCGTGAAACGAGAATTTGCAGCACCGATTGCCCATTCTGGAAAGCCTCCGACGATGGAGGGTTGGCAATGTCTCTCGATGTTGTCCAACCAAGTAGTGGGCCGGCACAACCAACAGCGCGATAGAGCAGCAATGAGAATGCTCTACGACAACCAACTAGATGGATGAGAGCTTACCGGCGCACAACGTGGTTTGGCAAATGTACCTTTCCGGGCGCCGGGGACGACCCGACTCGCTGCGAACGGGCAAACGGCAGACGAGCTACTTATTCCATGACCCGTACCAATGATTCTGATACGCGCCGCTGTTCTTGCGTCCTGCAGGTACGGGCTTGCCGTACTGGTAGCTCGAAGGGGCGTTTTGCGGCGTGACGCCAGGGTTGGCGGTGTAGCCGATGTTGCCTTGCAGTTTGCGATCGGCAATGTAGCGCGACTGCGCCGATTGGGACGCAGCCCGCCGCTCCATGTCGGGACGAACCACGGTCGAGTAGGCGTCGCCATACATATTACCTCCCAAGACAGCGCCGCTAATGTACGGGCTGATATTGGGATTGTCGCGATAGTACTTGTCGTACAGATAGCGATTAGTGTCGTTGACCATGTTGGGGTTGGTGCCCCACATTTTTTGATACGCCTGACCGTAGCTCGATTCGGCGCGCGCTCGGTCCGCCGGCAACAAGGTCGACAGAAAGGTCAACGCAACGCAACAGAGAATAGTTCTCTTAAACATTCTAGAGGCTCCTTCTGCCGGTTGCTTATTCGACCGAACCGTCGAAACGCTGCATGATCTCTTTCCAGTTGGTGATCACGACGTCCTCCTTGGCGAGCTCGGCTTTAACGGCCTCGTTCTCCCACACCTGAGCGTCCCACACCCGCTGTTGCCAGCTGGGATCCATCGCGCGGAGCGCCGGCGAGTCGGTCGCCGGGGCAAAGGACAACTGCACCAGGCCTGGGGGCAACTCGGCAATCAACTTGGCCGTAGCAGCCGCTTTGGCCTCCAGCGAGTCGGCTTGTGGCAGGATCAACAGATCGCGAACTTTGGGGAAAGGATAGTCGTCGAGTGCCCGGACCAAAGTGTCTGGCACGGGGTAGCCGTCCTGACGAAAACGTTCGGCCAGTTCGGGCGTCAGATTGATCACCACGGCTGGTATCCATTGCTCGCGCGAGAGACGCAAGTACATTTCAGCCAAGTCGGGCCGGGCGTACAGCGCGCCCAGGTGCGTGGTGAAGTGCGTGGGCTTCAATCCCATACGATCGGCATGCAACAACTGCATCCGCAATTCTTGCTCCACCTCGTCAACCTTGGCGTTGACCATCACCTGCACGACGTTTTGCCACAGGTAGCCATCGCGGTCCACCAGCGACGCCACATCGCGACTGTTGCTGACCGGCGTCCAACGATAGAGCGGCAAATGGCTGTTGAGCGTGAAATCGAGACCGACGTCCAGGTCGCCACGTTGCTGGCGCCACTGGGCGGCCGCGGTGAACCAGGGACAGGTTGGCATGGCCGAGGCCGAGCTGACAACGCCCGCGTCCATCAATTTTTCGATGGCCTCGTTCGACTCGAAGCTGAGCCCCATACGATGGGCATGCACCACCAGCACCTTGGCACCCTCGGGGTAGCCCAGCCGGGTGGCCCAGTCGTCGGCCACGGCGTGCGTGGCGGTCAGCAGCAGGGCAAAAACGAGAAAGGTCTTGCACATGGCCGGCGAAAACCGACGGACTTTTGAGGACAAATAACGCATGATGCGGCGCTCGGTAAGATTTACGTCAAAACTGGCCGTAGCGAGCCGAACGGTAAAAGCTACCGAATATTGTAGCTCACGGTGGGGCGGAGTGCCGTAATTATTCGAATCGCTGCAATGCTTAGAAACCCTCGTTTCGCAGTGGTATACTGCGGCTTTCGCACTTTTGCACTCCACGCCGAGAAGAACGATGAACTACAACAGGCTCCCGCTTCTGATGGCTCCCCTGGTGACGCTGCTATTCCTAACTACTGCCGCCCTTGCGATGGCGGCCGAGACGCCGCAGGACAATCGTTTGTGGTACGACGAGCCAGCCAGCAAGTGGACCGAAGCGGTGCCCGTGGGCAACGGACGGCTAGGCGCCATGTGCTTTGGCGGTACGACCGATGCACGGATTCAATTGAACGAAGAATCGGTGTGGGCAGGACCACCCGTGCCCCAGAACACACCCGCGATGCGCGAAGCTTTGCCCGCCGCCCGCGAAGCGTGGTTTGCCGGCGACTACGACAAAGCTCATCAACTGCTGCAGCCCGCCATGGCCGCGCGAATCTCGCCCCGCAGCTACCAGACCCTCGGCGACCTGCATCTGGAACTGGTCGACGTAGACGGCGACGTGACGGACTATCGGCGGCAGCTCGATCTCGACACCGCCATCGCCACTACCACGTTCACCATCGATGGCGTGACTTACCAGCGGGAGGTCTTTTCCTCGCCAGTCGACGATGTACTGGTCGTGCGGATGACGGCCAGCGAGCCGGGCAAGCTCAATCTGCAAGCATGGCTCGATCGCCCAGTCGACTTCGAAGTCACCAGCGACGAGTCCGGCACGCTCACCATGCGCGGCCAGGCGCAGCACAAGGGCAAGCATCTCGGCACGTTCTGGCAGGCGACGCTCAAGGCCAACGCCGACGGCGGAGAGTCCAAAATCGTCGACAACCGTTTGGAGCTGAGCGGTGCCGACTCGGTAACGTTCATTCTGGCTGCGGCCACCGACTACAACCCACAGTTGCCCGAGACACGCTCCCCAGAGGTTGCTGCCGATCTGATCGCGACGTGCCTGAAGCAAATCGAAGGCAAGACCTTCGACGAAATGCGCGACCACCACATCACGGCCCATCGCGAATACTTCCGCCGCGTGGCATTGGACCTTGGCAATGACGAGAACAACTCGCTGCCAACCGACGAGCGCCTGGAGAAAGTCAAACAAGGCGAGACCGACACGGCGCTCGAGGCCCTGTACTTTCAATACGGCCGGTACCTGCTGATTTGCTCCTCTCGCCCCGGCTGCTTGCCGGCCAACCTGCAGGGCATTTGGAACGAGCACATCGAAGCGCCATGGAACTCCGACTACCACACGAACATCAACATGCAGATGAACTACTGGCCCGCCGAGGTGACCGGCCTCAGTGAATTGCACGGGCCGATGTTCGACTATACCGAGCGATTGGTGCCCCCGGCCCGCGCGACGGCCCGCGAGATGTTTGGCACCCGTGGCGCCGCTAGTGGCCATACCAGCGACATCTGGCATTGGACGCCCGTGTTCGGCTACCTGGTGTACGGCATGTGGCCGCACGGACTGGCGTGGAACTCCACGCACTTCACCGAGCACTACCACTTCACCGGCGACAAGGAGTTCCTCCGCGAGCGGGCCTATCCGCTGCTGCGCGAGGTGTCGTCGTTTTACCTCGACTACCTGACGCCCGATCCCGAGACCGGCATGCTGATGGCCGGGCCCGACATCTCGCCGGAGAACTCCTACAGTGTGGATGGCAAGCGATATAACGTTTCGATGGGCACCAGCATGAGCCAGCAGATGGCCTGGGAGGCCTTCACGGCCACGCTCGAAGCGGCCGACGTGTTGGGCGAGAGCGACTCGCTGATTGACGAGATTCGCGCGGCCCGCGAGAAGCTCTACATTCCGCAAATCGGCGACGATGGCCGGCTGATGGAGTGGAGCAAGCCGTTCGACGAGCCGGAACCCGGCCACCGCCACATCTCGCACCTGTTCGCCGTGCACCCGGGTCGTCAGTACAACAAACGGCAATCGCCCGAGATGCTGGACGCCGCCCGCAAGACGATCGACTATCGCCTGTCGCACGGCGGCGGGCACACCGGTTGGAGCCGGGCGTGGATCATCAACTTCTTCGCCCGCTTCGGCGAAGGCAACATCGCCCACGACAACATCGAGGCGCTCTTGGCCAAAAGCACGCACCCCAACCTGCTGGACAATCACCCACCATTCCAAATCGACGGCAACTTCGGCGGCACCGCGGGCATCGCCGAAATTCTGCTGCAGTCGCACATTCAGCACGATGGGCCTACCGGCCCGTACGAAATCGAACTGCTCCCCGCCCTGCCCACGGCCTGGCCCACCGGCTCCGTGACCGGCCTCCGCGCCCGCGGTGGCTTCGAGGTCGACATCGCTTGGGAAGATGGCAAGCTCACTTCGGCCACGATCACGTCGCTGGGTGGTGAGGAGGCGATTTTGGTTTATGGGGAGAAAAGCTTGGAGGTGGAGCTCAGGGAGGGTGAGGAGATTGAGGTGGATGGGGAGTTGGAGGTTGTGGAAAACACTAGGACTTAGCAATGCTCCTGGAGCACGAAAGCAACAATCCCCAGAATGTGCGTCGTATGGCGTAGTCGGGTTTCCCTGTGCTCACGTTGCTCACGCAGCTGATTTTTGTTGCGATAGTGTTATTAGGAGCTGCACTCGGTGTTCTCCTGGGAATCTATGGAATGTACTTTGCCTGCGTGGCGTTAGATAAGGTACTTGGGCTAAGTGGTGGCGACGGCTTTGTTACGATTGGGTGGGTATTACTTGTAGTCACTATTCCTTTAGGTGGCTATCTTGGTGGACAGCTCTCTCAGAAGCTCGCACGAATCTTGCTCAGGTTAGAAGACAGCGCGTAGCACAATCATCCATAAACCCGGATAACACAACCAATATTGGTCTCCTTAGTGGCTAGAAGGTAGAATAGGGGCATCCAAGTCACCGTCCGCACTTCTCAATCAGGATCCCGATGCCAAAGCTCGACTATCGCAATATCGAAATCGACGCCGAGCGATGCGGCGGTCAGCCAGTCGTGGCGGGAACGCGTATCCGCGTTGCGACGATACTGACCTGCTACCGTCAGGGAATGAGTGTCGAAGAGATCACGCAGCAGTACTCCTCGCTGAAACCGGCGGACGTTCACGACGCTCTGGCGTACGCCTACGATCACATTGCCGAAATCGAACAGGCACTGGCCGAGGATGACGAGTTGATCGCTAAACACAAACGGTAACACCGACAGCCGGCCGGAACTCGCTTTGCCACCTGTCACGTCCCCCACGGCCGGTTATTCGTGTGCGCAGCACAAGAGATCGTGGCGGCAATCACCTACTGTTGCAAGCAACACCGACAATCGGCCGAGCAAAAGTCGTGCAAATGGCCACGCTGCCTCCGGCCGCCTGTCGGTGCTACCCGGTAGACACTGTCTCCGCCGCTTCCTTCCGCACCGGCCCCCCCGCCACACCGAGCCGAAAGATCCCCCCCAGCGCCGCAAACACTTCGTGGTAGTTGATCTTCGACTCGCCGAACCGGCGGTCTTCGAACGTGATCGGCACTTCGGCGAAGCGGCAGCCGATTCGGCGGCAGCGGTACAAGAGCTCTTGCAGCACCGCGTAGCCGCGCGCTTTGACCAGCGACAGGTCGAGCTCTTTAAGCTTCGCCACGCGGTAACAGCGGAAGCTGCCGCTGGTGTCGTGCGGCGTAAGGCGCAGTAGCGTGCGGGCGTAGGTGTTGATGCACCAGCTCATCACTCGGCGTTTGGCTCCCCAGTCGACCACCTTGCCGCCGGGAATGTAACGCGAGCCAATCGCCACGTCGGCCTGGTCCATCGAAGCCCGCAGTGCGGGAATGTACCGCGGGTGGTGGCTAAAGTCGGCGTCCATGTTCAGCAGGTACTCGTAGTCCTGGTCGATAGCGTAATTCATTGCCGCCAGGATCGCCGTGCCGAGACCCATCTTCTTGGCGCGATGCATAACGTGCACTCGCAGGTCGGCGGCTGCCATCTCGTCGGCCAGCTGGCCGGTGCCATCGGGCGAACCGTCGTCGACTACCAAGACGTGGGCATCTGCGGCGTGCTCGTGAATCGACTCGATGAGCGGGCGGAGATTCTCCCGCTCGTTGTACGTGCAGAGCGAAACCAGCAGCGAGCCGTGCTGCGTTTGAGATGCGACTTCGGGATCGTCCATGTTATCAGCCATTGGGAGAGAGGGAGTGCCGTCAGAATGACAGACGCACACCGAGCTGCCAAGCAGTGGCCTGGACACTCGCCTCCAACGGTTGCGCTAGACCCAATGCGTTAGACGATCACGCTAGTGAGTTCCTGGAATTCACGATCGTCGCGCAGGGCGTCGAAGTCCGATTCGTAGGGCACGAGGTCGAGATAGTTGATGTCCAGGTCGAGCGCGCGCCCCAGGCAACGCAGAGCGCGGCGGCGGTTGCGGGCCAGGCACCAGTAGCAGGCGAGGTTGTAATGCAAAATGGCTTCACGGGGATCGCTACGAACCGAATCTTCGAGCGTCTCGATGGCGTGTTCCAAGCGGCCGGTCCGCTTGTAGCACCAAGCGAGCGCCAGGCCGACGTGCATGTCGCCAGGCATTAGTTCGGCGGCACGCTCGAGCGGCGCAGTGGCCTCGTGGTAACTTTCCGATTCGCGCAGCGCTTCGCCCAACAAATAATTGGCGCGACCGCTATCGGTTACCACGGAATGGCGACGTTTGAGGCTCTCGGCTGCTTGTTCGGGAAGACCGAGTTCGAGGTAGCCTTCCGCCTCGCGGATTGCACGGGAGATGCGTGAGTTGCGTTGGGGCATAATGAGTTCGAAAAGCACGTTGATGGGCAGTGTTCAAAGGCCGATCGATTCCATTCTTGCGGCACGCGCTCTAGGTGTGAATGCATTCTATGCAGAGACTCGGCCGCGCCCAAGCACCTTATGAAAAGTCGCGCCGCAAGTAGTTGCAGGCTTTGGACTAAGTGCCCAAAAATCGAGTTTTGCACCCGTACCGCCTGTAAGACGCGGGCAAACTGTTACGCGTTGGACACTATCGCCACCCACGAAATGGCGCTGCCCGCGCGGTGCCGCCTTGGCCAGCCGAGCATGCGGGGTGCGTTCAGGTGCGCCGCCCCGCCAGGTTGCGCGTTCGCCACACGTGGCGTCGGGTGAACATCGTAGCGGGCGGATGTTGCTTTTCCACCTCGTACGGCACGGCCGCGATCCGCCCGCCAATCGCTGCAAGTTGCTATCCAGCATGCACTTGCGCCGCTTCAATTACTCCACAGCCGGCTCCTGGCGCGGCGGTTGCCTTAGTACTCCCCCAGCATCCCTCCGACACGCTCGGCGCTGCCCTGGTCCCCTCGGGCAGCGTCGGGCGTCCTCTTCTCGCTGGTCAGGTTCCGGAAGTGAAGCACGTTCTTCTCCTAGCGCTGCTCCTACTCACCGTTGGCGGTTGGGCCGCCACGGTGGAGCCCCGCTCTGCGGCGGATGCCGCTGCGGTGAGCCACGCGCCTCAAATCGATTGGGTGCGAACCATCGATGGCTGGGAACCTGCCGCCAACCTGAACGCCAGGCCGCCGGCCGATGCTACGCTGCATCCCGTTGTTGTGGCAGGGTTTATGGCGCTGGGCAGCCTGTTCGCGCTGCTGGCCCCACCCACGGTGCAGCGCGACTAGCTGAGCGCATCTCGGATTTCTGTCGAGTTTCTTGCACGGATCGCCTGCCAGCCCGTCACTACTACTTGTAGAAGGCAAACTCGCCGCGACGCAACGCCGTTGCTAGCAGCGGGATCCCACACGTTTGGTGGGGCCAACTTCACTTGCCCAATCTCACTGGTGACGACCATGCGACTCACACTTCGCACTTTGCTCGCTTACATGGACGATATTCTCGATCCGGAGAACCAGGAGAACCTGGCCAAGCAGGTTAGCGAAAGTGAGAAAGCCTCAGAGTTAATTCATCGCACCCGCGATGCAACGCGCCGCTTGCGTCTGGGCGCTCCGCCGGTGTTTGGCGATGGAATGGAACTGGATCCGAACTACGCGGCCGAGTATCTCGACAGCACGCTCTCAGGCGACGACATGTCGGAGTACCAGCAAGTGTGCCTCGATTCGGACGTGCATCTGGCCGAAGTGGCTTCGTGTCACCACATCCTCACGATGGTGCTAGGCGAGCCCGCCGAGATCGATTCGGACATGCGGCAAAAAATGTATGGTATCCCCGGAAGCATCGACGAGTGGCATCAGTCGCGGGTGGATACGGCGCACACGCCGGTGGTGGAAACGACGCCAGTGGCCCCAGTGGTGCATCCCCAAGCGTTGGGGCAGGACGAACCGGTCACCGAGGTGCCCGCCTACTTGAAAACGGAAAGCTCGTCCGGCGGTCGCCAGATGGCCATGGCATTTGCCGCCGCTCTGGCGTTGGGCTTTGTCGCCTTCATGCTGTTCAGACCGGGAGGCCTACTCTCAGGCAATCAGGAAGTCGCGCAGGAGGACCCCGCTGCTTCGCAGAACGAGCCTGTGGAAAATCTCGCTACTCCCGATGCGACTACTCCTGATGCGACTGCGACTGCTGCATCACCACCGGGCCCCGAGAAGTTGGCCGTCGAGGACGGCCCAGCCGACGAGCCCGTTGAAACGGCTACCGCCCCGCCGGAAGACGGCAGTTCGTCGTCCGAAGAGGTAATCGCGGATACTCCGCCGAATACGCCACCGGCCGATCCTCAGCCACAGGACAGCACACCGCAGGACAGCGTGGTGGACGCCTCGCCGATGCAGAACGAGACTCCGGCAGCCGGTACGCCGAATGACAGTGATCTGCCACCGGTAACTCCACCAACCGATCCGACCACCAATAACGCAGTGGCAGATGCCCCGATCGTGACTCCTCCCATCGAAGACGGCACCACCGAACCAGGCGACGTGGCGCCCGAAGAACCGATTAAGGTGGCCAGTAACGATTCCAACATGACAACTCCGCCGGTCAATGACACGTCAATGGAAAAGACGACCGAGGAAGTTACTGCCGAGGCTCCCGCGGAGCCGCCCGAAGCGCCGCCCATCGGCACGATGGTAGCAACCGACCAGGTGCTGCTGCGGCTGGACGACGCGACGTCCGATTGGTTCCGCCTGCCGCCACGCTCGAGCGTAATGGCGGGCGATCCGCTGTTATCGCTGCCGACATTCCGCCCCTCGCTGGCGTTGGTGTCGGTGCTGCGAGTCGAGCTGTGCGACGGCGCCATGGCCAAGGTCGACTACGCCGACGACGGTAAGACCCCGCGGCTGGAACTGGCCTACGGTCGCTTCCTGCTGCAAAACACCGGCATGCAGTCCACCAAGGTGCAGTTGGTCGTCAGTGGCGAAACGCGCACCGTCGAGCTCGCATCGACTGGCGTGCTGGGATTGGATGTCGATCGACCGTTCGTTCCGGGTGCCGACGTGGAATCGTCGCTGGGTGAATTTGTGGCCACGTTCTACGCCCCCAACGGCCGCGTGGTCTGGGACACCGAGGGCGCAGCGCTCACGGTCGACCAGCCGGCACAGTGGTCGTGGAAAGAAGGCACACCCAAGTCGATTACCGACAACGTCGAATGGCTGAACGGACAGTCGCTGGATTACCTGCAGCAAAACGTCTCACGGTACTTCGAGAAACAACTCAACAGCGATCAGCCGGCACGCGTGCAATTGCTGGAACTGTACGAAAGTTCGCGACGCCGAGAGGACAAAGCCCTGGCGGCCGTGTGCGGTACGCACGTTGGTCAGTTCGTTCCGTTCGTCCAGGCGTTGGCGGACACTCAGCAGCAGTCGAGCTGGGAAGAGCACATTGCCGAACTTCGCCGGGCCATGTCGCGCAGCACCCAGGCGGCCAAGCTGGTTCATCAAACCTTGATCGAACAACGGGGCGGCGCCCTGGCCGACGACCTGTTCGAGATGTTGCGGGGTTACACACCCGAGCAGATTGGTACCACCCCCGAGCAGGTGCAGGCCGGAGTCACCCGGCAGTTGATCGAATGGCTGAAGCACAACCGGCTCGAGTACCGGGTGCTAGCTATCCATAACCTCAAGCAGATCTACGGCGGCAAGACTCTGGGTTACAACCCGGTCGTCACCGAGCCAGCACGTCAGGACCGCGCGGTAAAGCAGTGGCGAAGCCGCCTGGCCGACAACGAGTTGGTGCC
This sequence comes from Aeoliella straminimaris, assembly GCF_024054565.1. Classification (GTDB taxonomy): domain Bacteria; phylum Planctomycetota; class Planctomycetia; order Pirellulales; family Lacipirellulaceae; genus Aeoliella; species Aeoliella straminimaris. The sequence goes on from NZ_JAMXLR010000061.1 coordinate 302,101, forward strand.
CACTTTCGCGGCCAAGAATTAACCGTGTGGTCGTGGGCAGGCCACTGCCCACGAGCCGCCATCTTACTTCAATCTAGCCAAAACGGGCAAAATTGTTGGTGCCCGCCGCGCGGTTGTCTGTCGATTTCCCCTATTCCATCGGCGGATAGCTCGGTTCCCAGGACCCGCCAGTATTGTTAGACTGGGAGGTCTGTTGGAGCAGACCGGACGGTGATGGTTCTATTAGCTTGGCTCGGGGAATCCCGGCCTGAATACTGGAACGGATCACGTGCGGTTGGCCCCGCGACCCCGATACAAGGTAATCTGGCAAGGGCACCATCTGTGCAAGTTCGAGTTTCCACCCGCCATGGACATTTAAGTGAAGCCAGTCAGGCGAAAATTGCCAGCAAGGCAGAAAAGCTGCTGAGAATTTTCGACCGATTGAGCGATATCGTGGTGGTGGTCGACCTCAAGGACGAACAGACCCCCAAGGTCGACGTGCAGGTCTCGGCTGAGCACAAACACGACTTCATGGCTAGCGAACAGTCCACCGAAATGATGGTGGCTGTGGATGCAGCCCTGCAGAAGATCGAACAGCAACTGCGAAAATACAAGAACCGGGTGGTCGAGCGAAATCGAGATCGCGACCGCCAGGGACGACAGGTGGAAGCTGAGCACACGCCAGAGGAAGAGTAACGGTATCGGAGAGCCGCCAGGCGCGACGACAATCCCCCCGCCCCGGCCCCCGCTACCCTAAGGTCAAACCACCGAAATACATCTCGGGCACATGCAACTGCCCGCCGACACAAGGAACCCCATGGAAAATGAAATTCTCTGAGTTCATATCAAAAGAAGCCATTCGCCCGGACCTGGAGTCCGTCGACAAGGAGTCGGTGATTCGCGAGATGGCCAAAGCATTGCAGGCGGCGCACTCGATTGACGACGATCAGTTCGAGAGCGTGGTCGAAGCTATTCTGAAGCGTGAAGAACTGGGCAGCACGGGCATCGGCCGCGGGGTCGCGGTTCCCCACACCAAGCACCCCACGGTCGACAAATTGTGCGGCGCGGTGGGCGTGAGCGAAGAGGGCGTGGAATTTGACAGCCTGGACGGCGAAAAAGTACACCTGCTGTTCCTGCTGGTATCGCCTCCCGATCGCCCCGGCGACCACCTTCGCGCACTGGAAAACATTTCTCGTCAACTACGGAACGACACCTTCTGCCGGTTCTTGAAGCAGTCCAAGAACTCCGACGATGTTTGGACGCTTCTGGAAGAGGCGGACAACAATCAGTTCGGATCGTAACCGCAAGGGTCGAGGGAGAGGCGTGGGGGACCCCTTTTTCTCCCCCTTCCCTCCATTTCTTCCCCGACAAATTGAGTTATGGCTGACTTAGTGATTACCAAATCGTTTGTGGTTACGTCGAAGAACGGACTACACATTCGCCCAGCCGAGCAGCTTGCTCGGCTGGCGAACCGATTTGCCGCACATATTGGTTTGATCCACGAGAGTCAGCGCGTGGATGCCAAAAGCATCATGGAAATGCTGACATTAGGCGCCCGCGAGGGAGCCTGTGTCGTGATCGAGGCCCGGGGCAGCGATGCCCAGGAAGCGGTAGACGCGATTTTGGCCCTAGTCCAGAGCGAGTTTGCCGAGCAGGCCACCGAAGCAACTTCGGGCGATTCGCCCAGTTGAGCTTGCGGCCGACCGAACAAAGTGGCACATTCTTTCGTAGAACGTGATGACAGAGTGTGCAAGCAGGAAACATAGAGATTCAAGATATCAGAGTTGCCCCGCGGCCTCCGGCACAAGGTCGAGAGCGGTCGCGGGACGATGGTCCAATCCACAACACCTTACAAGGCATACCAGGGCTGACCTCTGGCGGCGAAGCTAAGACCCACGCCAGCAGGAAGCCATGCGGAGCCGCCACGAGCGAGAGGTGCTCGCCCCCCAGAGGCGAGCCGATCTGGCAACCACCGTGCGAGAATTGCGGATGCTGTACACCAAACGAGTACTCCCGCCCGCCCGTGAGTTGCCCCTTGCTGCGGCGCGCCCGCTGCCAGTGAACCTGTCCGTGTTCCACAGCATTGCCCCGTTAGCCGGCCCTATCGTGCTCCGACGATAAACCGCAGCAGCAATTCCCCAACACGTGTCAGCTCTGGTCGCCTCAACGAGCGCGGCATGCAGCGTTTGCAGGGAATAGCAGTTTCGCCCGGCGTCGCCATTGGCGAAGCGATAATCTTCGGCAACGAGGGATTTCGTATCTCTCGCCGGTTCCTGCCGCGCGAAGCTGTTGCGTCCGAGCTTGCCCGACTCGATCAGGCCATCGCTGCGGCGGCCAAGGAAATCGACCTCAACCGCCAGCGTGTTGCCGAGCAACTGGGCGACGACTACGCCGCCATCTTCTCGGCTCACCTGCAGATGCTGCAGGATCGCAAACTGCGCGAAGAACTGGAGCAGATGATCCGCGACCGGCATTATTCGCCGGAATATTCGGTCAGCCGTGCTTTGCGTCGCTATGCCAAGGTATTCCTGTCGCTCGAAGGCGACACCATGGCCGAACGCGCCAACGACGTGTTCGACATCGAAAAACGACTGCTCCGCCACCTGCTGGGCGAGCGGCGGGAAGGTCTGGGCGAACTGACCGGCGAAGTGCTGATCCTGGCACACAACCTGACGCCCAGCGAAACGGCCAACCTGAACCCCAATTTCGTCAAAGGCTTCGTCACCGAAACAGGCGGCCCCGGCAGCCATACGGCCATTGTGGCCGAGGCGCTCGACATCCCGGCCGTGGTCGGCACCGGTCCCTTCCTGACGGAAGTATCGGGTGGCGAAACACTGATCATCGACGGCGACAACGGGCTGGTGATCCTGCAGCCCGATGAGGAGACGCTCGCCCGCTATCGTCACGAAGTGGACGAGCACAAGCAGCTGGCCGCCAAACTCGAGACCCTGCGCGACCTGCCATCGGACACACTGGATGGTCAGCATGTCACCATGTTCGGCAACATCGAGTTCCCTGCCGAAGTGAAACCTTGCCTGGATCGAGGCGCCGAAGGCATTGGCCTGTACCGCACCGAGTTCCTGTACCTCACTCGCGACGTGCAGCCCAGCGAATCCGATCACCTGGCCGCCTATCGCGAAGTGATCGAAGCCCTGGACGGTCGGCCAGTGGTAATGCGGACCCTGGACCTGGGTGCGGACAAGATTCCCAACTTTCCGATGCCCGACGACGAGCGGAACCCGTTCCTGGGGCTTCGCAGCACCCGGCTGGCGCTGAAGCACGTCGACATGTTCCGCATTCAGTTGCGGGCGATGCTGCGAGCCACCACGGCGGGTCCGATCAAGATCATGTTCCCGCTGATCACCAATCTGCTGGAATTGCGGCGGGCCAAGATGGTGCTGTCCGACGCGATGGAAGACCTGGAAGAGGAAGGCATTCCGTTCAGTCGTGATATCGACATTGGCATGATGGTCGAGGTGCCTTCGGCCGTGGTGATGATGGATCACTTCGTCCAGGAAGTCGACTTTTTCAGCATCGGCACCAACGACCTGATTCAATACGCGCTGGCCGTCGACCGGAGCAACAAGGACGTCGCCTCGCTGTATACGGGCAGCGATCCTTCCATCCTGCGGCTCATCAAGATGGCGATCGACACCGCTGCGCAGCACGACAAGCCAATCAGCATGTGCGGGCAGATGTGTGGCAATCCAATTTACACGATGGTGCTGCTGGGACTTGGACTGCGTACGTTCAGCGTAGTTCCTGCGGCGATCCCCGAAATCAAACGCGTGTGCCGTTCCGTGACCATCCCGCAGTGCGAAGAGTTCGCAGCCAGGGTGATGTCGCTGGAGAGCGCGCGCGACGTCAAAACCGCGCTTCGCGAAGAGTTGATCAAGATTCTTCCCGACCAGCTGATTTGACGTTGTTCACTTATCCACAAGAGAGACAAACAAGTGTCAAGCATGGACTCACCTGCCCCCCAACCCGATATTGAACCCGACGATCCGGGCGGCCTGCGTGCCGTGGCCGATGATGGCAATGCTCCGCCAAAGCGCCGCCGCCGTCGCACGAAGAAAAAGAAAGTGGCATCCGGTCGGAAGAAAGTAAAATCGGATACCAAAGAAAAGAAAGCCACGATCAAGCAGGAAATGCTGATCAACGTGGCCCAGCCCGAAGAGTGCCGCATCGGCATTCTGGAAGACGGCGTGCTGGAAGAGCTGTACGTCGAACGCAGCAGCCAGGACAACTACGTCGGCAACATCTACAAGGGCAAGATCGTCAACCTGGAACCAAGCATCCAGGCGGCGTTCGTCGACTTCGGCGTCGGCCGCAACGGCTTCCTGCATATCAGCGATGTGGAGCCGCAGTACTTCCGCCAGGGCGGTTTCGACCCGGACAAACCCATTCAAAACGACGGCACGCAGATTCCCGACAAGGTGTCGAACGACCTGGATATCGACAGCGATGACGACGATGTCGACGAGTCGGGACCGCGCCCCTCGCGCAACAACAACCGCCGCCGGGCAGGCGTCCGCCCGCGAGTGAAGCCCCCTATTCAGGACATCTTCCAACGCGGCGACGAAGTGGTCGTGCAAGTGATCAAGGAAGGTATCGGCACCAAGGGCCCCACCCTGTCGACCTATATCAGCATTCCCGGCCGCTACGTGGTGCTGATGCCGGCACTCGGCCGGATTGGCGTGTCGCGCAAGATCGAAAGCGACGATGACCGCCGCCGATTGCGCGACATCCTCCGCGAACTCAATCCGCCGAAGGGCCTGGGATTCATCGTCCGCACTGCAGGCACCGACCGAACCAAGAAAGAGATCTCCCGCGACCTGGCTTATCTATTGCGGTTGTGGAAGACGATTGTCCGTCGCATCAAGAGCGCCGAAGCGCCGACGGACATCTACGAAGAAAGCGACATGATCATCCGCACCATCCGCGATATTTTTACCGCGGATGTGGATGCCATTCACATCGACGAGCCCGCCGCCTACGAACGGGCGAAGGAATTCCTGCAGATCGTGATGCCCCGCTACGTCAGCCGGCTGCAGCTGTACGAAGGCCGCGATCCGCTGTTCCACAAGTACAAGATCGACGAAGAGATCGCGCAGATCAATCAGCGGAAAGTGCCCCTGAAGGGCGGCGGCTCGCTGGTAATCGATCAAACCGAAGCGCTGGTGGCCATCGACGTGAACAGCGGCAGCTTCCGCACCGATGGCTCGGCCGAAGAGTCGGCCTTCCAACTCAACCAGATTGCCGCCCGCGAAATCGCCCGCCAGTTGCGGCTGCGCGACCTGGGCGGAGTGGTAGTGAACGACTTTATCGACATGCGGAAAGATCGTCACCGCCGCATCGTGGAGCGGACGCTGCGCGACGCCGTGAAGCGAGATCGGGCACGCACCAAAATTCTGCGGATCAGCCCGTTTGGTCTGATCGAGATGACTCGCCAGCGGATTCGCCCAAGTTTGAAGCGGAGCGTCTTCAAGGAGTGCCCCAGTTGCAGCGGCGCCGGTTTGGTGAAGAGCGCCGAGAGCATGGCCATCGAGGTGGTCCGCAAGCTGATGATGGCTTCGCAGGGGGAGCGCGTGAGCAAGGTGACGGTCTCGGTCGAGGAGGAAGTGGCCGCCTACCTGAACAACCGCAAACGCCGGGAACTGGCCCAGCTGGAAGACGACTACAAGATGGTGGTCTACGTCAACGGCAGCGAAGGCATCTCGCCCGAGCATCTGGAGATCGTGTGCGAAGACGAAGCCGGCCGGGTAGTACTGGTCGACGGAGTTTGAACCACCCGATCAGTACGCCTGCTCCAGAGGGCTGGCGTGCTGCGCTTCACGCTTCATCCGCGAGGTGGAGATGAAGAGGTGCACGAGCGGCACCAGCATCGCCAGTAAAACCGGAATCACCAACAGGCCGATGCTGAAGGGGAACGACTCGCCGACGACCAATGCGCCCAGCGTCGACAAGTACAGCAGGCCGAATGGGATCGCCCAGATGACGATCACCAGCAGTCGCGTGAATTGCCAGCTCTCCGCGGAGCGGTGCAACGCATAAGCCTGTGCCAGTTGCATCATGGCCGTGCAGAACAGGACCGTGGCCACCAAGGTTACAATGGAGACGAGTTGCTCGCCCACCGATAGCAATGTGGGCCTTGAGAACACAAAGTGATCCATTAGGGCGATCACGCAGTTGATCATGCTGACGACCAGCACGATCCGCATGTAGTCGCGGTACTTGCCGTCGAGGTCGAACTGCTTCAGGCGGTAGACCCCAAAAGTCAACAGCAGCATTCCTAGCAGGTCGTTCAAAATGTCAAACCTCACGCCCGAGGTGTGGCCGTTGACGGTAGTCGAATAGCTGAAGGTGAAGTCGAGCACGCAGAGCAGCCCTCCCCAGAAGACCAGGCGAAGCGGCAAAATGGCTTGAGAGATGGGCATTGGGTGTCAAACTCCTGCGCGGCAAGCGATTGATGATTGGCATTCAGCGGCAAAGTGGTATTCGATGGTAAGCCCTAAACATTGGGGCCATCGGATCGGTTACCATCACCAGCCGGACGCCACGCCGTCCGCGAGCCTGCGGGAAGGCCAGCAGGGCAAGGACCGGTTTAGCCTTGAAACCCGCCGGATAGGCGGCGTTTCACCCCCTTTTGCCCCCCTCGGCAGTCGGTTATACTTCGGGACTCTCAAATACTCACGATTCACAGCCTCTACAGGCAGGAACCCTAACCGATGTATGCCATTATCGCCGACGGTGGTCGCCAACTGAAAGTCGAAAAAGGTCAAGAAATCGATCTGGCCTACCGGGACGTTGCCAAGGGCGAAAAGCTGACCTTTGACCGTGTGCTGGCCATCGGCGGCACCGACGACGTGAAGCTCGGCAGCCCCACCGTCGAGGGCGCCAGCGTGGTAGCCGAGATCGTCGGCACCACCCAGGGCGAGAAGATTAGCGTGCAAAAGATGCGTCGTCGTAAGAACAGCCGCCGCCGCACGGGCCACCGCGCGATGTTCACCCGCGTGAAGATTGCGGAAATCTCCTGCTAGCAGCCGGTACGATATAAGTCATTATCACGCCGCGGTTTGCCTCAAGCGGACCGCGGCGTTTGCATGCGCGGCGATCCGCTGTAAACGCACCTTTCGCCGCGGTGCGATTTACTTCATGCTGAAGCCTCACGACTCAGTAGCTCAGATAGCCCAGGGACGATGGCATGACTCGGCTAGCGCAACGAAGGTTGCTTCTACAGACTCTGTTACTGGTGCTGCTGGCCGGACCAGCGCACGGTCAGCAGTTCCCCACCCAGACTGCGCCGAATCCCTTGCGCAGCGATTCAGCACCAGCACAGCAATCCACCGCGCCGCAGCAGCAACCAGCGGCAACCAACCAGCAACCAACCGCCCCGGCACAGGCGGCGGCCACAGACCAATCCACGCCAGCTGAGTCAGAAGAAGCTTCCGACGAAAGGGATACAACCCCGCCAGATCGCGAGATCTTCACGCCCGAACAGATCGAAGAACGTCTGTCGCGGATCGACAGCCTGCAATTGTCGGATGCCGAGAAGGGCGACGCGAAAAAGTTCTACCAGGACGCGTTGCAAGCGACCACCGAACTAAAGAAGCAGCAGGACGAATTAGCCAAGTGGTCGACCGAGTACACCACAGACAACGACAACGACGAGTCCAAGCCCATCGCCGGCCGTTCCAAGGGTTGGTACGAGCGTGAGTTGGCCCAGCCGCTCGAGGCGCTCAAGAGCAAGATGCTGGCGCCGTTCGATATCAAGCAAGCCGAGACACCAGCACTGGAAGAAAAGGCCACCGTTTACGAGACCGCGGCCAACAAGTGGAGCAAGATTGTCAAAGAGCTGGAGGCGGCGCCAGCCACCCGCAAGAAGTTCCTCAGCAACTATCAGGCAACGCGTCAGGAGCTGGAGCAACGACTCAACCAGGTGCTCAGCGACCTTTCGGAAATCACCGAAATCACCAACGAGGTAACCAATGCCCGCCGGGTCGCGCTCACGCAGCGGGCCGCCAAACTGGAGAAGGAAATCAAGGCCCTGGCCGAGAAACGCAAAGCGCTGCTGCTTGGCCAGGAAGCATACGATTTGGAGCTCGAACTGGCCAAGCGCAAGGCGGACATCTATGCCAAACAACTGGCCGCCGCCCGCAACGAGCTGAGCGAGCGTCGCAAGCAGGCGGCCGATGAGCAGCGGCGGACAGCGGAAGCACAAGCCGATCGGAACAAGCAACTGATCGCGCGAAATCCCGACTCGCTCGGAGACCTGGCCAAGTTCAACCAAGGACTCACCGAGCAGGTGCAAGACGCCACCACCGAGTTGGACAAGGTGCAGCACGAGATCGACGAGGCCAACAGTCGGAACACCAGCCTCACGACAACCTACGATACGTTTGTATCGCGGTTTGGCGATGGCAGTCTAACTCAGGCCAGCGGCCAGTTGCTCCGCGATCAACGCGCGAAGTTGCCGCGCGAGGCACAGCTTCGCCGCGACGCCACGCAGCGAACGTCGCAGAAAAACGACGTCGCTTACCGGCAGTATCTGGCCTCGCAACAACTGAGCGAGCTGGAAGACGCCAACAGAGTGGCGGAGAAGATGCTGGCGAACGTTCGGCCCGAAGACCGCGCTGAAGCGGAACCGGTCATTCGCGAAATGCTCGCCAGCCAGGTCGACTATCTCAAGAACTACAACGCCAACCTGGACAAACTGGAAGAGAAACTGCAGGAGCTGGTTACGGCCAAGGAGACTCTCCGCAGAAACACAGAAAACCTTCGCGATTTCATTGCGCAGCGTGACTTGTGGATTCGCAGTTGCCGGCCACTTTGGGCGTCGCAGATCCAGTTGGGCCAACCTCAGTCGATCAGCAACTGGAAGCCGCTGTACTTGAGCCACGGCATCGACGCGATGTTCTGGAGCCTCAGCCCCGCCAATTGGCGCCAGGCGCTGGTCGACCTTCGCAATGCCGCCTACCGCGAAGCACTGATGGTAGGAATGCTGATCGCCGCCTTTCTGCTGCTGATCTATTTCCAGCGAAAAGCTCGCAAGCAAATCAAAGAGCTGGGCGTCGAAGCCGCCAAACGCAGTTGCACTGAGTTCTGGCCCTCGCTTCGTACCCTGTGGCTCACACTGGTGGTTTCGCTGCCCTGGCCGCTGGTGGTGTGGGGCATTGGTTGGATGTTGCGGGGGGCAGTCATCGAGTCGGAATTCACCATCGCCTTGTCGCAATCCAGCCGCACCGCAGCCTGGATACTGCTGCTGGCAGAGTTCTTTCGACAAAGCTGCCGGAGCGACGGACTGGCCGAGGCACATCTGGGTTGGCCGCGTTCGGCGCTATTGCAACTGCGACGCTACCTGCGATGGGTGCCAGTGCTGATAGTACCATTGGTATTCTGGTTTGTGGGGCTTGATGCGCAAGGCACCGAGCCGTTGTGGAGCGAATCGCTGGGGCGGGTGTTGTTCCTGATTGTCATGGCCTACACGACGTTTGCCCTGTGGCGGTTGCTGCTAACCAACAACAGCGCTATCTACCAAGCGCTCGATCGCGGCACGGAGAACTGGCTACTGAATATGCACCGGATATGGCGTCCGGCGCTGGTGCTGCTGCCGGTGGCCTTGGCCATTGTGGCGGCCATGGGCTACTACTATACGGCCGAACAACTGGCCGAACGCTCGCTGCAAACGGCCGCCATGCTGCTGGTGCTGATGATTGCCGGCGGTCTGTTGCGGCGTTGGGTGCTATTGAATCGTCGTCAACTGGCCCGCGAGCAAGCTCGTCAGCGACGGGCCCATGCCCAGGCGGCAGCCGCCGCCGAGGGAGAGGATTTGACGGCGGCCATTGAAGTGCCCGAGGACACGGTCGACCTCACGGCTTTGAGCGAAGCGACCCGCAAGCTGCTGCGAGTACTGCTGTTCGTGGCCGGTGTCGTGGGGGCGGTGTTCATCTGGCAAGACGTCTTCCCGGCCCTCGCCTGGCTCGATGCCATCCCCCTGCCGGGCACGGGCGACCACGACACGCCCACCACCTGGGGCCACCTGATGCGGGCCCTGTTGACGCTGCTGATCACGTACGTGGCCGTGCGCGACATCCCCAGCGTGCTGGAACTGGCCGTGCTGCAACACCTGCCTATCGACCAGGGGGCGCGGTATGCGATCTCCACCCTGGTGCGGTACGCCATCCTGACCATCGGTATCGTGATTGCTGGCGCGCTGATGGAAATTGGCGCAAGCCTCGGTTGGCTGATCGCTGCAATGGGTGTTGGTCTGGGCTTCGGTTTGCAGGAGATCTTTGCGAACTTCGTCTCGGGCATCATTCTGCTGTTCGAACGCCCCATCCGCGTGGGCGACATCATCACGCTGGGCGATAAGACCGGCATCGTCAATCGCATCCGCATGCGGGCCACCACCATCGTCGACTGGGACCGCAAGGAATACGTGGTGCCCAATAAAGACCTGGTCACCGAGCGGCTGTTAAACTGGACGCTGTCCGACCAGACGAATCGTGTCGTCATTAACGTTGGCATTGCCTACGGCAGCGACACCGAGCGGGCCATCGAACTGCTGCACGAGATTATTGGCGGACATGATGATGTGCTGAAGGATCCGGGGCCAGTCATCACCTTCGAGGGATTTGGCGACAGCACGCTCGACTTGGTGGTCCGTTGCTACTTACCCAACCTGGAGCGGCGGATCTTCATCATCTCCGAGCTTCACACTGCCATTAACAAGCGGTTTAACGCCGAAGGTATCGAGATCGCCTTCCCGCAACGCGACTTGCACATTCGCAGCATGCCGCCCGAGTGGGCGACTCCTCCCGCCGTAGCGGCGGATAAATCGAACAGCAACGGCCATCCCGAGGTACCAACCAAGGCCGATGCACCGCAGTGATCGATGGCCGACGATTTTGCTGAAACTCAGCAGCCACGCCACAGGGTACAATAAACGTCGCCACCCGGCGAACACCAAAGCGAACAGCCACGCTTTCACCCTACTCTGCCCCCACCGGCTCCATGTATCCTCGGCTCAGGATCGATATCACCTGGCGCGACCTGCTGCGGGCGGTGGGCTATTCGCTTTCGCCCCGCCGTGTGGAAGTCGACCTGGGGCCCGAGTCACTGGTAACGCTATCGGTTCGTTCGGCGTTCGATCTGTTACTCTCGGCGCTCGACCTGCCCAGTGGCAGCGAGGTCCTGCTGAGCGAGGTCACGGTGCCCCATATGGCCCGCATCGTACGCGAGCACGACCTGCTGCCGGTGGCAGTGCCCATCGAGCCGCGCACGCTCACAGTGCACGTCGACGAAGTCGCGCGGCGACTCACGCCCCGCACCCGACTATTGGTTGTGGCTCACTTGTACGGCTCGCGCATGCCGCTGGACGAAATCGGCGCGCTGTGCCGAGAGCGGGGAGTGTTGCTGGTGGAGGACTGCGCCCAGGCGCTCGCAACAGGCACACTCACCCGCCACGCTGCGGCCGCCGCCAGCCTGTACAGCTTCGGCCCCATCAAGACGGCCACCGCGCTCGGTGGTGGGGTCGCCCTGGTGAAAGACACGACGCTGCGGCAACAGATGCAGGCCATCTCCCGCCAGTGGCCGCGGCAATCGACGGCCAGCTACCTGATGCGGGTCATGAAGATGGGTGGACTAAAATTGCTCTCCAGCCGCCCCCTGTTTTCCGCGCTTGTCTGGTTGATCGATCACACCGGCGGCGACGCCGATGCGTTCGTCGGACACTCCGCCCGCGGCTTCCCCGACGAGTCGCTCTTTCAGCACCTGCGGCAACAACCTTGTGCAGCGCTGGTGCGGTTGATGGCCCATCGCCTGCAGCACTTCAACCTTGCACACATCGCGGAGCGCACCGAACGAGGTCGCAAGCTATCCGATTCCCTTGGTGAGAATAGCTACGCCGCCGGATGCGACAATCCCACACACACGTTTTGGGTATTTCCGTTGGTGTGCGAGCAGACAGACGAAGTCGTGCAAACCCTCCGCCGGGCAGGCTTCGACGCCTCACAACACTCGGGCCTGACCGTGGTGGATGGCGACGCCCCAGACCACTGGTTCCACCGCACAGTGTTCGTTCCCCACGACCAGCAGGTGCCGGAGGGGCAGTTGGCGGGCTGTGGCGATATCGTCGGTCGATCCCAAGATTGAAGCCCAAGGCCGCCAGAGAGAAGCTTAGAGGAGGCAGATGGCTTCAATGTGGCAATCCGCGTCGGCCTAAGCACGTCGGGCTAACACTCGGGCGACAAACTAGCCCACAGAAAGGATTGAGATTCTATAAAAATTCCCACAAAGAGCGAGTCGGGCACTCCTGAAGGCGGTCGATACCTGCCGTCCGCCAGGAGGTGAATCGATGCAGTTTCATTGACCTTTGCAAAGGGGGCAATTATTATACCAATTTACCAGGTCGTAATTGGATAATAGTTGTTTTGCTTGAGACGCACGCACGCGTCTAAGACAACTCGACATTTGGAATTGGCCGGACGACTAGACAATGCTCTATGACACCGCCAGCACACAATAGATTAATTACTTGCCGAATTGCTCTGCTGCCATTCGGACTGCTGAAGCTTGCGGCTTGGAGACGGGCAAGAACTTGTTCGCCATAAGACTTCAAGCAGTGCCCGCGTTTTCCGCAGTGACCGGATCATCGAGAGCACTTCGCCTTTGGGCAAACCCCGTATCCAGAGCCGTTCGCTTACAGGCTGTCTGCGCAGCTTGTTGCTCAGCACAACCGATTGAAATTCAATGACCAGTCAGTTCGCGTTCTTCAAGCCGATGGGCCAGATTACTCTGCGTGCCTTCTCGATTACCGTCATTGCGACTGTGCAATTTGCCTTTATCCAAGTGCAAGCAGATGACACACCGCCGAACATCATCATGATTCTGGCGGACGACCAGTCGTGGAACGGTACGTCAGTTCGTATGATTCCGGACGATCCCAGATCGGCAAGCGATTTCTACCAAACTCCAAACTTGGAAGCGTTAGCTGCAGGCGGCATGCGATTTTCCGACGCTTACTCGGCGGCGTCGATCTGTTCTCCAACTCGCTCGGCGCTCCTAACAGGTCGCAGTCCCGGACAATTGAGCGTGACTGACATTGTACACCCGGCTGGTGTGCGTTCCTTTGCCCCCTTGCCCTTGGTGCCAGTAGAGTGGCGATCGCTCGACACGTCGTTTGAAACGCTTCCAATGAGAGTAAAGGGGGGAAATGCCAACTACGTGACTGGGCACATTGGAAAATGGCATATGGAACCCGATGCCCCCCTACTGATGGGCTACGACTATTTCGATTTTGCGTCGCGCGATCCTGAAATCGGCAAGGAAGATCCGGGAAGTGTTTTCACCAGAACAGAGGCCGCAGTCTCCTTTATTGATGACCGCGTGGCCTCTAGCGAACCGTTCTTTCTCTCGTTAGCTCATTTCGCTGTTCACGAGCCTATCGAAGGGCAAGCGTCGGTGATCGAGAAGTACGAAGCTATGGAACCCGGTTCTATCCACAAGAGTGCAACCTATGCCGCCTTTACGGAAGCGCTCGATACCGCGGTAGGCCAGTTGATTGACCACGTTGACAGCTTGGGGCTCTCTGACAACACGTATATCATTTACGCGTCAGACAATGGCGCTGCGAACCGGTACAGCCTGAATACACCATTGAATGGCCAGAAGCAGCATTTGATGGAAGGTGGCATCAGAACGCCTCTAATCATCAGTGGTCCTGGCATTGCCGCGAACTCGCTTAGCCGAACGCCTGTCACAACGGTGGACCTCTACGCCACGATCAGCGACTTGGCCGGAAATTCATCCGAGTTTCAAGAAGGAATAGAGGGTGCAAGCCTTCGGCCGCTCCTGGAGAACAACGGCGAACTCCCTGCCGGAGTCGAGTTCTTGGAACGACAGTACTCCGAAAATGGCGCCATCTTCTTCGCGCAACCGCAGAATATGGGGATATCTGCGAACTATCGCGTACGGCCGATGTACGCAGTGCGAGCCGGCGATTACAAACTGCTACGCATACAAGGAGAAAACGGGAATCCTGATAGGGATTACTTATTCGATCTAAGTGCCACGTTCACGGAAACCGAAACGTCCTCCAGTGTTGATTTGTCCGCAAGCAATCCAGCGAAAACGGCCGAACTTGCTCAATTGCTGGACAATTGGATTCAAGATGCGGATGTTTCGTTAGCCTACGATGTGGCAAAACCCACAGAAATTGTTTGGCGTGGGGACCAGTTGGGGAACAATGCCGATACTTGGCGCGCGGTAACGGATATCGATCACCGATGGCGAGAGTCCTTTGAGAAGGTCGACGACGCCGACCTACCACAGCAAGTTTCGGTTCAGTCGCATCTTGTAAACGCACCAGCAAGAGCGATTGAATTCACGGGCGACGATGGGCTGGGGCGGAGATTCTTTCATGTTGGTGAGCGCACTGAGCGATGTTGTGGCGATCGATTTCCATCCGGCGAGGCCGATTTCGACCATTCGGTCACGTTTGAAGCACTTGTCCGCCTGGACGACATGACACAGGACCACATGTTGTTTGAAACCGGCACGACGGGGCAAGGGCTGTCCTTGACCATTGGAGATGCAGACGGCGACGGAACACACAGTGATGTCCGCTTCCGAGTTGTCTCATCGCTGGGCGACCAGCTTGAAGTAACAGGCAAGCTTGACCAATTTGCATCGCCCACTCGCGACTTTGTCTTGATAAGCTCCGTCATCAGCGATGATCCGAATGATCGCTACATCGAACTCTTTGTTAACGGATCCAGCATTGGTCGCACCGACGGCGTGTCAGGCGATACGATGCTGCTTTGGGACCAGTACTTAAAAGGATTCGATGTCGCCAGGCTAGGGAGTTCAGCTGCCGGCAGCATGGGCGGGAACTCTGGTGCAGGGGCGTTGCCTTTCACTGGCGGCAGTCTTAGGGGCGAACTCGGGTACTTCAGGTTCTCTAATCTCGCCAGTACTCCCGCTGAAATTCAGGAGTCTTACTCCGCTTTGCTGGCAAGCCCTGCGTACGGAGTTTCCACAACGACCGGAGTTGTCGATATCCCCACTAGTCGCCCGGTCAGTGTCGCCTCTGGCGACTTTGAGCTGGATGGGTCTATTCGGTTACTTCATGAGCGTGTAGGTGAGTTCGAAGGGCAAGGCATTGTGGATGTGGTCGCAACACGGGACGCTGAAGTTATCCTTGGTGCAGGATCGCAAGGCGGCAACAATGTGCTGCACGCTGGCACGCGCTACGCAAGCTATTTGGTGCACTACGACGGTAGTGACGGAGCGCAAGGTGATGTGTCACTAGTGGGCTCGATGTCGTTTGACGTTCCCATCGTTGGCTTACTTTTCGAAGAGTCCAGCCTCGACGCAACGGACCTCCTATTTGGCGTAGCTGGACGGTTCGATACCGGCGATCGAAGCCTCTTAAACAATGGAGAAGGTGTGTTTCGGATAAGCGAAGATCTTCGCACGTTGGAATTCGACATGACGATTGATGCCGATATGCTGACTCAGCTCCGAATACTGACCTTAGCGGTTCCGATGTTGGCCGGGGATTTCAACAATGATGGTTATGTAGACACGTCAGATTATCAGCTGTGGCGGACGGAGTTCGGATCGGCGACTGCCTCTAGTGCAGATGGAAATCTTGATGGACGAGTGGACATAGCTGACTACACGATTTGGCGCAACAATTTGGGCGCGTCATTGCAGGCCCCCAACGCCGGCTCGAACTCTGTTCCAGAGCCGACGGGAGTACTGCTTGCGGTTGGATTCGCGTTCTGCCTGCTGCGGACGCTCCGTCCAACTTCGCTGCAGCTGAATATGGCTGCCTGAAACTGCTCTCACGCCGTCCACTCTTCGCGACGCTGGCTTGCTCAATTCACCACACTGGATATCGCGCCTCACAACACTCGGGCCTGACCGTGGTGGATGGCGACGCCCCAGACCACTGGTTCCACCGCACCGTGTTCGTTCCCCACGACCAGCAGGTGCCGGAGGGTGAACTGGAGCAAATTGGGGAGACGCTGGCAACCAACCGTGGCTAGCAGTATTTTAGGAGTTCTTTCCCTTCGGATTCGGAAAGCCGACGATGGTCTTTCTGGCATTCGGACGACCTGCTTTGCAAGCCAATCGGCCGTGAGATAGTATGGCATTCAGCGGCTGGCCGCACTTTGCCAGCTACCAGGGCAGCGACCGCTGCTGCCGTGCTTCATCACCATTGTTTGTCGCTTCATAACTGGAGAACTTGGGTAGCCAGACATCATCGCAATCGTGCTACCCGAGCCTGCTCCAGAGATCGATTTGAAATGCCCCGAATTCGCTTGATGGCTCTCGCCGCCGCCGCGGTGTTGAGTCTCGCTATCGCTGAATCGAGTCTCGCGGTCACCTCCAGTTGGACCCTCGCAGGGCCAGACACCGATTGGTCCACCCCCGACAACTGGGACAATGGCGTGCCGCAACTGCCGGGCGATGTGGCCCTGCTGCCTGGCGCCACGGACCTGACGGGCATGCCCGTGGTCACCGGTCCGGTGAGTCTTGGCGAGTTGCACTTTGCGACCGAGGGAGGACTCAGTTCGGTATCGGGTAGTTCGGTCCTTACGTTCGACCAACCCGGCGACGACCCGGCGCGCATCCTTCTCGATTCGAACGAGCCGGCCTGGAATGCCTCGATTGCCACCCCGTGGGCGATTGCCGATGGGGAGACGCTCGAGATTGTACTGCCGGAGGGAAGCAGTCTGGAGTTTTCCGGCGGGCTGGTGTCGCCTGGAGGCGACGTCGCGGTATCTGGAGGCGGCCAGGTAGTGCTCTCGGCAGCCTCTCCCGACTGGAATGGCTCTCTGCTTGTCGACGACGGTTCCCTTCAAGTGGAAGACGTGAACGCCCTGGCTGGTTCCCAACTGGTTCGCGTTGCCGAAAGGAGCACGCTGACATTCCTCTCGCAGTACGATACCAGGCAGCGGGGCGAATACTACGTATTTCCTCAGATCGTGCTAGCGGGAGGAGCTTTGCAGGCTGTCAGCTCAGACTCGTCCATCACTTCCACGTTGGTCATGGCCAACATCGAGCTGGAAAGCGATAGTACCTTTAAGTCAGCAAACCGCGACTATCTCCGCATCACGGGCACCATCACCGGTGCAGGCGGTCTGCATTTTGAGCCAATTGCTGACTCGGAGTATTCCCAGTCCGTAACCATCGATGGCCCAACGTCGTACCAAGGTCCAACCTACATCCCAGCTGGCATGGCGGTCGACTTCACCCACCCGGAAGCCATGGGCGACAACAGCTCGGGGACGTTCGTTGACGGAGGCGTCCTGGGACTGGACGGTGGAGGGGGAGGTGAGGACATTCGTGTGGCGGTTGGCAAGCTTTTGTTGACAGCAAGCGACAATCCCTATTCTCACAACATCATGTTGATGCAAGGCAGCATCCTACATGCGGTTCCCTTGAACGGTGATGACGAAGCCCACGCGATTCTCACTACACCGGTTCTTTACGAAGGCAGTGCCCAACTTGGAGAATCCCCCTATTCGAGCGCCACACTCGATCTGCGGGGAGGCGTACAAGGAACTGGATCCTTGCACCTGGACGAAGACGTCGACATCAGCGGCGAGTCGCAAATCCGAGGAGACATTTTCGTCCACGGCCGCGGTCCGCATGTCTTCTCAGGCAAGCTCCATCAGGCGGGTGACGTCTACTCTGTAAACGGTGGAGCCCTTCAACTTGCCGGCGACCTCGGCGCTCCGCGTGGCAGTTTTTATGTCATGGTTAGCGGCAATAGAATATCGAGCATGCGTGTCAGTCACGACAACATACTGGAAGCAGTAACACTCGACCCCCGGCTTTTAGAATACGAAGGTTATTTCGATGACTCGCCGATCAGCGTGGTCGATGGCGCAACACTTACCATTTCAGACAAGCTGCAGTTCTTCGGCGGTGTCCTTAGTGGACGCTTCGCAGGGCAACAGGTACTCACAAAGAAAGACACTACGCCAGGATTCTTGGTAGACATCGCCGGTTCCGAGTTCAAGCGAGTTGACGTTGAGCGCGGATCCCTTACCATCTCTGGAGATGCGGGAGTGACTCCATCCGATATTCACCTCAGCGGTCACTTCTCGAGTGCCGTGATCATCGACACTTCTACCGACTACTTAGGCGACATCTATCTCCATAACACCAATGGCTCGGCCCAAAGACTATTAAATACCGATTGGAGGCCCACGCAAGCAACGCTGACTCTGTGGGACAATACCGCCCTTCGCGGCGAGATCTTTCTTGGCGACCAAGGTAGTTCGATCGCTGGGCTCACTGGTTCTACACTGGCGCCCGAGGCGAAGATTCATGGCGGCGAACTCACCATCCGTGGGCCGGAACTGACTATCCAGGGGGGCCAGCATACCTACACCGGCGCGACGCGAATAAACAGCAGAAACGTGGTGCTGGAGGGCGAGGGACGACTCAACTCGACAAGCATGATCATCGGCTCCAATCGACTCAGCACTACTGGTGGACGAGCCGCACTCGTGCTCGACAACAGCGCGCTAGGCGCTCACAACGATCGCATTCCCGACGCCACGCCAGTTTACACTGACGGGATGCGGTTTGAGCTAATTGGCAGTTCGACCGAATCGGCAACCGAAACGCTGGGCGTGGTTCGAGGCACGCGAGGTATCAGCGACATCGTCGTCACGCACCCCGATGGAGGCCCAGGCACGACGACGCTCCGCATCAACTCGCTCGAGCGTGAGCAAGGCGCAATGGTCCAGTTTCATCGCCAAGGAAACGGAGCCCGCATTGAGCTGGGCACTTCTCCGACGCTTGACAATGGACTACTCGGCGGCTGGGCGCGCTATGGTGGAGACGACTTTGCCACTTATGGTCTCAGTGGCGTGGTCGCGTACAGCGATCTCTACTCGTATGCGACCGACCTTGCGACGGCCACGGACACGGACAATGTAGACCTGCTTCACGCAGCCCCCACACTTATTTCGGATAAGAACATTAACGCGTTGCGAGTGCGCGGAACCAACATCGACTTAAACGGGCATACGCTCGTGCTCGAAAGCGGAGGCTTGCACGACGTCGACTACCTGCAATCAACCATTAGCGGCCCCGGCGAGCTCACTGCCGGCGTCGACTCGGGTGGTGAGCTGTTCATCAGCGGCAATCACCGCATCGAGGCGGACATCGTCGACAACGGCGACATACCGGTTGGTTTGACCTACTCCAACACCTTCGACGAAGGCAGTGCGTACCTGACTCTAAGTGGCAAAAACACGTACAGCGGTCCGACCACAGTCAACTCCAGCTCGAATAATGCAGTACTCGAGATCGTCAGTTCCACTGCGCTCCCGGAAGGCGGTGACGTCCGACTCAACGGTGGTGACTTGCGGCTCAACTTCGACTCCAACGAACCACTCCATTTGGGTGAATTGGTGGTTCGTGATGCCGCCACTGTTGGTTCGACCAATGGATCATCCCCTATTATTCAACCTACCAGCATCGTGCTCGAATCGGGCGGTATTGGGGCACGACTCGTAGGCGAGGCGCCAATCGTGAAGACCGGGCTCGATACGTTCTCTGTCGTTCTCGCTGGGCATTCCGGACCGGTCGATATACAGCAGGGTATCCTCATCACTAGCGACATTGGTGAAGCCCCGCTCGATGACGGCCATGCCGTTACGATCCGTCAGGGAGCTCAGTTATCTGGAACTACGGACACCGTCTTCGCGGGCCGTAAAATTCGGCTGGACGGCGGCTCGATATTCAATCAGAGACGCGGTGGAGTTTCAGCCCCAATCGAAGTGCTGGCAGGCGGAGGGACGCTACAGCTGGGAAGTGACACTAACATGATCACCAGCGCAATTACCGGCAGCGGCACGCTCACCGTCGATGGTGCCTACGGAGACAATCGCATGAAGTTCAACGCCGATCTGAATGCGTTCACGGGCGACCTATTGTTCACCGGTGGATACACCACTGTTTCGGCCACTAGTCCAGACTATTCAGGGAACGTCACCATCGCTGGAGCATCTGTATACATCGACCGGTTGTACACTTTTGGCGACAGCAAGGTGACCATCACGCCCGATGGAATGCTCGACTTCGGTAGCAATGTCTTGTCGGACATCGACTTGAACGGTGGTGTCATCAGTTTCCGTGGCACACTGAGAGGTGACCTGAACGTCTTGGCCGACTCCCGTTTCTTCCTGCTGCGCCCCAGTGGCTCATACAACAATCCCGCATCGCGTCTCGCTAGTACCACGCGACTGCACGACGGAGTCACCCTCAGCGTGCTAGGCAATCCTGCAACTTCCGCCGGCGCAATCCACTATCTCCGCCAAGGGCGACGCGAACAACTTGAGATCACCGGCCAGCTGATCGTCGACGGCACAGCGACCCTTACGTCCTTCGACTCGTTGGTAACACTATCCGGAACCATCGAACCTGGCGCTGACAACTCCACGCTCCGCCTGGAAGGCAACAACACCTTCACGCTAAGTCCCTCCATCCAACTCACAGAAGGACGCCGGTTAACTCTACTCGACGATGGACAGCCGGCAGACCTTCTCTTCACCACGCCCCAAAGCATCTCCGGCGAGGGAATTCTGGAAGCCAATGTGACCACCAAAACGAGTGCCACGATCGCGCCCGGCGACTCGCTCGGCATGCTGACTATCGATGGCGATCTGACGTTTGATTCGGGCACCCAGTACGTCTGGGAGGTCGATGGTGCTGGCGCGAGCCCGGGCGAGGGGTGGGACCTGCTGAACGTGACCGGGACGCTGACGTTCCAGAACACGGCATTCGTGCGGCCACCTTCGTCGGTGAAACTGGTCGAATCGGGGGAGCCGCTTGCCCATGAGTCCAACGAATGGCTCATCGCCTCGGCAGGCCAGATCGAAGGCTTCGACCCCGACCGCCTTCAGATCATCACCAGCGGGCTATCGGGCGGCTTCAGCGCCAGCGACTTCGCGATCGAGCAACGCGGCAACGAGCTCTACCTGGTGCTGTCGGCAGTCCTGCCGGGCGACTTCAATTTGGACGGACTGGTCGACCTGGCCGACTACATCGTGTGGCGCAACAACCTGGGCAGCACTAGCGACGAAGCGATCAACTACGCTGGCGATTCCACGCCCGGCGTGGGACCGGGTGACTACCAGGTGTGGAAGGACAACTTCGGCACACCTGGCTCGGCGTCGCTTGACGACTCAGCAGCGGCCGTGCCCGAGCCGGCGAGCGTCGCTTCGCTCTTGGGCCTCGGTGCACTCGGATGGGTGGCCTCGCGTCGTCGCCGTACTGCGCGGT
>NZ_JAMXLR010000062.1 GCF_024054565.1 Aeoliella straminimaris
GGCTGGGAACTATTCCAGCAAATCGACGCCGATGTTCACTGCCACGCTCTGATCGATGTGGTGCTCAACACCTGCGAGGTCGATCACCCGACCGCCGTCGGCGTGTGCCTTGGCCACGATGCCGGCCACGCCCAGCGTGATGCCCGACTCGCTCAAGGTGCGCAAGATTTCGGGCGATTGGTCCAGCACTCGGATCACCCGAAATCTTTGCCCCTCGCTCAGTTCAACCAGCGGCACGGTGTCTGCCTGCGGAATGGCTCCGTCGGCCGTCGGAATGGGATCGCCATGCGGATCGACCTTGGGATGTCCCAGGTGCTGGTCGATGCGATCGACCAACCAGTCGCTCACGGCGTGTTCCATGTTCTCCGCTTCGTCGTGCACCTCGTCCCAGGACAGCTTCAGCGTGTCGACCAGAAACAGCTCGATCAGCCGGTGACGACGGATGACCCGCAGCGCGATGGCTCGGCCAGCAGGTGTCAATTCTACTCCCTCGTATGGCTTGTAGGTGGCCAAGCTGCCGTCGGCCAGGGTCTTCAGCATGCTGGTCACGGTGCCGGGCGAGACCCCCAGGGCGTCGGCAATCTGCCCCGTGCTGACGATGGTCCCCTGTTGGCCATCGGAAAGTTGAAAGATGGCTTTCAGATAGTTTTCGACGGTTAACGTCAAGCTCGACACTTTGCGACTCCCCCTTCCCCCTGCCGAGACTGGGCCGCCTTGTGATACGTGCCCCGGGAAAGGATAGTGTACCAAGACGGCTCAACGCCACACGAACTCCGAAAACATTGACGAATGCAGCCTAAACCGCAGCCCTGGCGTGAGCTTTACCCGTTCGACTCGCACTGGTTCAGCGTGCCGCTGGGCCGCGTTCACTATGTGGACGAAGGTCCCCACGAAGGCCGGCCGCTGCTGTTCGTGCACGGCAATCCAACCTGGTCGTTTCACTGGCGGGGTCTCATCGGCCCGTTACATCATCGGTACCGCACCGTGGCGATCGACCACCTGGGATGCGGACTTAGCGACAAACCGCAGCAACGTATCCGATTGGAGGACCACATCTCGCATCTAGTCGGCCTGGTCGAGCACCTCGACCTGCGGGATGTCACACTGGTGGCCCAGGACTGGGGCGGCGCAATTGGCTTGGGCGCCATGCTCCGCGTGCCCGAGCGATTGTCGCGAATCGTTCTGTTCAACACCGGCGCGTTCCCCCCCTGGTACATCCCGAAGCGAATCGCCGTGTGCCGGGCGCCCGTGTTTGGCCGTTTGGCCGTGCAAGGGCTCAACGCGTTTACACGGGCCGCCCTCAGCATGACCCTGGCGCGCCGGGCGGCGCTGGCTCCCGAAGTGGCCAACGGATATCTGGATACCACGCGCGGCTGGTCGAATCGCCGGCAGACCTACGAGTTCGTAGTCGATATCCCGATGAAGAAGAGCCATCCCACGTGGCAGACTTTGGACCGCATCGACCGCCGGCTCGCCAGCCTGGCCGATCGCCCGGCAATGCTGGTGTGGGGAATGAAGGATTGGTGCTTCCGTCCCGACTGCCTGAAGCGATTCAAAGAGGCCTGGCCCAACGCCGAGGTGCATCGCCTGGATGATGTTGGCCATTGGGTGGTGGAAGACGCGCCCGAAGAAGCACTGAAACTCGCAACAGAATTTCTCGCCCGCACCGATTCGGAGAATCCCAGGTGACTAGTTCAACCCTGCAACGCCCTACCTCGCTGGGTGGTTGTGCGACGCTTGCCTGCCTGTGGGAAGCCACGGCCGCCAAACCAGGCAACGTGCACCGTGGTGCCGACTTCGAAGACATGACGTTCGTCGACTTTCTCGCCAGTGCCGCGGTCATTGGCCCGGTGATGGACCGCTGCGAACAGCTTGGCTTGGGTGGCACGGTGCTTCAGGCTGTCGAAGCCACGCGACGCACCGTGGGCCGTAACACCAATCTCGGCACGCTGCTGTTGATCGCGCCGCTCGCCATGGCGAGGGGCGATGTCGAGAAGGCTTCGGCCATTGTTCGCGATGCCAGCCAGGAGGATGCGGGGCAGATCTATCAGGCCATTCGCACCGCGCAGCCGGGTGGCCTGGGCGAGGTCGAGCGGGGCGACGTGGCCGGCGAACCGGACCTCTCCCTGTTCGAGGCGATGCAACTGGCAGCTGATCGCGATCTTGTGGCGCGGCAGTATGCTGGGGGCTTCGCCGAAGTTGCCGATGCGGTAGAGCACCTCGATAACCACCTGGTATACAACGCCGCTCTGAACGATGCGATTGTGTTGACGCAACTGTTGCTTCTTTCAAGGCATGGCGATAGCCTCGTCGCCCGTAAGCTGGGGCCCGCCGCCTCACAGGACATCGCCAGCCGCGCGGCCAGTGTGCTGGCCGCTTACCAACAGAATCGAGATGAGTACTATCGCGCCGTGGCCGACTTCGACTTCTGGCTCCGCGCCGACGGGCATCGACGTAACCCAGGCACCACGGCCGACCTGTTGGCCGCCGTGCTGTTTGTGATGTTGGTGCAGGATCGTCTAAGTTGGCCAGTAACGTTTTACGGAAGTCCCCCAACATAATAGTAGCGCCCGATGAACAACCATTATCACGTTCGGCTGGATAAGAACGAATTCACGTTCTGCGCGGCGCATTTTATTACGTATGCCGGCAATATCTGCGAACCTTTGCATGGCCACAACTATCGAGTGAGCGCCGAGATCGCCGGGCCGCTGGATGAAAATCAGTACGTGGTCGACTTCATCGCGGCGCGCGACGCCCTACTGGCTATCACCCGCAAGCTCGATCACCGCGTGCTGCTGCCAACCAGCCATCCTACGATCCAGGTCACCCAGGTCGGCGACGAAGTGACCGCGCGGTTCGAAGAGAGGCGGTGGGTATTTCCAGCAAGCGACTGTGTGTTGCTGCCGGTCTCGAACACCACGGCCGAGCTACTGGCTCACCACATTGGCGAGCAACTGCTAGCGGCACTCGCCGAGCACGGGTTCACTCCCACGTCGCTGGAGATTGCCGTGGACGAATGCCAGGGTCAGCAGGGCGTCTGCCGATGGGGCAACTGACGGGCCCCGTTCGACCGGGCTGCCCCGGTCGGCAAGATTTACCTAACCGGCAAATCCTCTCAAGCGTTCCCCTGCTAACCGCCGATGTCCAAGATGTCGTGTGCCGATATGCGCGCGGTGTGCTAGCGTCTTCCCCCTTCGAGACCGCATGAATTCTGCGATGTCCGACATCCACAAAGCTGCCGTCGTGCTGATGAGCCTCCCCGAGGAGGACGCCGCCGTGATTCTCAGCAAGCTCAGCCCCAAAGAAGTGGAACAGGTTTCCATCGAAATCGCCCGCACCAAGCGGATACTCCCCACTGAGCAGGACGCGACGATCCGCGAGTTTGCAAATACGAGCCCGAGTTCCACCACCGAAGGGGGTAGTCTGGACCTGGCCAAGACGCTGGTAAAGAAAGCCCTGGGGTCGGAGGCAGGCCAAGCGCTCGACAACATCCGCCAGCACATCGAGGCTTTGCCGTTCGGATTCCTCCGCACGGTCGATAGCCAGAACGTGCTGACGTACGTCATCGACGAGCACCCGCAGACCATTGCCCTGATCGTCTCCTATTTGCCGGCGAGCTTTGGCGCCGAAATCCTGGCCGGTCTGCCGCCCGAGCGGCAGTTGCAGGTGGTTCGACGCATGGCCACGATGGGCCAGACCAGTCCCGACATCATTCGCGAGGTGGAAAAAGGGCTCGAGGGGCGGATGTCCAACGTCGTGAGCCAAAGTTTCCAGAACGCCGGCGGAGTGGAGTCGGTAGCCGAAATGCTGAACGTTTCCGAACGCTCGACAGAGCGTGCCATCCTGGAACAGATGGCCGAGGACGACCCCGATCTGGTCGAAGAAATTCGCCGCTTGATGTTCGTGTTCGAAGACATCGCCAAGTTTGCGAACAAAGACATCCAAACAATGCTCAAGCACATCGAAACCTCGCAGTGGGCGCTGGCCCTTAAGGGCGCGAGCGAAGAGCTCAAGGACAAGGTACTAAGCAACCTGTCTCAACGCGCCGGCGATATGCTCCGCGAAGAGATGGAATACCTGGGTGCCGTGAAGCTCTCGGCAGTCGAAGCCGAACAGCAGCGCATTGTCGACATCGTTCGCAGCCTGGAGGACGCGGGCGAAATCGAGATTGCCGCGGGCGACGAAGAAGAGCAACTGGTGCAGTAGGTAAGTGGTCAGCAGTTGCCGTTGGGGCGACCATCACTCCTCCGGCAACTCTTCCAGCAGCACCTCATCGTCCTTGGCACCCCACTGTTTTTTCAGTGCGGCCAACTTTTCCGTTTCGCCCAAATGCTCATAACAGGCAGCCAGCCCACGGGCGGAGGGTCGGTAGTTGGCACAGTCGGTCAGAGAGTACTGGAACATTCTGGCCGCGCCCTCCCAATCTTCGCGGTGCAGGAACGCCATGGCGATGTTGTACTTCACGCCGGCAGCCACGGGCTGCTTGTCCAGGATCTTGCGATAGTCGTCGATCGCCTGCTGAAACTTGCCATTGCGGGCTTTGATGTTCGCCGAATCGAGCCCTGGATACTTACCGCCCACGTCGGTACCGCCGTAGGCACGGAACAACTGCGCGATGGCCACCGGTACGCCAAGCACGAAGATTGCATTGCCCAACAGCATCTTCCAGGCCTCGCTTCGCATGCACCCGGGACAACGCCAAGTTTGGCGATGCGAGAAACCATAGACGACCAGCAAAAAGTAGAAGTAGAAGATCGTGAACCGCCGCGGCTTGCTGAACATGCCGCACTCGTCGCACAGACGATACTTCTTTTCGCCTTTGGCCGGGGCGTCGAACGACTCACTCTGGTCGTCCGATACGGTATGGCAGAACTCGCAACTCACCTGGGGCGTTTTAGCAAAGCCCGACAGATCGATCACGGCATGACAATGAGGACAAGTGACGTCGCGGTACTCACTCGAGCGCCCTTCGGAGGCCAATTCCTCCTTGTGCCGTCGGGCCCACGCGCGACTGCGAGCCCGGCCGAGCATCAGCTTCAAGCGGTCCGCGCTACCCGAGGTGACGTTGAACAACA
Organism: Aeoliella straminimaris; assembly: GCF_024054565.1. Classification (GTDB taxonomy): domain Bacteria; phylum Planctomycetota; class Planctomycetia; order Pirellulales; family Lacipirellulaceae; genus Aeoliella; species Aeoliella straminimaris. The sequence goes on from NZ_JAMXLR010000062.1 coordinate 5,079, forward strand.
GATGAACTGGCTCGCTGTTCTCGCCCACCACCGAGAGAATAACCGTTCGCTCTCGATAGTCGACATCCAGGATGGCCGCGCTAGGCAAGTCCACCGTATCCAGCACGAGCGTCTCGCCGTCGAAGTGCCCTTTCTTCGAGTAAAACCCCTGCGGCTGGCCTTGGTCATTGAGCCATTTGAATTTGAATTGGTAGTTTTCCATGGGAATTCTGCAGAGCGGGTCGTGAGCTAGCAGTGATCTGACGACTACCTGCGGAGTATAAACGCAGTGCGTGGAATTCGCCAAGCAACGATTTCCCAGCGGCGCGACCAACGGCAGCTACCCCGCTGGAACTTTTCGAGGCGCAACGGCGAGCGAGCAATCTGGCGTCGAATGTGAGTCTCTTCAGTCCTGCACTCTTGGCAACCCTTGCGCGCCGTCTTCCAGCGACTCGGGTTGGTCTACCATTTCGTGTCGCCGATCGCTGACAGAAAAGAGCCAGTTGGCAATCAGCATGATCACCAGAGGCAAAGCAAACGGCGTCATCGCTCCCACGAACATCAGCACTGCGTAAACGAACTGCCATCGCAATTGCCCACCCACGGCCGTCCAGAACGCCACGGTCGTGGTCAGGGCGACAAGACCGAGCATGGAGAAGCGTGGCCACCAGCGTGGAGTTGTTTTCTCGGCGGTTTGCTGTGCCGCTCCCCCAAGCAGCATGTAGACGAGTTTGTAGGTGGCCGACAGCACGACGCCGACAATCAGCACCAGCGACACCACGAAGGCGCAACCCAAGAGCAGCAACACCAATGTGTAGAAGCACCATCCCAACCAGTGAGCAGGTTCATTGAGTGCCATGGCTCTCGCCGGTTAACACGAGACGGGATCCGTTGAGCAAACCAGGTACCTGTCGCGGCGTCAAATCCGCCGCCACGCCACCGACCGGCCTGCCAACATCAGTCTACCGGATTGGCGAGCGTCTGGTCGACAATTTGTCTCACGCGTTGCTTCACATCGATAGGGGCGACCGTTTCCGGAATCCCCGCCTCTTCGGCCACCGCATCCATGGCGGCGAGCAAGTCGCGAAGCTCCTCGTCGGGGAACGTTTCGCGGAAGTGACGATTGCCCTCCCCATCCAACCTGGTGACTCGTCGGTCTATCTCCAGGGTTGTCTCTTCGTCCACCTTTTCCTCACAAACAGCCCTGGCGTAGCGACGAAGCACGTTTCCACCGGCTACCTTCTCCTCGTCCGAGATTGACGAGGTCGTGAAATAGCTCTGCGCTAGACCACGCGAAATCGCCACTTCCATCATGACGATCCGCACTTGGCGAATTGCCGCTTCGCACTGCTGGTAGTCGATCGACTTCTCCTGGGCCGCCGCAGCCAATCGACGCAAGTCAGCCTTCACGGCCACACTCTCGGCAGCATACAGGTGCCGAGAGTTGGCTTGATGGTCGGCCGCCTCGAACGCGTTGCGAAGGTTCCTTGGCAGCGTCGGCGGTACGAATTGCGATGTCGCCAGGGCCGCCAACACCAGCGTCACCAGCGGAATCACCGTTGCCCACACCCGGGGATGGCTGCGGAGCCACCAAACTAGGCCACGAGGTTGCTCGGACTGCATGCGCGGAACGTCCCACCTTTGTTCAAATCAAGCGATTCCAGTTGAGTCATGTCCACAAGGGTGAAAGAACGAATGAAGCAATGCCTGTCGACACTCGTCCTCTCACGTTCACACCAATCCGCTAAACGTCTCCAGCCCAATCGGTTCGCGGCAATGGAATGGTTCGCCATACTCGACTCCGATGGTCTTCCCCCAGTAGCTGGCTTCGTCGCGCAGTTTTTCCATGAACGAGCCATCGCGTCCGGTGATGAACTGGCTCTCGTAGGCGCGGATGCTGGCCAGCTTCGATTCCCACTGGTCCGAAATGTCGAGGATGAACGCCGGCTGTGCAGCGGCCTTTAGATGGACACAGTAGTAGTTGTAGATTCGCTGCGGATGGTGGGGCTCGCTAGGCAGATCGGACTTGGTGAGCTTGGCCCAGAACCGCGCGTCGTCCACCAGCTTGGTCGCGGCGGTGTGATCGGGGTGGGCGTCCACCCAGTACGGCGCGAACAGCCACCGGGGTCGTGTCTGGCGAATCACGCCCGCCAGTTTGGCGCGGTTCTCCAGCGTAGCCTCCAAGCTGCGATTCGGCAGTCCCAGGTTCTCCCGCCACTCGAGCCCCAGAATCTTGGTGGCCTCGGCAGTCTCGCGGGCGCGAATCTCGGGCGATCCGTGCGGTGTGGGTTCGCCGCTGGTCAGATCGAGTACTCCCACCCGCTTACCTGCGGCCAGCAACTTGAGAATGGCGCCGCCCATGCCTAGTTCGGCATCGTCGGGGTGAGGAGCAATTACGAGAATATCGAGCAGCATAGCGAGATCTGGCCAGTAACGGTGTGGCGAGTAACAAAGCACCAAGGCAAGCTAGCAGCCAAATTCAATGGCCACCGTTGACCTGCGCCGGTTGCATCTTCGCCCGCCAGGGGGGTAAAAGCAACTGCTCTGGACAGCTGCCGACAGTTCTGGCAAACTCCCGCACCGCACGAATTTTAGCCCCCCGACTGTCATGTTCCATCAACGTATAGTTCGACTGTCTCTTACCGTGTGCCTGCTGGCCGCTTGTGGCTGTTCGTCTTGGCGGACGCCGAACCTGAACGGCTTGCGCGATCCTCGCGCCGTCGACATCGACAGCCGGCTGGCTGGTCCCGCCAACGACAACCTGAAGGCCGAATAGCGAGCATCACGCCGCATCGGGTGCGAGTGGCCGTGTTGACCAACTGCGCCCTGCAGCATGGTGAGCAAACACAGCCTGGTGGGACCCGCGGCAATTCGCCGACATCTTCGGTATTCCCCATCATTTGCTCCGAGTCCATTCGTGCGGTTGCCCTTTAGGTGGCGGACCTGGAAGAACTCTGGGCATGCAGGGCAGCTTGCACTTGCTCCGCGAGCGACTTACAACCACCTTGTACGCGTCACGCCATGGGCGCGGCGTGTGGCTGCGCACTCCAGCACAGCATTCTTCCCAGGTTCTCCCACCACGGCCCTGACAGGCCTCGCTCGCACTATGGATTCCGCAGAAACCTATCAGCAACTTTGCAACTACGTCCGCGAGTCGGCCCTGCTGCATTCGGCGGCCTCGGTTCTGGAGTGGGAAGAACAGACCTACATGCCGCCGGCAGCGGGCGAGTACCGATCCGACCAACTATCGCTCTTGGCCACCATGAGCCACGAGCGGGCGACCGCGCCGCAGGTGGGCGAATGGCTTGATACCCTGGCCGACAGCGACCTGGCTACCGATCCCGCGAATCCCGCTTCGGCCGTTGTTCGTGAGTTGCGTCGCAGCTACGACCGCCAGACCAAGCTGCCACTAAAGCTGGTCGCGGCCCTGGCCCGGGCCACGAGCCGCGGTCAGCAGGTGTGGACCGAAGCCCGCAAAGAGAACGACTTCGCCAAGTTCGCTCCCTACCTGGCCGAGATCATCAAGCTCAAACGCGAAGAGGCCGATGCGGTAGGCTACACAGGCTGCCGGTACGACGCGTTGCTAGACGATTACGAGCCTCACGCCACAGCGGCGGAAGTGGGGCCGGTGCTCAAGTCGTTGGGCGAGTCGCTGGTACCCATCGTTGCGGCCATCAGCGAAAGTTCCCAAAAGCCGAACTCCGAGATATTCAATCGCGACTATCCGATCGACATGCAGACGTCGTTCGGCCAGGCGGTGGCAACCCAGATGGGGTTCGACTTCCGCTCCGGTCGCCTCGACGTCACGGCGCATCCGTTCTGCACGACACTCGGCCCGCACGATGTGCGACTAACCACGCGATTCGACACGACCGACCTCCGCCCCGGATTCTTCAGCATCCTGCACGAGGCTGGCCACGGACTGTACGAGCAAGGTTTGCCCTCCGAAGACTATGGCCTGCCCACGGGCGAGTCGGTATCGCTGGGCATCCACGAGTCGCAGTCGCGGATGTGGGAAATCCTGGTGGGGCTCAGCCGGCCATTCTGGAATCATTTCTATCCCAAGCTGCAGGATGCGTTCCCGCAATCGCTGGCGGATACGCCTTTGGAAGAGTTCTACTTCGCGATCAACGAATCGACGCCGTCGCTCATTCGCGTCGAAGCCGACGAAGCAACCTACAACTTGCACATCCTCATTCGCTTCGAGCTGGAGGTCGCCCTGCTCGAAGGCGACTTGGACGTCGACGCGCTGCCCGCGGCCTGGAACGAAAAGTATCGGAAGTACCTGGGCATCGATCCCCCTAACGACGCCATGGGGGTGATGCAGGACGTGCACTGGAGTGCGGGCATGTTGGGATATTTTCCCACGTATTCCCTCGGCAATCTTTACGCTGCTCAGTTCTTCGCCCAGGCTCACGAGGACCTGGGCGACCTGGACGGTCAAATTGCTCGCGGCGAGTTCGCACCACTGTTGGATTGGTTGCATACAAACATCCATCAGCACGGCCAGCGATACCCGGCCAGCGAGCTGGTCCAGCGGATTACCGGTCGGCCGCTATCATCGGAGGCCCTGCTGAAGCATCTGAAGGACAAGTTCGGTGAACTTTACCGATTATAACGGCATCGAATTTGCCGAACCGTCGTTTTGCCTAGCCGCACAGAATGGTACACTCCCATGATGGGAGTTTCCGAGCGCCATTGATTGCGCCTTTGTGATCGGAACCCATCAGTATGGAGATAGCCTCAGCCATGGCTCAGTTGGCTCGATGCCCCGCTTGCTATACCGAACTGGAACTGCCCGCCGAAGCGGCCGAAGGCGATCGCGCGAACACCTGGGTGAAGTGCCCGGCGTGCGAGGAATCGTTCGCCGTGGCAGATGCCAAGCCGCGCGTGGTGAAGCAAGCGCAAGTGTCGGTGGCACCCAGCCGGGCGGCAGACCAAGCGGTCGCGCCACCTTCAAGCGAATCCCAGCCGAGTGAATCCAAGTCGGTTGAACCTACTCCATCGGAATCGACCGCCAGCGGCCTGAGCGATTCGTTGCTTGACTCGTTTCTGAGCAACGATCCTCCTGCCATCCAAGACCCAGCCGCCGCGTCGACTCCCACCATCGAGCCTCGTGACGAAGTGGTGGAAGACGCCTCAACGGACGAAGTGTCCAGCAGCGATTCGAGCATGCCGAGTCTCGGCCAGTTGAAGAGCCTCGAAGACTTGTTCCGCGGCGGCAAAGAACCGGTCGAGGCGACTCCTCCGCCCAGCGAGGCGGATGACGCCAGCGACTTCGGCACCAAGGAAACGATCGACCTCGAGGAACCCGTGCCCGCTGCCGATCGACGTCGACCGACGTTAGGAGAGTTGTTCGCCGAGTCGAAGCCAGCAGACAGCCCCCAGGATTCCGGCAGCTACGACCCCGTCGAAGAAACGGCGGAGATCGACAAAGCTGATTCGGATGCACCGGAATCGGAAACTCTAGAAACAGAGACGTCGGACGAGGAGCTGAGCCACCGCGAAAACAAGCGGACCTCCAGCGAGTTCGACGAAATGACGCTGCACGACTTCGCAACTCCATCGTTCGACTCCGAATCGAACGAAGCGGACTCACCTGTGGCGGCCACGACCGAGGATGCTCCCTCGTTCGACCAATTGGTGAGCGACCAGGGCGATGGTCCGTCGGCCGACGAGTTAGACGACTCGAAGAGCTTGCGTGCCTCGATGGGGTTCCCTGCTACCGACGAGCCCCTGGAGGTTCAGGACGAAGAGCTCGAGCCGGTGGGTGTCACCATGGGTGAGGAGGACGACGAACTGAACTTCGCCAAGGTCGATGCACCACGTGGTGTAGTAGCGTCGCGGAAGCGGAAGTCGTCGTTTTCCGTCGTGCGTACAATGCTCGGCATCGTGCTGGGCGGCATGTTTGGACTGTATGCCGGTTACCTGGTGATTTTGTGGGTCAAAGTGGCCGATCCCCTCAACGCGGCCAACCTTTATCCCGACGCCATCAAGCCGCAGGCGATGCGATCCGAGCCTGCTGTCGGCCCTCAGTCGTCGCTGGCCCAGGCGCCAGAGTCGTCGGAGAGTGACACGGAAGCCACAGATGAACAGCCTGGCGGTGTCGACACGGCCTCGTTCACGACCGACGTAACGGACAACGAGCCGCCGGCCTGGGACTTCGATGCCGAGCCAGCCAACCCGGCGGCAACCGAACAGCCGAGCGTGGAGATCAACATTCTCGACGCGCCCCAGTACACGGCGGCCGAGTTGCAGCGACTCACGGCCGCATCCGAAGAAGCCGCTCCATATTTGGTAGCCCCAGGTAAGATCGGGCGCACCAAGGGCAGCAGCTACGCCACGATCGCTAAACTGGCCGACGCACTTACCTTCGGCGAAGGAGACGCGGATGCCAGTTGGAACAACGCCGCCCGCGAGGTGTTCCCGCCCTTGTTCGACACCGGTCAGGCCCGCGGACAGATTTCGCAGATCGCCGGCTTCTGGCTCACCTCGCCCAAACGCAAGCATGGTGGCATCTTCTTCTGTGGCGCACCGGACGCTGGTCGGCAGGCCGGCTCGGTAGCCGAGTACGAGTTCACCCTGCCCGGTGGGCAGGCGCTTACGGTGCTCACTCCGCAGGTACTGGCCGAGAACGTCACGAGTGCACCCACCGTGGTCGTGGTGGGAAGCGTCATCGACCAACCCGCCGACCACATCGAAGGCTACACAGGTGCTGCCGAGATGGCCATCTGGTCAGAGAATCTGCTGCCCGCTGGCAACTAAACGGGGTGCCGCGAAGCTAGCCCAATTGCTCCCACTGAGATAAGATTCGCCATTGGCAATCGGAATCAGTATCCCCACACAGGAGCAAGAGATGAGCATTCGACGACGCGGCGCGGCAGCATGGTCGGGCGGTTTGAAGGACGGGCGCGGCGAGCTATTCACCCAGAGCAAAGCTCTGGATGGCTACCCCTATGGCTTTGCCGCTCGCTTCGAAGGTCAGCGCGGCAGTAACCCCGAAGAGCTCCTCGGTGCGGCCCACGCGGGCTGCTTTACAATGGCGCTCTCGCTCATACTGGGCGAAGCCGGCCTGACGGCCGAGAAAATGGAAACTTCTGCCGAGGTCACGCTGGACGAAGTCAGCGATGGCTTCGCCATCACGGCCGTGCACCTGGAACTCAAAGCGAAAATCCCGGGCGCTGATCAAGCCAAGTTCGAAGAACTTGTGACGAAGGCCAAAGAAGGATGCCCCGTTTCCAAAGTGCTCAACGCCGATATCACGCTGGACGCGGAGTTGGTGGAATAAGTGAGGGCCGGCCGCTAATCACTCGGCCAACTCCGGTTTGGGCGGTGTCCAGTTGCCCTCGATGATTTCCCAACCAGGCAGGTAGCAGCGGACCACGTAGTTCCAGCCGTCGGTGATGGGCAGATAGTTGTCCGATTTCGGATCGCCGCCGAAGTGGATGGTCACGCTGCCATCGCCATTCGGCTTGGACGTGATGCTATTGAACGAATAGGCATCGAGGTCGTTGGGCGTGAAGAAGCCGTCCTTGTTGTACACGGTGACCGACCAGAACGCCTCGACCGGCACGCCCTTGGGCATGGTGAGCGTGTAGGCCGTTTTGCCGTCGTTCTTCTCCGGCACTACGGCGAAGTACATCGCACCACGGCTGGGATTGCCGCCCCAGCCAGCCGCGCAGCCCATCAGATGCTGGATCGGATCGACCTCGCCCCGCCGACCAAAGGCGTTGGAAAAGTCGCCCATCTTGAGGGCCAGCTGATTGAGTTGTTGCCGAGTCTCGACCAGCGACTTCTGATCCCACTCGGGTATTTCCAGTGTGCCCGCCGATGCCTGCTTCACTTCAATCGCATCCTGCGCGGCGTACGCCTTTTTCAAGTCCTCTGGGCTGTTCGGATCGGCAAACGTACGGACCAGCACCATTGCATAGCGAGTGCCAACCGAATCGACACTCAGGGTGACCTCGCCCGACCCATTTTTCAACACGGGATTGTACTCGTCCTCGTCAATAACGAGCAGCGACTGAAACCGCCCTTTGGTGTCGGGCATGACGATCGTCACGGGACTTACCAGGTCGTACACGCCAAACGAGTACAGCGTATCACGATTACCGCGAATCGTGGTCTGGTCCTTTACCGAATAAGGCTCGCGCTGGTGCGCCAGCTTGCCGAGTCCGCCAGCTTTCTCGGCGTAGTCCTTGAACTGGCGATCGGTCTCGGCCCGCATGTAGTTGAGAATGTTGACTGGTTCGGTCCCTCGCACTGCAGTCGACAGGAGGCAAAGGGCAACGATAGCGACAATTCGCGCACAGGTGTTCATCGAAAAGCTCCCAGATAAGAAGGCGGCCACTGCACGAAAGGAGTGTAGCATATTTCCCAGCGGGTACAGGGAATTAACCACTCCGAGGGGCAAGTTGCTTGACGATATTGAGAGTGGTTTTGGCGGCCTTTGCCGGCGCGAGCGCCGTGTCGGCGATTCCGGAGACCACTTTCGTGACATTATGATCGACCACGCCCGGTTGAGCCCACGTGCTGACGGTCGGCGCGGTAATGTACACCGAGAATGCGTGGTGCCCGGAACCGGGCCGCTCGCCAATAATGTGCAGAATGGCGCGGTGCGTATCCTCTTGCATCAGCTGTCCATACAGCAGCTCGCCAATCCGGTACCCCACCCGCACGCGACCTCCCCGCACTACCAGGGGCTCCGGCGCCACGCGATAGCCAGCCTCGGCTAGCGCGACGCGTACGCTCTGCAGATACGGATCGAGATGCCCATCGTCCAGCAGCGACAAGGCATTGAGCCCATCGGATATTACCAGCTGCACATCGTAGGTCGCGTCATGCGAGTCGCGCAGTTGCAGCACCTTGGCCACCGAGGCGTCGTCCAGCACCTCGCCGCTGGGAGGATGCAGGATGTAGTCGCGGCGATCTACGGTTTGGGAATCAATCGACACGGCCTGAGGAATACCGGCCGCAAAGCTCGCTGGCAGCTCCGCCCAGATGCACTCTTTGGAGTCCTCGTACAGATGGCGAACACGGCGATCCAGGCTCGGCTGCAGGTCCCACGGCTCGGCGCCGTAGCCTTCGGCGAGAAAGACCCCGCGGGCGCGGACCTCGTCCATCTGCTGCCGAGCTTCGGCCAGGATCGCGGCGTCCGAGCGCGTGTCGCCCTTCTTCCGCTGGTACTTCAGGTACACCCAAGCGGGCTGGCCGAAGTGCTCGGTTGGCTTTCCTTGCTGGTCAACAACGCCCAATTGCTGGAAGTACTGCCACATACGGTCGTTCACCTTGTAGCCAAACTTCTCGCGGACGCGGACGTGATCCTGGAACGCCGTGGTCAGGTAGCTGAGCATCGGGTCGTTCTTGGTGGGCAGCGCCATCAAATAGGCGGGGCAGGCCGGCATGATTTGTTCGATGCACCAATCCAGATCGTCCAGGTCGACCTCCATGTGTAGCGTCGAGCAGACGTCCAGCCCAATGGTCAGGCCATGCAGCTTGCCCATGACGATGTCTTCCAGGCAGCACCGCACCAGTTGGTCTCGCGTGCGGAAGATCTCCGGGCCAATGAATCCCGCCACGTCGTTCACATGCACCCAGGGAGCTGGTTCTCTGCCCGCGCTTTGCTGGGCTTGCGCCACTTCCTGCTGCAAAGCCCGGGCGAAACCGTATTTGCGGGATTCGTGCAGTAGCATGTCGAATCCCTTGCCGTGGCCATTCGTGGCGTCGGCCCCCTGGCCGGTCTCGAAGTACAGGCCGTACTTGCCCGTGCGAGACCGAGCATGCCGCACCATTTTGTCGACGCTGATATCGAACACCCGATTGGCATCCTCCACGCCGGCGAGGCTTTGGAACCACTCGCCCGTCGTGCCCGGGAACTGCTCTTCAGCCGCCGCTTGCACATCGACGTGGGCCAGCACGCAATGCGGCATCACCTCTTCGAGTTCGAACGTCTGCAAAATGTCGGCCAACGTTTGCTCTACCGCGGCCACCGATTCGACTTCGCTCGAGACGGGATTGGTGCCCAGCACCACGTCGCCCACCGCGTAAGAGAACGCGCTGAAGACCTGCCAGCGAATGTCGTCCACGTTGTCGGTGGGCGAATTGGGCTGAATCCGCGCGCCCATGTAGCCGCGAGCACCGATCTGCGATCCCGGCAGCGGGTTGAACACTTTCGCGCCCACCGCGATCAACTGCTCGTTGGTCATCAGTTTCACTACGCAGGCAATCGTGTCGCTCGACAAGCCGGGTGCAACTTGCTTGATTTGTTCTTCGGTGGAATTCAACAAGTAATCGCGCAGTTGCCCCAGTGTCCAACCGGCAACTTTCTGTGCCGCCTGCTGATCGACCGCGCTTTCGATGTACACCCACAATGGATCCCGATAGACCGGCTGCGCACTCAGATCCGCAATGCGCGTATTCGCCAACAGCGTACGGGCAGCAGTGCGGGAGGCCGGGTCCGCGGCCGAGATACCCTGCGACTCGTCGCCCTCCTTGAATTCGTTGCAGGCGCCAAGCAATTGCCGATACAGCGTGGGATCGAACGTTCCCTTGGTGCGTTGGATGTAACCGAACAGGTCTTCAGCGGCGGAGCTTGGTTCAACCGTGACACCGCTCTCGATGGTGGTCGCTAACACTGGCGTACCTCCTTTGCCAAACATGAGTGCCAAGGCCCCGCCCAGCGAACCGACAAGACAGCTGCGCCGCGAAATGGCGGAAGAAAACGAGCTGATTTCCTGCGAACGGCTCGGCTGCGAAAGCATGGAACAAGACCTCTGGAAGTTTGTAGGAGCGCCTGCCCAGATACCCCCAGATTGTACACCCGATGTCGGTCTCGTAACAACTATAACGGCGTGGGAGAAATCGGTTACCGACGGGTGATAGCAGAGCCACCGGATGCACCATGGCCAGAATCGCCCCCGCAAGGGTGTCGACGTCACACCGTGCGGGCGAGTAACGCGGACCCAACATTAGCCTGGGTTCACTGGCAGAGCTAATTCTTCCGGCGTCCTTCTATGTAGTTCGTACCGCAATCCATCTTGCTGCAACACTAGCTGCGTCTCACCCACTTCGAGGATCTGGTAATCCATGTAATCGAACAGACAATTCCAATAGTCCTTCTGGAGCACCAGGCGGAGTGTCGTGCCCCGGCGTTCCCAGGTTCCAGAAGTCTGATGCGTGGATCTGTTCGTCGAGTCTCCCACACGCACAATCTCAGTCAGCGCGAAGTTGCCGTTCGGTTTGAGCTCCAGCACGACGGTACCATCCCGGCGAACGTCTGCTGACGGGTGGTCCAGGGGGGCGTTCCAGGTTCCCACCAGTTCGTGATGGACCCTGTTCCGCCGCACCCACAAGTCGCCCAGCCACAACGTCGCCATGGCAACCAGCAAGAGGACCAGAGGTGCCGATCGAATGAATAGAATTCGCACCCGATTGATCCTTTACCTGCACGGTCATCCGTTGACAATCGTCTCGTCCGCCCGGTGGCCGCCGGTGGAACCGCCATCCCATCGGTGTGCCACTACCCCCGTTAATGTAAGCTAACAGAGATCGGTGTGCACGCCGCTTTGCAGTACGGGAGAATCCAGGTTGGCTACGCGATCTCTTACCGGCAAGAAGACCGCCTGGCTTCCGCCACAGTCCGAAAGGCTTGGGCTATCGCAAACGCAAGTTGCTGAAGCAGAGGCGGCTCGCTGCGATTGGGTAGGAACCGCGGATGAATCAAAGAGACCGAGCTCAACTCAATATGGTGATGTACGCCGACTACAGATACGGGGTCGCCTGAAGGTGCCTCAGTCGATGTGGCCGAGGCAGATTGAGCAGTCAGCGTTGGCTGCACAGGAGTTTCACGCAGACACGTCGTAGAAACCGGACGTATCTCGCTGACGTGATGTACACCGCGGGGAGTTGCGGAACGACCGGGTGGCCCCTTAGCTTGGACCGAAAGGAACCTAACTGCGGTCGGTGTCATTGCTGCGGGGACACCTCTGCAAGTGCGCGGAGTGCGCAACGTGCTGGTGGTAGACCATCTCCAGGCATTTGGATGGTCGCACAACTGAGGGCGGATGTGCACGCCTCGATCGGCTTGCCATATCGCTAGCCGAAGAACACACCCGTTCTCGCCATGCAGAAGCGGCTCGCCGCCGATAACAGGCGGAAGCCACCGCCGGCACCCAAGGCTAGACTCAGGGCACCGCCTAGGGCGGCACCTCCGGCTTGGGTTTCTCGAATAGTTCTTCGTCAACTCCCCCTAGCTTCCAGTTGGTAAGATAGACTTTTGAGCGTAATAGTTGAAATGGTGTAGGAGGTACTTGGATTGTTTTAGGCAGCTGCATACCTGCCACTACTACTTCTTCTTCGACGCGCATGACGAATGCATCAGGGGGCGGCCCGAACTCCATTAGCTTTTTTTGACCAGAGCCACCGCTCAAAAACGAGAGCCCAACTAGGCGACCACTTTGCCGATCAATGGCCATTGTGAGAGGTGTAAACCACGTGCTAACGAGACTATCCTCGCGAAGAGTTACTGGCTTTACCGTGAGATATGCAATTTCCTTCGCGTTGTCGTCAACGAGTCCATAAAAGCAAAGCCCCCACTCACCTACCGCGGGCTCTCCCACTTTGATAAGGCTCGGTTGAAATAGCACCGCTTCTAAACACTCAAGCAACTGCAAGATAGGCTCGGTTCCTACCCAGTTGTCATCGACCCTCAATTTGGCGTTTGCTTCCCTCTGAATCGAAAACCAGCCCTTGCCTTTCTGAAGAGCATATTCGAATTCGCCCCGCAACTTCCGTGTCCCTTTCATGTACAATCGGTCAGGCATTGCCCAAGCCATCTGGGCGTCGTACATGGTTCGCTCTTCAGCTGTTTCTTCTGGTGGATGCGACACTATATTCCTAATATGCAGTTGCCCCGCCCGCAGTTTGTGACGTTGTCCGTGAGGGTCATGATAAGCTCGAGCCTTCTCTAGCAGCGTGACTGCTTCGGTGTACTGTATGTCGTACTCTTTCACATAGCTGAATAGCTCTTGTGCTGAGATGTTGGGCTTCTTACCCCTCTTAGAATCCACTCCAAATGCCTCAATAAACGCCTCGGTCTTCCAAGGCGAAAGCGGCGGCTCTGGCTCACTCCAGAAGCCACGTTTGGCTTTCTGGGCCTCATCGAAGGCTGCCTGCAACTCAGGCGCGGCAAACTCCAGCGGTTGGTTCCAGGCGTGGCCCGAAGCGACTACCTCGCGATTTAACAAATCTTCCTCCAACCATGCCAGCACAACTCGGCGCTTGATGCCGCGCTCGACCACCACGCCTTGACGGATCGTCAGTTCTTTATTGGCAATCAGTTTCCCTAACGCCTTCTTCGACTCATCGAAGTGACGCTTGTCGAATTCCTTACGTGGCGCAACAACGCCCAGTAAGCGTACGGGAACACTACCGCTGTTGGTGCGAATATAGAATGAATCACCCGACATGACCCGCGCAACGGTTACCTGTTCCGGAGGCTTGAGATCGTCCTCCGTCAACGGTTTCGCGAGAGTTGCGTCCGCAAGCGTCAGCAGGATGAGTAACGTCCCCACCGTGCGATAGATGGTATCCATCGGTCGCCTCCCGTATTGGCCCACGATACTTGCTGCCTAGAACGCACCTTTTTTCGTTTTGTCGAGAAGTTGCTGGCCAACGCAGGCATTGCCCTGCACGATCTGCGACAGAATTTGCGTGCCGTCAGCCATGCAACCCAGTATAGCAGAAGGTCGATAAGGGGCTCCGAGCATCTGAAACCAGAGGTTTTTGCTGCTGAGGTCGCGCCACAAAAGGGCATTAGCAAAAGTCCGAAGTTGCTGAAGGTGCATCTTTCGCTCAGATCGAAAGTGAGATTCAGCGCGTCAGTTGTGGCGAACTCTGTGGTATTCCATCCCGCCCAACCCACCGATGTGGGGGCATAGCAAACCCCATTCGAGTCTCTGCCAACTCCCCTCGGTGCAGCTCACCTCACCAGAATCGAGGCGCCCGCAATCTGCGTCGGCCACATCGACTTTCGCACCAGACGCTCCCGACTCGAGTGGTCACTTTGCCGTAGCTGCAATCCGCTTATTACGGCCTGCGACTCATTCCCAGGGACTTGGCATCGGCCGCTCGCGATCGACCAGCTGTAAAAAATTCGCGGTTGAATGCGGGTGACGGTGTGCTCCAATAATGGTGCGACAGTCTCCGCCTGCTGTGGCTCTGGGGCCACCAAAAACTGGCGGTGAGCTCCAGACAGCAAGCGGCAGGCGTGCGCTACCGGTGCGCAGTCGATGGCCGCCGGTTCGGCGAGCGAGCTATTGGGAGCTACGCCGAATCGCGGTGCGAACGGCCACAATCATCGCAGCGGCGGCAAGAGTATTGGGACACGCCGTGACATGCGGAGAACAACGCAGCGAGTTTTGGGCCACCCCGGGAAGGATTTCACCGAAAAAAATAGCGGTTTCACCACTCGGGTGGGGACAAAACCCCGGGAGTTTTGGGCCCATGGATCGCTTGCCTTGGGATGGGGACAAAACTCGCAGAGACAAAACTCGGTAGCACCGCGAGCAGGCTCGCCGGTTACTTGGTGCCAGCCCACCGTCGACTTATTCGACGGTGACGCTCTTGGCCAGGTTGCGCGGTTTGTCGACGTCGCAGCCGCGGAGCACCGCGATGTGGTAGGCCAGCAGTTGCAGCGGCACCGCGGTGATGATGGGTTGGGCGAAATCGGCCACGGCGGGCACGTGGATCACGTCGTCGGCGATTTCAGCCGCCTCGTTATCGCCGGAGTTGACGATGGCGATCACCGGTCCGCCGCGGGCCTTGATCTCCTCCATGTTGGCGAGCACTTTTTCGTACACCCCGCCGCGCGGCACGATGAACACGCTCGGCGTGTTTTCGTCCACCAGCGCAATGGGACCGTGCTTCATCTCGGCCGCGGGATACCCTTCGGCGTGAATGTAACTGATCTCCTTCAGCTTCAGGGCACCTTCCAGGGCGGCCGGGAAGTTGTACTGGCGGCCGAGGTACAGGAAGTTGTCGCAGCCGGAATATTTGGCGGCGATCTTACGGACCTGGCCATTGGTAGTGAGGGCTTCCTCGACCAGTTCAGGCAGGGCCTGCAGTTCGTCGATCACTCGCAAACCGGCTTCGTAACTGAGATGACGCAAGCGACCGAAGTACAGCGCCAGCAGTGCGAACACCACACACTGCGAAGTGAACGCCTTGGTGCTGGCGACACCGATCTCGGGGCCGGCGTGCAAGTAAATGCCGCCGTCGGATTCGCGAGCGATGGTGCTGCCAACCACGTTGCAGATAGAGAGCACCGGGTGACCTTTGCGCTTCACCTCGCGCATAGCAGCCAGCGTGTCGATGGTCTCGCCGCTTTGGGTGATGGCAAACAGCAGCGTGTTGCTGGAGAGCGGTGGATTACGGTAGCGAAGCTCGCTGGCGTACTCCACTTCGACCGGTACCCGGGCAAACGCTTCGAGCATGTACTCGCCAACCAGTCCGGCGTGCCAACTGGTACCGCAGGCGGTGAGCACCATGCGGTCGACGGCACGAAGCTGCTGCGCGTTGAGGTTCAAACCGCCGAACACCGCCGTGGCCTGGTCGTGATCCAGGCGACCACGCATGGCATTGCGGACGGTCTCGGGTTGCTCAAAGATCTCCTTGAGCATGAAGTGAGGATAGCCATCGAGCTCGACCTGCGCTTCGTCCACCTCCAGCAGCTTGACATCGTGCGGCACGTCACCTGCATCGCGGTTCACGACGCGGATCGATTCGGCCGTGACCACCGCAAGTTCGTGATCGGCCAGGAAGACGATCTTGTCGGCGCGGCCCACCAAGGGCGACTGGTCGCTGGCGATGAAGTGCTCGCCGTCGCCGATGCCGATGACCAGCGGACTGCCAAGTCGGGCCGCCAAGATCACGTTGGGCCAGTCGCGGAACACCACGGCCAATCCATAGGTGCCACGCAACTGACTGAGCGTGGCCTGCATGGCTTGCACCAGCACGTGATAGGGGTCGGTGACGCGAAGTTCGTCGTCTTCGACTTCCTGGCAGCGATGGAGTTCGTAGTCCAGCAGTTGGGCAATCACTTCGGTATCGGTCGAGGTACCGAAGGTGTACCCCTTCTCGGTGAGCTTCTGCTTGAGGACGCGAAAGTTCTCGATGACGCCGTTGTGCACCAGCGCCAGCACCCGCTGACCGCCAATGTGGGGATGGGCGTTTTCGTCGTTCGCCGGACCGTGCGTCGCCCAGCGAGTGTGCCCCAGGCCGATGTGGCCGGGAGCGGGGTGCTGCTTGAGCGCACTAGCCAGTTGGTCGATGCGGCCAGCGGTTTTGGTCACGGCCAGGTCGCCGTTGTGCAGGGTTGCCACGCCGGAGCTGTCGTAACCGCGATACTCGAGTCGGCGAAGGCCTTCGAGCAAGAAGTCAGTCGCCTCATCGGGACCTACATAGCCAACAATTCCACACATCGGACGACGTCTCCGGGACACAGATTACAGAGGAGCTAGCACTACGAGAATCGAGTTGGGTCGGCTTCACGAGCTACCGATATTCTACGGCCCCGCTCCAAATGCTCCAACGTTAGTTACCACCTCGAATTGAGCTATCCCAAGTTTGGGAAACTGAGTAAATACCGTGTCATGAATACATCATCCTCCAGCTCGCTCCGCAGTTACGTCGTCATCCCCGCCCGGCTGGGCTCCACTCGGCTGGGCCGGAAGATGCTGCTAGCCGAGACCGGCCGCACGCTGATTGAGCACACCCACGCCGCGGCCCGCCAGGCCCGCAAACCCCGGGGCGTGATCGTGGCGACCGACAGTACGGACATCGCCGAGATCATCCAGGACGCGGGCGGCAATGCCATGCTGACCAGCCCTGATTGCGCGAGCGGAACCGACCGCGTAGCAGAGGTGGCGGCCTCGCTGCCCGAGGCGGACATTTTGGTAAACCTGCAGGGCGACGAGCCGGAAATGGCAGCCTCGGCCGTGGACCAGGTGATCGAGCTGTTGGAGCAGAACCCACAGATGCCGATGGCCACCTTGGCCACGCCGCTCCGCAGCGCCGAACAACTCGCCAACCCCGCCTGTGTGAAGGTAGTGTTCGACGAAGCGGGCCGGGCCCTGTACTTCAGCCGGAGCCAGATTCCGTTCGTCCGTGAAGCGGAAGACATGGACCTGGCCGCCGACCCGCCACTGTTTTACCAGCACCTCGGAATCTACGCGTACCGCCGCGACTTCCTGCTGGAACTGGCCAGCTGGGCCCCGTCGCGGATGGAACTGGCCGAACGGCTCGAACAACTTCGGGTCCTGGAACGCGGACACTCGATTGCCGTGGGGGTCACCGCACACAACAGCAGCGGTATCGATACCCCAGAGGACTACGCCCAGTTCGTGAATCGCTGGCGTCAGGCGGCGTAGCACCGGCGGGGTGACCCCGACGAAAACCACGGTCGATTCGGTTAGAATCTAGCGAGTCCGTTCTAACCACCGCCCGTCGCCTGCTATGTTCTCGCTTCCACCCAATCGATTGCCCCTGCTGGTCACCGGTGTGGCGGGGGTGACCGGGTATAACGCGCTGGATCACTTCCACCGCCGCTACCCTGGACAAGTGATTGGTATCCGACAACAGGACAACTGGCGTCTGGCGGGGCCGCACATCGTGGCTTGCGACGCCGAGGACCACGTCGAGCTGGGGCGGCTGTTCGACAAGTACCAGTTTCGCTCGGTGCTGAACTGCGCCGGCAACTGCGCGCTAAAAGCCTGTGAACTCGACTCCCGACTCGCCTGGCGGACCAACGTGGAAGGACTGGTGAACCTGCTGTCGCACGTAGTGGAGCGGGACGCGCGGCTGGTGCATACGTCGATCGACCTGGTCTTCTCCGGCGACGATGCAGAACGCAACGGACACCTCGAAACCGACCGACCCGATCCTGTAACGGTCTACGGCAAGACCATGGTCAGCGGTGAGCAGCTGATTGCCGACTGGTATCCAGAGGCCTGCGTGCCAAGGATCTCGCTGCCGATGGGCATCAGCTTCAACGGACACGCCGGCGCGATCGATTGGATTCAATCGCGGTTCGCCAAGAACCGCCCTGCAACGCTGTATTTTGACGAGATTCGCACACCGACCTACACCGATTGTTTAAACCTGCTGTTTGAGGAGTTGCTGGGCAGCAACGCGACCGGGTTGTATCACTCCGGCGGGCCCCGGCGTTTG
This sequence comes from Aeoliella straminimaris, assembly GCF_024054565.1. Classification (GTDB taxonomy): domain Bacteria; phylum Planctomycetota; class Planctomycetia; order Pirellulales; family Lacipirellulaceae; genus Aeoliella; species Aeoliella straminimaris. The sequence goes on from NZ_JAMXLR010000062.1 coordinate 23,283, forward strand.
AGCCTGTACGAGATCGCCCAGGTGGTAAACCGGGTGGGGGGTTACGATCCCGATCTCCTGCAGGGCTGTCCGCGACTTGAGGCCGGCCCGATTCCTCCCAGGGCGGGCAACGTCGCGATGCGATCGGGAAAGCTTGCCGAGCACCTGGGACGCGAGCCGTTCGATCCCTGGCCACTGCAGGAGCAGTGGGTACCCACTAACCGGCAATGGCATTACAACCGGAACGGAGAGCCAGGGTCGCCCGAATTGCTCTCAGAGGTGCTTTACCGCAATCCGCGGCGGAGGTGAATTTGACAGCGGCCCATCCAGCGAACTTAATGGAAAAGGAACCACTTCGAATTTCGCCTTCTGGTCGCTTGTCGCTATGCCCATCAAGTTTCACTGCTCCCACTGCCAGGCGCCGATCAAGGCACCCGATACCCACGCCGGACAAACGCTCCCCTGCCCCAAGTGCGGCCAGCCGGTATTGGTAGCTCCAGAAGCTCCCGCACCGTCTGCGCCACCTCCCCCAACGCTGTCGGCTCCGCCAGCTCCGCCAGAGCCACCACTGCCCAGTCAGGCGGAAGCAATCGAGGAGGAAGTTCCGGAGATTGTCATTCACGACAAGCGGTCTGCGGGTTCCGCCCCGCCAATCTCGACGCCCCCTCCGGCGATGGCCCTTGAGCCTCCCGAAGCTCCTGCGCCCGCAACGGCCCGCGACACGAACCTGGCCAACGTACGGGTCGTGGACCTGAAGCTACCTTTTAGCAGCGTGTTGAAATTCGCCCTGCAGTTCTTTCTTTGCAACTTGTTGTTTGTCTTTGTGTTGTGGATTGTGCTGATGCTGGTGGTCGCCTTACTGGCCGGGCTTGGCCTGAGTCTATGGATGCCTGGTTAACCCCGTTCACCGGCTGCGAATTTGCAGCACGCCAGTTGCCAGAAGCATCGTCGCTGGATTACGATACACAAGATGCGGGAGTAACTCAGTGGTAGAGTGCTAGCTTCCCAAGCTGGACGTCGCGGGTTCGAATCCCGTCTCCCGCTCTTCGCGAACCCCGGGAAACCGTTGGTTTTTCCGGGGTGTTTTTTGCGCTGAGGGCATCGCCACGATTCGGCGGATTGTCAGCAGTTGCCTCGAATATGCTCTGCTGGCCAGTTTTTGGTGCAACCATTGGTGCAACCGTTCGCTGGGCGTTGTGCTGGCGACCATCCGTTCCAGTAGCCGCGGCACGTTCCCGCTCCGTGGGGTCGTGGTCGAGCGGTAGAGCAGGTAGTGCATCGAGCGCACCAGCAACATCGAGCACCCGTGGGTCAGTGTAAACAGACATCGTCAAGTCGATTGAACTGTGTCGCATCGCCGCTTGCGCCGTCCGTGGTGCTACACCACCTGCCGACAATAGCGATCCATAGGTGTGACGTAATGCATGTACGTCAACGCTGCAGCCGCGATCGTCCACTTTGGGAATATCGGCAGCCTTGAGATCGCGGTCGAGAACACCCACAAGTTGCTTCGGCACATCAAACAGCGGAATTGGTTTAGAGGATTGCCCCGGGCCGTCAAACTGCAAGATGTCGTTCGTTCCGCCAGCAGAGTTCCGCCTGCGGTCGGACACCCAGTCCTTCAAATCCGAAGCCAAGTCGGGTCGCAATGGGATTTCGCTACGTTGTCGGTTCTTGGCATCTTTTGCTTCCAGGATTAAGTGGGGGACTTTGGTATCCAGAACAACGGAACTTTGGCAAAGCGATGCCAACTCGCCGCGACGAAGCCCCGTCAACACCATCGTCTTGTAGATCAGAGCCCTCTGACGCCCCCGCGCTTCCAGCTCTGCGACAAACGCTGGGTTGTCCGATAACCGTTGTCTGGCTCGTTCCACGGCAGCCGGCAAATCGTCAAATGACAGTGCTGCCAACTTCCAGGTATCTCGTTTCCCCCTAACATCGTCTCGATCTTTGGCTTCGCTTTGTCGCCCGTAGTCTGCCAGCGGGCGCCAGCGGGCGGTATACAACAGCCGCTCAAGCTCAGCCACCGTCAGCGAGCGACGCTTTCGACGACGATCCGAAGCCTCGTCCATCTTTGAGATTCGCTCAAATGGGTTAGACGCTAAACGCCCCTCGTTGACGCACCACTTGGCAAACTGCCTGACGGCCTGCAGATATTGATTGCGAGTACGGGCACCCATTCCTTCTGCAGTGCACTTAGTCAGCCAAGCCACCAAGGGTTTAGCCGACAAGTCCCGCAGTGTTCGCCAGCGGTTTTCCTCAAAAACACGGGTGGCCAAATACCGCATATTGGCAATGTAATCAGCGGAGGACTTCTGCGCTTCAAGTGACAAGATATACTCATCAAATGAATTGGCAATTGCCGCGGACTGCCAGTCGCGGACCGCGTAGTCGGAAGCGGACACAATCCCAGATCGCACCCGCTCGGCACGCTCGACCAACTCGTTCAGGACCGCTTTCGCCGCATCTTTCGAGCGGCAACCAGTAGCGACTTCGCGTACAACGCCGTCGCCATCACGGTATTTGGCCGTATAAGTGCCCGCCTCGGTCGAGATGCGTGGTGCACCATCGCGCCCAGTCGTGACAGGTGCGGTGCGATTCTTGCCCTTGCTATCTCTCCACCGGGCGAGTTGCTGTCCTTTTCGGACAAACAACTCAGCGTTGACAGGAAGCTTGCGTGTAACGGTCTTGCGATAGACGGTAGCCATCAGTCATTTTCCTTCAATCTGGTTAGCTCCAACCCAGAGCAATTAGCCAGCTCGACTGCCGAGCGAGGCTTGCCCCGCTTCGGAGTCCAACGGGCGAACTCCTGCCCCTTGCGGGTGAACAGCTCGGCGCCGTTAGGGAGCGGCTTGGTGTAGGTTTGCTTGTAGATTCTGGCAATTTCAAAACTCCGTAATTTGCGGCCGCAGTATTTCAATAGATATGCATGAGTCGGTCCATGATCACTTCAACATCGGTCCCCAGTGTTCCCAGGGTGTTCCAGGCAGATTTTGGGTACAAGTCTCTCGCTGCAAACATGCAAAGAGTCGTGTTCTCAGTATCCGCGTAGTCGGTGGAGCTCAAGAGTTCATACACTTTGTTAATGAAATGTCGGACAGCGTCGCGATTTTCAGGCGGAGGCGGAAGTTGTAAGGAGGTGTGCAATTGCAGTTCTTTTTGCAATTCCAAGAAAAGAGAGGCCCATACGCCAGAGAATGCAGCATTTTGTTGCTCATAAGCGACTCGATGGCTCTCATCTAGTTTCCACAGCATCAAGGCTCCGCAGGTAGCCAACTCTGCTTGTACGTGTTCAGCTAAATCGATGGGCTCGGAAACGCTAGATCGACCGAACTTAACACTATCAAGTAGCATCGCCTCCATCATCAAGCGAAAATGTGTGCGAATCTGCAATACTGCTGGGTGCCACTTCCATTGATCGTCTGGGGCACGTTGACAAAAGGCGAAATAGTCCCGCAGTTTGCTCGGTTGGTCCACTGCCATCTCAGCGGTCCTTTCGTGGACAGAACTCCAACCCAAAATACACCGCCAGCTTGTCCGCCGAGTCCAGCCGCATCCCCGCTTCGCCGCGGGCGAACTTCATCAGTACCTGGCGGAGTACGCCGGTTTCGCGCTCCAGGGCGGCAAACGACAGCGGCGAACTGTTTATTGCGTCTCGCAGCGCGTCGGTGATCGGTGTCGGCGGTTCCTGTTTTCTTGGCATGTAATCTACGTTACATGTTGCGGGGAGTGAATGCAAGCTTGTAGATAGGGAGTCCATCAAATTCGTTGTTCCCATTGGTAAGGATCGCTCATTGTCAAAGTAGTACCTGGTGTCGTCGTTTTGATGGCTTCGGTGGTGCCGTGTACCCGTGAAACCGCCCGCAACGCTTACAGGTCACTCGATGCACACCTGGGCGGCGGTAGCGGTCCGGCCCATACTCCCAATGCTCGGGCTGGCGGTGATCGAGGGGGCATTGCAGCTTGGGAGGCAATGTCGGCAGTCGATCGGTCGACGGTGGCGACGACGTAGTTGGCGGCGTCGGCGCGACGACGGGCGTCGCTTCCCACAACGCGGCGAGTTCGGCGGTGATGTTCACGGGTGGCCCCTTCTGCTCTTCGTGAATCCACGGGCGCAGCCCGTAAGTGGATTCACTCTTATGGAATCCTTATGGGATGGACGAACCGTGCTTCGTAGGCTGGCGACGCCTTTTTTCGTAAGCACTTACGAACCCTCCTTCGTCAGTGGCCCTGGGGTTTCGTCGCTGCGGGATGGCAGCACTCGATAGCGACTGGGGCCGATGTTCAGGCCGCCACGGTGCACGCACTTCAGCAGGCCGCGCGTCACCAGCTTGGCGATGGCCGTCTGCACCGAACGGATCGACACGCCCGACCGCCGAGCGATGTCGCTCTGGGCGGTGCGAGCGGCGCCGCTACGGGTGTCGCGATACAACACCAGCCAGACCAGCAGTTCCGACTTGGTAAGCCCTGCCAGGCTGCAATCGACGAACTCGTTCAGCACGGCGAAGCGGCCCGCTGTGGTGCGGCGATCGGTCGGCTTGCGATTCTCGCCTCTTTGGCCCGACTTCGGCTTGGGCGAATGCATCGGCGGTGGCAGCGGGGCGAGTCGTCCCGGTTCACTCTGCGGCATCGTCGCCTCCCTGCCACAAGTGCGACACGTCGAAGTCCTCAGGCCTCCAGATGTTGGCGCTCTCGAACCGCTGTAGCGAACCATCGAACCTCAACGACACGTCGGCCGGCTCGCCGTGGCGGTTCTTCAGGCATGCCAGCGTGCGGCCGCCGTCCTTATCGGGCGCCAGCATGTAGGCCGAGTCGCAGCCGAACTCCAATTCGCTCGATTCGCGGAAACTGGCCAGGTTCAGGCCGGCCGGATCGTAGCTGCTTTGGCCCTGGCGGTTCTTTGTGCGACCTACCGCGGCCAATACCAGCATGCCGCAGCCCGCGTCGGCGAACTTGCGCAGGTAATCCATCAGGCGGTTCACTTCGTGCCGTTTGTTGTCGCTATCGGCTGCGAAACGCTGCGCGTAGTCGAGCAGGATCAGCTTCGAGTCGGTGGCATCCGCCGCGGCTGCTACGTTCTCCAGATTGAACGGCGCTTCGAGGAACGCTAGTCGATCTGAAACCGTGTCGAGGATGTCGAACGCGACGGCGAGTCGATCACCGTGTTGTTCGTCCAGCCGACGGTCGCGGATGTCAGCTAAGGGAATCCCACTGAGCCGCGCCAGTTGCCGGTCGAGCAACACCCGCGGCGAGCTTTCTACGTTGGCTACCAGCGCCCGCAGTTCGAGATCGATCCGCAAAGCATCGAGCGTCCATTGCATGGCGAGCGCCGTTTTGCCGGCACCGGGAGCACCGCCCAACAGCAGCACCAGTCCGGGGCCGAGTTCCACGTCGTCGAACCCGTCGCCCAGCGGCCAGCGTGGCGGTTTGGTGCCGGTCAGTACATCTTCGCGCCAGCTGGCTATCGCGTCGCTGGCGGTGGAGTATTTTGCACTCATACGGCACCCCCTGCGGCATCCAAGCCGCATTCGATCTGTCGCCGCACATCCGACGGAGTTAAGCCGCTGTCGAGCGCCGATTCGGTCAGCAGTGCAAGAGCCAGCGGCGCCGGGCAGCCAAACTCTGCCAGGTTGGCAGCGGCCGAAAACAGCAGTCGATGCCGATCCCCATGCGTGGCACCTGCGCGGATGAACTCCAACGTCACCCGATTCAGCGTGGCGTCTGCCCCGCCTGATGCTCGCAACGCCGCCCGACGCTCGGCCAAGGCGGCCGCTTCATATTCCACCGCTTCGGCGGCAGTTTGCCAGTCGGCTACCAGTCGGTCGTTTGCCGGCGGATTGTCCGGCAGATCGAACGGCTCGGGCGCCTTGGCCAATCGCAACACCGCGTCGAGCTTCATCCCCAACAACTCGTCGAGCGTCAGGTGTCGCTTGTGTAGGCCAGTTCTCGGGTGCCGACTGTTGGGCGCCCGGAACGCTCGCACTCGGTCGTACACGCCAACGTCGATCGCCACGTTCATCGACTCGGCCAAATGGATGGCCAGGTACTTGGCGACTTGGTGAAACGCCGTCGATGCTGAAGGCGTACTACAGAGCGACAGCGGCAATCCAACGTGGTAGCCCTTCGCGCCACTGAAGAACACCAGCAGTGTATCGCCATCGATGTCGTAGCGTTCGACCAGGCCCGCGCACAAGCGCCGTGCGTGGCTTGTGGCGCGCTCCAAGTCGCAGTCGGCGTCGATGTCCCACCACAGCCAGTCGCCGCCACACGGGCCGCTGTAGCCCTTGGTGGTGCGATGGGTGGTCAGATAGTCGCGGAACTCAATGGGGTAGGTGAACGCGCTCAGGTAGCCTTCGCGGTCCACTTCCGCACGCTCGTCGCACTCGGCGTAGCCGGCCAGGGCGGCTGGCCAATCGACCAACCGCCGCTCGCCCGCGCAACTGCCGAGAATGCGAAACCCATAGCTCGCATGCTCAGCCATCATGGTGCCCCTCCTCCTGCGGCCACGCCGAGTAGTCGCCGTTGGAGATCGCCGCCGCGTCCGTCGGTGCGAACGCGTCCGGCTCGGGATTGTCGATACCGACCACCTCGAACCGCACCACACGGTTCCGTTCGGTGCCGTCGTCGTCGCGACGTAATGCCACACGCACCCGGCAGCGAATGCCAAGCGGCAACGGTTGTTCCATCTTGGCCGGTTCGTCGATACCCAGTTTCAGCAGGTCGCGCTTCGCCATCGGCAGCGCGGCCGGCGTCAGGTACAGATCGTGCCACACCATGCGGCCGGTATGCGATTCATCGCCGGCCGGGCCGACGAGCACCGTGAACGCCAGCTTGTAGCGTGGCGTGCCGCGGCTGCTCGTATCCAACTCGCCGCTGGTGGCGTGGCAGAAGTACTCGCCGGGAGGCAGCGGATCAAACTCCCCTGCCGCTTCGGTACGCTTCCACGTAGAATCAAAATCGTCGCCACCGAACCCACCGGCGGCTAGAATATCCGTAAGCTTACCCATCACTCGATTCCTTCCATAAATCCGGGGAGAGTCGATTGAACAGAAACCGCATCGATTGCCGTCGGTGCGGTTTCACTTTTGCAGCCGGTAGTTCGGAGGTCGGCGTCGTGGCGCTTAGCGCCGCCACGATCCGCGCCATGCCGGCCGACTTGGTGGCCGTGCCCCTTTCACGCAGTTTGTCGCGGTTCATCGCTTGCCCCCTTTCACCTGGCGGATGGGAGGACAGCCGGCCGCTTCCCACTCTTCGAGCTCAGGAACGAACCACCGAACAAGCCGGCCGAACCGCGTCGGCTGTGGCGCTTTGCCTGCATCGACGAGCCGCCGCCAATGCTCAGTCGAGAAGTCGTAACGAGTCGAGCAGCCATCGGCATCCAGGTACCGCCGCTGCTGGCCAAGGGAGTCAGCCAGCTTGGCCGACAAATCAGAAACACGCATCGCAATAACTCCTAGGGTTGCTTGTGCAACACACAGGCGACAACCGTTGCCGCTTGCATATAGGAGTTATTGCGTGTGGAGAGTGTCGAAGCGAGTTGCAACTGGGGTGCAACTGGGGTGCAACTGGCTTGAGTTGCACCCTCGCTACGCCCCCGGCGAATTGGTGGGGAACCGACGGACTGGCAACTGGTGAAAAGTGGCGTAACGGTCAGCTGCTTTCTTAATGCCGGGACGCGATGTAATAATGACGAAGCGCTCTCGTTTGGCAACTTGTTTTAACTTGAGTTGCAGGTCCGTGAACGAGCAACTCTCGATATTCTCGTACAACCACTTGTCACGGGCGTAGGTTGGCGGGTTTGGATACTCGGGTTTGGGCTTCGTGCCAGTTGCTTCGGCGGCCGCACCAGTGCGCGCCGCTGGTGTCGTCCCAATGGCTTCACCGGTCTGGACCGTTGTTTCGTGTGCAGATTCAATCGATCGAAGTTCATCGCGGGTCGAATGCCCCAGCCAGCGGATGTAAGTTGTTGCTTTCGCCAACTTTAGATTCAAGCTGCGATACGCGGCTAAGAAATCCGCAGATGGGTCAACAGCTGCCTCCAAACCACCTGCGATCAAGCAGGCGGTATCAAGTTGCAGTTCGGCGATCAATTGGCTCAGTTTTTGGGCTTCTACGATGTTTAGGCAGCCAAGGTGCTCGGAACCATGAGCAAGTACCGCATTCAGCTTCCTATAGTCGACATCGAACTCGGAATCTGGGTCATACCCGTCGACACGACAGACGGACGCCCGCTCAAAATCGTGGATCCAGTCCGAGAGACTATGAAGTTGGTGTAGGTCGCCTGTAAAGATGGGAGCCTCGCTCTTGGGCGGAGGATCGGGTATGCCACCTGCAGCGGCCGGGGTGCGTTCAGATTCTTGATTCACTCCACCGGGCGATTCTTCCGAAGATGCCCTGGGGCCGTCCCGCCACATTGCTTCAATGGCCTGTTCGACCGCTAGGTAGCCGTCTTGGGCGATCTGAATCAGTTTGTCCCATTGCTCCGCAACGCTCGATTCGCCCAACTGCTGGAAGTCGCGGGCGTGTTGTGCTGCTTTGCGAAGTTGCTCGGCTATGGCCTCAAACACGTCGGGTGGGTTTTCAATCAAGTCGCGCGCGTTCAATGTCGCTGTGATGAACTCGTTGATCTTCTCTAGATTCTGATCGCGCAGTGACTTGCCCTCAACTATGATCCCCAGACGTCGCAAGTGATGCTCTTGCTGAAACTGTCGGCCTAACGAGTAAGCCAAGTCAAACACTTCGGCAGCCTGGTCCAACGCCTTGGACAGCGGCGATTTGTCCGCCATGAATTTGCCTTTCAAGTGTCCGGGTCGGCCGGAGCCTGCAGGGGTGAAAGGCAAAAACTCCCCGTGCTGGCCCTAGCCGCTTGCCGCAGCTAGGTGGCCACCCAGCCGCAACCTCCCGAACTGTCCGTGTGCTGTTCGATGCAACACCCCCAAAGCAGAAAGCCGCTTGCAGACGCCACCAGGCTACTGCAGGACTCTACTGACAATAGTTGCGGCTGCCGGCCTGCCCTCGGTTGTTGCATTATGTTGCGTCAATTCAATCCCGTAAGGCTACCAGGCTTGCTACCCAGACGCACCTTCCCACTGCCAACATGTTACCCTAGTGCTTCGCAGAGGCTACCCATTCAATCGCCGACCCAACCATGAATCGCCGCCAGCCGCAAGCGCTGCCAAGAGCTTAGTACACAGTATGTATAGGCTGATTTAGCTGGACTCCAAGCCAGCCAGTCCCTCCATGATCGACACAACTTGATCTAGCTCATCGACCAGCGGCCCATGCTGATCGCGTACAGGAAACGCTATGACCAACTCGCGATAGTACCACAGTGAACCCTCCTTACCGCCGTTGAATCGCTCCCACAGCTCGCCACCGAGTTGGTGCAGGTCTGCGACGGTCGACCTTGCGTTGTGCAGCTTGTCACTGCAGGACACCAGCAGCTCAGACGGATAGTAGAGTAAGTGATGTCAGTCGCTGAAGCTCCTGACCAACCGTATTGGTCCAGTTTACGAACTCCCGCAACTGTACATCGGAGCCCGGAAACAGATTATCCAGGTCTGCCGGATTCGGCATAGATCCTGACATTAGAAATCCCTCCGTTGATCGGGCCAGGCTGACGGAGGGGGACGCGACGGCTCAGACTGCTCGGCAGGCCGGTTTGCAACCCGAGTCTGCCTACCCGAAAGTTAGCTATTCAGTATTCCCGTTGTTTACCTGTTGATTTTCAGCGATGTTGACCTGCAGTGTAGGGAGCGCCATCTTGCGGACCTGGGCTAGTGTTTTGACGGCCGCCAAGAAGCGACGATGCGCCCGATCCTGCCGCTTTTGGAAGAAACTCGCCTGGGCTGCCGAACAGTCCTTCAGTTGGGCCATGCGGAAATCGGCCTCCTGCACCTGCAACCAGCAGGCCACGATGCGGTCCACAAGCAAACGTTCCAGGGGGCTGGGGTTAGGGCCTCCAAGTTCATCGCGAAGAGCTTGTAGTTTTCGCTGAATGGCTTCGTGAAACGCAAAGTCCTCGCCGCCGCCGAGTGAGCGGCTGACAACTGTGTCGACAATCTCTTGCAGTTCGCCGCCCATCATTCGGCGTATCTCGGGGACCCGATCCAGCATATCCCGAACCGCAGGGACGGCCGTTGAATCGCCCTGTTGAGCTCGCTTGATGATAGCCATCAACTTGTCGTTGGACTCGTAATACTCAGGAAGGACATTTTTGGTCACGACGTCGTCTCCATTCGCCACGATGGAAGTGAAACCCTGCAGCGGTCATCGCCGCGGCAGCGATCACCTCACCGTACTCACAGCATTTTGCCACTTGCTCATCGAACATGGCAAGCTCTTCTTGCTCGGCTTTCCAGAGCATTCGCTCCTGCTCACGTTGTTCTCGCCGCAGAGCATCCAACTCGGCAGCCATCGCGCCCATTTCACCTCCACCGACATACTCGCGCATCACGCGACCATTCACCTTGCGGCTGCGAGTGTAGTAGCGTCCACCGTGGTCCCAGGCCATTGTGTTACCTTTATCCAATTTCCCCGCCTTGTTCCCAATTCTACCGTGACAACCGGCAACTGTCTTGCCAATGTCTGCCGCTCAGGCTCTCTGTTCGCGAATCTTGCCCCACCAGCCGGTCACGGTTGTTGCACGGCACCGCAGGTACATCCTTTTGGGGAATCATCAATATGTCTGACGCAGCCGGTATCCACGAGCAATAGCGTCTTCCGTCGCTTGCGCCGTACTACGACTTCAATAGTGAGTGCCTGGTGCAGAACTCCCGCCGGCTCACCGCGTATGAAGACGAAGGGCAAGCTGCAGCGCTTTGCGTGGTTCGTGAGACGGTAGCCGCCCAGGCGGACGCACCCGTCGACGATCTTATCCCACTGATCGCCGTTTCACTTGCAGTCGACCTGGTCAGAAGCGGTTGTGCCCTCTTGGAGTTGGTCGTCCTGCCGATGAGTTCATCTGCAGGCAGTCGTTCCCACTGGCGCACCTATTGGCATCGCCCTGAGCGCTCTGCTGGGCATCGCGGCGAATCAAACCGAAGCCACGCCACGCTGGTAGGAATCGGCAATGCCGGCGCCCGGACCGCCAGATACTAGCAAAGTCCTGCGGACAGCCGCTGGCGAGTGTGTTAAACTTGGTGCCTCGGCATGAAACGCCGGAACTCGTCGAATCGAATGGAGACAAACTGTGGCGCAACTGGAACACATTGAAGCGATCGAGAAGCGGCTCTGGCGGGCGGCCGATACTTTGCGGTCGAACTCGAATTTTGCCAGCAACGAGTACTTTCTGCCGGTGATGGGGCTGATCTTCCTCCGGCATGCCTACAGCCGGTTCCTCCGCGTGAAGGATGAGGTCGAGGCCAACCTGCCCAGCCGGGGTGGCAAGCGTCGGGCGATGACCAAGGAGGACTTCTCCGAGAAGGGGGCGATCTTCCTGCAGGAGAAGGCCCAGTTCGACCACCTGGTGGCGCTGCCGGACAGTGTCGATCGCGCCAAGGCGATTAGCGAGGCGATGGACTCGATCGAGGAAGACTACGAGAGCCTCCGCGGTGTGTTGCCCAAGGGCGACTACAACGACCTCGACAACGAAGTGCTTGGCCAACTGCTGCGGATCCTCAATCCCGAAGAGCTGAAGCGGGTCTCCGGCGACGTGTTCGGCCGCATCTACGAATACTTCCTCACCCGGTTTGCCGACCTCAAAGCGCACGACGATGGCGAGTTCTTCACGCCCGTGTCCATCGTGTCGCTGCTGGCCCATGTGCTAGCCCCCACGTCGGGCACGGTACTCGACCCGGCGTGTGGCTCGGGTGGCATGTTCGTGCAGAGTGCCCGGTTCGTCGAGGAGCAGGGCAAGAACCCGACCAATCGGCTCACGTTTCGCGGCCTGGAGAAGAACGCCACCACGATTCGCCTGGCCAAGATGAACCTCGCCGTGCACGGGCTGGAGGGCGACATTCAGAAGGCGATCACCTACTACGAAGACCCGCACGAGCTGTTGGGCAAGGCCGACTACGTGATGGCCAATCCGCCGTTCAACGTCGACGAGATCGACGCTGCCAAGGTCAAAAGCGACCCGCGGCTGCCCTTCGGCCTGCCGAGCGAGAACAACCGCGGCAAAGTCACCAACGGCAACTACGTCTGGATCAGCTACTTCTACAGCTACCTGAGCGATGCAGGACGGGCGGGCTTTGTGATGTCGTCGCAGGCATCGAGCGCCGGTGGCGGTGAGAAAACCGTGCGGCAGAAGCTCATCGAGACCGGAGCGGTCGATCTGATGATTGCCATCCGCTCCAACTTCTTTTACACCCGCAGTGTGCCGTGCGAGCTGTGGTTCTTGAACCGCAACAAGCCGGCCGAGCACCAGGACAAGGTGCTGATGCTCGACGCTCGAAACATCTACCGCAAGGTCACCCGCAAGATCTTTGACTTTAGCCCCGAGCAGGAACGGAACCTGCTGGCGATCGTCGGCCTGTATCGCGGCGATAGCGACGGCTTCCTGACGCTGGTGTCCGACTACCTGGGCCGCGCGGTCGACGAAGGGCAGGCATGCTTCGAGGCCGAGACCGACACCGGCGAAACGGCCACGCTGCTGCCGGACTATGTCGCGTCGCTTGCGGCACTGCGAGAGCAACTGGAGCCATTCATCGACACATTGGCCGACGATGCCTCGCATGCCGAATCGTGGAACGAGTTCACCAAGGAACAGAAGCTGTTCGCCAGCGATGTGGCAGAATTTCAGAAGGCGCTCGCGGCGGCGGCTACCAAGTGGGAGAAAACACCCGACACGGCCAAGTCGCTGGTGGGTCTCACCGAGCACTTGGAGTCGCTGGCCAACTCGAGCCGCGACCTGGTGAAGCAGGCCGACCTGGTCTACAAGCTGGCCACCCGGTCGATCGACGCCTGTGAGAATGACTGCAACGCTAAGGATAGCGACTTGTGGGTGACTCGCGACATCATTCGTGGCCGCAAGGCGGCCGACGAAGCCCGCCTGGCGGCTGTCAGTCAGCTCAAGCAGGTCCGCTACTTTTGGCGGCAAGCGCACTGGCTCACGGCACGCTTCCCCGAAGCCAAGCTCCGCGATGTCGAGGGACTGGTGAAGCTGGTCGATCGCGCGACGCTGGAGGCCAACGACTGGTCGCTCACCCCCGGCCGATACGTGGGTGTAGCCCCCGAAGAGGTCGACGAGGATTTTGACTTTGAGGAGGCCCTGCGCGACATCCACGTCGAGCTCGAGGACCTGAACGCCGAGTCGATCACCCTCGCCAAGAAGATCAAGAAGAACTTTGAGGAGTTGGGGGTATGAGCCACACTGCAGTAGCTATATCCCGACTCGGTGCGATTGTGACGGGCAAGACGCCGAGCACCAACAACGCAGCTTTCTTCGACGGACAGTACTCCTTTGTGACGCCGTCAGATCTAGACTGGCGAACGTACTACTGTCGGTCCACAGAGCGAACAGTAACTGACAGTGCAAGACAATCGTATGGCAGTAAATTCGTTCCGGCGAAATCAGTCATGGTAACCTGCATCGGAAACACGATCGGCAAGTGTGCCATTTCAGCGAATGACTGCCTAACCAATCAGCAAATCAACACCATCGTCCCAGGGGATGGCATTGATCCACTGTTCGTCTATTACTTGCTCGTTCACAATACACCCTTGATACGTGGGGTCGGATTGGGTGGTGGTGCTGCAACGCCGAGCTTGAAGACGACTTTGGGAGAGAAGTGGTTCACCTGAGTCTCATGCCTCCAGCAGACTTCATTTTCTCGAAATAGCCGACAATGTCAGCGAGGTCAGACCCGGCGGTACTAGTAGGACCGCCTTGCCTCCAAGGTGGTAGCCGGCAGCGTACGGGCTCTGGTGATGTCGAGTTGTTGAGTCTCGAATTCAGACATTGTTTATGATTCTCAACGGAGTCGGCGGGGTATGATTCGATCTTTAGGCTGCCGACGTAGGCGAATAGTACGGCGACGGCAGATACGGGTACGACCGATAAACATGGCGATACACCTCTTCCGTGATCGTTTCAATCTCTTCCGGCTCGTAACTTTCTGGTAGCCCAGTCGAGTCGCTGTAGAGAAAGTCGTAGATCTCTTTATGCACCCCGTCGCGGGTGCTTTCTTTGTCCCGCCACTGGTCGACCTTTAGCTTCTCATCCTTCAGTGTAGCGAGCAGATTGATCGCTACCTCCTTGATCCGCTTGATGTCGCGTGGCGTCAGGCTGTCTTTTTTGAGCAGGTCGAACATGGCGAGCGACTCTTCGTCGAGCCCCTCACGCATCGCGCGGTGCTCCTCCTCGCTCAATTCTTGCGTCAACCTCAACAGCGCCTCGAACGTCCGCTCGATGGTCAGGCGATCCTTCTCGCGGTTGTACTCCGAAACGATCTGTTCGTAGTGCTGCTGGAAGTCCGTGCGAAGGGGATTGGCCGCCAATAGTTTCTGCAGTCGATTCTCCACCGCCTGCCGCAGGTCCTGCACCGTGCTGTTCTGCCGGTTGCTGCGCTGGAACTCCTGCCGAAGTCGATCAAAGTCGATTCGGCTGATGTCATAAGGCTCCGATTCGACACTCGCCTCGGGGCGGGTGCCAATTGCCTCGTCTACTTCTTCGTGCAGGCGCTGGATGATACTCGAGATGTCCGCCTGCTCGCGATCGGACTCGAGCGATTTGTAAACGATGTTGATCGCATCACGGTCTGGCCGGTAGGCTTTCACTCCATCGACGGTCAGGCACGCCTTAAATTTCTGAAACGCTTGGCGACACAGCACCTCGAATCGCTTGCGGCTTTCGTCGTTCTCGTTCGCAGCCTCCTTGCACTTGCGGATCGCTGCGTTGCGAGCGAAGCCGGTGGCGTTCTTCACTTCGTCCAGCGATGCCGAACGCTCGTCGAGGAACTGCCGTACTAGCGCGATTGCCTCCGCCAACTCAGCCAGCAAGTCCTCCTCGGGCTTGGCGGGATCGATCTCTTCGGGCGGTTCGCCTTCGTGATGTCCGGCAAAGGTGGCGAGCGCTTTCCGTAAGTGCCTCAGGATACCGCAGTAGTCGACGATCAAGCCGTTGTTCTTGCCCTCATACACACGGTTGGCCCTGGCAATCGCCTGCATCAGCGTGTGAGCTTTGAGCGGCTTGTCCAGGTACAGCGTCGATAGGCACGGAACGTCAAAGCCCGTCAGCCACATTGCGCAGACGATGGCAATTCGGAACGGATGGTCAGGATGCTTGAAGGCGTCTTCCAAGTCCATCCGTTGCAGGTTACGGAACTCGGGCTTGTTGCGCATGGCCTCGGGTAGCTCGATCCCTTCCTTGACCAGTCGGCGGTGCGGGGTGATGTCGATGTCCCACTGGCGGAACTTGGCTACCTCGCCTTGTTCCTCACTGACCACCACGGCAGCTCGGGTCTCCCGCATCCAGTTGATCTGTCGCTGAAGGTAAAGTGCTTCTTGCTCGTCGGTCGCTGCCCTCTCTTCTTGTTCGAGTTCGACGATCCGCTCGTCCCAGTACTTAGTGATCAACTCGTGCATCCGCACACAGGTAACCTTATCGATGCACACCAGCATCGCCTTGCCGGTCTCCCAAGAGGTCGAGTAGTGCTGCACCAAATCCCTGGCTACCTGCTCCAGCCGCCTGCTGGCCGTGATCACGTGGTAGTCTCGCTTTAGTTCTCGCTCCAGCTTCTGCTGCACCTCCAGTTCGTCTGCAAGCTCATCCTGAAGGTTGTCGATCACATTGGCGACCCGATCGTTGAGATCGCCAACGTCGATCCCCAACTTCTCCCCACGGGCGTCGTAGAACAGCGGCATAGTCGCCCCGTCGTCCACCGCCTGTTGAAAGTCGTAGGTGGAAACATAGTCGCCGAACACCCGCTTGGTAATCTCGTCGCTGGCGAACAGCGGCGTGCCGGTGAACCCTATGTAACTGGCGTTGGGCAGCGCATCGCGCATGTTCAGTGCGAGCGTGCCGTACTGGGTGCGGTGCGCCTCGTCGGTGATCACGATAAGATCGTCCCGCTCGGTGTAGGCGTCGCCATCGGCAATCTCCTGGTTGAACTTCTGAATCAGTGAGAACACGTACTTCTTGTGCTGGGCAAGCAACTGTGTCAGGTTCGGGCCACTTCCCGATCGGCAGGGGTCCTTGTCGTTGTCCACGACGCCACAGCCGGCGAACGTCTGGTAGATCTGGGAGTCGAGGTCCACTCGGTCGGTCAGGATGACGAACGTAAAGTTGCCGCCAAGCTTCCGGTGGACCTTGCGAGTGAAGAACACCATCGAGTAGCTCTTGCCCGACCCCTGGGTGTGCCAGAAGACGCCCAACTTGCCATCCAGCGCTTTGCGGTCGCGGACCGATTGCACCGCACGATTCACTCCCAGGAACTGATGGTTGCGGGCGATGATCTTGATCGTCCTGCCCGCCGACGTATCGAACATGATGAAGTTCTCGACATAGTCGATCAGGTTCTGTTTGGTGCATATGCCTTTGAGCAATGTCTCCATATCGACAACGCCGGGCTCTCCCTCCGCCAGCCGTTTCCATTCGAGGAAGTGCTCCCAGCGGCTGGTGAGCGAGCCGATTTTTCCCTGGTCGCCATTACCGAACATCACAATGGCGTTGTGATGGAACAAATGCGGAATCGTATCGAGGTAATCCGAAAAGTTCTGCTCGAAAGCGGTCTTTAGGTTCTTGTGAATGTTCTTACATTCGATGAACAACAATGGCAGGCCATTCACGAAGCCCACGATGTCGGCCCGCCGGCGGTAGAGATCGCCGCGGATCCAGAGCTCACGAACGCAGAGAAAATCGTTCTTCAGTGGATCGTCGTAATTGATCACGCGGAGCCGTTCGCGGACTCGCTCCCCCTCCTCGTTTCGGTAAGAGACTTCCACGCGATTGCGGATCAGAGCGTATTTTTCCTCGTTGGTCGCCACCAGCGACTGCGACGCCACCACGGCCGTGAGCTGCCGCACCGCGTCGTCGTACACCGTATCGGGGAGGCCCGGGTTAAACTCGACCAGCTTCTCCCGCAGCGTCCGCTTGAGCACCACTTCGCGGTCGCTATCGCGGCCCAACAGGCTGTTGGGGCCGAAGTCCTCGTTGTTGTAGGCGTAGACCGATTTCCAGCCGAGGTCCGACTCCAGGTACTCGGCGGTGGTTCGTTGGACGAGAGAGTCTTCGTTGTACGGTTCCGCTGCCATGGCGGCTTACCGATCGGCTAGGGGTTGAAACGTATCAACAGCTTATTGACATTTGGTGGCAAAGTGTCGAAATCGCAAGTCCTTGTCACGCATGGACTTATGTGAGTTTTTGGTGTATCGGTATCGACAAACCCGCGGCTATTCACCCCCAAAATCGTCGATACTACTGTTCGCCTGGCCAGTACCTCCTGCCTCGCTTCTCGCCCTCTTTGCGAGTCTGCCCACCCTCGCAGAGCCGATCAAGAGCCGACTTCACTTTGCGGCGGTCGACTTCGGGGCCAATCCGTTCATGAATCTCGCCAATCGACGATCCAGGATACCGCCTGACATCCTCCTGCACCAACGCATCAAGTCGGTGAGGCTCAATCCGCGCCAAGCTCGTCTGAGCCGGGAACTCCAGATCCCGGAGGATCTTGGGCGTCACGAAGTACCTTGTACCCTTAGTCTTTCCAGTCTGTCGCACAATGTCGAGTTTAAGCAGCCGACCAAGCCAAGGCGAAAGTTCGCTGACATCAGAAAGCTCCAATGCAGTGCACAGTTCGCGTGCGGACATCGCATCACGCTGCGCCAACAGCCCCAGGGTGATCTTCTCCCGCTGGCGTAGCTGATACACCTTATCGGCTTTCGCCAAGAAGTCGATGACCTCTGCTTTTACGATCTGTTTCTCGACAGTCACCTCTACTCGATCGGTCCCCTCCCGAATCTGGGGCACCGGCCGCCCTTGCGAGAGCAGTACTTCGTACAGCAGATCAAAGCCGCTGCCCTCGCGTTCCATGAGCTTCAGGTCGTGAAATACTCGAGCCAGTTCTGGATTTCGCCGAACCGATTGATGCAGAATATTTTGTGGCGTGACTCCAAGTGGCAACAACCCAGGATTCACGATCTCCAGGCGATCAGGATATAGATTGAGGTAAATGTCTCCGCGTTGAGTGTATGGACGATGGGCGATCGCGTTGACCAGCAACTCTCTCACAACCCGCTCGTCGAAAGCGGGTACCTGCTGCCGGAAGAGTCCGTCGGGGATCTCATACGTCTCTTGAAAAGCGCCCTCATTTCGCCACACCGAATCCACCAGTTGCATGGGCGAGCGAGTATGATCATCCCATGGTGTCTTGTTGATCTTTCGCCCCTCGGCGTCATACCGAATGCACTGAATCGCCGGTGCTGATCCTAGACGCGCTCGATCTTCACGGCGGCCAACGCAGAGGATGCCCAAGTTGGTCAACTCGCTATCGATAGCGAGTAAATAATGGTCCAGTAGTTCGTCTTCGGTCTTTTCTTTGACCGACTCCTTTACGCGATCCGAGCCGCGAATAGCTACAATGAATGCGGCCAGCAAATCAGGATCCACCCGGTTGCGCGGCACACCTAATGAAGTTAGCGTCTCCCAGGGTTGGGCGTTGCGTTCGTTGAGCAACCGCTGAATATCTTCACCGATTAGAGGCTTGCAGGCATCGCCGACGCGGTGGTAGAAGCGGCCATCCGTGGTCGATGCGGGCGACGCGGACCGAGCGATGGTCACCTCCAGATACTCGCCGCCTGTGATAGAAGATACATTTATTTCGACGGCAATCGTTACATTCACCGTCAACTCGCCAACACGTCGATGGATGGCCGTCAGTAGTTCCGGGTCGACCTTCTGACCAGCCGGCGGATCTTGCTGCCCATCTTCGATACCGATCAGAACCTGCCCGCCTTGTGCATTGGCGAAGCATACGCACGTTTTCGCCAGTTCAAGCCAGTCGGGGTTCTTCTTGGTCAGCATACCAAGTGAATTGAAGTCCCGATTCTGGCCCTCGCCGCTCATACCGCAATCTCCCCATTCATTAGCCTTGGAAGAAGTATGTCTCGGGCAGCCGAAAGCTTGCGATTAGAATCGAGAAGGTCCTTTATCTGCTCATAAATTGGCTCCGCGTGGTCCTCAAACATTTCGACCAATGAAGACGTCGGCGTGAGTACCGTCATCATCTTTAAATGAGACGGTCCATAGTTCAGTTGGGCCGCACCTGTAGCCATAGATCGTGCCTGGTCGATGAAGTCGCCGTGTTTCAGATACGCCTTCAAGAACCACTTCTTCATATTGGACTTCGGGCGCATGCGGATAAGACTTGTATTCAGCATTACTGGCAAATGACAAGCCCTGATTGTTACCAAACGTCCCAGCGTTCCGGAACTTGATACCACGTGATCGTCCGCCTCGAGCAAGAAGTGCTGGTAGCGCGCCTCGACTTCTGATTCATCAATGCACTTTGCCTTTGACAGGTCGATTTCGTCATCTGCAAATGTCCTTATATTCAGAAAAGGGATGCCAGCATCTCTGTACTGATGGTTTCTCAGCCCAGGTCCCTCTTTGAAGTCTACGAGCTCTGGAAAAGGCTTCCGCTCCCACCCCTCCGGCACGCCGTCCACGATCTTGACGTGCTCATGCCCGGGGAAGCGGAGGTGGACGAACCATTCCTTGTACAACAGCCGCGCCGACTGCTCCAAAAGCTCAATCCGCCGCCGGTTGTTTTCGATCAGATCGTCGTAGGCAGAGAGGACTCTCCCGATCTCCGGCCAACTCGCTTTCGGGGGAACCGAAAGTGTGATATTGGAAAAGGAACTTTTGTTAAGGATCAAGTACTATGTGTACCTATACATCGACCCCCGCAACGAGCAGGTGTTTTACATCGGTAAGGGCAAGGGGAACAGGGCTTTCGTGCACCTGAAGGGAACGCGCGACAACGATAAGGTGCGACGGATTACCGAGTTGCGCAAGCTCAATTTGGAACCGCGGATCGAGATACTCAAGTACGGTCTTACCGAAAAGGAAGCGCTGCTGGTTGAGGCCACGGCCATCGATCTGTTGGACATCTCCAACCTCACCAATGCAGCCCGTGGGCATGGATCGCGGTACGGCGCACGAGCCAGTGTGCAGGAGATTGCCGATCGGCTGGATGCCCGCCCCATCAAAATTACCGAGCCGGTACTGCTGGTGAACATCAGCAGGGCGTTTCACTACGGTATGTCGGCCGTGGAGCTATATGACGCAACGAGAAGTGCCTGGCGGCTAGGCAACAAGCGTGTGGAAGTGGAATATGCACTGCCGGTGTATCAGGGCAACGTGCGTGAAGTGTATCAGGTGACCAGTTGGCTGCCCGGTGGATCGTCCCTGCGAAACGACGACTACCACGGCAAACGCGGCAGTGGTCCCAGCCGCTGGGAATTCGTCGGCATCCTGGCACCCGAAGAGATTCGACGGAAGTACCTGAATCGCTCGGTGGAGAAGTACTTTAAGCAGGGCAGTCAGAATCCGGTGAAGTACGTGAATTGCTGACCCGTAGCGCAAGTTTCCATAAGTTTGACGTTAGTCCTCTCGGGGTGTTATGTTCCGGTCTGGCAAACAGATCTCTTCTCGGGACATCGATCGCGGGGGTAAGCATGGCTGGGCGGGATCGGATGTGGCAGCAGGGCGCGAAGCCGGGACGTCGTCGTGGCGAGCAGGCAACGCTATCACCATCTCGACGAATGAACTTCGAGGTGCTCGAAGATCGTCGCCTCCTGGCGGTCGATTTTGGAGATGCCCCAGACCAGGGCGTGGGCACGGGGCCGCTCGACTACCAGACCTTAGCGATTGACGGTGGTCCCCAGCATGCCATAATCGCGGGGCTTCATATCGGAGCCACCGTCGACGCCGAAGACGGTCTGCTGCAGGGGCTCTTGGCCGACGCGGATGACATCGATTCAGCGCTGCCGGACGACGAAGACGGCGTCGCCCGGCCGCTCAGAAGCCTGGTCCTGACGACGGGCACCGTACCCCGCGTTGGGCTTTGGGTTACCAACACAACCGGCGTTGCCGCCACGCTGTACGGGTGGATCGACTACAACGGCGACGGACTGTTTGACAGTGCCGCAGAACGGGCGTTCATCGTGATTCCTGACGGGACGGTGGCCCAGATGGCGACACTGGAGTTCCCTGCGGTTCCCCTCGATGCCGTCCAATCGACCTACGCTCGGTTTCGACTGAGTACCGACGCTGCGGCATCAGCTCCAACGGGCGCGGCCAGCGATGGGGAGGTCGAAGACTATCGAGTAAGCATCTTGCGTCCGACCGATGGCTCCGTTGATCCGAGTGCTACGATCGAAATCGGCGGTGGTAGCCAAGGGCTCTTGCTCGAAGAGGCCGATTACTTCGGAGGCTCGACGGCGAATATTGGTGATCTCGACGGCGATGGAGTGGTGGACGTAGCGGTTGGTGCTACGGGCGACGACACGGGAGGACAGCGAAGTGGAGCAGTGTACGTCTTGTTCATGAACCCTGACGGGACCGTCAAGAGCCATAGCAAGATCGCCCATAACACAGGGGGTGGCCCCTCTTTGTCAAGCTATGATCAATTTGGCCGCTCGATTGCCGCAGTGGGTGACTTAAATGGGGATGGGATTGTCGACCTGGCTATTGGCGCAAACAACGATCGCACGGGCGGAGCAAGTCGCGGCGCCGTCTACATTCTTCTTATGAACTCGGACGGCACCGTCGGTTCCACCACCAAAATAGCTAGTGGACTGAATGGTGCCCCTCCGCTGGCCAATAACGACAGGTTCGGGTGGGCGGTAACTCCCTTAGGAGATTTTGACGGCGATGGAATTGATGATCTTGCGGTAGGTTCACTTACCGACAGCACGGGTGGCAGCGATCGCGGCGCTGTCCACCTTCTGATGCTCAATAGCGATGGATCCGTGAAGAACTTCCAAAAGATTGCCAGCAACGTCGGAGGTGGTCCGGCGCTCGCAAACGGCGACTACTTTGGGCGCTCAATGGTGGCGGTGGGAGACCTCAACGGTGACCAGACGACGGAACTGGTAGTTGGCGCGGTGCTGGACGACACGGGGGGAACGAATCGAGGTGCCCTGTACGTGCTCTATCTCGAACAAGATGGCACCGTCGCTACCTACACGAAGATCGCCAGCAATCTGAACGGCGGTCCTGCGCTAAATGACGGCGATTCCTTTGGTTTCGCGGTAGATGCCATAGGCGACGCAGACGGTGATGGGATTGTAGACCTGGCCGTCGGGGCGGCCTATGACGATACGGCGGGAATCGATCGCGGTGCCGTCTACCTGCTTTCCCTCCATGAAGATGGCTCCGTCGGAGTCATCAACAAGGTGGCTAGTGGCATCTCTGGCGGCCCCGTGTTGCCGGATGGTCACAACTTTGGATCAGGGGTCTCATCGCTGGGGGATTTAAACGGCGATGGGGTGATGGATCTCATTGTCAGTGGAGAGTTGAGCGATTTGGGCGGCACGAATAGTGGAGCAGCGCATGTTCTCTTCTTGAATGATGCCAATGCACCTCCCGTCTTTAGCTCTGTGAACTCGGTCAGCGTCCCGGAAAACTCGACAGCAGTCCTCAGTGTAACTGCTACAGACAAAGACCTGCCCCAGCAGGTGGTGAGTTTCTCGCTTGCAGGCGGCGCGGATGCAGGCATGTTCGAGATCTCCCGCGGTGGCGATTTGGTCTTCCTGACGGCCCCCGATTTTGATGTACCAGCCGATGTCAACGGCAACAATGTCTACGAAGTGACAGTGGAAGCCAGCGATGGTGCTGGGGGAGTCGCCCAGCAGGCGATTGAGGTGACCGTCACGTCGACGATTGCTATTGATACGCTGGTAGATGAAGCTGACGGTAGTATCGTGGATGGCGATATTTCGCTCCGCGACGCGATTGCTCTGGCCCCCGCAGATACAACGATCAGCTTTGCTGTGAACGGAGTGATCGAGCTCAATTCTGTCCTCGGCGAGTTAGTGATTGACTCCGATCGCAATATTGTTGGTCCCGGTAGTGGTCTGCTGACCATCGATGCGGGTAACGGCCTGGACGGAGTGTCATCAACTGCGGACGGGTTTCGCGTTCTACGTATTGACGATGGCGATGCCGGCAACATGAGCCAGGTGCGGCTTGAAGGTTTAACGCTAACCGGTGGCGACTTGCCCGTTGCCCAGAATGGAGGCGGCCTGCTGTCGAGAGAGTCGCTTACGCTTGCAGATGTCGTCTTGTCGGACAACTATGCCAGCAACGATGGTGGGGCTATCTACAGCTCCGGCGGCAGCCTTCTGCTCCAGCGCAGCCGCATAACAGGCAATATCGCGAACCAGTCAGGAGGGGGAT
Organism: Aeoliella straminimaris; assembly: GCF_024054565.1. Lineage (GTDB taxonomy): Bacteria > Planctomycetota > Planctomycetia > Pirellulales > Lacipirellulaceae > Aeoliella > Aeoliella straminimaris. The sequence continues at coordinate 46,600 of NZ_JAMXLR010000062.1, forward strand.
TGGCGATCGTGGCTGGCGATGCCGACCTGCAAACGACAACGATCGACGCAAATACGGCACACGGCAATGGCGGCGGAATCTATGCTCGATCGGTCAATACTGCTATCGAGGCCACTACGATCAGCGGAAACACCGCTGATAACAGCGGGGGCGGAGTATTCTTCTTTGACGATACCTTCTCGATGGTCTACCAGTTGCATGTGGATCAATCGACCGTTTCGGGAAACGTGGCGGGGGCAGGTGGTACCAACTATGCTGCCGGAGGGGTCCACGTCCTGTCAGGTCGGGGACACATTGAACACAGTACCATTACCGCCAATTCGTCTCCGGGCGGTATTGGGATCGTTGGAGGAGTGGCGAGCGGACTGGTTCAGGCCCGCACCGAAGTGTACTCGACGATTATCGCGGGCAATATCAACGGCGATGTTGGCAGCGCGACTGTCAACACGATTCAGTCTTTAGGCTACAACCTCATTGGAATTGGCAACGGTGTCGGACGGTTCAACCAGCCAGGCGATCAGACAGGGGTAATGGATCCAGTCTTAGCGCCCCTGGCGGATAACGGCGGGCCAACGCTGACACATCGCCTGGGCATCAACAGCCCGGCGATCGATGCTGGTGAATCGGACGTGTTACCGGGTTCGGACGGGCTTGCGTGGCATGATCAACGCGGCGCCGGTTTCCCTCGGCTGCGTGGAGCGTCGATCGACATTGGTGCGTATGAGCTAAGCATCGAGCCGCCGTCCTCGCTGGTGGTGAGCACGATTGATGACGAGTTCGACGCGGTCTACGATCCTGGAGATTTGTCACTCCGAGAAGCAGTTGGCTGGGCAAATCTCCTCCCTGGAACACAAACGATCAATTTCGATCCGGTGGTGTTTGCAGATCCTCGAACAATCGATCTGGATTTGGGGGAACTGCAAATCACCGACTCCGTGTCGATCGTCGGCCCCGGTCGAGATCGATTGGTAATCGATGCCCACGAAGCTTCTCGCATCTTCCGAATAGCCGATGGTGATGAGCAGCTAGTTCAAAGAGTTACCCTTTCGGATCTGTCGATAACTGGCGGCGCGGTAGTGGGTAGTGGCGGCGGATTGCTTACAACCGAAACCCTGTTACTCAACAATATCGCAATCACCGACAGTATGGCCAGCGATCAGGGGGGAGGGCTGTTCATCGACTTAGATGGCGGCGCAACTTTCTCACTAACCACTGGGCGAATATCGGGAAACGAAGCTGCCCAAGGCGGTGGGGTTTACATTGCGTCGATGGAGACGAGCGATGCCGCCACCAGTCGGGTGAAGATCGACAGCTCTACGATCGATCAAAATTCCGCGATGCAGGGCGGTGGCCTGGCGAATCGCGGTCGTCTCGTCTTCGAGAACAGCACCGTTTCCGGCAACAGCGCAACCAGTGGCAGTGGCATATTCAATGATGATGGGGACCTGACAGTACGTTACGCGACAATTGTCGACGCTCTCTCGAATTCCACCGGAACGGTCAGCATTGAAAATACGATCGTTACCGATGCAGTTGGTGCATTACAATCGAAGTACAGCCTCATTCAAGTGTTCGACGATGCCGTGCTAGTGGATGGTGGCGGCAATATCCTCGGAGTGGACCCCAATCTTGATCCATTGGCCGACAACGGCGGCGCAAATCCTACGCACGCATTGCGGTTTGGCAGTCCCGCGGTCGATGCAGGGAACCCGGATCCCACAAATCCTCCACAATTTGACCAGCGTGGGATCGGATACCAACGCCAATTCGACGAACTAACAGAGGTGGCACGGCCGAGTTAAGCCCGCTGCGAGATGTGTGGCCAAGCTCGACATCGAGCGGATAGTTCCTCCGATCGCGATCGCCAGCGCACCAACTCGCCGGCGGTTTCTTCACCCAAGTGCGGACTCAACGAGTTTGCCGCCTCTCCTCTTGGCACCACTCTGCATCGCGTCCCCCAAGCCACAAGTGCTTGTGCGGTAAGACATTACTACGAGTTCCTCCTCTTCCCACGGGAAATAACTGCTGTATTTCCCAACTTTCTGTGTTACCCTTCACGGGCGTTTAGGCAGACCAGTAGTAGAGGACATCAACTCCCCACGGCTGCTAATGACCGACACTCATCCCGATACGGACCAGCTCCTCCGCCGCGTCGCCGAAGGCGACCAAAACGCGGCTCAGGATTTACTGGCCCGGCACCGCCCACGCCTCCGGCGGATGGTAACGGTGCACCTTGATACCCGAATCTCGGCGCGGGTCGACCCCTCGGACGTCGTCCAAGAGGCCCTCGCCGAGGCGTTCCAGCGGCTCCCCAGCTACGCGAGCGAACCTGCTGTGTCGTTCTACCCCTGGCTGCGGCAAATCGCTTGGCAACGGTTAGTGAAGCTTCACCGTCACCACCTAAAAGCGGCGCGGCGATCGGTTCATCGTGAGCAGGACCGCGACTGGTCGCTGTCGGACGAATCGATCGGTCAACTTGCCGAACGGTTCGTGTCGGAGCGGACCGATCCGGGGCGCAAGGCGATCCGCCAAGAGATGCGGCAACGAGTGCGGACGGCCTTGGACCAACTGCTGCCGGCCGACCGGGAGTTGCTGGTGATGCGTTACCTCGAACACCTGACAATCCGCGAGATCGCCGAAACACTCGACCTGACCCAAGCCTCCATAAAGATGCGGCAAGCCCGCGCACTGGAACGACTTCAAAAGGCACTCGCCTCCGACCCGTAACAAATCATCCCATGGCCGTCCGACCACCATCACCGACGATCGCCGCTGAGAACGATGTCGGCTTCGCCGAGTTGGTCGAGCAGATCACCTCGCTGGTCGAGCACGGGCAACACGAAGCGGCGGACCGGGTCATCGAACAGGCTCCTGAACACGGCGAGCGACTCCGCCAGTTGCTGCCCGCGATTGAAGCGCTTGCGTCTCTGGAAGACCAACCCGATGCCGCGCCGCTGGGCAAAGACCTTGGCGATTTCCGCCTTCTTCGCGAGATTGGCCGCGGGGGCATGGGCGTCGTGTACGAGGCCGAGCAGCTTTCCCTCGACCGCCGCGTGGCGCTCAAGGTTCTACCACTTGCCGCGACACTTAGCTCTACGCAACTCGAACGCTTCAAGAACGAGGCCCGGGCGGCCGCCACGCTCCAGCACCCGAACTTAGTCGGCGTGTACGCCGTGGGAGTTGAGCGTGGCGTGCACTACTATGCGATGGAACTCGTCGACGGCGTTAGCCTGGCCGAGGCGATCCACCACCTCAAGGATACGCCGAGTGAGACCGACCACGAACCGCAGGCGGCAGCGGAAACCGTGGCGATCGCCAATCTATCGACGGCGCGTACCAAGAACCCACTTCAGTACTTTCGCGATGCGGCGTTGCTTATCGCCGATGCGGCCGAGGCCCTCCAGTACGCTCACGAGCGCGGCATCGTACACCGCGACATTAAACCGGGCAACCTGCTGCTCGATGCCGACGCGCGCGTGCACGTAACAGACTTTGGTCTTGCGCGGCTGGAGGCCGATGCTGGAGCAACGCTCACCGGCGACGTGCTCGGCACGCTCCGCTACATGAGCCCCGAACAGGCCGCCGGTCGTCCTGGGCTGGTCGACGCACGGACCGACATCTACGCCCTGGGGGCAACGCTGTTCGAGTTGCTCACGCTGCGGCCGGTGTTCGCCGAAAAAGACCGAGCGAAGCTGCTGGTGCAACTCACCGAACGCCAGCCACCGAGGCTCCGCCAAATCGACTCGCGAATCCCGGTCGATCTGGAGACGATCGTATCCAAAACGCTTGAGAAAGAACCCGCCGATCGCTACGCATCGGCTTTAGAGCTGGCCAACGACCTGCGAGCCTTTGCGAGCGATCGACCGATCGCTGCCTCTCCTCCATCGCTCGCGGCAAGAGCGAAGCGGTGGGCGGTGCAACACTCTACAGCGGTGGCCGTCGCTTTTGGCGCACTTTTGTTGGCCAGCATTGGCCTGGCCGTGGCTACAACCATGATCGGCCGCGAACGAGCCCTGGCGGTGGCGAATGCCGACAAGGCGGAGGGCAATCTCGACCTGGCACTAGCGGCCTTGGATGAGACCTTAGCCGAGTCGGTCGTTGGCGATCTGATCGTCGAGCCGATTGGCGATAAGCGGCGGGAGCTGCAACGCCGGGGGATCGAGTTCTACGAACAGTTTGCCTCGCAAAATGGTGTGGAGCCCACCAGTTGGCCCGCCTATCGCCTGCTGGTGTTCAACGAGCGGCTTGGCGACGCCCTCGATGCTACTGGCAATGATCCGCAGCAGGCAGACAAGGCGTATCAACAGGCAATTCAATTGGCAACCGAGTTGGACGACAGTCCTCAGAATCGTGCTCGGCTGATTCACTGTGTGGACGATTACGCTATCTTCCTCAAAGATCAGGGACGACTGCAGGACGCGATGAGAGAGTCGCGGCGCGCGGGACACTTCGTCGACGCGCTGCGAAAGGATCACCCTGAGTTCGCTCTGAACGACTACCTCGAGGGCAAGAACCTCTACAACCGCAGTGTGACTCAGGCAGCGGCGGACCAGATGCCGGAGGCGGAAGAGACTTGCCGCCAGGCGCTGCCGCTATTGGAGCAGGCCTGGGAGCAAGGACTAGAGGATGCCCCGCAGCGGACTATCGAAACCAAAACGCTGGCGATGTGCCGGTATAACCTCGGTCTCTACGCGGCCCAGGGGGGGCGGCCGCAGGAGGCCGAGGAATTATGGATAAAATCGCTAGGGGACTGGCGGGCGCTAACGCTCCTGGAGCCATTGGAGTCGGAGTATCACAGTCGCGCGGGTGCTACGGTCAGCAATCTTGCTGCACTCGCTAATCGTCGAGGCGACTTCATCGAAGGCCGCCGACTAGCGGAAGAGGCGCTGGAACACCCGCGGCGGGCACTGCGTTGTAAGCCAGTCTACGAGCACGCCGAGGACTTCTTGCGGGCCCACCACAAACACCTTGCCACGGCGCTCACCGAACTTGGCGATTACGAAGCGCTCGCTGCGGCCGCCGAACAGCGAGCCAGTGAACTACCCGATGTTCCCTTCGAAGTCACCCAGGCGGCGATCTCGCTGGCCAAGGGCGCGGAACTCGCACACAACGACCAGGACCTTTCCGCTACAGCTCAACGCGAAACCGCCCAGCAATTCGCGTCGCGGGCGTTCAGCCTGCTCGAAGAGGCTCGCAGCCGCTACGACGACGACTTGGCCATCTGGACGGTCGGCGAGGCACATCAGGAGGTCGGCGACAACCTGGCACAAGCGGGCTGCGAGCAAGAGGCCCGCCGGTCTTTTGAAAGTGCACTGGATATTCTCTTGATGCTGCAGGCCAAGCAGCCACCAGAAAACCGTCCTCAGTTCGATGAGGCGATCGAATCGATACAGAATCGTCTCAGCGACCCCTATTTATCCGACAGGGTGAGTGCTCCTTATGAGTTGGGCGATGATGTTGCTGCACAGGAAGGCGGCTAGTGTTGTGACATCGAATTAGCTTGGCCATGACGGCACAGTGTCGTGCGTATCCTTTGCATCCTGCACCCGTTGAAGGAGATACTATGCGATCACAGATTCCATGCCTTGTAGCATTTCTTTGCTTAACCCTTGTTGAGCCCATTCCAGCAGTTCAAATTGAGTTTCTTTTCGCCTTCGGAAGTGAAGGGGAAGGTGCCGGTCAATTTAAACGCCCAGTAGACCTTGCAATCGATCCAGCCGGCCGTATTTTCGTATCCGACCAAAGGGGAGACCGTGTTCAGATGTTTGACCTTGAGGGGAATTATTTGCACCAGATCGGTACCCCGGGAACTGGCAACGCTCAGTTTGATCGCCCTCAGGGACTCGCTGTAGGACCTGACGGCAATTTGTACGTAGTAGACACTTCAAATGGGCGAGTACAAATCCTTAGCCAAAGTGGTGCATTCCTTGGCCAGATTGGAAGCAGAGGGATCGGAGATGGAATGTTTGAGAATCCTGCAGGGATTGCAATTTCGAAGTCCGGACTCGTCTACGTGTCAGACCTTGATACTCGTATTAGCCCTGTGCAGGTTTTCGATGCGACTGGCGATTATCTTTTCAAGTTTGGAGGGCACGGTGCAAACGAAGGGCACTTCGAGGGTCCGGGCCTGTTAGCATTGGACGACGCCGGCAAAGTCTACGTGCCCGATTGGGGTTATAACCGTGTGCAAGTGTTCGACGGAAACGGAAATTTCCTCTATCAGTTTGGCGAGGCTGGTACAGGCGAAGGCCAGTTTTCAGGCCCCGAGGCAGTAGCCCTAGGTCCGTCCGGCAACCTGTGGGTGGCAGATAGTCAGAACGACCGAGTTCAGGTATTTGACCCAACCGGGACTTTCCAGTTCAGTTTCGGCTCTTCTGGCGTTAACCAAGCCGAGTTCCACGGCCCAGTAGGCATGGCATTCGACGCCAATAGCCGATTGTTCGTGGCCGACTACCACAACAACCGTGTGCAAGTATTTCAAATAGTTTCCAAATCTCGTCCCGGCGACTACAACGACGATGGTATTGTCAACATCGCCGACTACACGGTGTGGAGGAACAACCTGGGCGCTGCGTCCGGCACCCTACCGAATGACACCGATGGAGGTGTGATCGGGATGGACCAGTACACAACGTGGAAAGACAACTTCGGGGCTGCGTCGCCATCGCCTGTTACAAGCACCGCGGTGCCCGAGCCGAGTTCGCTAGTGCTAGTGGCCTTTGCACTGACAGGTGCGGCGCTGGTGCGCAGGCGAGCGTTACGGTGAGGACGGCTTGCTTAGTTCAAGTCGATCACTTCGCCACCGGCGCGAGTCGCCAGCGCGTCGAGCAGTTCTTGGTCGATGTCGTACGCCAGCAGATGAACGCTGCCGTCGGCGTACACAAAGTTGCCGCCAGCCGGGTGATGGCTCCAAAAGTGCAGCGCGCTGTCTTCGCCGTCGCGGGGTGGATGCAGCCCACGGGCGGTGCTCAGCAAATTGTCGCCCTCGCCGCTATTGAACACCGCCACCGTGCCGAACGAGCAACACCAACGTCCCAGCCACGGCCGGTCACTATCGTCGACGACTCCCCGTTCGCCTACCAGCAGCGTGTGAGAGGCTCCATCGGTGCACTCCGCCAGCCGCACTTTGCTCTCCACGTACAACATCCCATCGTAAGACAACATCGGCCTGCTACCCGTCACGCCCATGTAGCTGCCCTTAGCGTAGAATCCCCACTCCCCGTCGTCGTACAGCGAGCCGGCCAAGCCGTCGCTGGGGCAGTTCATGAATGCGAGCGGCTGCGAGGGCACACCATGTCCGCCCGCATCGACATTGGCCTGCCAGCAATCGAGCGCCTCCCAGTCGATCTGGTCGTAGCGAGCGTTCTGTTCCAGATACGGCAGCGTCCGGGCCTGAAACGTCCAGCCACGGAGAAGTTCAACACCCTTGGGAAACTTGTTGTAGATGCCGTGGTACTGATGGAGTGCCAGCCCGAGCTGACGCAAATTGTTGCTACACTGCGACCGCCGAGCCGACTCCCGCGCCGCCTGCACGGCCGGCAACAGCAACGCCACCAGCGCGCCAATAATGGCGATCACGACCAGGATCTCAACGAGCGTAAACGCCTGTCGAGCACGTGAGCACGCGTTGTTTCCAAGTTGAAACATGCGGATCAGTATACAAACCGAAAAGGTCGTTCACTAACCAATTCTTGACGCATTCATGCTTCTCTAAAGGAATAGCGGTGTGCTATGGCCTAGTGGTGCAGGTGCGCGCAGCATGAGTCTTATCGGCCGCCCGAGGAGAGCGGGGACTGGTTAGACATCCCGCGCCAAACCTGGCCAGATGGCGAGCCGATCAGTACTGGGCACTTTCGTGCACACACTATGTTTCTGATCCAGCATCGTCAGGAAGGTCTCTTGGAGGCGCCTCCAGTAGTACCTGCTGAAGATGCAGCTCGGCCGAGCCACGGAGGGTCCCGTGAGTGGAGACACAACTGCCGCAGGTCGGCGACCCAGCGGGCGGGAGTAGGACGACTCCGGAGCGGCCCTTCACGTTCTACGCCGCTTGCTGGGATTATGGCGACCAATTTTCGCCCGGTGACTAAAGGCCACGAGCGCCGCGATGCCAAGTACGGTCATAAGGTACGACGCGGGTTCTGGAACCCGTCCCAGACCGGCGCGATGGCGAAGAGTAAACGCCTTCGCTCCCTCCGGTAGATTGGCGAGTTGCTCGTCGGTGTAGTACTGCAGTACCGACTCTGGCAAATCTGGCACGTCGAATGATACGCGCATGGCAGAGAAAACAAAGCCAGGCAGTTCGCCGTCACTGAAGTTGATCAGATGGGGAAAGACATCGATCTGATTGTAAACCGAGGAGGTAACTGCGGGCGTCGATGGCAAGGGGGCGTCGAAGTCCAGCGCTGGAACTACACTTGTTGCGCGGATAAAACGGTCGCCGGTGCCAAAGCCGAGCTCAAAGTGGTAAGCGGCTTGCCCTCCGCCGCTACCCAAAAATGCGAGATCGTATTGATATTCGGTCACCCCGCCGGAGTCCAAAACAGGAAATATGGAGTCCACTTCGAGTGCCAGCAGGCCCCGCCCAAACTCATTTGGCGAGTCACTGTAGGTGCCAGCGTAATCATCGTTGTTTGGCGCACTTGTGCTCATGCCATCAATGGTACCTGCAGGGCACGGCGGTGTCATATTGAGTATCATCGCGACCCCGAGAAGTGTTGCTAGCAGTCCACGCATCGTCCAGCTCCTGTTACTTATGAAGATAGCGAAATGGTTGTCGATAGAAGCAACTTCGCGCTAAGAACTGCGCTCCCACCTCGGTGTCACCGGTAGCTCATCGGAGCCACGGAGGGTCCCGTAAGTGGAGACGCAATTCCCCCCAGCTGTCGCTACTCGGAAACCCAGCGGATCGGGTATCCAATGGCGTCGCTCAAGTGGACGTGATCGGTTCCGTCGGACCTCATCAATTGACGCTGGCTCGGGTAGGAGTTTCCTTTTGCCTTGACTTGAGCTGAAAAGACGATGTACTCCCCACCGGGGCTGTACTCTGGAGCGTACAGATTGATCAATTCTCGATCGATCCGCTCCTTCAGTATGGCAGTAGCACCACTAGCGACATCGAAGGTGGAGATCGTATCCCTGTCAGAGTAGACGATCTTGCTGCCGTCGGGACTCCAACATGGATCGCGGCCATTTGGAATAAAGGCGATGACGCCACCAGTCGCCACATCAAAGACCACCAAATCGTAGTAGATGAATTGATAGGCAGTGTAGACTCCCGTCACGCCATCGGGCGATAACTGGAACTCTTTCGCCACGCCTTGGTAGCTGGAGTCCTGCGGAGGCAACACCTGGTGATTCAACTCCAACACATCCAGACGCGTTACCGTTGGAATTTGCATACCGATGTCGTAAGCTTGATCGACCTCCATTGAGGAGATCGGTACAAGCGTCAAAGTGGACGGTGGGTCCACGAGATTGGTGACGTCGACACTCAGAATCCCGTCTTGTACGAACATGTACTGCGAGTAGTCGTTCACCGAGCAGCAGATGTAGCTATCCTGACCGTCGCGAGCCCACTTTGCTGAATCATTCAGCCAAAGTCCATCGCCAGCGAAGTCGGTGAGTTGAATTCTATCGCCAGTCAGCGAGTTTACCGCGAACAGCTCCGTCCATCCGATGAAGCTGTCGAACTCACCGTTCTCGTAAACGGCGACCGTACCGACCTCTTCCACACTGAGATACCACCGCTCACCTCCTGCAAACGAAAGATTCGACGGGTCAGTGGCAGGCGCCAAAGTGGGGTGCACGGCCGATGCGTCCACCTTGCCCTCGTAGGTAACTCCATCGACGGAGAAAACCACCTCGCCTGAAATGTCCGGTATGGTGGTGCCACCGTCGTCCCCGCCTCCGTTTCCATTGCCACCCTTCTTGGCTTGAACTGGTGGAGTGATGAGTGCGAGCAACAGAATAACAACCAATCCCAAGCGACTTCGGCTTGCCATTTTGGTCCCCCTTCAAAGGCGTGTAGATGCGTGTTTTTAGACCGCAACACGCGGGCTTAAGGGTCTATTCGCCGTGGGGATTGAAAAGCGACGCGCGAAATTCGAAAGTTGCTCAAAAGTAGCGATTAATCGCGGCGTGGCTGGTACCACTTTAGGGAACGGCTCATCGGTGCGTAGCTCCCCGATCGAACTTACATCGCAAGGCCACTAGCCCCGAAACACAGATCAAGCATACGAAGATCGACGATGGCTCTGGAACCTGGCGAAAGACATAGGCCTGCCCGACGTTTGGTCCCAAGGTTGCGTCTGAACGCGCACCGACGACAATCGTGCCCTGTTGTATTGCCACCGCGCTCCCAAATCGACGGCCATCGCCCGTGGGGTCATCAAGTGTTTGTAGCAACATTCCAGACTGCGCGTCGAATAGATGAACCTGACCAACTGGCAAATCTGCCTGGTAGTCGCCGGGTGCACCGATTAGCACGTTGTCTCCCAGCAGGTCCAAAGACTGGCCAAATCGATCGAATCCAAACCGTGGAGTCGGATCATCGAATGTGTGGAGTAGTTCACGAGTTCCTAAGTCGAATAGGTGTGCCTGCCCCTGTTCAACACCAGTAGAGTCATCGGCGGGGTCTCCTATTAGGGCCCGGCCGGAATCAACGCGAACAGAATATCCGAAACAGCATGACGAAGAAGTTGTTCTGGTGCTTTCCGTTGGGTCGTTGAAGGTCTGAAGCAGTTCACCCGTATTGGTATCAAAAAGATAAGCTTGCCCTTTCCCCAGGCCATTGCTTGAATCGCTCGAGGCGCCGACAAGCACATAGTCACCATCGATGTCAACGGAGTCTCCAAAACGATCACCCACCGTGGACCCAATCCACGGAGTGGGCGTTGGGTCATCGAATGTCCGAAGTAGCCCACCAGTCACGGCGTCAAACAGGTGGACTTGGCCCACATGGAACCCGTTTGTATCGTCCGAAGGCGAACCGATCAGGATATGATTGGCATCGATTGCGACTGAATGACCAAAGTAGTCCGATGGGGCAGGCGCATCCGCAGGAAGGGGCGAAGGATCTGCAAACGAATGGAGGAGTTTCCCAGTGGTTACATCGAATAGATAAGCATCCCCGTAGCGGTTGCCCGGAAATCCGAAGCTTGGGGCGCCAATCAGTGCGTAGTTACTCTGGAGGTCCACTGAGTAGCCAAAGCTATCGTCGACCGTAGGTGTTGGATCGTCGAACGTGTGTAGGAGAGCGCCGGTAGCGCCGTCGAACAGGTACGCCTGTCCAACATCGGTCCCGGCGGAGTCATCATCTCGAGCACCAATCAGAATCATATCTCCGTCAGCAGCAACGGACACACCAAACTGATCACCAACTTCAGGTGTTGGATTGTTCAGCGTCGCAGCATAGGCAAATGGTCCTGCCAAACCCTCTTGGTGTTGAACGGCAATAAAGCAAAAGCTGATCAACAACACGCACGAGGGGGCCACAGATGTAGTAGTCATCGTAACATTCCATATCTCGGGGAAGCCAGCAACCACAGCTGAAGATCACTCCATATAGCGGCACGAGCCGACACCGAAGTCGAGTTTAGGAGGTTGAGTGGCAAAGGGATGACTGGATGCAGTAGATCAGCTTGTTTGGATAACCGTTGCATAGAAACAGTGTTACCTAGTCGCCGTAATGGCCCTGCGCTTACTTCTACCATTTGGTGGGCATCAAAGGACACGCCACACAGCCACTAAGCCGAGGGCAAGTACACCGATTAGCCAAAATGAAGCCGGTTCGGGTACAACGCGGAACACTTGAACACGCTCGTTGCCGCTATCGACCACCCAAATCCGACCGGTTGGGTCGATTGCTAGACCCAGGGGATCGTCAAATTGCCCTACCTCTGATCCCGATTCTCCGAAAGAGAATTGAAATGATCCGAACTGGTCAAAGACTTGCACTCGGTCATTCCGTGTATCCGTCACGAAGAGATGTTCGTTGGAGTCAATGGCGACGTCTGTCGGCTCATGGAACTGTCCATCCGAAGTTCCGAGCTTCCCAAACTCGAATTGGTATGCCCCTGCGTCATTGAACACTTGAACGCGATGATTCAATGTATCTGCGACATAGAGCGCATTGCTGTCATCGATGGTAATTAAACCAGGATTGCTGAATTGCCCCGCATTGTTTCCGGCGCTTCCAAATTGTGCAGTATAGTTGCCCGCCGCGTCGAACTTCTGCAGGCGATTCGACCATGCATCAACTACATAGACGTCGCCAGAACTATTCACCGCGACGCCGACGGGGACCCGGAATTGTCCGTTGCCGTCACCATGGCTTCCAAATTGACTTTTGTAGGACCCTGAATTATCAAACACCACCACCCTTCTGCTGTAGGATTCAGAATCTACTACGTAGATGGAGCCCGCATCGTCGATCGCAAGGCCAATCGGATGGGCAAGATTTCCTTCGTCGCTGCCCTCACCGCCGAACTGATATAGATAACTGCCCGCATTGTCGAACACTTGCACGCGGTCGTTGCCTCCACGATCCGTGACGTACGCCTTGCCAGCGGCATCGATCTCGATGTCGGTAGGCTTCTTGAATTGGCTGTTACCGGATCCCCAGGTACCAAAGGAGAAGAGAAACTCCACCTGGGCGGCCGAAGCAGGTGAGGACAGCAGGAGTAGAGCATAGACGATCGGGCTAAAAAGTTGCTTTCGCATCAATGGTGCCATGATTTTTGGGAGGCCGGTAAACATACTAGAGCGATGGAGAAACGTTCGTTTGAAGTTGTGGATAAGGGGAGTTCATGCCCAATGGAGAGTACTCCGAGGGGGCAAGCATCGTTGCGCCGCTAGCACCCTTGGTCGGCTCTGGACCGCAGCCGCAACAGTATGCCCTACACAGGCGGACACGCCACAAGAAGTGCTTCAGTAGACATCTTTCGCTTCGATCACTGGCGTTTAGATAGAGTGTGTCATCGCAGCCCAGGGCCCCCCTGCCTGACTTGAAGTAGTGCTAAGTTACCGCCCCCCCGGTGGTAAGTTGCAACTGCCGCCGAGTTGAGTGTTGCGCCTGCCTCTACCAGTGAATTCGCCTTCCTGGCGAGAATCCGACGCGCATCGGGCTCGAATTTTTGCTAAGCACCAAAGATTCGACCCCAGTCTGGTTAGTTTTTCCTCCAAATCATGCAATTGAGTTCGAAATGTAGGAGCGTTGCCCATCACTTAGAGAGGCGAATGGGAATATTGTTCTCGTCCGCCGACAAGCCGTTTTTTAGCAGCCTGCTCGGTGCCGCCTGTAGCGCTAACGAGCCACGGAGGGTCCCGTAAGTGGAGACGCAAGCCCCCCAGCTGTCGCTAATCTGAGACCCAGCGAGTAGCCTCCCGAAAACGGGTATCCACCTGCACGCGGTCTGAACCATCCGAGTTCATTACTTGTGCCTCGAAACTGATGTCCTTGCCTTGAGGATGTTGCGATGAGTACAGAATGTAGTTGCCGTCGGGACTGAACTCGGGATTCCAAAAGTTCGACTGCTCGCGTTTAATATCGGTTTGCAGCACGGTCGTCACTCCTGAAAGTGTGTCGAACACATTTACCGTATCGCGTGTTGCGAAGACGAGTTTAGAGCCATCGGGACTCCAGCTGGGATCACGGGCATCGGGAATCACCGCGAGGGTAGCTCCCGTGGGAACGTCGAAGATCACTGTTTCTCGATAGATAAAGTCCAGAGTCATGTAGGCTCCGGTTACTCCATCTGCCGAAACTGAGAACTCTCGAGCAAGATAACTACCCGAACCACCCGAGCCGACGGGAGCATGCGGCAGGATGGTAGCAGCTGTACTGGTGATCAAGGGCATCGGCAGGCCGGCGCGATACGCATTGTCTACGGCCGTTGACGAGTACGGAATGAGCACCAGTGGAGTTGGTGCATACTCGTAGTCGGTTACTTCAAACCCCAACTCCCCATCTACGACTACAAGGTACCTAGACTCATCAAACAGCGCGCAAGCAATGTAGCTATCCTGTCCATCTCGCGCCCATGTGAGCGACCGGTAGTCGACGTACCATCCGGCTGCTGCGAAATCAGTTAGCTGGATCTGTTGTCCAGTCAGAGAGTTGACGGCGAACACGTCGACCCATTCGACGACGTCCGTTTGAACGCCGTCCTCAAACATGGGCAGAGTCCTCGTGACCTTCGTCGTCAGGTACCATCGTTCGCCATTGGCAAAAGTCAGGTTAGACGGGTCGGCATCGGCGGGGGCTAGCGTGGGCTGGTAGGCGGTGCCGTCGAGCGACATTTCGCTGGTGAAGTCATTATCACTAACGGCTATCTCCCCCGGGGCATTCGGCACGGTGGTGCCACCGTCATCGCCGCCGCCGCCACCATTGCCATTGCCACCTTTCTTGGCCAGGACGGGTGTCGCGAAACCGATCCATGCTGCCAGGACGACGACAGCCGCAGTTTTGATGGTCCTCATTGCAGTCCCCTTTCTTATCTGAATAGTTGCTGACAGCCGTGTTCCGGTAGGAAGGACGGTCGCTTGAGGGGTAATTCGCATTGACGAGCGAAAAGCGACGCGCGAAAAAGTGAAAAAATTGGATTCTTGAATGAGGGGGGCGGAACGCAATCCCCTGGGCGGTGGCCAATCGTGCAATAGATACCTCCAGAACCGCTGCAGCGGTCTCGACGATCGAGACTACTACAGGCAACGAACATCAATCGAGCATGCGTCAATCAAGTGCTACGGATTCCTACTCGCGGTAACCTTAGCTGCGGCGACGATAGAGAACGGCACCTCCGATCACGATTCCCGCCATCAGTAGGGCTGCGGGCGGCTCTGGCACTGTTGCGGTGGAGTAGATGTAAGCACGCCCGGTTTTCAATCCATCGTCGTTGGAAATAAAGCGTCCACCGATCGCGATCGTGCCATTGTCCATGGCCACCGAACCGTACTGTGCTCCATTGGTCGGATCAGCTGGTGCGGGACCAGGGTAGGTCAACGTCTGCACCAACTCGCCCGTGCTGACTTCGAACAGATGAGCTTCACCGGTACGATGCTGCGATTCATGGTGGCCGGTCGCTCCGATGAGAGCGAGGCCTTCATCCAAGGCAACATGTATTCCGAACACATCTCCTACAGTGGGCGTCGGATCGTCGAACGTGCGCAGCAAGCTACCTGTGGTCGCATCGAACAAATGGGCTTGCCCCACATCTCGCCCATTTGTTTCGTCATAGTATGCACCAATCAACACGCTATCGGCATCCAAAGCAACAGAACAGCCGAAATGGTCATTGCTGGTGGGCGTAGGATCGTCGAAGGTGTGCAGCAAGTCGCCGCTGGTTGCATCGAAAAGGTACGCACGACCCACATTCATGCCGTTCGTGTCGTCGTTGATTGCACCTATCACGATGCGGTCACCTGCCAGTGCGATGCTCGCTCCAAACCCACTGTCTGCGTTCGACGGGTCAGAGAAGGTCTGCAGAACATCTCCGGTCGTCACGTCAAAAAGAACAGTAGTTTCGCCGCCACTTACTAGTGCTGAATTTCCCTCCAAATCCACCGCCACGCCAAACCACTTGTTGCTTGGTGTCGGGGCATCGAAGCTTCGGATGAGTTCACCGCTCGTTGTGTCAAACAGGTGAGCACGTCCGGCATTCTGGCCGTTCGTATCGTCGCCATATTCGCCGATCAGGGCACGACCGCCATCAATCGCTATCCCCAACCCGAAAGCATCTTTCTCCGTTGGATGTGGATCATTGAATGTGCGCAATAGCGCTCCGGTCGTCCCATTGAAGAGATGCGCCTGGCCGACATTGTCGCCGAAGGTTTCGTCCGCCCATGCTCCTATCAAGACGGTATTGCCGTCCACTGCCAAGGAAGCGCCAAACTCGTCACCCGGATGCGACGTTGGATCGTCGAGCGTGAACTGCAAATCGAATGGCTGGCCATTTGCGAGTTGACTGGTGAGGCAGCTCGCGATAGCAAACAGAAGGCACTTCAGCGAATAAAGCGTGGATTTCATGGCAGGGCATCTCCAAGGAAAGTCGATAGGGAACGGGCTGCCATCGAACAGCAGACCAGTGGAACGAAAAGCCGAAAGAAAGAATGCTCACCTCAGTGGGCGGGCTATTGGCGGCAGCTATTCGTTGGAGATCACTGGCGAATATAAACAAGGTGTCGTCGCGGCCCAGGAGGGACGAATGCCTGACTTGATGCAGTGCTACCTTACCGCCCCCCAGTGGTAAGGTGCAACTAGCGTGATCCTGTAAATCACGCCTGCCTCTACCTATGAATTCGCCATGCGGATGCGAAAGCGACGCGCCGAGCGCTCAATTTCTCCAAGAATCCAAGAATCTTTGCGCAGCTACGTGGTTTCCCGCCCAAAACTTGCAATTCGGCTCGATTCGTGGAAGATGGGCGTCGGATTTCTCGTGGCAAGGCGAATCTACTAGTAAGGGGCACCGTGAACCAGCTATCCACCGCCGATTCCTCCAGCAACGCGACGGACCCCTGGAGTGCCACGGTTGCCGCGGCCTGCGACGGCTCGCGTCAGGCCCAGAGCCGGTTGTTTGCCGATTTGCGGTCGTACCTCAGATCGCGAGCCGCGGCCGGTCTCGACCCACACCTCCAAGTGAAGGTGAGTCCCTCCGACCTGGTGCAAGAGACCTTGATGGAGGCGTATCAGTCATTCGAACGGTTCGAGGGCAAGACACGTGCTGAACTGCTGGTGTGGCTACAAGGCATTTTGAAACATCGATTGCTGACCGCCCAACGCAAGTTCCACAAAGCCGAGAAGAGAAGCCTGCGACGCGAAGTCCATATTGACCAGGCTCAGGCGTCGGGATCGCGGTGGGCAGTGACCGACAACGAGCGAACCTCGCCAAGTGGCCAGGTGATGGCGAACGAAGAGCGCGAGCGGCTGGAAACGGCCATGACTCGCCTGCCCGAACGACAGGAGCAGGCGGTGCGGCTGAGAAACGAGCTGCGGCTCTCCTTTGAGGAAGTGGGCAAGGTACTGGGTTGCTCGGCCGGTGCAGCGCAAAAACTATGGTCGCGAGCCATCGAGCGGCTTGCTGAGGAACTGACCGATGAAGAGTCGAGCCATTCATGACGATGTGAAGACTGCGGCCGATCCGCCTCACGAGCTCTGCGAGATGCTCGTAGCCTACGACGAGCACGGACCGCTGGACGCCTGGCAGGAATCGGAGCTGCCAGAGGAATTGCGACAGCGATTCGCCGTGGATCGTCACTGTCTCGATCTGTTGCACCGCGCTTGGCCAGCGGAGCCTCCCCCGGAGCCGGATCCGGCGTCGCCTCGCGAGTTGGGCGATTTCCGTATCGTCCGTGAAATTGGCAGGGGGGGTATGGGAATCGTGTACGAGGCCGAGCAGCTTTCGCTGGGCCGCCGCGTAGCGCTCAAGGTGCTTCCCTTTGCAGCGGTGCTCGATGCTAACCAGTTACTGCGGTTCAAGAACGAAGCCCAGGCTGCCGCATCGTTGCACCGCGAAGGTATCGTGCCGGTGTACGCGGTGGGGTGCGATCGCGGAGTGCACTATTACGCTATGCAGTTGATCGAGGGGCAAACGCTGGCCGAGTGGATCGCTGATCAAAGGCACGCGATCGGCTCCTCGCAAGGTGGTAAGCAAGTTTCTTTATCCGCCGACACCGCACCAGTGGCGGAGCTTGAAACGAAGAAGACACAGGCTAGTTCGAATAGCGTTAGACGGGCAGCCGAATTGGCAGCGGAGGCTGCCGAATCGCTTGAATATGCCCACGAGCAAGGCATTGTGCACCGCGACATCAAGCCATCCAACCTGTTGGTCGATAGCCGGGGACGGGCCTGGATCACCGACTTTGGGCTCGCCAGGGTGGAAGCCAATCCGGCCCTTACGGCTTCCGGAGACATGCTCGGTACGCTCCGCTATATGTCTCCCGAGCAAGCGACCGGCAAAGCAACCGACGTTAATCACCGTGCCGATGTGTACGGGCTTGGTGCTGCGCTCTACGAGATGCTCATACTCCGCCCGGTGCACGACGCCAAGGAGCGGGGACGATTGCTCAAGCAGATCGCCGACGACGAGCCGAGCGGGTTAAGGAGCCTGAATTTCCAGGTGCCGATCGACCTGGAAACGATCGTGCTGAAGTCGCTGGCCAAGGATCCCGTTGACCGCTACGACACAGCGGGCGCGATGGCGGCGGACCTGCGGCGCTTTTTGGCGGGCAATGAAATCTCGGCCCGCCGTCCTGGTCTTATCGAACGCGCGAAGCGGTGGTTGCGGCGCAGGCCACATGTGGCAATGTCGCTGGCCGCGATCATCGCCGTCTTGCTGATCGCATCGACTGTTGCTACGGCCATAAGTCGCCAATCGCAGCGCGACACAGCTGCGGCGCTCACGTCCGCCGACGCGAATTTCGACCTAGCCATGAAGGCCATCGACCGAGCGGTGAAAACGGGCGAAGACGACGGCATCAACCGGCAGGAAGAAATGCTGCAGGACGCGGCCAAGCTATACCGACAGTTGGTTCCGCCCGTGTCTACCACCCCGCGAGAGTTGACGAACAAAGAGAGGACGTTTCACCAGCGGCGGAGCGAGGTTCTCTATCGCCTCGCCGCGCTGCAGCGTCAACGAGGAGACTACAAAGTAGCCGAACAAACGGCACGCGAAGCGATCGAGGCAGGCCAAGGCTTAGTGAAGCGCGACCCGGGAGATCCCGCGGCGGCAAGGATACTGGCGGTCGGCTATAACTCTCTCGGCGACGTGTACTACAAATCAATGCACTACGTCGAGGCCGAACACGTCTACTCCGCCGGGTTGCCCGTGGTTTACGCCGCTCGCGAAATGCCAGACGCGCTAGTGGAGACCGAAGCCTGGCTGCTTGGCGGCCTGGCCCGTGTGCACTGGGTATTCAATCGTCATGAACAGGCGGAAGACGCTTTCAGTGTTGCACTGAAAGCGGAGGAGCGATTGCTATCGGGTGCCGATCGCGATTCAACGGCACTCAGCAACCATGCCGGTACGTTGAACGACTACGCAATGCTGTTGCATAACCAAGGAAAACGACATGAGGCGATAATTCACCTAAAGCAGGCCGTTGCTTTGGAGCTTGAAGCCCGGGAAGTGGCCCCGGAGAATACCTCCATACCGCTGTTTCTCCACCATCACCTGTGCCTGTTGGCGAGAGAATATAACAGTGCGGGCGACGACCAGGCATGCTTGGATACCTGTCAGCTGATAGCGACTAACTTGCCGAGGAAACTAAGAAGCTATTCGTCGGCCGCCGAATTCGGTTCGTACACGCTGGAACATCTGAAGCAGGCAAAATCGCTCCCCGCAGGCAAGCTTGCGGAGCACCAGGCACAGGTTCGCATATGGCTCGCCGAGGCGGTTGTCGCTCCCGAGTTCGAGCCAGAATTCCTCCACAGGCACGTAGGTTTACTGACGCAGTCGCCGGACTCCATCACGTACGATCCGCAGACCGCCGTGACACTTGGCAAGCGACTGGTACGCACAAGGCCGGAGGTTGCCCGGTTCTGGACGATGCTGGCCTTGGCCCATACTCGCAGCGGAGACCCTGCGGCGGCTACAGAAGCGATTGCCCGGGCCGAAGGGGCGACGCAGGACGCGGATTCGGATACGGACTTGCTCATCGTCAGGACGTTGATCTGCCAAGCCAGTGGGGATGTCGAACAGGCGAAGGCCTGCTACCAGGAACTCGCCGCGTGGCGCAGCGAGCATGAGCACCAGATGGAGGACAGCGAGTGGCACCTGCGGCTTGTAGCCGAGCTGGATGGCATTTTTGCAGACCTGGAGACGTCTTCAGCGACGGCCGGCACTATCAAACAACACCACCACGAGGTCGCACCGTGACGGATAGAACCAAGACACGGGCCGCGGGCTTTACGCTCGTTGAACTCCTCGTCGTGATCGCAATCATCGGCGTACTGGTCGCCTTGTTGCTTCCAGCGGTGCAGTCGGCCCGTGAGTCTGCTCGTCGTACAACATGTTTGAATAACCTCAAGCAACAAATCCTGACGGTGCACGCCTATCACGACACACACGGCATCATACCGCCGGTGTACAACGGCTCGCAGGATCCATTTGCTGGCTTTCTGCTGGGTATCACCAGTCATTCCTGGCGATCTGCGGTGCTGCCGTACATGGAGCAGCAAGCTTTGTTCGACAGGATCGACTTCGACGCCTACGCAACGGACGTGGTGAATCAGCCCGCTGCCACGACACCGCTCGAAGTCTTCCACTGCCCGAGCACTCCCCGGAACAACGCACTGGCTCGGGGATTATGGGTCGGCCGGGGCCGACTGGACGAGACGCTCTCTGCGGCAGTAACCGACTACAATGCTTCGGAAGGGATTATGGACGGCAAGCTTTGCATCCCCGGCGGCTGGGGCGAAGTGATCGACAACCGACAGCGCAAAGTACGCTTTGCCAACGTCACCGACGGCTTAAGCCAAACCTTGTTACTACTCGAGCGAGGTGGGCTGCCCGATCTCTATCAGGAAGACCAGCACACACCGCATGACCCGCCAAGGTTCCGCACATGGGGCAATGTTGGCTTATGGGCCATCAGCGCCGAGACGATGATGAATCATCTCAGCAACGAACATGGCACACCGATGGTTAACTACGACAACGCGAAGGGCATTTACTCGTTTCACCCCGGAGGCGCCCAGACCGCGTTTGGCGATGGCGCCGTGCATTGGCTGACTGAAGACGTAGATAACGACATCTTGGCGGCTCTCATCACCCGGGATGGCGGTGAGTGGGTCGATCTCGATTCGATCCGATAAGTTCCTTGTCGACGGATGCGACGGCAGCTCACGCAACTAGATTACGGCCTTGATTCACCCAGCTATGCCTACCCCGACAGCCTATCGCATATGCCTCTTGCTCCTGTGGTTGTTCACAGCCGGGTCTCATCGATCCGCCGCCGAGGTTCGCATTTGGTCATTCGAGGCCACGGTGACCGAAATCGACGACGAAGACCAGTTGCTGGGAGATGTTCGCTTGGGTGACACAGTGAAGGGGTCATTTGCCTACGACCTCGACAACCCAGGTTATCTCGACGGTCCGGAAAGTGCTTGGTATGACCACCCCACACAGTTTGCCGGGGTCGAAGTGGAGCTAATCAATCCTCGGACTGAGATGACACAAGTGTGGTTGCCTCAACCCACTTTTGAAGTCTCGGTGACCGAGTGCCTCATCTTCACCGATTGCCATGACGCGGTGATCATGTATCAGAGCGTCCTTCCCCCGCGACCAGCGCTCAACGACTGGCTGTTCGTCCAATTCTCTGGACCAGAGGTAATCGATGACCTTAATCTACCAACGGAATGGATCCTGGATGACTGGCCATTCGGTATTGTCGCCATCGGTGCTGCCGGTATCCTCGACGGCATCACAGCACAAATCTACGAGATCACCCCGATCCTAGCTGGCGATTTCAATCGCGACGACAAAGTCGACGCCCAAGACTACGAGAAGTGGAAATCAGAGTTCGGAGCGGACGCCACGAGCTGGGCCGACGGAAACCGGGACGGAGTGGTGAATCTCGCTGACTACACCTCTTGGCGCAATAACCTGGGCTCCGTCGCGGCGGCCATGGACCCTGGCAGCCAGAAGATCCCGGAGCCAATGGGAGGCGCTTTGCTCGGAGTATGCCTATTGGCTTGGCACGTGGGTCGTAACAGAGGGTGCACAGTTTAACGCAATTTCGCTAGAGGCCGAACTCACATCGGTGATTTCAACCTCAGCAGGAAGCAAGGGGCTGCTTAAGTGCCTCAAGCAGCATACTCGACCCAGTAGACGCCACGGTCATCATGATGCAGCCGGGCGGATAAGCGCTACATCTGCGAGGCTGCCTGGAGAGGAGTGTGAGTTGCCGAGATAGAGCGATTGGCACCCGCGAGACCACTACGCGAAGCTTCTGGGGTATCGACGACCCGTGGTACTGGCGGAACTCGGAGCGCTGATGCATAGATCAGACCGCTGTGCTCCAAAATCTTTGTAGCGCTATCGCGACCTGCATGAATGATGTGATCAAGGCAATCTCATTCATCGTCGAATGACTGGTAAGACGGCACGCGTCAATAACGGAATACGTTGTTGGTGCGCGACAGCAGATCCCGCAACAGTTCCGATCGAACACAACCGCAAACTTCCTATGTTACCGACGCCAAATTCCATCAAAAACTCCAGCGAGCGAATGTACTAAGGGTGCGGTGAAAGAAGGGGGGGTGGGCCCCCTCACCGAGCTAGCCGTTTCTTATGAGCAGCCACTTGTGCGGTCCGCATCCACTTTGCACTGAGCCGCGCGTCGGCCGCTCTCAATGCTTCAAGCAGTTCCCAAACGATCGCTAAAGAACCATCACACAGCGCGCATCGTGCGTTCATGGTCACTAGTGTTTGTACATGGCCAATCGGAATTGATCACAACGAGACGCGACGCCGGCGCACCATTTTGAGAAACTGCGCGCTAACTGATTGACAAGCAGCGATCGACAGAGTTATACGTGACGTCGATCGCTGCGCGCCGCGCGGCGCAAGAAGCGGCCCGGTCAAGTGCGTCAACACTCGACCGGGCCTAGGACACAACCTACATGGGAGGTTGCAGCCATGTCTCGTAATGTAAGCCGCTGCGCTGCGCGCAGCAAGTCGCGCCGCTCGGTCTACCAACTGGTAACCGAGCAGATCATTGAAGCTTTAGAACGTGGTGTCGTTCCCTGGCGGCGGCCCTGGCGGGGGGAACAAGCAGCGCCTCGCAGCGCTACCAGCGACAAGCCCTACCGCGGCGTCAACGCGTTCCTGCTCGCCATGCAGGCCGATGCCCTGGGGCTCGAGAGCCCCTACTGGCTGACCTACAAGCAGGCTCAAGCATTGGGCGGCCAGGTCCGTCGGGGAGAACGGTCGACGTTGATCACGTTCTGGACTGAGTGGACTCCCAAAGAGCCCCGCGGCGAGAACGAAGCGCCGGGCAAGATCCCGGTGCTTCGCTACTACCAGGTGTTTCACGCCAGCCAGTGCGACGGACTCGGCGCCCGTTACACGGCCGCACCGGACACACCGGCCAACCCGTTCGAGCCGATCGAGCGGTGCGAAGAGGTCGTCCGCAAGATCGTGAGTGGTCCGCGGATCGAGTCCGCTGGCTTCTCGGCCTGCTACCGGCCGTTGTCCGATACGGTCCGCATGCCTGCCCCTGAGCGATTCGATACGCCGCAGGCCTATTACGCCACGCTGTTTCACGAGCTGATCCACTCCACCGGTCATCGCGACCGCCTGGCCCGCGCGGCGATCGTCGAGCCACAGCAGTTTGGCTCGGATCCCTACGGCCGCGAGGAACTGGTCGCCGAGATGGGCGCCGCGTTCCTGATGGGCCATTGCGGCATCGAGGCCACCACGATCGACAATACGGCCAGCTACATCGACGGCTGGCTGCGGGTGATCCGCGAGGATGCGCGGTTGGTGATCCAGAGCGCGGCCGCAGCCCAAAAGGCGGCGGACTGGGTGCTGGGCCGGAAAGGGGGTGAGGCATGAACGCCGTTTGCCCATTGTTTGAACGGTATCGGCCCACCCGTTGGGAAGATCTGGTCGGTCAGGCGAAGATCGTCCGGCGGATTGGCCGGCTCCAGGAGCGCGGAGGACTGGCGGGCCGCGCCTACTGGATCAGCGGTCAGTCGGGTACCGGTAAGACAACCGTCGCCCGGTTGATCGCCCAGGAGGTCGCCGATCCCTTGAACGTGGAGGAGGTCGACGCCACCGGACTGTCGGCGGCCGCCATCCGCAGTCTGGAGCAAGAGTCGCAGCTCTACGGGATGGGCCCGCTATCAGGGCGGTGTTACCTGGTGAACGAAGCGCACGGACTGAACCGGGCAGCGGTGCGGCAGCTGCTGACCACGCTGGAGCGGATCCCCGGGCACGTGGTGTGGGCGTTCACGACGACCAACGACGGCCAGGAGGGGCTGTTTGAGGAACTCGACGACGCCCACCCGCTGCTCTCGCGGTGCATCGAGCTGCCGCTGGCCCGGCGGGGTTTGGCGGAGGCGTTTGCCGAACGGGCCCGCGAGATCGCCATCCGCGAGGATCTCGACGGCCGGCCGCCCGCGGCCTATCTCGAGCTGGTCCGCCAGAAGCGGAACAACCTGCGGGCAGTGCTTCAGGAAATCGAAGCGGGCGCGATGCTGGTCGAGTGACGACGGCGCGGCGGCTGGGAACATTCTCAGCCGCCCCGCAGTGTAGCGCGGAGCAACTACTCGCCTAGCCTCAGTACGTTGCGCTAGCTGGTCCAACTAGCCGCCCGCGATGGAGCGCGGGCAATCTCACTCGCGCGATTCCGGCACTCCGCACAACCGGACCATCGCCAGGATGCCCGCTTGCACTGCGTCGGGCAGGCCGCTCCAGGCGTCGATCACGGCCTGCAGATCGCTATCCGCGGCCGATAGCTCAAGCCGCTCGTCCTCCAGCGGACCGCCCACGGATTCGGCCGCTTCGTGGGCGTTTTCTGCTGGATTGGTGCAACCAGCGGTGCAACGCGGGTCGTTGGCTGGTTCTAAGTTGTTTTGGGAAAGCCGTTTAGAACTCGAAGCAGCTAGCTTCCCAAGCTGGACGTCGCGGGTTCGAATCCCGTCTCCCGCTCTAGACATAAACTTAGGCCGAATCAAGGCTTCTGATACCTGCCGGCGGTGGGCAGTGCGTTGTTTTCCCAAAGCGCAAAACGGTACATGCCGTTTTGGCAAACCCGGGAGGTTGCGCATTTGCCACGGTTCGCCAATTCCGTCCCCAAGTACCGCAAGCACAAGGCGTCCGGCGAAGCCGTGACCAAGCTAGGCGGTAAAGACTTCTATCCTGGTCTTCACGAGACAGTTGCCTGCAAACGGGACTGCGACCGGAAAATTGCCGAGACTTGGGCTTCGAGTCGCCTCTCCCTGTATTTGGCGAGCCGGCTGAGGCTCTCACGGTCACTCGAATCGCTGTGGCCTGCTGGAGTACTGCTCAGGGCTACTACGTCACTTTTTCGACCAGTGAAATCCACCGCCTCGGCCCCCTGCTGAAGGCGGTTCGCAAGCCTTACGGCAAGGCATTTCCCGAACGATTCGGTCCAACAACATTCAACATCGTCCGACAGCATTTCATCGACGCGGGTACCTCCAGTGCCTATATCAATGCCAACGGCGCATCGCCCGACTTCAGTCCACCAGGAAAGCCTACGGGTATCGCCTTGATTGAATCCTTCAATGGTGGGCAACGCGCTGAGTGCTTGAACAAGAACCGGTTCTTGTCCTTGGAGGATGCGCAGGAGTGCAGATTCGAATCCAGCAGGGCGTGCTCAGACCGGGGCTGCTTGCATTCTTTGGCGGTACCAAGTGTCAGTTGGCACGACGGTCCCCAAGGTCTCGATGGACTCGCCAATCGATGTCGTAGGTCATGTCTCGGACGCTGCCGTCGCAGAAGGCGACATTCCAGATGCCGGCATGTGCTGAGCCAAACCGTCCCCAGGAGTCGGCGACGTCATTCGACGAATCGGGTATTGGCGTGCACTCTACGATTTTACCGCCGGAAACTCTTCCCGTCTTGCGATAGTTGTCGTTATTGAAACCGGTGCACCAGGTCTCGTTGTCGCCTTCGTCGAGGCCCGTTTCATAGTCCTCGTCAGAGATGTACTTTTCGCCTACTAAATAGGTGTTCGACAGGCCGGCGGTCACTTGGCGAATCGAGACGTCGCTGCGTTCGTACGATATGCCATTCATCACTTGCCGATCTCTGATCTTATGATCAAAGGGTGCCTGGTCGATTCCCCAGTAAGAATTCGCCGTCCACACTCGAGCGTGCTCGTAACTTCTTGGTCCTCGCCCCAGCGCCGAAATTGGCCACTCGCAGTAGGCGTGTCCGGAGTTGACAGCGTAGTCGCTCCTGCCAGCGTAACGCGGGGTGACCGAATTGAAGAACCCATTGCCGCGCCCCGCGTTCGCGGTCATCGGGTAGAGGGCGTTTGCCCGCCGCGAGGGACAATTGATGATCGAAAGGGGGGTCTGAATGATCTGAGACGCTGCGATTCGCTGATTGCGAGTTAGCTTTTCTGGATCGCCGTCCGTAGTGGTGTCGTACAGCGTGTACTGCTCGAAGTAGGGCAGCGTATTGTAGATCCAGCCTCCTGGTTGATCCTTGCCAAAACCGCGATCGGCGTCCCCGGTCCAATACCATCCCCATCCACCGGTGGGAAAAGTGTTGTGCACATCGTGGTGACCGTGGCAGGCGATCGCGAGTTGTTTGAGGTTGTTCTTACACTGCAACAACCGGGCGGCTTCGCGTGCACTTTGGACCGCTGGCGCAAGCAACGACACCAAAACGGCCACGATGCTGATGCTGACCAACAATTCGACAAGCGTAAAGCCTGCGAAGCTTTGGAAGCAGCCACTGCGCGCGCGATCGCCGAAAATCATCGCCCGGGCCCTCAGAGGGGTGTCGTGCTTAGAGGAGAATAACTGATACTAACCAGAATCTGTGGAAAAGGGTAGTAATGAGAAAAGTTACACGCGAGAAACGCGGCTTGCCGCAACACAAAAGTGATAGCAACTATTAGGAGTTACTCCAGACCATACCGATCGGAGAAGTATTGCCAAAAGCTGCCCAACTGTTCGTCGTCGAATGTATCCGCAAACATCGCCACCTCGTACAGGTTACCGAATAGCTTGGCTTTCAGGTCGACGTTGAAGTGACTTCCAAGAAACGTCTGCCCTGACTGCACTACCGGCACGGGGGCGTCCGCTGAGCCCTGGAGTACACCATTGACCCACATCTTGGAGACATTGTCGATCGAGTCGTAGCAGTAGGTGACCAGGGCGATCCGCTCGCTGTCCATCGGTTTGCTAAGAACTTGCCCGACTTCAGAATGGTCTGCTCCCGGCCATACCCAACCACGTGCTTTGAAGTTGTTCAGCACGGACAATTCCAGCGATGGCGCGTCGCCATACTTCAGCAGCATTTGACCATGGTGCTCATTGGCGTAGCTGATGGGTGCCAAGGCGCAGACAATAAACATGGTCTGTCGTTCAACGGTATCCATCGGACTGGTGGCCATGCAGGATGACCAACCGTCGAAACGCAGCGCTGGACGGTCGGCGGCATCGCGAATGAGCAGTGGCCGCCTTACCTCATCGAACTGCCAGGCATTGTTGGCAAAGTCGTTGTCGCCAATCAGCAAGTCGTGCCATACACCGACCGACTCTCCCTCGGCAACTCCCTCACAGCGATCGGCTGCATACCACACCTGCAGGTTTTTGGTCATAGGGATGGCAGGCAGATCGGCGGCGGCGTATTGAACACCGGCGTGACGTACGAAGTCTCGCACCCGGGCGGATAGTCTGCGTGGACTGGGACTTGCCGAATCGAAACGTAGAGCCTGATCTTGCTTGGCATGCAACAGGTCAGATCCAGGCGGGGCCAGTCTCGAACGAGCAACCACATCGCCATCGAACACATGCAACTCCGAATCGCCAGACTCCTCCACAATGACACCAAATTGCGTGCCGATGTCGACCAACTCGGCGGTGGGCGTGAACACTGTGTATCCACGTGCCACACGTGGAGCGGCCGCGGCCATCTTGCCTTGGGTAAGAGTGGACTGAAGTGCCGAAGTGGCTTCGAACTCAGCTGGGCCCTCAATAGTGACCATGGCTCCGGTAGAAAGTAGAAGCTCAACCACCCCGCTATCTAGCCGCAGCAGATCGCCACGTCGGACTTTGGCGCCAAAAGCCAGGGGAGCGCTGCCCGAGGTCCATACCGGGTCATCAAGTCCTGACACGCGACCAATGACTTCTCTGCGGCTTTCTTCTTCCGCCAAGTCAAACTTGCCCGGTTTGCCCGCGGGGTGTGGGTCCCCTACTTCGACAACCGACAGCGAATAAAGACGCGCGAGCTTGGTCTGAAGGTTGTAGTTGTGCAGGAATAACCCAAGCAGTAGCACTGCCGCGACTGCCGCGATGGCAGCTCCATGTCGATTGGCCGTGTCGTACACGCGTCGCGCAATTCCGGAATGCTGAGCTATCCCCGGAGCCCCGCTATTCTGATTGCCAACCAGGTGTGTGGCGGGCACCTCAACTGCTTTTTGGGAAACATGCAGTTCGGAAATCAGCGAATCATCGCAGAGGAAACGACAGGCAACCGAAC
The DNA here is from genome assembly GCF_024054565.1 of Aeoliella straminimaris. Taxonomy (GTDB): domain Bacteria; phylum Planctomycetota; class Planctomycetia; order Pirellulales; family Lacipirellulaceae; genus Aeoliella; species Aeoliella straminimaris. The sequence continues at coordinate 74,781 of NZ_JAMXLR010000062.1, forward strand.
GCAACTCTGCAGAGTCCTTCAGTGCTGCATTCAGTGACGTGATTTCTGTTTGTGACGCGTCGCCTTCGAGAACTCGCAGAAGGAGTTCCTCAAGAGCGAACGGTTTGTCCTTTAATTCTTCCATTCGATCACAACCTTGCTCCACAATAGACGACGAAGGTCGGTGTCTATTGAGCATTGGATTGCAGGCGCCTGCTTATACAATTCCCGAGGGACTGACGAATTCGAACCAACGCGGATTTAATAGAATTTTCCGTACGTGCGAGTTGTTTGGCGATGCGCGCTATGGGAGCTTTATCCTCGTATCGCAGCCGAACCATCTCGCGGTGGTCTTCGGAGAGTTTTCCGATGCACTCTCGCAATGCAGTAAAACGCTCGCTCAGGTCCGGCAACTCTTCAGAGGCGGTTCGCAGCATCAGTGTGGCGACCTCTTCGGTGAAAACATGGCGGTCCCGACGGCGATCGCGGTAAAACGACATGATCTCGTACTTCGCCAGCGTTAAAGCCCATGGCATGAAGTCGGCCCCCGGACGAAAACTCTGGGCGTTTCGCCACAACACCAGATTGGTCTGCTGCAATACCTCCGACGCGTCCTCGTAGTTTCCGAGTGAGGCGACCAAGTAGGCCCTGAGGTTGCTCTGCGAGTTAGTCAGCTGTTGGACGAATCGGTCGAGATTGGCTTCCTCTTGTTGAGAAGGTGCTTCGCTGTTTCCCTTATCCGACTCGTCCATGGAACTCCCGCCTGGTATTCGATAGAGCTAACTTGTTCTTCATGCTACCGATTCCAGTTTCCGGCTGAAATCCTCGCCAAGCTACAATCCTCCCACCTAGGGTATGTCCACTTAAGCGGCAAATGGGTCGAACAATTCTGCGCAAATTGCAGAGACCAGGCAGCTTTTCTGTCACGCGTCCGCGGCAGCGGGGGGGTAGCAAGTTATTTCGTCGAGTTTTCTTCAATTTAGGCGACACTTCTGTCAGCTACGTGGCCATTTATTACAGCGTGCAACCAAAATCGTTGTGCGGCTTACTCGTCTTTTAGCAACCGTGTCGTTTGGATTTGCGGGAACATGCCGTTCTTAGATCAGTCCCTGCTGTGGCTGGTCGTTCAAGCCTAACTCGTTGCTGTCCGTTGAGTTACGGAAGAAACAAGGGAATGCTCATGTGTGGATGTGACGTCCAACGCTTCTGTTCAGCATCGAAAAGCCTTACTAGGCGTCGTGTGCGATCCGCCTTCACGCTGGTAGAATTGCTGGTGGTTATTGCCATTATTGGCATCTTGGTAGCCTTGCTGTTGCCCGCCATTCAGGCTGCTCGCGAAGCGGCTCGGCGCACCCAGTGTAAGAGTCAGCTCAAGCAGATGGCCTTGGGGTGTGTGAATCACCACGACACCCATAAGTATTTCCCCACCGGCGGATGGGGTTGGGCGTACGTGGGCGACCCTGACCGGGGCTTTGGGAAGAACCAGCCAGGCGGCTGGATTTTCAATGTGCTTCCATTTATCGAGGAGCAGGCCCTTCACGATCTGAGTGGTAACGGGGATGGCAGCACAGCTGACCGGACCCAGCGGGCGGGAGCGATGGAGGTTGCTCAAGCGACCGTGAAGATTGCCAACTGTCCGACTCGACGTGCGCCGCTGTTGTACCCCCGCGCTGGAGGTACGCTGATTAACGCCCTAACGCCCACAGAAACCATTAAAATGGACTACGCGGCAAACGCCGGGCATTGCGTATCTGAGTGGCCAGATTCAGGCATCTATGCGGGCCCGAGTAGCTACGATGCAACTGAGGTATCCAATTGGATGAAGCAGGTGAAAACGCAGTTGCGAAGGAAGGCCAACGACGGAACGCCATTCTATTCGGGTGTTACCTTCGGTACGAGCGAAGTCTCAATGCGGCAGATTTCGGATGGTACTTCGAATACGTACATGATCGGCGAAAAAATGGTGCCAGCTGACCTGTATGAAACCGGCAGTCATGCGGGCGATAACGAAACTTGGTGCACCGGCTTCAATAATGACAATTTCCGATCTACCGCCCGGAACAGTGGCACTGAAGCGCTTTTGCCGGCTCCTGATACCGATGTGGCCATTGCCAATTCTCCGGACCGGTTTGGTTCCGCTCACTCTTCGATCTGGCTGGTTGCATTTTGCGATGGCAGCGTGCATTCGATGTCTTACGATATCGACTGGCAAACCCATCGCGACTTGGGCAACCGCGCCGACGGAAATCCGCTCGACACCAACGAATTGTAACCACCCCTTTTCCATCTTATAATACCAGGCGACTTATCCACTTCACGCAACTAGCCAGCTGGGCCTGCGGTGCCAGCTGTTGTTTGCGTCGCCCCGATTGACTCCTGCCGTGCTGGCGTCGGGGCCCCTATGGCTTACCTCAGTGACATATCAATACTCTAGCGGAGCTTTCTAATGCTGATCTTTAATAGGCTGTGGCGCACCTCTTCGCTGTTGATCGCAACTGCCTTGTTGGTTGCTCCTGCCAACACCTTGCTGGCCTTCGACGTTTTCTGGACGAATCCCGGGACGGGAACCTGGACCAATGCCAACAACTGGGACATCGCTCCTGATACGCCTGATGCTTTTTTTGAAGACGTGCCTATCATCAACAACGGCGGAACCGCCACGGTCAGTTCGGCTGTCACGGATGTTGCCGGCGTGGCGCTAGGCTATGCGGAGAATTCGTCCGGTACGATTTTGATTCAGAACGGCGGCTCGCTCACGCTTGTCGAAACAGCTGGCGCGGCCACGAATGTTGCACCGAATGGGGCGGCGAACATCGGTTTCGAAGGAGGCACGGGTAACGAGGGCGACTCCGGTCTGCTGGAAGTGCAGGGCGGCGGAACGTTGGCCGCGGTCTATTTCGATATCAACCAGAATGGCAAAATGCTGATCGGAACCGGAACGGGGGTCGCGAATGCCAGCACCACTTCGGGCAGCTTATTCAGCAATGGCACCCTCGAAGTCATTGGTCCGGGACATAACATCTCCCTGGCTGGCAACTTAGTGCTGGAGGAAAAAGCCGAGGGCAGCAGCCGATTTATTCCTCACATCACGGGGGCCAATCATACCGTGATCAACGTGACCGGCGACGCCCAACTCGGCGGCTCACTGGTGCCGAAGTTCGACGGTGTCACCCCACAGCTCGGCGATAGCTGGGACCTGGTCAATGCCGCTTCGGTGGATGGCGACCTCGATATCGACAATTCCCAGGCTCCTGCCCTGTCGCCTGGGCTGGCCTACTCTACCCGAGTTGTCAGCGGCGGGAATGGTGAAATCCTGCAAATGGGGGTAGCAGCCTTTGCGAAACTGAAGGTGAACACCACGACCGGCGCCGTTTCGATGGTGAGCGAAAGTGGTGCCCCGATCAACATGGTCGGATATACAATTGGTTCGGCCAGTGGGCGAATCAACCAGGCAAGCTGGAACAGTCTGGCCGACCAGGGAGAAACTGGCTGGGAGGAGGCGGGCGGCTCGCCCACTGCTGTAAGCGAGCTGAATGCTGAGAACAGCCTCTCCATGAGCACTACGGCCATCAATCTGGGTAACTCCCTCTATGCACCACCGACCGAGTTTGGCGATGCGCCCGACATCACTTTCCAGTATGGCGTCGAAGGTGAGACAACGCCCACGAATGGAATCATCGAATACTCGGGCAATGCGGCGATCAACAATCTCCTGCTGACTGTCGATCCGGAGACTGGCGAGGGCCAACTGAAGAACAGCTCGCCATTCACCATCGACATTCTTGGCTACACGATTCAGTCTGCCGGCGGTTCGCTGGACGCAAGCGGCTGGACCAGTCTGGAATCGCAATCCGTGACTGGTTGGGATGACACCGCAGCGGCGGCGGACGAATTCGGGCTCAGCGAATTGGTTCCGCTCGACCCCGCCTCGACACTGTCTCCAGGGACGGCCTACTCGCTCGGCGAAATGTTCCAAGTTGGCGGCGCTGAGGATCTTACTCTCGAGTTCGCCTTGGTCGTGGATGGAGAGCCTGAGATTCGCCAAGGTGTGGTGTTGTACGCCGCCGCCATTGCTGGTGACTACAACAACGATGGCGTTGTGAACATTGCCGACTACGTCGTCTGGCGCAACAACTTGGGGGCGCCTGAGGGCACGTTGCCCAACGATGCGGACGGAGGAGTCATCGGTACCGCCCAGTACCAGACATGGAAAACAAATTTCGGATCTTCGGCGGGAGCGGGGGCAGGTGCCTGGGCAGCAGCATCTGCCTCCGTTCCAGAGCCATCGACGCTGGTCATCGTACTGGCGGGGCTTTGCGCTTGGTCCGGTGTCCGTGCGCGACGACGGTCGATTGACAGTTAGAGCATTGTGATGGCTACAGAGGATTGGCGAATTCGGAAATGTTTGCACGTTTTGGTTTTGGCATGTGATTCGTTGTCTTTCACCCATGGTGAAGAAAGATCCAAGACTGCCTCAGTTGCTTAGCACCTTTTCTTTGGAGGAAGTTCTCATGAGTGTTGTAAATTGGTCCCTAGGCGTTATTGTTGCGATGTCCTTCGTTGGCGCGGCGTCCGCCCAAACGACACTAATAGACCCCGACACCAATAACGGCAGTTTTGAATACGCTGGCGGCGCGTTGAATACGAACAAAGTCCAGGTTTGGGACGGTGATCCAGATGTCGACAACTGGACTGAATGGGCTGGTATCTCGACAGCGGGCAACGATAGCGGCGTGGAAAACACCGGTAACGCAAGTGATGGAACGATGATTGCCTTCATGCAAGGAGGTAACGCGATGTACAACATGACCGACTATGTCATTCAAGCGGGCGACATGTTTGAGTTCAGTTGGGACCACGTCCTTCGCGAAGATCGTGAACACACGGTTGGTTTGGTGTGGGACGACGGCGGCACCATCACTTCGATTGTCGATTCGGAACAGGCCTACACCGGCGTGATCGAGACGATTAGCAGCTCGTACACGATTCCAGCTGGTCATCCCTCGATTGGAAGCGCCGTAGGACTGGGTGTCGTCTCGCCAGGTTCCTATCCAGAAATAGACAATTTCGTCCTAACTGTTACTGAAGTCCCAGAGCCGAGTACGGTCATGCTGGCCGCCCTGGCGTTGGGGCTCGTAGCTCTCTACCGACGGTAAAGTAGCAACCTATAAATGGCTCAGTAGCTCAGCATCTTTTTTTCGAGGAGGTTTTGATGAGTATTGCAAAGTGGTCACTTGGCGTGATTGCTGCTATGTCCATGGTTGGCGTAGCAACCGCCCAAGTAACGCTAATCGATCCCGATACCAACAACGGCAGTTTTGAATACGCTGGCGGCGTATTGAATACTGCGAAAGTGCAAGTTTGGGATGGCACTCCAGACGTCGACAACTGGACAGTCTGGGCGGGCGTCTCGACTGCGGAAGACGATAGTGGAGTGGAGAACACCGGTAACGCAAGTGATGGAACGATGATTGCCTTCATGCAAGGAGGTAACGCGATGTACAACATGACCGACCATGTCATTCAAGCAGGTGATTCGTTCGTGTTCAGTTGGGACCACGTCCTCCGTGCAGACCGCGAACATACGGTGGGACTGGTTTGGAACGATGGCGGAACCATCACCTCGATAGCCGAATCGGAAGAGCCCTACAGCGGTGTAATCGAGACCATCACCGGCTCGTATGTCATTCCAGGGGGGCACCCCTCGATTGGAAGCACTGTCGGCTTGGGTGTCGTTTCGCCCGGTGCCTATCCAGAAATCGACAACTTCATCCTCACGGTGGGTGGTGTGCCGCCAGTGGATGGCGACGTGGATGGAAACGGGATTGTAGACCTGAATGACTACAACACCATTCGCGACAACTTCCTGTTAAGCCCGGCTACCAAGCAGCAAGGTGACCTGGTTGGTCCTGGTGACATCGTCGACCTGAACGACTTCCTGTTCTGGCGAGCAAATTACTCGCCGCCCGGTGCTTTAGAGTCGAGTGGTCCCCAATCCGTTCCGGAGCCAGCCAGCTGGCTGATTGCCGGACTGGGGCTGGCAGCGATTGGCTGCCGAAAAGCTCGACGCTAGCCACAACGACTTTGAATATGTACGCGAGCACTGCTTGATGTGAGTGCATGCGTAGCAAATCCTCCTGCTGAAGCTATTGAGCCGCGCCACGGTCGTCTCTGACGACCGTGGCGTTTGTCACAAGGTAAATAGCAAACCATTGCTACACAGACTTCGTTTCTCATCTGATGGCGGTAACAAGATGGCCAAGCTCTCCAAGTCCGGTTATTCGCGACGTCGTTGCCGCTTTGAAGCTCTGGAAGATCGCAACCTGTTGGCCAATGTGCCGGCCGGCTTCACCGAGTCGATCGTCGCCTCCAACCTCACCAGTCCCATCACATTCGACATTGAAGACAGCGGACGTATCTGGTTGGCGTTTCAAGATGGCCGCATTCAAGTCATCGAAAACGATCAAATGGCGCCCGGCATTGCCATTCAACTCGACGCGGATGGCTCCGGCGAACGTGGTTTGCAAGGCTTAGAGCTCGACCCCGACTTCGAAAACAACGGCTACATCTACGTCTACTATACGGCTGCCTCGCCCGAGAGCCACAATCGTGTAAGCCGTTTGACGGTCGATCCGTTGACCGAAAACACCATCGTCCCTGGCAGCGAATTGGTTTTGCTCGATCTGCCCGGTTTTTCGACGCTGCCTCAGAACCAGGATCCCATCTGGCACATGGGCGGCGCGGTGCATTTTCTGCCCGATGGAACTCTCGTCGTGCAGATAGGCGACCATCTCAACAACACCCTGGTGCAAGACAACAATGCGCCGATGGGGAAGATACTGCGGATGAACGTCGACGGTACGCCCGCCACGGATAATCCATATTACGACCCCGCCGACAACAATCCCCCCGGCGGCAATGACTGGAATGGCAACGCCCCAGGCGATGTGGATTGGATCGACTACGTCTGGTCGTCTGGATTGCGGAATCCTTACAGCGGCGACGTCGACCCCGCGACGTCCCGCTACTTCATCAATGATGTTGGCCAGGGTTCATGGGAGGAGATCAACGAGGCCACCACGGCGGGTCTAAATTTTGGTTGGCCCACGACCGAGGGGTACTTTGATACCGGAACCTATCCCAACCTGACCAATCCCTTCTATGCCTACAGCCACAGCGAAGGTTGTGCGATCACCGGTGGAGCCTTCAATAGTGCCGCCGTATCGCAGTTTCCCAGCGAGTACCAAGGGCAGTACTTCTTTTCCGAGTTTTGCGGCGGCACCATTCAGGTGGTCGATCCGGACAACTCAAATGACGTGAGCGACTTCATCACCGCTGCCGCTTACCCGATGAATATCGAGTTCGCGGCGGATGGATCGATGTACTATATCGCCCGAGGTGCCGGTGCTGGCGGTGCTCCCGGCATTGGTACGGGGCAGGTGCTCAAAGTGGAATACGCAGCCGCCATTCCACCACAGATTATTCAGCAGCCGGGCGACGTGCTGGCGTCTGTTGGCTACGACGTAACTTTCAACGTTAGTGCCGCAGGCAGTTCTCCCCTTGAATACCAGTGGCAGCGTGACAACGGCGGCGGATTTATGGACATTCCCGATGCCACCTCATCGGAGCTTGTGGTACCCAACGTCTCGTTGAGCGACGACGACGCGCAATTCCGCGTGGTGGTATCGAATGGTTATGGCATGGAAACAAGCGCCGCAGCCGCGCTCGATGTGACGGCGGACACGCCGCCCTTGGCTGAGATTGCCTTGCCTCTGGAAGGTACCACCTATCGCGCCGGCGACATCATCGACTTCTCCGGCATGGCCACCGACGCCGAAGATGGCGAGCTGGATGCAGCGTCGCTTACGTGGCAGATCGACTTCCATCACGACACCCACCTGCATCCCTTCTTGCCACCTACGTCCGGCATTTCAGGTGGCCAGTTCGAAGTGCCTGTTAACAGCGAGACCGCTTCAAATGTGTGGTTCCGCATCCACCTGATTGCGAAGGACTCGGCCGGTCTCGAGACCGAAGTCATTCGCGACATCTATCCGGAAACCAGCGTGTTCACTCCTGTGTCGAATGTCGAAGGATCATCGATAGCCGTCGACGGGCAGCCGAAGGAGACACCAATCAACATCACCGGTGTGATCAACGTCAACCGGTCCCTGGAGGCTCCTGCCCAAGTACCATATGGGGAGGGAACGGCCTTGTTCTCGCAGTGGTTGGACGGCGAAACGGATCAGTTGAGGACAATACCGACCCCCGAACTCAACACGGCGTATGTGGCGCTCTATCGCGACTTCTCGGATGTCGGCGTTTACCTCAGCGATCTCACGCCATCGAACAACGATGCCACTCCCAACGGTCCACCCAACGGCTGGGGCCCCATCGAATACGACACCAGCAATGGCGAAGACGTCGGCGGTGACGGAAATACGATTACTCTCAACGGGGTGGAATATGAAAAGGGCCTTGGCGTCCACGCATACTCCGAGGTGGCCTATGACCTCAGCGGGCAGTACACACGCTTCATTTCCGATATCGGAGTGGACGACGAAACGGGCAACGGTGGCTCCGTCGTATTTCGCGTATTCGCCGATGGCAACGAAATTTACACTAGCGGAGTGCTGACGGGTGCTTCGGACACCGAAACGGTGAATGTCGACATCACAGGCGTCGAAAACCTGTTGCTAGTAGTCGACAACGCTGGCAACGGCAACGGTTTGGACCACGCGGACTGGGCCGATGCGCGTGTCGTCAGTGGCTCGGTCGAGGAAGCCGGGTTGCTCCCCTTCTACGCGGCGGATGTCAACCTCGATGGCTTCTTGGATCTTAATGATGCTTTAGCGTTTGCCGCCGGCTGGGGCACCGATGGTTCATCGCTCCCGCTTCAAGAGCGGGTAGAACTTGGCGATTTGGACTTCGATGGCGACACCGACATCGACGACTGGTCAGTACTCAACGCGCGTTGGCTCAAGCAGAACAACGCACCAATTTCACTCGACGCCTTATTGAACCCGCTTGCCGGTGACTACAATTGCAATGGAATCGTCACTCAGGCAGACTATCAACTTTGGAAAAGCAGCTTCGGATCGTCGTCGAGTTTAGCCGCTGATGGTAATGGTGATGGGCAAGTTGGACTCGCGGACTACACAACATGGCGGAACAACCTCGGTGCTGGATCGAGCGACTCGGTGTTCCTGGACAACCTGGTTCTGTTCGTCGATCCCACAACGGGAGAAGGCTGGTTGAAGAACGACACCGACTCGCAGCTTGATCTGGTAGGCTATACGATCGCCTCACATGGCGCCTCGTTGCTGCCGGAGGACGGAGATTGGAACAGCTTCGAAGACCAGGGTCTGACAGGCTGGGAGGAGGCTGGAGTTAGCCCAACGGCGCTCAACGAACTGAACGCGCTGGATTCACTGACGATGGCGCCGGGACAAATATTCTCTTTGGGGATGCTGTTCGACACAAATGATCCCCTGGAAGGACTGTCGCTCTCATTTGGCGAGAGTTCGTCGTTCGAACAAACGCCCGGAGTGGCCGTGTTCTCCGAGCTCCTGGGTGAGTTGAATCCGGCACCAGTGAGTGCACTTGTCGTGGCCAGCGAGCAGAGCACCGGCGACGCGGGAATGCTTAGCAACGTCGCGGCGGACAGCGATGCTGGCACCACCTCGCCCGAGATGCTAGCTGGAGAGGCGGAAGTAAGTCTCAGTGGGATGAATGGGGCAGGTGTCTTGGCTCCGATATTAGGTGGTGAGCGAACGGGTGGCTATCAAAATGGCGAACGCCATCAAGCGGGCATTGAGAGCGAGGGGTTAGCCAGCAGCGATCGACATTGGTTCCAGTCACTTCAGCTACTGCTGAACTCTCCACAGGTCGACAGTCACTTTCAGGCAGCTGCCATGTCCAGCCTGCAGTTGGATGCGGTGGACCAAGCATTCGAGCAACTGGACAACTTCGGATCTGCTGAATTGGCGGATGGCTTTTTCGACCGGTTAACGTTGCAGATTCTGTAGCTGGCGAATCGCAAGAGTGCTTAGGAACTCAAAGATTCCCTGGCGGACTCTTTCCCCGACTATCCAAAGGACGACAATTGCGTGCCCACCCTTAGGCAGTGTTTTACTCACACCAGTGGCCTGACTGGCCATAGCGACTTCGGTGGCATGCGAAATTCTCATTTCGAGAGCGTGATTCTCAACGCCATTGACGTCAACCGGCCAAACCAAAAACACGCATATAGCGGCCAAGGATACGAGCTTGTTGCCAAGGCGATGGAGATCGTCAGTGGCAAGTGCGCTGTTCGGCTGTACGACGAACATCTTTTCCGCCCTCTTGGATTTGGCGACGTCCCCATGGGTAACGCTAGTTCGGACGGCCATTGCACGGCGATGGAACTGGCGATCCTTGCCCAATGGATCGCCAACGATGGCAGCTACGGCCGTCTGCAATTCATCCGACCCGAGACGTTCAACCAACTCCTGCCAGAACCGCTGCAGGTCGCCGAGCAGGGAAACGTCGTTGAGGAAGGAATCGGTTTGCCCTGAAGAAATCATGTGAGGGAAGGTGCCCCAGGCAACTCGGATGCACCGGAAGACCTGCTGTTCAGTCCTCGCATCATAGGACATGGCTCACTCTCAGGGTGCATTCTGATCGTCGGCCCCGAGCAGCAACTCATCATCACTCAAGTGCGCAAGAACAGCGGCCCGCGAAGTGCGGAGTGGTTATCTAGCTTCTTTCAGACCGTGACGGCGGCGGTAGCAGAGGAGTAGCTGCCGGCTGAATTGGGCCGGTGGAGGTTGGCGCCACATTTACATCAAAGCCCGTACGTCGTGACACCATTCGCCTTACCCAAGCAACCAATAGCACAACACAGAAACGACGGCCGCACCCAGCAGGTTCAGTAAGAGTCCTTCCCGCACCATCGTTTGGATCGTCAACCGGTTGGAGCCAAAGACGATCGCATTTGGAGGTGTCGCCACCGGCAACATGAAGGCAAAACTTGCGCTGATTGTGGCAGGAACCATCAGCAACCTTGGATCCACTTGGTTGGAAGTCGCCACCGCTGCCAGAATGGGCATTAGCAACGTCGCCGTCGCGGTGTTGCTGGTGATCTCGGTGAGAAACGTGACCGCCAGGCAGATAACGACAATCAGTAGCAGCGTGGGAAGATCCATCAGCGAGGATAGCGACTGGCCGATAAACTCACTCAGTCCAGATAGCGTGAACGCCTTGGCAATGGCGATGCCACTGCCAAACAGGATCAAGACTCCCCAGGGGATTTTTACTGCCGTCTCCCAGTCAAGCAGCTTTTCTCCCTTGCCGTTGGGAATAAGGCACATCACCCAGACGGCCAGCAGCGCCACGCTAGCTTCATTGGCGCCGGGCAAATTCACCCATTCGCTCCAACCTCCCCAAGGACCTGTCCGGGTGGTCCAGAGCAGGGCGGTCACGGCGAACACTGCCAACGTGCGGACCTCCTCCGGTCGCCTCTCGCCCACATCGGGTAGGGTGATGTTCGCCTGCTTGCCGAGCGACCGCGTTAACCAGATCGCTGCTAATGGTACCATCACCGCCACGATGGGCAGCGACCAACTCATCCAGCCGACAAATGTCGGCTCGGTACCCGTAGTCAACGCGTAGACTTCCATGAAGACCAGATTGGGTGGAGTGCCAATTGGCGTGCCAATACCACCGATACTGGCTCCATAGGCAATGCCAAGCAAAAGTGCATTCGCCAAACGCTTCTCGTCCGTCTGTTCGGCGACGGCCAGCGCGATGGGCAGCAGCATGATCGCCGTCGCCGTGTTGGAAATCCACATGCTCAGCAGAGCAGAGGCAGCCATGAATCCAAACACCAGCCTGCGTCCGCTGCTATGCCCGCACAGCCTCACCATCTGCAACGATATTCGTCGGTGTGCGCCGCTGCGGGTCATCGCAGTGGAAAGCATGAATCCGCCCATCATTAACAGCACCAGAGGACTGCCAAAGGATTCACCGACCTGAGTAGGGCTTAGAACACCTACCAGCGGAAAGGCGGCCAAGGGGAGCAGCGAAGTCGCGGGGATCGGAATCGGTTCAGTCACCCACCACAATGCACACAGAGCTGCCACGCCGGCAGTCCATCCCGCTTCACTGGAGGCGAGAGCACTGCACACCCATACCCCCACTGCTGCGGCGATCAATGGCCCTGCAAATAACATCCAACGTTTCAGCCGCGTTGGGATGCTCTCGTCTGATTCTCCTTTGGCAGCAGTCACACTCGCAACCTCATGGTTTCGCAAAACGGGAGGGGCTCGCAGTCGATGGCAAATTCGCAGGATCCGCCAACTACGAGCACCGCCGGCAGGTGTCGTGCAGCAACGGCAACACGATACCAGCCCCCTTATTCTCTCCGTTGGGGCCGGAGATGCCCAGAGCATCAATCAGTCTTGGTAAATGCCGCCTGAGCGAGCCCGCTCAAAACAGAAAGCAGCTATCACCAACCTTGGCTTCCAGTTTGACAGTCTAGTGGTTCGAACGACTCCGTCCAAACGGCGGCGGGAGCATAGGTTTCCGCAGGGAAGGCAACAGACGCATTGCAGTAGGTTTTCTTGCCTAAGCGGTATCTGCGAAAATTCGCGCAGATACCGCATTTCAGAGAAATCCACCCGCAAGCAGTTTGAGTGGCGCGCTGAGAAGGCGGTCGTACGACAGTTACGATGGCTGTCCTTCACGCCGAACGACGTGCGAACATATCCTCGCTCAGATCGCTCAGGTTTTGTGTGCCTCCTCCAACGAACTGCGTTGCTCGACACCCTCAAGCATGCGGCCTGACCCGCCGTCCCAGGTGTTGCCGAAGGTGATCGGGAGAGTAGGCGGACTTGAGCCACTTCTCTTCACGGAGAATAGCATCCAGTTCGGTCTCATCCATCCATAGGCCCAGGCAATTCTCACATCGGTAGATGCGAATGGAGTTAGCCAGGGTGTAGGTGATTCCTTGTAGCCGGCCGTCGATGCATCTCGGGCACCGCATGTAGCCTGTCATGTGCGGTGGAGCCCCATCCTCCGTTCCTGGCAAGACTTGGACACAGGACTCGACTTTCGCGCCGGGAAGCTTGAAAAGGTCCTCCATCACCCCCGAATCGAGCCAAAGACCATGGCATGCCGGGCACTTCCCCAACCTGCACTCATTAATTTTTGCGTCGGCTAGCGCCGCGCCATCCCGTGGGCAGTTCATCTCCCTCCTCCTTTCTGCGACTCCTCGTCGCCCAGCCAGACACCTTGCATCATTCAGCGAGAGCGGCATCACAGGTTGTCGCGATGCCGATCGCAAATTCCAACTCGCAGGGCGTCTCATTGAATTATATCTGTGCGAGTCCCGTTCATCGGAAGGGGACTGCCAGACTCATCCGCCCGGCGGCAGCTTTGCATTCAATTGGCTTTCATGGCATTGATAGGAGAAAGTCTTAGTCTCGGTTCTTGCTGGGCACACCACCGAGCGCAGCAGGCCAACGGAGGTGGAAACAAGCATCTGTGTGGGTTCGCAGTCAAAGCCGGCATCACCAGGCCGATCACACCCGCCGGTAGCAACTCGCAAGGGCAATCTTCCTCTACCACCGATTGAGTCTGCGCAAAGCGCAGTACACGCCAGGACACTTTGCAGCGAGCGAAGCCTGGCTTTGACGACCACTTGAGATACTCAGCACACGCTGCTTCGAAGCTTCGGCTGGCTACTTCTACAAAACGACTCCGCACTAGCCCTCCGGGCGCTCTAGAGTTCTGTGGATACCTCCCGGCGCGGGCTGCCGAAGCGCATTTGTCCTTCAATCGATGTCATCGATAACATGGGAACAACCGAACCCACTCGACTGCCTCAGCGGATTGGACTGTTGTCGGTTACGCGAAGGCTCATCAAAAGCCCAGGCCTGCTGTTGCTGTCGATGCTGCTTGCCGGGGCGATCTTCCGGCCGTACGCGGGCATCGTGCACGATGCCCGTCTGTATGCCGTTCAAGTGCTGGACCACCTGCATCCCGAGGTCTACTCCAACGATCTGTTTCTCAAGTACGGCTCGCAGGACAAGTACTCACTGTTTTCCCAGATCAGCGGCCCCATGGCAGCGTGGATTGGTGTGCCAACCGCTTTTTTTCTGCTCTATTTAGGCGGCAACGCTCTCTGGTTGCTGGCCCTCACCAAGTTCAACCCAGCGCTCTTGCGACAACGTCTCGCTGCGGTGGCTGCCCTGATCTATATGGCGGTGAATCCCTTGGCGTTCGGCGGCTGGAAAACCTTCCACGTCAACGAAAACTTTCTTACGCCGCGCATCTGGGCGGTAGCGCTGGTTGTGCTCGCGCTGGAGCGTCTGCTGGCGGAGCGTCACCTCGCGTCACTGCTCTGCGTCGTACTGTCGATGCTACTGCATCCCATCATGGGATTCAGCGGACTCTGTATTTGGGTAGCTTACGAACTGATGTCACGGATGAAGCCGGTACACTTCGCTGGGGGAGTACTCGCAGTGCTCGTCGTCACGACCAGCGTGCTGTTCATCGAGCCCCTTGGCACCGCGGTGTTAGGTCACATGGATGCCCAATGGCGACACCACGCCACGGATACCAATCCCTACGGAGTACCGACAAGTTGGCAGTTGGCCGATTGGGCAGCGGTGGCTATGGCTTTTGCCATCGTCACCGCCGGACGCATGTGGGCACGCCTGCCGGCCAACTCGCGGCGATTACTCGATTGCATCATGCTTCTAGCGGCGATCGGCCTGGCGGTAGGACTCGTAGCGCCATTCCTGCCCTATCGATTATTGCTGCAGGGACAGGCATATCGCGCTCTGTGGCCTCTGCAGATGGTACAGATTCCCGTGCTGTTTGCGTTGCTCGAACTCCTGCTCCGCAGGCAAATGTCAAAGGTTGGGGTCCGAGTCACCGTGGCGGTGCTGGTGGGCTTCGCCGTCCAGTCGTTGAACCCTGTCCAACTGGTGACGATCTTCCTGCTGGTTGTAGCGGCGTACTGCCGCCAACTCTCGGCCAGCTCCAGCAACGAAGCACAAGCAGTTGCGTTTCACCGCTACGCGATGCTAGCACTGTGCCTGGCAATCGCCCTGGGCGTTTTGGTCGTCGGCACTGCGTACGTTGACCTGATGGCCAGCTTCCCACCTCTGGAGCGACTAGCCGCCCTGCCGGCAAGCCTGGGGCCAATCCTCATCTGGGCGATGGCCGCTTCGCTGTTGTTCGCCCTTGGCGTCATACTGCGGAATCGCAGCCTGTATGGCGGAGTCGCTGTCTGCGGCTGGTTAGGGCTCAACGCGGCGTTCTTTCTGATCCCGAATAGTTCGCTCTACGCGTCGATCGGGGGCGAAGAGATGAAGGACATTTCCTTTGTGGAAGGTTACCTGAACACAAAGTACGCGCGCACGTCCGAAACTCCGGTCCTGTATTGGGCGCTGGCGCCCATTGAGCAAATCTGGATAGATCTACAGTGCAGCAGTTTCTACTCCATCCCACAAACGGCTGGCAACATGTTCAATCGGGGCACGGCCATCGAGGGAGATCGCCGGGCGAAGTTGACTCGAAAATTCGAACTCGACATTCGCCGCCCCTGGCTAGCGAAATGCCAACCGCATCACAAGCAGGGTATCAAAAGAATCTTTGGCGCGGTGCAGGAGCCTCCGCCAACGGTAGAAGACCTGATCGCGATCTGCCAGGACGAGAACATCGATCTGGTAATTGTGCCCAACGAATTCGATGGCTGGTATGCAGCGACCAACGGACATCTATTCATCTATGATGCTCAACGAATCCGCAATGCGCTGGACTCCAATCGGGCGCTTTCTTACGAACCCTAATCACCAAGCAGACTCATATATTTCCGACACTGACGATTGTGCCGGTTGTATTTCGGGCTATTAGATTCCACGCACCCGGCTAACACGAACGGAGGGGGTAGAGTACCTATGTGACCACGTGGGCATTTGAAGAGAGATCGGAGTTCCACCAATGAAGGTATGTGTTATTGGGGCAGGTCCTGCGGGGCTGACCGCCGCTTACGAACTTGCCAAGCAAGGCGTAGAGGTTGAGGTCTACGAAGCCAGCGGCGAGGTTGGTGGAATGTCGCGGTCGTTCCAGCTCTGGGACCAGACCGTCGACCTTGGTCCTCACCGGTTCTTCAGCAGTGACGCGCGGGTCAACCGACTCTGGCTGGAAGTCGTCGGCGACGACTACGCCATGGTCGATCGACTGACTCGCATTTACTACAAGCAGCGATTCTTCCACTATCCTTTGCAGCCGGTCGACGCCCTCCGCAACCTGTACCTGGGCGAAGCCGCCGCTTGCATCACGAGCTACATGCGGGAGCGCATATCGCCAACCCTGGAAGACGATCACTCCTTCGAATCGTGGGTCGTAAGGCGATTTGGCCGCCGGCTGTACGAGACATTCTTCAAATCGTATAGCGAGAAACTTTGGGGAATCTCCTGCCAGGACTTGGATGCCGACTTCGCCGCCCAACGGATCAAAAAGCTGTCGATGGCGGCCGTAATTAAAGATGCCCTGGGATGGGGACGCGGTGGACACCGCACCTTGGTCGATCAATTCGCCTATCCGCTGGGAGGAACCGGGTTGGTGTACGACCGCATGGCGGAATATGTCTCCGCACTGGGCCGCGTGCGGCTGAACTGCCCGGTACGACGGGTCGTCAATCGGGGACAACGCGTGATCGGCTTGGAACTGGCCGACGGCACCTACACGAAGTGCGACCACGTCGTGTCGACCATGCCGCTCACCCTGCTGATGAAAGGCCTAGAGCACGTCCCCACAGCCGTGGAGCACGCAGCCAGTTCGCTCAGCTTCCGCAATACCTTGCTCGTGTACCTGAACATCGCCAATCGCGATCTGTTCCCAGACCAGTGGCTGTATGTCCACGACCCGGACCTGCTGGTGGGACGGATTACCAACTTCCGCAACTGGGTGCCCCAAATCTGCGGTTCCTCAGAAAACTCGATCGTCTCACTCGAGTACTGGGCCAATGACGGCGACGCAATGTGGAACGAAACCGACGATCAATTGATTGAGCGGGCCAAGCAGGAATTCCGGGCCACCGGTCTGCTGGGAGACGCCAAGATCCTGGAAGGTGCCGTTGTACGGGTTCCAAAGTCGTATCCGGTGTACGCCCGAGGATACCAGAGCCACCTTCAGGTGCTGGTAGACCACCTCCGCGAGATGAAGGGACTGACTCCCATCGGCCGCTATGGCGCCTTCAAGTACAACAACCAGGATCACAGCATCCTCATGGGACTGCTGGCGGCCGAGCAGATCCTGAACGAAGGGCAGCAGGACCTTTGGTCAGTCAACACCGACTATGAGTCGTACCAGGAGGAAGCCACGATTACGTCATCCGGTCTAGTCATGGCAGAGGCTGCATCCTGATGCGACTGCAGTCGAGTGCGAAGCGACTTCTGCAACAGCCCTCCGACAGCGTGGCCGTGCAGGCATTTCGATTCACGTTGGTCGGACTGGTTGCGTTTGCTATCGACTATTCACTGCTCATGGTGGCTGTGCTGAGTTGGCAGTGGAACTACCTGGCGTCGGCCGCCATAGCTTACACGACTGGTTTAACGGTCAACTACTTGCTGTGCGTGCGGTGGGTTTTCGCCCAGCGGCGTTTCCAGAACGCCCAACGTGAGTTTGCGCTGTTTTTTGTGATTGGCATCGCAGGTCTAGCACTGACCGAACTGATCCTATGGGTTGGCAAAGAGTTGCTTGGCCAAGACATTGCATTGGCAAAATTGGCAGCCCTGGTGGCGGTCGCCATCTGGAACTTCTCGCTCAGAAAGATCGTGCTCTTTTCCAAGGGCTCGCCATTCGCGGCGACACAGTCCGACTTGGCCACAAGTCCGTCATAAAGCAGCGACCCGTTCGTTGATGGTCCCCTCCTCAGCCAACCGCACTTTTGGGGAAGTCAAGCAGATACCTGCCGTCAGGCCTGCAAATTTCTCCTCCCCGCGGCCAGCGACAGTAAAGGTGTGACCTATGCTTGATTGTCTTCCTACCCATCTGAGAACAGTGTTTAACTGCGTGATACCGCATGCCTGCGCCGACAGTGACTGCAACCGAAGCCGAACGGGAATCAACACCAAATACCCCGTCCCGACGTCCCGCCATGTTCGTGGTCGTCACGTGCATTGCGTTCATCTTTTTCCTGCTGGGTAGTACGGTAACCGAGTTCCGCTTTTTCCCCTATTCGGTTTGGCTGCAGCCCGCCTTCACGGCCGCACGGGCAGTGCATCGGCAGATCGCCACCTCGTCGTCCTTGCGAGAAACTGACCTCTGGCACGAGCCCCGTTTCGAGCGACGCGGCGTTACCCGCTACCAGCCAGACAAGTGCTTTAACGGGTGGACACTGTACACGTCGGGGCACGACTGCGCCGCCTTCCTGGTCGACATGGATGGTCAGGTACGCCACACCTGGCGACTGCCATTTCAGGATCTATGGAAACATCCACCACATGTCGATCGTCCTGTTCCCCCATCCTTCGTCCATTGGCGTCGTGCGCACCTGTTTCCCAACGGCGATTTGATCGCCATGTACGAAGCCGCGGGCGACACGCCATGGGGCTATGGGCTGGTGAAGGTCGATCGCGATTCGAACGTCATTTGGAGCGTGGCCGATCACATTCACCACGACCTACAGGTAGGCTCCGATGGCTCGGTTACTACGCTGGCCCACGAGTGGCGGGATGCGGACACCGCCCCGGTGCCCGGAGCGGAGCATCTCGGCAGGGTGCTTCTCGACGACTTCGTACTCCAAGTGTCTCCATACGGAGAGGTCACCAAACGAGTGTCGCTGCTGGATGCAATCTCTAAGTCCGACTACGTGGACCTGTTGACTACGGTGGACGGTGAAGAATGGGATCTGCTGCACACGAACACCGTGGAGTTGATTACACCTGAATTTGCCGACCACCACGATTTTGCCACCGCCGGCCAGGTCATGCTCTCGTTCCGCTCGCGGAATGCCTTGGCCATTCTCGATCTGGATAGTGAGCAGATTGTCTGGGCGAGTTGTGGTGCGTACCGAGCTCAACACGATCCAGACGTGCTGCCCAACGGCAATGTCATGTTGTTCGACAATCACGGACATGCGGGCCTGGGCGGACCCTCACGTATTTTGGAGATCGCCCCCGAAACGCAGGCCATTGTCTGGTCCTATGCCGGCACGCAGAGCGAACCGCTGTATAGCCTGGTGCGGTCGACGCAGCAGTTGCTACCCAACGACAACATACTGATCACCGAGTCCGATGCGGGGCGGATCCTGGAAATTACCCGCGATGGCGACATCTGCTGGGAGTACCGCAATCCAGCGACCCTTCCGGATGGTCAGGCCAGTATAGCGATCGTCTGCGGAGCAGTTCGCCTACCGGCAGACTACATTCAATTCCCATTGAACAACGCGACCAGTTCGGCACTTGCCAGTAAGGGACCCTAATTATGATTCCTGCCATCGCTTTGATGCTCCCGATCCTCGGGTACGTCGGACCTGGCCCCGGCCTGACCATGCTGACCGCCTTGTTCGGGCTGCTAGCTACGCTGGCCATTGCGCTGGGAGCCATTGCCATTTGGCCCATCCGGATGATGTTGCGAAAGCTCCGCAATGGACGGAATCAACCTGGTACCGCCGATTCCGCCAGCAACTAATCGCGTACCGTCCACAATCCTCCCCATTGGAAGAGACGAAAGTGGAATCCATCGTCCTGCTTGTTATTGCCGGTTGCGTAACAGGCTTGTGCGCCATGTTGCTCTACGGCAAGCTGTCTCCGCAGGCACGCGTCGCTGCGCTGAGCACGGAGATCAAGGCCACTCAGTCCGCACTCATTCAGCTGGATGATAGTGACCTCGGTGCGGTCTGGAAACTTGCTAGGCACGCGATGGGGCTGTCGCTGCAACAAATCAGGCTGATCCTGATCCCTACACTCTGCGCGGGACTGGCCGTGCTGGGCGTTGCGTGGTTGGTGGATACGACACTCACCGCTTCGCAAAACTTCGCGTCAGACTGGATTCCTGCTTGGCTGACTGCAGGCCAGGTTGCCTTCTGGATACCTCTAACGTTGTCGGCGGTGATTGCCAAGTGGCGGTTTAAGATCAAATGACCTCGAACATCGCACGAGACGACTTTCAGGCGTTCGACATCCCGTTGCACGAGCATCTGCTGTCCAGCGCGCTCCACGCTACCCGTCACCTGTGGCGAAGGCTCGGCCAGATCGAATCGAGCGTGCTTAGAGATCGCCTGGATGCGGTGGAGATCGATCGCCCCATCTACATCGCCGGGCTCGCGCGCTCCGGCTCTACCATTCTGCTCGAGGCCATTGCCGATCACCCCAAGGTGGCCACGCATACCTATCGCGACTTCTGGTCGATCTTCACGCCGGTGTGGGCAGATCAGGCCACGAGGGGCTTGCGGCACGATGGCGCCCCACCTATGGAGCGAGCTCACGGCGATGGAATCATGATCACGCCTGATAGCCCGGAAGCCATCGAAGAGATGCTGTGGATGGAGTTTTTCGACGACTTGCACGATCCGCTTCACAGTAACGTCCTGGATGAAGATTGCAAAAATCGGGATTTCGAGTGTTTTTATCGCGACCATATCCAAAAGCTGCTGCTGGTTCGCGGGGCGACGCGCTACGCCTCGAAAGGCAACTACAACCTCACTCGGCTGGGTTACCTCCTCCACGTCTTTCCGGATGCACGCTTCGTGCTACCTATCCGCAAGCCGCTGACTCAGATCGCTTCGCTTCAGAAGCAGCATAAACTACTCCGCTCGGCAGCCGAGAAGCACCCACGATCGGTGGACTACCTCGATCGCGTCGGGCATTTCGAATTCGGTGCCCATCGCACTCCCATCAATGCGGGCAATACCGCCGAAATTGAGGACATTATCGCTCTCTGGGAAGACGGCGAGGAGGTCCGCGGATGGGCGCGGTACTGGTCGCACCTGTACGGGGCGCTAGCCGACCAGATCGAAGCGGATGACCAACTCCGCGAGCACGTCCTCATCATTCAGTACGAGGAATTGTGTGACCACTCGCATGAAGCTCTTACGCGACTCTTCGAGCATTGCGAACTGGATGACAGTGAAGATCTGGTGGATCGCTACGCCTCGAAACTGCACCGCCCTCAGTACTATCGACCGCAGTTTGACTCCACCGAGCAACAGATCATCGAGGACGAGACTCGTGCCGTTGCGGATCGGTTCCAATCACTGGCCAACGTAGCGACATCTTTAGCGGGCGCGTGAGCGAGAATGCTTGCTGCGATCGTACTGGGCGGCATCGAATCAACCTGCTTGACAGTCAAACCCACTGCAAACGACAATCTCCCGTGAAGCATGCCACATTGCGACGCGAGGTTGTCCGCGATACGGTCAACCGTGCAGTGGGACTGGTCTCCGTGGGGTGCCGTTTCTGTCATCAGGCATTCGAGCATTCCATAATCGGTCCGGTATGTAATGGATGGTGATTCGGACAAACTAGGAACCCTCTCAACGCTCTCGATCGGCATTGGCGGAATGGTTGGTGGCGGCATCTTCGCCACAACCGGGCTTGCCGTTCAGTTGACCAAGGGGGCCGTCCCCATAGCCTTTATCGTCGCCGGTGTTGTTGCCTTGCTGACGAGTTACTCGTACCTGAAGCTGACAATTGCCTATCCTGGCGAAGGTGGCACGGTTGAGTTCCTCAATCGCGGATTTGGTACGGGTATCCTGACGGGCGCCTCGAATATACTGCTCTGCTTCAGTTACATGGTGCTAGTGGCGATCTACGCTTACGCCTTGGGAAGCTACGGCGCGAGCTTTTTCGCTCCGGAGCAGGCACAGTTTTGGCAACACTTGTTCTTGAGCAGTGCCATTGTCTTGCTCACCATTTTGAACGTAGCGGGGGGTAGCTACGTCATTCGTTCGGAGAACATATTGAATCTGACCAAGATGATTATCCTGGCCATGTTCGTGATCGTTGGGTTCTGCACTCCCATGGTGTGGGAACGACTGGGTCCGGATCACTTCGTGCGTCCTATTGCCATGGTATCCGGGGCGATGGTCGTTTTCTTTAACTACGAAGGATTCGAGCTGATCGCCAATGCGTCGGGCCGCATCAAGGACCGTCGCCGTGCGCTGCCCGTAGCCTACGTTGGTGGTGTATTGCTAGTGATCGTGTTCTATGTATTGATCACCATGGTGACGCTGGGGCACCTTTCCTTTGACAGCACAGTGTCCGCGGGCGATCACGCCTTGGCCGTGGTGGCCAATCGTTTGATGGGATTGCCCGGTCAAACAATGATCGCCGTAGCGGCGGTGTTGGCATGCGGTTCGGCGATCAACGCCACGTTGTACAGTGCGGGCCCGCTTACTTATACAGTGGCTCGCTCGGGAGAACTGCCCCGGGAACTCGAGCGAAAGATTCGTGGCCTGCCGCTGGAAGGGATGTTCGCCTTTGCCATCGTGGCGTTGTTCTTGGCAAACTTCGTCCCGCTGAACGCGA
This sequence comes from Aeoliella straminimaris, assembly GCF_024054565.1. Taxonomy (GTDB): domain Bacteria; phylum Planctomycetota; class Planctomycetia; order Pirellulales; family Lacipirellulaceae; genus Aeoliella; species Aeoliella straminimaris. The sequence continues at coordinate 97,280 of NZ_JAMXLR010000062.1, forward strand.
TCTCTACCATGGCCAGCGCCGGCTTCCTGTTCATCTTTATGGCCGTCAACGTAGCCAACATTCGATTGGCTCGAGAAACTCAGTCGCGGCGATGGGTTTCCGCCCTTGGCGCACTGGCGTGTGGGGCCGCGCTGATCATCATGTGCCTGCAAATCGATGAAAACCCACATAGTCGCCGGCAGTTGTGGATCCTGGTCGGCATGGTCGCTGTTTCCCTGCTCATTGAGGTGACCTACCGCGCCTATAGTGGGCGTTCCATTCACTTGGTCCGGCGGCATCACAAGAAGAACAGGATGTCATCGCACGACAACGCATAGCTTCAACAAACTTCTCACTCCGCACCCACGGCGAACTCGCGCGGTACGTTCTAGTGATGGAAACCGGTGGCCTCTGCTGCCACCATGGGCGTTTGGATGGGGTGCTTCTGGAAATACTCCATCGAGTGTTTAATGTCCTGCAGTAGCAGTGACCCAAGATCTCGGCTCACTCCATGACGCACGAGGATTCGCTGAATGGCGACATCTTCACAGTCCGCCGGCAGAGCGTACGCCGGAACTTGCCAGCCGCGCGATCGCAGGCGATCGGCCAGATCGAAGAGGCTGAACCCAGGATTAGCTCCCTCCTTTATCTTCCAGCACAAGGCCGGAATGCCTTCCTTCATGTCCCCACCGTACAGGATCTCGAACGGCCCCAGCTTTTCGATCTCTGCGGCCAGGTACTGGGCCGTTTCGTAACAGGCCGTGTGGATCTTTCGGTACCCTTCCCTACCAAGTCGTAGAAAGTTGTAGTACTGACATACAATTTGCCCGCCCGGCCTTGAGAAGTTGAGCGCAATGTCTCGCATGTTCCCACCCAGGTAGTTGACCCAAAAGACCAAGTCGTCCGGCAGATCGCTATCGTCCCGCCAAAGGACCCATCCTACCCCCAGCGGCGAGAGACCAAACTTGTGCCCCGAACTATTGATCGACTTCACCCGCGGCAGGCGGAAATCCCATTCCAATTCAGGTGCGCAAAAAGGCGCTAGAAACCCGCCACTTGCTGCGTCGACGTGAATGGGAATGTCCCAGCCCTTCTCTTTCTCCAATCTGTCCAACGCCGCAGCCACCTGCTCGACCGGCTCGAATTGACAGGTAAACGTCACTCCGAGGGTGGGAACGACGCCAATGGTGTTTTCATCGCAGCGTTTCAGGACCTCCTCGGGCGTCATGATCAGCCGCCCTTTCTCCATCGGAATCTCCCGATGCTCGATGTCCCAATACCGGGTGAACTTGTGCCAACAAACCTGCACCGGTCCGGTAACCAAGTTGGGTTTATCGATGGCCTTACCGGCTGCTTTGCGTTGAGCTTCCCAGCGCCGTTTCATCGCCATGCCACCCAGCATCGCTGCTTCGCTGGAGCCGGTGGTTGAGCAGCCAACGTGATTGGTCCCCGCGGGAGCGTTCCACAGATCCCCCAGCATATTCACACAGCGCGACTCGATCTCGGCCGTTTGCGGATACTCATCCTTGTCGACCATGTTCTTGTTCACGCACTCTGCCATCAACTGGTGCACTTCGGGCTCGAGCCACGTTTGGCAGAACGTGGCCAGATTCTGACGAGAATTGCCGTCCAGCATCAATTCGTCATGCACAATGGAATAGACATGCCGTGGTTCATGCTCCAGCTTCGGAAAGTGGTGCTTCGGCATTTTCACCGACAAATCGGCCGATGCGTACACATCGTCTTCGAGTTCTTCCCGGACCGAATTCTTATCGTGCAACGCCATCGCTTGTCGTCCTCCTGTGCTTCATTCGCGTGCTCGGTCAGTGTCCCCTGAAATAAGGAGACTACAGACAAGTGGAGTATCGAGTAATATTGTGCGCCGGCTTGATGGCAATCTCAAGATGACAGTTGCAACGCCAAGAGAGCCATTGCACGAGCGACAAGCAGGTCTACAACATACGATGGCCGCACGAAGCGAACGCTTAGGTGAACCCACCAGTCATACCACAAAGAAGACGTCAGACCCCGCGATAGCGAATCCGCCACCGTTTTGTATCAAACACCCGTGTCGCGAGGGACATAAGCAAGATAAGGACTATGGCGCCCGGCTCTGGGACTGCGAAGTACGTTGCCGTTCCGCGTGACGCCCTCGAATTGCCGAAGCTGTCCTTCCAGGTGTCGTACTGAGCGGCGCCGATCACACCGCCGACCGGGTCGTTGGGCAGCGTATCCGCTGGTGCACCTAAATGGTTCCGCCACACGGTATAGTCCGCCATGTCAACCACACCATCGTCATTGTAGTCGCCCGCGGGCAATCCAGGGGTGGGGGTGATAGAAAACTCAAACGAGAATTGTTCGTCCATCCTCTCGACGTCGTAGTGTGGCGAGTAGGTTCTAACTCTCACCGTCGAACCATCATCCAGGAACTCGACCACTCTCAAGAAACCGGCGCCACCGTTGGTGAGGAACTGGGCGTTGAAAAACATCTGGTGCACATGATTCCCGCCGGTTCCCACGCTGTCGATGTAGCCTGCCCCATCGCCACCGAAGTGACCATTGAAGACCATTTCAAAGTTCTCGTTCGCCTTGACCAACTCCTGCCAAAGGTCTTCACCTGAGGCATCTTCATCGACACGGCTGTTAATGTAGCGAGCCTCCTGCCCCTGCACGTACGCGTGAGTCAGCAGAATAGCAGTATGATCTTCGAATTCGGGTTGTGACACGACGCGGTTCGCCCACGCCACCGTTGCAGGGCGGGGCTCCCATTCCAAAGCGATCACCAGCATGTCCCGGCCATCGGGGGCGGTGAACTCGTAGTACGCATTTTCAATCCTACCCGGATCTTTGATTCCTCGAAGTATGCCACCTAGTGCTGGATCCACCAACGAGTTGTCGGAATACGAAAAGTACTCATTGACGAACGTCTGTCGGTTCTGGGCGTTCGTGGTGCCGAAATCGTGATTGCCCGCGGCAAGTATGTAGGGCACCTCCCCATCTAGTACGCTCATGGCCTCCTTGGCGTTAGACCATTGCTGGCTACTGGTCTGATTGCCGCTGGTCGGGTTGTCGGTGTTGTTATTGTTGACGATGTCGCCTTCATGCATCACCAACTGAATGTTGTACTCCTGCCGTTGGTCACGGATCCACTCGGTCATCTCCGTGAAGATCGCCCGATTCGCAGTATCCTTCGCATAGTTCTGTGTATCGGGCAGGATCACCATCGACCACGCGGCATCGGGCGAAGGGGCAAACGGTTCCTGCGTGACACTGCTCACGCTACCAGGCGAGGCGTGTGTGTTTCCAAACGAACTCTCCACGAACTTCGCTCCGTACGTGCCGCCGAAGGAGGGAATCCAATTCGCCCCACTTCCATTGGCGAAGGACGACAGTCCCTGGGGCAATAGCATCAGACTATGACCGTTCGAGCCGTTCAGGAGTGGCCACGCGCCCGAATTCTGATAGTTGACCATGTTTTGCATCACGCCCGATGCGTCGCGAATCGCAACGGTTTCGTTTGTCGCTGAAGGACTGTTCGCCAGAGTAGGAAAGTTGTCGACTTGCACGCGCGGGATTCCGGCTCCCCATTCGCTATCAAAGGTACTCGCGTCGCCCGTCACCACCAGGGCCGCCCCCGGCTGAAGGAACGTGCCGGCCGGGAACGGGCTGGTGAAATCGCCATCTTGCGAGTCGCCCACCGACCAGCCGCTCAGGTCCACGCCACTTTGGCCGGTATTGAATAGCTCCACCCACTCTCTGTTGTACCCGTCGGTTCCGTCGTCGCGATCGGAACCACCGGGGTTATACATGATCTCGCTGACAACAACCTCACCGGGCACCCGGTGCGGTAAGGCGACAAACAAAAGCGCGGCCAAAGCCAAGAGACAAGACAATCTAGAGATACGCACTATGCAATCCAGTGGGAGCAATGATAGGGGGAATCGCAAAGCGTGGATCGACCCGGGCAAGCTACCAGGACCGCTAATGGGAGTGGCGGCGAATCCTCCGAGTTCCCTCAAAGTAACGATGGCTGCTTGCTTGGCGCCACCACTAGTGATGATGATGATGATGATCGTGCCCATGAGTCGGCACGTGATCTGACTTCACTGGCAGCGGCAAACCGAGATCGTCCCCATTGGCCTGGAATCCATTACCATCGGTGTCGATGAACACCGGGTTCGCCACGGCGATTGGCATCTGCTTCCCCTGCTGTTCCCCATAGACTCGCCCTAGCTGGCGACCTTCGGCAGCAGCGACCACGACCACGTGTGTATCGACACTCACAGGCAACTCAATGTTCTGGTCGAACTTCACGACGCCGTCGCCAAAACGCGCGGGGTCATCCGTGCGAGTGAAGTTGTACTTGAGATCGGGCCGGCCATTGAGAAACAACTGCACGCGATTTACGTCCAGCCAGTTCGGGCATTGCACACGAACGTGCACGTTCACCTGCTGGTCGGTGGCCTGCAAATCATCACCAGGACCAACCGTCTTGTCACCACTAGAGACTTCCACTTCCATGAAGGGGCCGTTGGTCATCACGATCTGCCCATCCTCCAGGGCATGACAAACGTCCATGAGTTCCAACTCCGAAGGCACATCCGTCTTCGCACGAACGTAATTGCGAAGCCAGCCACTGCCATAGTAGTTCCAGTGGGCATCCGTGTTGACCACACCGGGCAGCCGGTACCCCAGGTTCAACATTTGAATCCAGTTCATCACGGCATTTCCACGATCTTTTCGAGCTTCACCACCAAGTTCCAATTCCTGGAACACCTTGGACAGAGGATGAACCTCCATGATGTCCGCGAAGTGGAACATTCGGCGGAACCCCTGATCGGGCGTGCCGTCCAGGTCTCGATCACCAATCATTTGGGCGATATTGGGGTGATTGATCTGCACCACCTTGTCACTACGATCGTCCCACAGTGCAATCCGCTCGATCTGGACTTCGGGATCGACATCGATCTCGGGCCCCCCTCCATCCTGGGTATGATCGTGCATCTTCAAAGGGAATACGTTCTGATGATTGAGAGGCAGGGGCTGCCCGGTTAGTTCCATTCCGCTACACGTTAACACGCGATTCACTGCATCGAATTCAACCAAGTGCTCTTGGTAGCTGCTGATGCGTTGATGCTCGGTGCAGGGAATGAATTCAAGCTGTTCCACGAGCAGATTAAGTACGCGACCCTTCTGGCTGGAAGTATTGTCACCCGATGGAGAAGAGTGACTGTGCAATTCGGCGCTGATCCATCCACTGGTATCCACGGAATGCTTAAGTTGCCCGGCAATAGTTGCCTGCTGTCCCGCGACAACTTCGACCGTCTCCACCAAGGCGTCATACTCAGGGCCATAGCTGATCACCAGTTCGTAGATACCCGGCAGCAGGTCGACCTGGAACGCCCCATTGGGGGTATGCCATAGATTGCGGACACCGTGTACGGCACTATCGGGTCCAAAGTTGGGATTGGCAACGCCTTGGCCAAAAAACCCGATGCGGCAGGGAATCGGCGTACCGCTGTCGTCCGTGATTTGCCCTACTACGGTCCCGAGTTGTGGCAACACGACGTCCAATACGGCCGTTTGCCCGGCCTCGGTTTGGCCGGCCTTGGAACGATGCTCTCGACCATTCGCCTCAACTACCCACAGGTAATTGCCTGTCGGCAAACTGGTTCGCAGGTGCCCGGACTTATCGGTCCGCCCACTGCCAATCACTTTCTCGTTACGAATCGCTTTCACGTTGGCATCCGCCAATGGACCGGTCGCATCGGACACTCGGATGTCGAATGCGTCCGTCTCGACACGGTCGTCCAACGCCACCTGCTTCAACAGCGACAGCGTATCAGAAGCAACGTACAGTCGGCGCTCAAGCAGCAGGGATTCTTGCGGAGCAATGGTCACCGAGTCGGTTTCGCTTTTCGAATAGCAAACCTGTCGCAACTTGCGTTTCTTGCCTTTCGGTTCCTGCACCTGCCACTGGGCTGCGGGCGAGGTTACGCCGTAGGCCTGCTGCCAATGGCTGTCCTGACACCACCATAAACCAAGTGCCTTGTTCTTGCCAAAAGTAAACTCTCCATCTGCGCGGACGCCATCGCACAACTGTAGGGTCTGATGGGTGTCCGTGAGATTGGTGACAAGTGACCTGATCGTCAGATACTCTTGCCCATCCGTCAGTTCGTAGCCAACCTGGATGCTGTAAGGCGGAGCCGCATCGGAGGCTGCGTCAGAAGCTACCGCTGCGAAAGCCAACCTTGCCGATTCCTGCTCCACCGGCATCCCGGACGGCCAGTCGACGGGTCCTTGCAGCTTATAGGTGCCTTTGTGTGGATAGAAGCAACTGAGCTGGTCGTTCTGCTGATCTCGGTGCGTCAAGTCGATCACACAGCCGCTGACTTCTTTGACGGTCAGGTTGGCATTACGTCGATCACTTGGATGCGCCACTACTGCTACCAGACGATCACTCACCAGCACGTGGTCGCCGTAGATGCAGTCGGCCTCCTTACCCGCCGGAGCAAACTGACTCCAGTTGTCTTCATTCAGCACGATGTGTTCTGCAGCGGGCACTTCAGAAGTGGCAACCAACACACCGACCAGAGCGATCCATTTACATCCGGCTTTCATCGATCCAAGTATCCTTATCGACTGCATTAAAAGGACCGTGGCCGGCAACGAAGGCCGACCACGGTTAGCAGCTACTAGTTTTGATATAGCATCAGCGACTGTTGGCTCAACAGGCGTTAGGCCGTCGGCGATACACCGCCAAGGCTAACAAGCCAAACGCGCCCAACATCACCGATGCCGGTTCGGGAACCGTATAGATGCGAAGCATGGGGGCCAGGTCGGAATCAATCGCACCGGAGGTGAAGATCTGCCATCCATTGGATGTACCATTGGCTCCAATGTAGAAACCATAGTTCGGATCGCCAGAGAACCAATTGTCTACCACGCTGGTGACGTCGACGGCCACGTACTCGCCTTCGTCAATCGACTCAAAGCGGGCGGCTTCGGGGGCAATTTCATTGGCCGCCAGCATATCGTTGACGTCGCCGGAATAGTCGCCGTAGACACTGGTGGTATCAAAGGGAGTCAGCAGTTGATGCACCGTGAACGGCCCCCCCGAATCGGAAACGCCGCTGGAAAACCCGGTGGTTACGAGCAGTTCGGCCTTGTAGACACGACGACCGTTATCGCCCAGCGACTCAACGTCGTCGAACTTGATCAAGTACGGGGTGTCGTACGAATTACCAACGTTGGGCTCTTCGGGCGTGGCGTTGCTACCATCGAGGAATACCTCACTCTCGGTAGATGCATCCAGGCCACCGACCACCGTGTCGTCGTCCCGCTCATCGGTACTAGCCGTGTCCGTCACCAAGTTCAGCAGTACGTCGGTGGTGCCAGTGTAGCCATTGAGGCCCTGCTGGAACTCATTCACACGCATGAGCGGACTGATGGTGTACGTTACGCTTAGCTCAGGACGAGACGAAACAGTGGACGATCCCGTGGAATGCACACTCCACCCGTCGTCGTTGTCCCTGTGGTCGCTCATAACGGCGAGACCGTAATTCGTGGCCCCGTCTACCCAGCTTTGGACCGCCCGGGTAACCGAGGCACCATAGGTCATGTCGGGTTCCAGGCCACCTTCGTCGACGGGGTGATCGAACGTGCTGAGAATCCAATCGGCTTCGCCTTGCTCGGGCTCAACGCCGTCGACATTGTCGGTGAACATATCATTGCCATCGCCAAAAGTGCCGTCCATGGTCGACGTGCTGTCAAATGGAACGGCCAAACGGTACACGTTGTAGCTCTCGCCGGTTCGAGAATTGGCGTTTACCGATTCCGAGGTGGTTCGGAGGTTTAGCGTAGCGTCGAGAATAATCGCCCCGCTGGGAATGCCCATGTCTCCCAGTATGTCGTCAAATCGAATCAGGTAATCCGAGCGACTCGAATCCACAGGATCGCCGTCGATGAAGAATGGGTCAACGTCGGTGTCGACGCTCGCCCCATCTTCGCTGGCGTCGGCAAAAGTGCCCTCATTTTCGTCGATCAGCCGCATATCAATGCGGCGGTCGAAGGCACCGTCGTAGCCGTTGGCTCCGTTCTGAAAGGTAAGGGTTTCGAGGGTGATCTGTGCGTCGGCATTTTCCGCCACGCTAGTTGCCAAAACTGCCAAGACGGATAACGTCAACCATCCGCTGTTTCTGGTCATTGGTGCTACTCCTGAAGCCAAGTGTGATTTGCTTGCCAAGGTTGCCTATTCTCTGCCGAAGCGAGGGCAAGTTTAGCATCCCAAAAAGGGGCTCAGGTTAGCGCCACGTGAAGATCGTGTTAAACGAACCGAGCCTTGACAATTTGAAATGCCAACGCACAAAAACGACGAAGCTGCTGATAGAATAGAAAAAGAAAAGAGAGTAATCGAATGCGAACACACCACCTGTGGCACAACGACATCACTCCGATAGTGGCAGTTGCGGCCGTGCTTACCTGCCTCATTTTTTTCGCACAAGAGGCAGAAGCCTTCGTTCCTGCCAACCGATGGTACCGGACTGCGTCCGAGATTACAAGCTTTCGAGGTGAACCAGCCACGTTGACGTGGAGTCTCGTGCCGGACGGAACCCCGATTCGGGGCGGGGGATCAAGCGGGTTGATCAACATGCTCGACCAGCACTTTGCCGTAGCCGACCGGTCGGCACCCCTGTCCTCTCGACCCTGGATGTCGCTGTTCGATGCCGCGTTTGGGCGCTGGAGCGAAGTTGGTGGGCTGAGCTTCGAGTATGAGTCCTTGGACGATGGCGCGATTCACAGGCAATCGCCCGGAAAACTGCTTATTCGCGGTGATATTCGACTAGCTGCGAAATCGGTTGATGGCTCGCGGGGAGTACTCGCCAGCAGCCAGTTTCCCGATGGGGGAGACATCACCATCGACAGCGACGGGCCGGGTTACCTGCTGGATCCCGCAGGTAACTACTTGCGGTTCCGCAATGTCTTGATGCACGAAATAGGGCACACCCTGGGACTGGAGCATGTGACATCAAGCGATGCACAACTGCTGATGGAACCCGAGCTTTCTCTCGATTTCGACGGGCCTCAACTCGACGATGTCCGTGGCCTGCACTACCTGTACGGTGACCGCTTCGAAAGGATTGGAAATAACACTTTGGAGGAAGCGACTTCGCTGGGAAAGTTGTCGTCAGAAGCCGAGTTAATGGTGGGAAGCGATGCAGGGATGCACCAAGCCCTGACTCCGGAAACCACCGATTTTGTTAGCATTTCCGGGCAGTGGGACCAGGACTACTACCACTTCACGATCGACCAGACTGGTCTACTGGATGTTGCGCTTGCTCCTAAAGGTGGCCGATTTCGACAAGCAGCAGCAGGCGATGTCGAACTACTCACCGACGTCACAGCAAGCAGCAACCTCAGCCTCGCACTTTTCGATTCCAGCGGCACAGCGATTGCTTATGTTGACAATTCATTGCACGGCGAGATTGAATATCTAAGTCAATTTCAGCTGACATCTACTGGAGACTACTACCTTCGTGTTCGAGGCACGCGCGATACTGTGCAGTTTTACAGCTTGAACATCGCCTATCAGCGCGTTAGGTTTGTTCCTGAGCCAGAAGCAGCAAAGTTGTTCATGGCAAGCCTCTTCTGCACATGCCTCCTTCAGATTCACTTCTCTTCCAAACAGCAGAGTCGAGCCAATTCGTCTTAGTTCGCTGCGTTAATGCGAACTGCGACCACCTACGGCAAACCCCTTCTATCACTCTTGCTTCGAAATCCATAGCTTCAAACTCGTACCACTGCGGTTGAGCTACAAGTCTTAACACTTCCCACCCCTTCCCTTCACACGGTCTTAACCCTGGTGGGGGACATTTCTGCCACTGAGTTGGGGGAGCAACGCAACTAAACCACCACGGAGAACTTCAGAGATGAGACTGCGCATCGCTCAAATGTCCCGTATTGCTTGTGCAACGCTGCTAGCTGGCGGTGCACTTAGCTCGACTGGTCTTGCCCAGGTTTCCACGGCCAATTTTCAGAATGGGCTTAACGGATACAACGGCAACTTTGTACGCCGAATCAGCAGCCAATCCGACCAAGACATCAATGGCATCGACTACACCTACTTCTACGTCGATGGTTACAATGCCGCCGGGTCCGACGACCAGCAGGCTCTTCTTCGTTTTGACAACATCATCGGTAACGGTGCCGGACAAATTCCCGCGGGCGCTACGATTCTGGATGCCAGACTTCGCCTCGTGACCAGCCTGACAGGCAACGCCGACAGCCCCGGCCCCTTTGGTGTATCCGGCTTGCTACAACCATTTGACGAAAACACCACTTATTTCGGTAGTTTTAGCAGCACGACTGACTACACCAGCCGCGGTGCCTGGTGGCAGGATGGCTCGGCCACTCGCCCTGTCGGCGGCTATGGCGCCCTGCTTGAAGGTAATGTAGGTCGAGCAGACATCACGTCGGTGGTCCAGGGCTGGTCCGATGGCAGCCTGAACAACAACGGCCTGGTGGTGCAAGCCGGCATGAATGACGCTCTGGTAGAAGATGGTGCGGGACACACCACCAATGGCTGGGCTTTTCGATCGACCGGCTTTCCATTTAGCGACTCGCGACCCAAGCTGGAAATCAGCTACACCACCGAAAGCGTCGAGGTCAACACGTTCCAGCGCGGTTTGAATGGCTACAGCAGCGATACGATGGCTTTGGTCCACAGCGGAGACAATGCTCTTATTGCTGACACGGATAACGTCGAAGAGCCTGAGATGACCACCGATGGGTCGCTGCTCGATCAGACATTTCTGGACGGCGTGTTCTTTGGCGAAACCGGGGTCGACGGCACCACCAGCTCACCCGATCTGTTCTCACTGATAAAGTTCGACGATGTTTTTGGCACCAATACCGGCCAAGCCCCTAGTGACGTGCCGATTGCCAAGGCCTGGGTCGTGCTTACCACGGGCGACACCAGTGGTGCCGCGCAATCCCAAGGTCCCTGGTCGGCCTACACGATGCTGCGTGATTGGGACACCACGACTCTGCATTCCGAACTTGGCAGCGTGAACGGCCTGCAAGAAGGCGATGGCGACATCAGCGCGGCCCTATCGTCCGTTGAAGGCTTGATTCGCGGCTCCGAAGCTTGGTTCGATGTAACCGACTACCTTGAAGGCGTTCGCAACGGTGCCGACGACTATGGCATCGCGATTACCGCCGATGGTACAGCCGATGGCTGGCAGATCCACGCTAATGGTTCCACCACGGCAGAGGCCCGCCCACGGTTGGTAGTCTACTCGGGCGATGTCAACGTAGTGGTCCCCGGCCTGTCCGGCGACTTTAACGACGATGGCACCGTTGATCTGGCTGACTACACCGTTTGGCGAAACAACCTGGGCTCCGACTTCGCTTTGAACGGCAACGGCGACGAAACTGGCGGAAGCGCCAACGTGGTCGATGCAGCTGACTACGCCCTGTGGAAAGCAAACTTTGGCCAATCGAGCGGCGGACCCGCCTTTGTGCAATCCGCAGTACCCGAGCCGTCCAGCATCCTGCTGGGTCTGCTTTCCGTACTCGGTCTGACGCAAGTCCGTCGTCGCGTGCGGAAGTAACGTAAGCGACACACAACGCTTGCAAGCATGTGGCCGGGGTGCAGTGGCAGCGGCGCCCCGGTCGCATGCGTTTGTTCGACAGACAACCTGGCAACAAAAACAACAAACCTGGAGAGAGAAGTAAAAGGATGACCACCGCGAATCACGCTCGCCATCAGCGAGCCTTCACGCTAGTGGAACTGCTAGTTGTTATTGCAATCATCGGCATCTTGGTGGCACTGCTACTTCCTGCTGTGCAATCTGCGCGCAGTGCTGCGCGTCGAGTCTCGTGCCAGAACAACATGAAGCAACTCGGTCTGGCCACGCTCAACTACGAGAACACCACCGGCGAATTGCCGCCGGGGCACTGGCAAGAGACCATCACCTCGCAGCCCTCCGGTGGTGGTTTCCCCACCGTCACCAAGGTGGAGCATAGTACGATATCGTACATCCTGGACCAGATGGAGCAGACCGCAATTGCCGACCAGTGGGATTTCGAACAAACCTGGGACAAGAGCATCCCCAGCCAGTCGATCGACAACAAACGTTTGAGCGAAACAAGAATCGAGGCGGTCCGGTGCCCCGAGGTTTCGGAGCCCCGTACTAAATGGCCGGGTGCAACCGACTACACCATTTGCGAGGGACTGTCGATGGGGAGCGGAAATGCGGTTCCCGAACTCATCAACCAAGGCCTGGTCCAGCCCCGCGCCAATGCTCGCGGTCGGTACGTTAGCATGCTGGCACCCCGGGTAAAAGGCAGCGTGTTCTCTGCCCCCAAGTTGCGCCATTGCACCGACGGTACATCGCAAACCTTCATGTGGTTTGAGACTGGGGGACGACCGGTTCGATACAAAGATGGCGAACCTCTCGTAAGCAGTGGCTTCGGAGGAGCTCAGGTACAGGAGACTCAAGGCGGTCATAGCTGGGCTCAGTACGAAAACTGGCATGCTGTCCACAATCGATGCGGTACGAGCATGATGAACTGCAACAATCACGAAGAAATCTATAGTTTCCACGTCGGCGGCTGCTACTACACATTTGGCGATGGTTCGGTGCGATTCATTCGCGAAACCGTCGATCCCGATGTGTTTGTCTCCCTGTTTACTCGCGATGCCCAGGACATTATCGACGAATCCGAGCTCTAGCGGATTGTTCCATGCGGACTACACCACTGTGCCGGGAACTCGTGCTGGGGCCGGCCTGGCGGATGTGATTTACTGCAGTCCAAGCTCCTCGTTCAACAACACACGATCAACGATTCATGAGACTTACATTCAAGACTTTGCTAACTTGCCTTGTGGTTGCATTCATCGCCGGATGCGAAAGCAAACCCGAAGGCCGCATGACGGTGTATCCCACCACCGGAAGCGTTACCGTGGATGGCAGTTCTGCCGAGGGAGTCAAAATTGTTCTCTATGGGGCAACACCCGACCTTCAGGGGCCGGGAACAGTGGCTCCCTATGCGATAACCGACGCGGAGGGCAAGTTCAGTCTCACTTCCTACGAATCTAACGACGGCGCGCCGGCTGGGAGTTTCAAAGTGTGTGCCATTTGGCCCGAACCTACACCGCCCGATGCCGATGAGGAGTTTTTTGAGCCTGAGGATCGGCTGAAAGGAAAGTACGAGACGCCCGACTCAACTCCTTTGCAAACGACTGTGGAGGAGGGGGGGTCTGAACTCCCACCATTCGAACTCAGTACGAAGTAAGTAAGTCCGGCCATACTATCTGTTTTGGCTTCGATAGCTTCTTAAACATCCGTCAGGTTGCTCCCCCATCGAGCCGATGGGACAGCGGAGGCACGTGACCTCGGAGGATCGCGGTGACGTCGACCGTCAACGTTCGACGACTCCATTTGGCGCACCTTGAAAACCGAATGCAGGTCGTAGCCAACACTTCAATCCGCATTCAAGGAGTCGGCTGCCTCCGGACCAGCAGCGTTTTCGCGGCTACGTAGAAATTTCGAGAGTCGTTCGAGGTCGTCGGTGTTGATCAGGTCGACTCCGTTGTCCAGCAGGGTGCCCCACAGATGCTCGGAGTCTCGCGTCGCCCAAAAGCGAATAATCCGCCCCGAATCGTGGGCTTTTTTCACTGCCTCGCGGAGGCGTTCGTGCTGATCGGCAGGCAACTTGTTGAAACCTAGCCAACTGAAGTGCAGCCCCCAGTGATCGCTGATCACTGGCATGGCGTCCGCCGAGGCTGTTGAGTCGAGATCGGCCAGTCGTCCATCGGCGCCCGCCAGACGGACGCCGTCGATCACAATACCCCGGCGCGGCGCAGCCCCGGAGATGACCACCGTCACGGCAGGTCGGGCCTCGTCTTTTCCGGATCCTTTCCCAACCATCGACTTATACTCGAAAAGCAATTGGCCCAGCACCTTGCGCGTGGCGTCCGCGTTGTTTTTGATGTCGATGAACAAATAGAATGGCGTTTTGGCTTGCTGCACATAGCCGCCATTCGCTTTCACTCGTTCCGCGAGCGGCTCGAGATACAGCTTCCTGAGGGAACGCTCGGACCGTAGTTCGTGTTTCTCGTGTCCAACCAGCAACTCGCCATCTACCAGGTAGATGTCCGCCTCTACGCTATTGACGCCATGGTCCAATGCGTCGAGCAGCGGCCGTTTGTGGTAGTAGTCGTTGTGGGCATGGGCGTGGCGGAATGGCCCGGATGCAACGGGTTCTTCGGCATGAACCACCGTACCGGCGAGCACGCCCTGCAACACGAGCACCATCCAAACTGCGTTCTTACTCATCGTCACTTTGGTACTTCCTCTGCTATCACGTGTTGCTACCCAACGCCGTGCCGATTGTACCACGCCCCTCAGCCGGCCACGTCAAAAGGTTCTCGTCCCGCTTTGCGTCGCAGCCAGTTGAGCCCGCGCAGCGTGGGCCCCTTGCGGACAAGCCACTTCTCAAGCCGATACTTGCCGGGAAAATCCATCAACATCAGCCCAATGAGCATGGTCAGGATGCCCTGCCCTGGCAGCACCAATAGCGCCACGCCCACCAGCAGCAACACCGCGCCGAGCGAGTTTTTTACGAAGATGACGAACAGGCGAAGGACCGGATGGTTAGGCATCCAGGTCTGCTGGGGACGATGCTCGTGGGCAAAGTAGTCCTGTGGGATGCGAACTACGATCACCGGCACCAGAAGTAACGTACCAAAGAACATTACGACCGACCCGGCGACTAGCCACCCAATGAGGTCTGCGTGGTTTTCGATCCAGGGGAGCCAGTGGTGCATAGGAATGCTGCGAAACGAAGTGTAGAGCGGCGGCAGATAGGTAGAGTAACTATTCCCGGTATTGCAGCGAAACTGCCCCCCAAGGACATTGAATGGGGACATCGACCAGGAACGGGGACGGCACGGCACGCTCCAAAGCGAGTTGTTCCCCCGGTGAGTTCTTCCGCAACCTTCGATCCATTGGCCCAAAACTCCGGCCATATTGATCCCCCCCCGATTGGTGGGACCCCTTGTTTTTTCGACACTTTTTTACCTCCTCCGAGCCAGAGTCCCCGCGTTGTTCCCCGCACGTATTTTGGGCCTGGCCCAAAACCCTCCAAGCTCCCAGGCGAGCCGGAAGCCTCAGCGACCGGAGCAGGTCAGCCACAATTGGCAGCTTGCATTCACGCCCACCTGCGTCGTTGCGGCTTTGGGGGAAAGAACCGACCAAAACCTAAAAGTGGCGGTTTGCTTCGCACACGGGCGCGCACTTGGGCGGCCGTGATGCCTCGCACTCCGTATTCTCCCGCGCGGAGTGTAAAATTCCTACAACGGCATGCTGAGAATCCGTGAACTCTCTGTAGAACGCAGTTCCCCGCGCTCAAGCAAACCTCCTCCGAAGCAGGACTCGCAAGAGTTCAGACTGCTTTTGCGACCCACAGGCCCCAGGGGACAGCCATATACATCCCCGCACCGACTGCAAGCGGAAGCACCAATGACCGCCTGAGATCCGCTTAGGGATGCCCGGTCGAATCCGCCACGGCAGGGACGAAACTCAGCGGCCGAATTGTCGCCATGCCATCTTCGTACCAGCCAACGACCAGGGCTTCGCCTTCGGGCAGGACGTCTTGGTGCGCCAAGAAGAGCTTGCTATCGCCTTGCTTCCAAACCGCCACCTGCTGAGCGGCGATCCACGTGGGGAACTCCTTGGTGTCGAGGGTGTAGGCTGCTTGAGGCTTGCCGAGTCGCTTGGTCAGCAATGCGAGGCCAGATTGGTAGTGGCCGCTTACGAGCTGGTGCACACTGGAATTGGAAGCGTTGTAGAGCTTCACGGCATGTGGGGTAGCCAACTTGCGGGCGGAGATCTCGCGAACGACCGCCATCAGTTGTTGCGGGTCCAACTCATAGGCGCCACGACGAAGTTGGCTGAGCAGGTCGGACAAGTCGTCGTGCACCGCTCCGGATGCCGATACAACTAGCGATTTGTTCTTCGGAAATGGACGAATTTCGCCCGCTGGTCCGCCATTTTCTACCCAGGAGTCGCTGGCAACCGTGGAGACAATCAGGTCAACCAAGCTATCGAAATCGGCAAGACTGACCTGAGCATCCGGGTCCAAGGAAACCAAATCACCAACGTCGTAAATTCGCGTGGAGACCGTCTGCTGGCGCACCTGCTCCTGCTTCTCTTCCACGCCGAAGCGAAAACCGGTGAGATAGCCTGCCGTGCAAGCCATGAGGAACAACAACGTACCGATGCCGAACCGCAGCCATGACCGCTTGTTTCTCATCGCGTCCCTCCGTGGGTTTGGGTGAAGCGGGCTAAATTATACCCCGCGACTCCAGCAACTCCACTACCTTCGCCGCACATTCGTCGAAAGTCAGTTCGTGGGTTTTGAGCACCAAGTCGGGTTTGATGGGCGATTCGTATTCGGCCGAGACGCCGGGGAAGTCGGCGAGCTCGCCACTGTCGGCCTTGGCGTAGACGCCCTGGTCGTCGTGCTCACGGCACCATTCGACGGGCGCTGCTACGTGGGCGACAATAAATCGCTCGCGGCCCACCACTTCGGCCGCCTTCTGGCGAACCGCTTCGTGCGGTGCAACGAACGCGGCCACGGTGATCAGGCCGGCGTTATTGAGTGTCTTGGCCACTTCGGCCGCCCGGCGGACGTTCTCGCTACGATCATCGACCGAGAAACCCAAGTCGCGCGATAGGCCGCGGCGCATGTTCTGTCCATCGATCACCGTCACCGCGCGACCACGGTCGAAAAGCATTCTCTCGATGGCGTTGGCGATGGGCGTCTTGCCTGCCGCTGGCAGACCCGTCAGCAGCACGGTGACCGGCTTCTGACCGTAGCGGGCCGAACGCTCTTCGGGCGTGACCGGACTGGTGCGTGCCTCGAGGCCTTCGCGAGCTTCGTCGTCCCAATGGTCCGACTCGTCGGCCGCCTTGCGATCGAGGATCATCCCCGCACCGACGGTGACGTTAGAAACCCTATCGATCACGATGAACGCACCGGTCCCTTTGTTCTGGCGGTAACCATCCAAGGCAACTGGCTGGTTGAGCTGTACCTGGCAGCGGCCGATCTCGTTTAGCCCAAGCGTGGGGGCAGCGTCGCGGTGCAGCGTGTTCACGTCGATGCGATACCGCAGTGTGCCCACGCGGCCAGCGGCCAGCTTGCTGGAGTGCTTAATCCAGTACTCCTTGCCGGGCAGCATCGGTTCGTCGGCCATCCAGACGATGTTGGCTTCGAACTTGTCGGTGACGGTTGGCAAGTTATCGGGCCGGACGATCATGTCGCCTCGGCTGATGTCGATCTCGTCTTCGGTGGTCAGTGTGACCGACAACGGTGCGAATGCTTCCTCGAGCTCGCCATCGTAAGTGACGATGCTCTTGATGCGGCTGGTCTTCTTCGACGGCAACGTCATGATCTCGTCGCCCTTCTTGACGACACCGCTGGCGATGGTGCCGCAGAAGCCGCGGAAGTTCAGGTTCGGGCGATTGACGTACTGCACCGGCATGCGGAAGTCGATCAAATTCCGGTCGCTGGCGATGTGCACGTTTTCCAGGTGGTGCATCAGCGTCGAACCTTCGTACCACGGCATGTTTTCGCTGTGCTTCAGCAGGTTATCGCCCTTCAGCGCGCTGATCGGCACGAAGTGCTGATCCGGCATATCGAGCCGGGTGGCGAAGTCCTTGTAGTCGGCCACGATCTCGTTGAAGCGGTCTTCGCTGTAGTCCACCAGATCCATCTTGTTCACGGCGATCAAGACGTGTTTGATGCCCAGCAGCGAGACGATGAACGAGTGCCGCTTGGTCTGCGTCATCACGCCGTGATCAGGTCGGGCGTCGATCAGGATGAT
Source organism: Aeoliella straminimaris (assembly GCF_024054565.1). Taxonomy (GTDB): domain Bacteria; phylum Planctomycetota; class Planctomycetia; order Pirellulales; family Lacipirellulaceae; genus Aeoliella; species Aeoliella straminimaris. The sequence continues at coordinate 115,152 of NZ_JAMXLR010000062.1, forward strand.
CGCCAAATCGCAGGTCGAGGCGCCAGTCGCCATGTTGCGCGTGTACTGCTCGTGGCCCGGGCAGTCGGCAATAATGAACTTCCGCTTGGCGGTCGAGAAGTATCGATACGCCACGTCGATGGTGATGCCCTGCTCCCGCTCGGCCTTGAGGCCGTCGGTCAGCAGCGCGGGGTCGAACCCGCCACCGGTCGTGCCGTGGGTGGCCGAAGCCTGCTCGATGGCCGCCAGCTGATCCTCGTAGATCATCTTCGACTCGTAGAGGAGCATGCCAATGAGGGTGCTCTTGCCGTCGTCGACGGAGCCACACGTGAGGAAGCGCAATAGCTCCTTGTTCTCGTGCTGATCGAGATACGCGTCGATGTCGGTTGCAATGAGATCTGATTGATGCGACATATCGTTATGACAGGATAACGGGATCTGCGAGATTGACTGGATTACGTTTTTGCTTGCAAGCGGATAACAGCTAGACCGGGCATCCCGCTGATCAGGCCGATCTTGTTATCCCGTCCGCCAACAATCAGAAGTAGCCTTCTTTTTTCTTCTCTTCCATGCTGCCTTGTTGATCGTAGTCGATCACTCGACCTTGGCGTTCGCTGGTCGTGGTGAGCAGCATTTCCTGGATGATTTCGGGTAGCGTCGCCGCGGTGCTTTCCACGGCGCCAGTCAGCGGGTAGCAGCCCAGGGTGCGGAAGCGGACGCTCTTCATCACCGCCTTGTCGGCGTACTCCTTGGGCATCCGCTCGTCGTCCACCATGATCAGCGCGCCGTCGATGTCGACCACCGGCCGCTCGGCGGACATGTACAGCGGGACAATCGGGATCTTCTCCAGGTGGATGTATTGCCAGACGTCGAGCTCGGTCCAGTTCGAGAGCGGGAACACGCGGATGCTCTCACCCTTTTGGACTTTGCCGTTGTACAGATTCCACAGTTCGGGGCGCTGGTTCTTGGGGTCCCAGCGGTGGGATTTGTCGCGGAAGCTGTAGACCCGTTCCTTGGCGCGGCTCTTCTCTTCGTCGCGGCGGGCACCACCAAACGCGGCGTCGAACTTGTACTTGTTGAGCGCCTGCTTCAGGGCCTGGGTCTTCATCACGTCGGTATGCACCTGGCTGCCGTGCGTGTAGGGTCCGATGCCCTGCTTGCGACCCTCTTCGTTAATATAGGTAATCAAGTCCCAGCCGAGTTCCTTGCGGATCAGGTTCTCTCGGAACTCGATCATCTCGCGAAACTTCCACGTCGTGTCGACGTGCATCAGCGGGAATGGCGGTTTGCCGGGGTAGAACGCCTTCTCGGCCAGGCGGACCATCACCGACGAGTCCTTGCCGATCGAGTACAGCATGACCGGATTATCGAACTCGGCCGCCACCTCGCGAATGATGTGGATGCTCTCGGCTTCAAGCTGTTTGAGATGCGTTAGGCTGTAGGAAGACATCGCAAGTGGGGAAAGGGTAGGCGGAAGGAGGATGGCCCGACGATCAATTCGACAACTCGACAGGCCCACATGTACCAGGTAGCGGGCATTCCGATGCATCGGAATCCACTCCCTCACCTGGGGCAACCCGCAAGTCGACAGAAAAACCGACCCCCATCATTGGCAGAAACCGACGCGGAGTCCAGGGTGTGAACCAAGGTGCAGGCTAGACCCGGCGAAGGAGAGCTGCTCCTGTGAGCAGTATTGCTACTCCCACGATGGAGACAACCTTGCCGCTATACTGGCGTGCCAGTTGGGCCGTTTCTAGTTCGCCCTGCAGCTTGCGGAGCCGCTGTTTGGCCGCCTCTAGTTCGGGGGAGTCCGCGGCCGGCTCCCCCTCGCCATGGGAGTGCTGGTGGTCGTGGTCGGGACCACTTCTGGCATGATGCACCGCGTCGCTTGCTTCGGTAAACTCGCGGGCGTCTTCCTCCGACCAGTAGACACTATCGGGAACAATTTGCTGCCAGGCGATCCCGCAAACCACCATCACGATGCCCAACGCGATGCTCGCGTAGCCCAGTTTCAGGCTCATCGAAAGCGGTGTTTCTTGTTTGTCCATGCAGATATGGAAAGTGTAAGAACGACGAAGCAGGTCAACGCGAGAAGTTCGGCCGAGTTCCAATAATCTTACCGTCCGAAACACCGATCATGTACAACATCACGAACTCGTCGATATCTTCGGAAAGGAACTCAATGTGACCGTCCACAAACGCGGAGTTTACCCCGCCGATATGCAAGCTACGCGGGGCGGCGCTGATGTATCCGCTGGTGCGACTGGCTCCGTAGGCCGTATTGCACGGCATCTCTTCCAACTGTGCCGCTGCACTGTCCGGGCAATTGTACAGAACATCGGGCAGCGGGCCGTTCGGAACCTGCGTGTACCCCAACGAGCGAATGTCTGGTTCTTTGCTTAGCGAGGCAGGGGATGCATCTTCATCTTGGTTGTTGCCATAGTACTCGGGATGAAAATCCATGGAAAGCAACGTTGCCCCCGACCATGGCAGCAACCACGCCCCCCGCTGATCTCCAACATTTTCACGCGAGCGGACTTCCGAAAGCATCAAGGTCAAGCTCGTCCCATCGGTCACCTGCTTGAGTGACATACCGTACAGAGCCATCGGCCCGGAGTTGTGAAGCGAGTCGATGTGGAAGGGGCTCGCGTACGCGGCGTAGCTGCCCTTGCCAATGGAGGCCGGCTTGGTGCCGTAGCCGCGGGTGGTCGTGAAGACGCGACCGCTGGTCCCGCTGCTGGGACAGATGAGCGTCGCGGGTGGCGAAGCCAGGACCTCGCTGGGCGCTTCGGTCAGGTGTTTGGTTGGATCGATGGCGTCGTAGGCGACTTGCTGCTCGATGTAGGGCAACAGATCGTAGATCCAGTTTTGATTGGTCCCATGCCGAAGGTCGATTCGCCAATCGGCCCCGTCGAAGTACATGGCCTCGCTGACCGGTCCAAAGTGCCCCGCAGCGGGCAGCTTCTTCTTGGCGGAAGCGTAGTTGTGAACGGCCAGCGCCAGTTGCTTTACGTTGTTGGAGCAACTCATCTTCCTGGCAGATTCGCGGGCTTGCTGCACCGCGGGCAGGAGCAATGAGACCAGCACTCCGATAATGGCAATCACGACCAACAGTTCCACCAAGGTGAACCCCAGGTGCAAGCGACGGTCGGCGGATGAAGTGTAATGCATGACAGGCGCGACACCCGTGGGCGTCGGTTCAAGACTTTAGCACGAAGGCCCCTGCGCAACAGTATAGCCAATCGCTCGCAGTCCGACACGAGTTTGGCAAGCCAGACACGTCACGAATCGGATTCCCGACGATCGAAATCGTCGTAGGACTCCTGCGACCCAGGTGCTACAGACTCGCCAATAGCTACAGATTCCGAGGGATCAGCCCCAAGTCCAGGCCGAACACGAACAGCATCAGGCAGATGATGAACGCCAGCCCGGCCAGGTTCAGTGCCCCCGCAATCCAGTCGACCGGCGGGCGGCGGAAGATGCCCTCCCAGGTCAGGAACACCATGTGCCCGCCATCGAGCACGGGAATCGGCAGGAAGTTCACCACCGCCAGGTTGGCGCTGATCAACGTCAGGAACAGCAGCAGCCGTCCCGGTCCATCCAGGGCCTGCAAATAGCTGGCCTTGGCAATGGTGATCGGGCCACCAAGCAGTCGGGGATCGATCTCGCGGTTGATAATGCGGTAAAGGAACCGGTAGACGCTGGTCAGCGCATGCTGGGTCTCGGACATAGCCATTGAAACTTGTTCGCCGAAGGTCTTGCCGATGCGAATCCGCTCAATCGGCATCAGCGTAATCCCGCGTTGCGGAATATGCGTATCGTTGTCCGTGACGATGTCGACCGATACCTTCAGCTTCTTGGCTTTCTCGCTTTCGCCACGCAACAGCTCGAGTTCCAGTTTGCTGCCAGGGGGAGTGTCCTGAATGCTGTTGGCCAGGATGAATGCCCAGGCCAGCTTGTCGTCGGTGAGTTCGAACGGCTCCTTGAACCCGGCGTACTCCTTCTCGTATTCCTTGTCGATCACCAGCTTCACCGTCGACAACCTGTCGCCAGGCTCAATGTCAGCTTCTGCAGCAGGCGAGCCGGGCACGACGCCAGCTACCTCATTCAGCAAGTAGTAAGCGATGCCGAGCGAAGGGGCCGACGTGGGGCTCTTCTCCGACAGGGGAATCTCGTACCAGTCGGCACTGCGGAGCGGTACGTTCAGGGTCTCGGTGGATGCCTTGTTTTCCTTGTCGCTTCCGCGAAGCACGGTAAGTTCGACCGACTCGCCACTGCGCCCCATCTTGTCGAGGCGTGCGGCCAGCGTCCGCGGGTCCCAGCCAACGGTCGACTCGTCGACCATGCCAACGGGCGTCCCGTTGATGGCGACAATCGTGTCGCCGGCCTTCAATCCGGCTTCGGCGGCTGGCGAGTCGTCCTGCACGGCGGTGATAGGTCCCATCTTCATCACCAATCCGACGTACTCGGCTGGGTTGGCATCGATGGTTACCTCCACCGGCTCTGGCTTGGCGTCCTTGGCCTTCTTGGCTTTGGGCTGCAGCGTGAGGGAAATCGGCTCGGCGGCGGACGTCGCCAACTTGCCTTGCAGGTCACGCCAGGTTTCCACAGGCTGGCCATTCACGGCAACGACATGGCTACCGCCGGGAATCTTGTCGCTCACCTTGGCGGCCGGTGTGAATTTGCGCGTGGGATCCTCGTCGAGCAAATCGAGCGACCACGGATTGCCAATACCGATCTGTGCGAGCTTTCGCTTTCGGGAAGGCTGAATGGAGTAGGTCTCGATCTCTCCCGTTTCCGCTTTCTCGATTTCGAACTCCACCGGCTCATCTTCACCGCTAAGCGTCACCTCGCTTTGCAGTTGCTCGAACCAAGGATTTTCGATGTTGTCGATCCGCAGAATCACGTCATTGGCGCGCCACCCGGCCTGCCAGGCCGGTGCCCCGGGATCGGTGCTGCCAACGATGCAAGGAATGCTCGGCACACCAACACGGAACGCGATCAGGGCGAAAATGAAGGCGAAAATCACATTCATTACCACACCAGCAGAGATGATCGCCATCCGCTGCGGAACGGTCTTGGCGATGTAGCTGCGGGCGTCGACCTGGTGCATCTTGCCGTCGGGACCTTTGATCTCCTTGGTCTCGACGCCTTCGTCGCCGGTCGTCGCTTCCGATTCGCGAATCTGCTCGGCGCTCATACGGGGGTCGTCGTTCTGCCCCATCATGCGGACGTAGCCACCCAAGGGCAGGATGCCGATGCCGTAGTAAGTCTCGCCGACCTGCTTGCCAATCTTGTAGCCGCCGATGTCGAAGCCGATCATGAACTTATCGCACTTCACACCGCATGCTTTGGCGACCAGGAAGTGGCCCAGCTCATGCACAAAGATAATGAATCCCAAGCCCGCCGCAGCAGCCAGGATAGCCAGCGCTCCGGCAAGGTAGCCCGACATATCGCTTGCAGCCAGCACCGACGATGCCAGGGTGAAGTCTAAGCACATACCCAATTCTCAACTTCCCGCCGTGCCCACTGGTCGAGCTCGAGGAGCTCTTTGAGGGTGGGCGATGGACTAAAATGATGTGACTCGAGCACGCTGGCGCATGCCGGTACGATTTCGGTAAAATGTAGCTCGCCATCCAAAAACTGGCCGACGGCCGCCTCGTTGGCAGCGTTCACCACCACGCCGGCGGTGCCTCCTTCGCGAGCCGCCCGGAACCCCAGTTCGAGCGCCGGAAAACGATCGAAGTCCGGCGGCTCAAACTCCAATACCATCCGCTGAGTCCAGTCGAGCCGCTCGGCGAGTGCCTCACGGCGGTGCGGATATTCTAAAGCGTACTGGATCGGCAGTCGCATGTCTGGTGGGCTCAGCTGGGCGATCACCGACCCATCCACGAACTCCACCAGCGAGTGCACTACCGATTGAGGATGAATCATCACCATTAGCCGCTCGGCGGGCAAGTCGAAAAGCCAGCGGGCTTCGACGATCTCCAGCGCCTTATTCATCAGTGTGGCCGAGTCGATCGTGATCTTCGGACCCATATCCCAGGTGGGATGGGCCAGGGCCTCGTCAACGGTCACCTGGCGGAGACCGTCGGCATCCCAGGTGCGGAATGGCCCCCCGCTGGCGGTAAGCACCAGTCGCTCCACCTCGTTGGCGGCGCCGCACTTCAGGGCCTGGTAGATGGCGCTGTGCTCGCTATCCACGGGCAGCAGCGTCGCGCCTCGCTGCCGAGCGAGCTTTTGAATCTGCGGCCCGGCGGCTACCAGGGCTTCCTTGTTTGCCAGGGCGACGGTCTTGCCCGCGTCCACGGCGGCCCAAGTGCTCTGGAGCCCGGCCGTGCCGACTATGGCTGCTAGCACCGTGTCGACATCTTTGTGGCAGACGGTCTGTTCCAGGGCCTCGGGACCGGTCAGCAGTTCCGTTCCCTTGGGCAGCCTTCGCCAACTCTGCTTCTTGGCGGCCGCCGCGTCGGTGGCGATCACCCACCGCGGTTTCAGTCGCTTGGCCTGTTCGATGAGGCGATCGAAGCGTTGATGGGCTGACAGGGCAATCGCCTTTAGCCGCCCCTGGCTGGCTGCTATCACCTCCACGGCGCTGGCCCCTACGCTGCCTGTGGCGCCCAGCACCGCCACGCGTTTCGCATCGCGGGATTCCGTAGTTTCTGCGGTAGGCGGGGCCATCAGGGAGGTTTCCAGGGCGGTCAACGTCCGGGGCTGAATGTCCAGGTCGTTGTCGCAGTTTAGCCGTTGTGGCGGTTGTGCGGATTGCACCACAAGTGGCCGATAAAGCGGGCCGGTGTGGCACTAGTTTGTTTGTTTTAAGCGCTTGGCAAATAGACGGTTACGAAATCGCAGGTCATTCTAGGAAGGGTGGCTTTTGCGAGCAACCTGGGCAAGTTGCTACCAAAGCTCCAGAGCCCTACCATGAACCATGGGCGGACTCGCTGCGTTAGCTAACAGTAGCTTACGCTCGGTCCGCGCGCCCCGCTGAACGAGCTCCCAACCGGCTTTTCGCCGCTGACCGCGAGATATTAAGAAGACCTATGGAAAACCCTTCCGGCCCAAACAACCCCGACCGCAAACCAACTGGCCAGGGAGGCGGCAATTTCGTCTGGTACCTGGTAGCAGTGGGCCTCGCCCTGCTGCTGATCGTCGGCATGCTGACCACCGGCCACCAGGAGCAGATCAGTTGGAGCGATCTGGAAGAGCTGATTGTCGCCAGCAAACCCGTCGAAGACGATGGCTACGAGGCGGACGAGCACCCCAATTGGATCGAGATCGAGAAGCGCGACGGCGACCAGCTCAAGAAGATCAAACTCTCTGCGCTCTCCGACCTGGTGGTTAGCGACGAAAAAGTCAAAGGCAAGGTCACCCGCCAGTTGGTGAGTGTTTCGGGCCGGGAGCTGACCGACGAAGAGAAGAAGGCCGAAACGGTCACCTTCGTTACCTACCGTGTGGCCGACGATGGCCTGGTGAAGGTATTGCGTGATAACAACTTTGACGACTGGCAAGGCGTACCGCCGGAGAATCCGTTCTTCAGCGTCTACTTGCCATTCTTCCTGGTGATGGCCCTGTTGGTGGTGCTGTTCATTTTCATGGTCCGCCGACTCGGCGGGGCCGGCTCGCCCATGGCGTTCGGTCGCAGCCGAGGCAAGCTCTACGCCCAGGAAGACATCGACATCACGTTCGACGACGTGGCCGGAATCGACGAAGCCGTGGACGAACTCCGCGAAGTGGTCGACTTCCTCAAGAACCCCGAACGCTACCAGCGACTCGGCGGACGCATTCCCAAGGGTGTGCTGCTGGTCGGCCCTCCCGGAACCGGTAAGACGCTGCTCGGCAAGGCCGTGGCGGGCGAGGCGGGCGTGCCGTTCTTTTCGATCAGTGGTTCCGACTTCGTCGAGATGTTTGTCGGCGTGGGTGCTGCGCGGGTCCGCGACATGTTCCAGCAAGCCGAAGGCCGCGCGCCCTGCATTATTTTCATCGACGAGCTCGACGCCTTGGGCAAGACCCGTGGCAGCGGCAACCTGGGTGGACACGACGAACGCGAACAAACACTCAACGCCCTGCTCGTGGAGATGGACGGCTTCGGCACCAATAGCGGGGTAATCGTCATGGGCGCTACAAATCGCCCCGAAACGCTCGACCCTGCCCTGCTGCGTCCCGGTCGCTTCGATCGCCACGTGCTGGTCGACCGTCCCGACGTGGGTGGTCGCGAAGAGATTCTCGAAGTTCACCTGCAAAAGATCAAAGTCGACGCCGATGTCGACGTGAAAGCCCTGGCGGGCATCACTGCCGGTTTCGTTGGAGCCGACCTGGCCAACATGATCAACGAAGCCGCGCTGTTGGCCGCACGCAACGGCAAAGAGCTTGTCGGTATGGAGGAGTTCAACGAGGCGGTCGAACGCGTGAGCGTTGGCCTCGAAAAACGCAGCCGCATTATCCAGGAAGACGAGAAACTCCGCTTGGCTTACCACGAAGCGGGTCACGCCCTGGTTGCTTACTCGTTGCCTAACACCGATCCGGTTCATAAGGTCTCGATCATTCCTCGTGGTCTCGGCGCGCTGGGCTACATGATGCAGCGACCCGAGAATGATCGCTTCATGATGACCCGCGGTCAGTTGGAAAGTGACATTCAGGTTTGCCTCGGCGGAACATTGGCCGAAGAGCTCGTGTTCGACGACGTCGGCAACGGTGCCACCAGCGACCTGGAGCGAGCCACCGAGTCGGCCCGCAGCATGGTGATGGACTACGGCATGAGCCGCCTGGGTCGGATCAAGTTCCGCGAAGGCGGTCGTGGCATGTTCCTCGCCGGCAGCGAAGGCCCCGCCACGCGGTACTACAGCGAGCAAACCGCCCGCGAGATCGACCAGGAAGTCAAACGTATCATCGACGAGCAACTCGATCGCTCCCGCAGCATCCTCGAGTCGCGCCGCTCGGCTCTCGATGCCGTCGCCAACTCGCTGATCGAACTGGAAGTGATCGACGGAGCACAACTGCGTGAGATTATCGAGCAGGCGAACCCCAGCCCGCGGATCGTCCCCGGCACCGGCGAGCGCAAACCAACCACACCGTCCTCTCAGTCCCCGCCGGCCAACTCCACCGGCGAAGGCGAGACCGCCGAGGGTTGATGCCCCCATTTGCTCGCCCTGAGCACTAGGAGATTTTTTGGTCCACCGGGGACAAAACTCACTTTCTGTAACTTGTTGCTTGGCAATGAGTTGTAGTTTTCCCCCGGGGCCCCACCATCGCGCAATCGATCCATGGGACCAAAACTCTGCCGAGGGCGCCGCCATGGCTTACCGTAACTCGTTGCGTGGCAACAGGTTGCAAACGTATCCGTGGAGGCAACTCACGGAGTTTTGTCCCTACTGTCACGCAGTGGGGACAAAACTTGCCCCGCCGCCGCGCTAAAATCGTCTGCGGGGCCGCCCAACTCCGGCCGCCGTCACAGCACAGTGCATCGCTGCGCACCGCGCACCTCTCCTATTAAATCCAATCCGGGCGAAAACTCTACGGCGAGTTTTGGACACTCGCGATTTTTGAGCATCGAACAGGACAATGGGGGACAGATCTCGCGCGGTCCGCGCGGTACGCCATTCTGTTGCCAGCGACCAATTTCTGGCATCATGACGACTATCGCCCCCGGGACTAAACCTTGCCCAACGGTCGAATGGACTGCACTGCGGCCGGGCTCCATGTCCCACCCTCTCCTCTAAGTTTGAAGCAACACACGATGGTTCAATCGATCCGCTTGCTCGCCCTCATACTTGCGCTCCTCGTTAGCCACTCCGCCTCGGCACAGCAGCCGCAAGCGAGCGAATCACCTGGCGCAGAATCTGTTGGCGAAGGTCCGTCCGAGCGTCCAGCGCCACGGGTCCGCCGCCGTCGTTTCGACCCTCCCGCTGGGCCGCTTCCCCTGGCGGATGTTCGTTTGCGCGACGTCTGCATTCTGGCGGATAAAGAGTCGCAGACGTACTACATGATCGGCTCACGCGGTCCACGGGTCTGGCAGTACACCAGTCGCGACCTCCGCACCTGGGACGGCCCCGAAGTCATCTACGAGGCGCCCGACGATGCGTGGGGCGACATCGCCGTGCGGAGCATCTGGGCGCCCGAGCTGCTCGCCTATCGTGGCAATTACTATCTATTCCTCACCTTCGACACGGGCCACCTGCTGCCCGAGCAGTGGCGCAACTGGCGGCCGCGGGTCACGCGGGGTTCGACGATCCTGAAATCCGATTCGCCCACGGGACCTTTCACCTCGTTCCAATCTCGCTCCACTCCGCCCACGGATATGATGACGCTCGATGGCACACTGTATGTCGAGGATGGCAAGCCGTACATGGTGTTCTGCCACGAGTGGGTGCAGATCACGGTGGGCACGATTGAGTACGTACCGCTGGCGGACGACCTTTCCAGGGCGATCGGCGAGCCGGTGCGATTGTTCTCAGCTGATCAGGCACCTTGGCCCCACCGCGGTGGCGAGGGCGGGTACGTCACCGACGGCCCCTCTTTCTACCGCAGCAAGTCGGGCAAGTTGTTCATGATCTGGTCGAGCTTCGCCGGGGGCGGATACACCACCGGCCTGGCGATATCCGACTCCGGCAAACTAGCAGGTCCGTGGCGACACCAAGCGGAACCGCTCTACACGGACGATGGCGGCCACGGATTCCTGTTCACCACCTTGGAGGGGAAATTGATGATGGTGCTGCACTCGCCCAACAACCAACCCGGCGTGACGCGGCCGCGCATTTTCGAACTCGAAGACACCGGCGAGACGCTACGGATCGAAAAAGAATTCACCGGCGCCGACCCGTCATAAATGACCACAGCTGAACCATCCGTCACTCGCCCAAGTCGACGGCCGGCCAGCCATCTTCCCAGCGGATCTCACGAACCCGCAGTTTCGACTTGCCTCGATCCTTCAGGTCGTAAGCGTGAAACACAAGGTAGTCAGAGTCGTCGAACGTGTAGGCGGAGGGGTGGCCCGCGGCGGCCCACTGCTCGCCATCGCCCTCGACAACCAATGTGCCACCGCCACGCACGAGCCGCTTACCGTCCTTGTCGAGGTACGGCCCACGGATGTCCTGCGAACGACCTACGATCACTTTGTAGGTACTTCGCGCGCCGCGGCAACAACGATCCCAAGAGGCAAACAGGTACCACATGCCGTCCTTGCGAAACAGGAAGGGAGCTTCGATAGCACCATTTTGCATGTCGTGGTTGCGTTTGAGTTGCTCGGGTGTGTAAAGCGATTCGTAGTCGAGTTCGGGGTTCGCCGAGTCGCCTGCGTCGCGCTCATCCACGACAAAGTCGCGCTCGCGTGAGGCCAGGGTATGCCACTCCTCGCCGGGACCGGTGACGATGCTGGTGAGATCGGCGCTGAGCTTTACGAGCTTGATGCCCGTCCAGAACGATCCAAAAGTCATCCAAGGCGTACCGTCCTCGTCGATCACGACGTTCGGATCGATCGCGTTCCACAGGTCTCGCCCCGGGATTGAACGCACAACCACCCCATGATCCTGCCAGGCGAAGTCGGGACTCGTGGAGTCGAGCGTCTTGTTGGTCGCTACGCCAATCGCCGAGTTGTTCCGGCCAAACGCCGATACCGAATAGTACAGGTAGTAAGTGCCATCGTGATGAAAAATGTCGGGCGCCCAGAGATCGCCGCGGAACTGCGGCGCCAGTTCCTTCATCCACGACGGGGTCTCCTGAAACACCGGTGGCTGTGGCTTCCACGACTTCAGGTCCTCGGACGACTGCACGCGGATCCCTCGTCCGGTTCCAAAGAGGTAGTAGGTGTCGCCCTCATGAGCGATGACCGGATCGTGCACCCCGACGTTACGATCCTGTGCGACCCCCAACTGGCAGACCACCAAAGCGGCCCACGCAATTGCCACAATACGACGAATCGTCGCAGCAAAGTCAAACCTCAACGAGAACGGCATGCCACCCTCCGATAGCAACAAAGAAAAGACATAATGCACGAAGAGCCCCTAAAGAACCTGACGGGACGCTCCTAGTATACGCCGTGCCAACGGGAGACGCGAACAAGGGACGAGTCGC
>NZ_JAMXLR010000063.1 GCF_024054565.1 Aeoliella straminimaris
GGGCAACGAAGTTCCCCAACCCGTACTCTCATAACGAGTGGTACTAACTTTAGGGGCAGGCCAGGGGCGTTTTCGCGGGCGAGTCGAGCTGCGCGATAAAGCGGCATGCCTAAGCCCTGAAACAATTGTGCGCACCTTGACGGACACTACCTAACGTCGGTTACGTCAACGCGCTGGCTGGCGTCACCCTCGAGTACGCCATATTCGGCATGTTGTATTTCGACCCGTGGATGCGAGGGTCCAGCGGACCACGTTCCGCTGGGATTTTCAGCCGCAATCACGTGTGGATGATGCGGCGCGTCGGAGCGGAATACTACGAAGGTAGATTCGCTGGCTTCAAGCCTAAGAACGTGTTTTAAAAATTCATTTTTCCGCCATGGCCAGCCGTTTGGACATGAGACTGATCATGGCGATGTAGGTGATCGCTTCGCT
>NZ_JAMXLR010000064.1 GCF_024054565.1 Aeoliella straminimaris
GGGCTTTCAATAATCAAACCCACCCGGGGCGTAATCACCAGCGCGGTCAGCGACGAATCCAGTTTGTTGAAGCTGGTCCACGTTTTGTTAACGTCCAGGCTCGCAAACCAGTTATCCCCGCCAACGGCCGAAGTGACGCCGAACCCTGCCGTGGGTCCATACAGGTTAACAGGCGCACGAATCATCACTGGGTCGGACGTCGGCAGTGGGAAGTTATCGACTTCCACTAGTACGTCACCTTTGGTTTGGGTATGCCCCACCAGGCCGTAGACGTTCACGCAGGGAAAGACCCACAAGTCGATCCGCGACATGTGCGACTGAGCTCTAAACGTGGAGGTTGGCACGGCCACTCGATCGACTGGAACAAGTGGATTGTCACCCAGACTCAAACGAACCTCGCCGACGGCCACGTTGCGATCCAGCCTGGTATAGACGTAGCTAGTACCCAGCGGCGGCAGTAGCTTCTCCGCTTTGTCACCCGCAATCTCCTTGCAAAGCGGGAATGGCAGATTCGAACGTGGGATACAGCGATCGACGGGGCTGTAATGAGGATCGCTGCTGCCATTGCCACAGACATCGCCACAGCCATTTCCGCAACTGTCGCCACAACCTAAAAGTGAGTCGCAGCAACTTTCCTGCATTGCCACGGGCGCAAACTGCTCATCGTAGATCCAGATCGAAGAACTGCCGCCAGTGAAATCGCTCTCGGGCACCATCGTGTACGGGGTCCAAGGCGTCTGCTGCCTGGTGGATGAGACGTCGTTGGCCAATACCACCGATGAGCCCAGCAGCAGGGCTGAGGCAAGCAGGCTTTTGCGAAAGATTCGAGTTCCCCCCTCGAAACACACCCAATAAGCGCACGATTACTCAGTCAGCATCGGTGGGCTAGGCTAGCAGGCATCAGCGGAAGACCGTATTTCCGGGGAAATCTTGCGTTTGCTGGTAGCTAGCAGCTTGCACGCACGAAGCTCTCGCTAGCATACTCGCCGACAACAGGCTAAGTCGCTCACCAGGGTCTTCACACCATACGATCGCACACCTGAAGCACACCGCCCACCACACGACTGCAGGTGTTTGGCTGTTCGCGTTTCTAAGACCACGGTTCAGCCCCACTGCGCATGAGCAACATTCAGTGAAACGAGAAACGCTTGCAGAATGCAGGCCACTTGTTGCCTTCTGGCACTTGTGGGAGAATCTGGCCGTTGGGTAGCTCTGTAGCCCACTTGTGCGGGCCAAGCTTGCACCTTCCGCCAGCGGTGCCGCGGCTAGAGCGTTTTCCGATCTGGTGTGCTGGTTCGGCGTCAATGAATTGGTTCGCTGGGCGGAGGCCGAACCAGGCGAATTGCCATCCGTCGATGCAGGCCGACAAGGCCGCGGACCGACTCGACAAGCAAAACCGGCACACCGAGGGTGAAAGCGCTCTAAGTTCCTGGACGGGCAACAACTCGATGGCCAATGCTTTCCGCGCGCTGAAGCACCGCAACTTTCAGTTGTTCTTTGCTGGCCAGTTCATCTCTCTCACCGGCACCTGGATGCAATCGGTGGCACAGAGTTGGCTCGTCTATCGACTCACAGGGTCGGTAGTGCTGCTGGGACTGATTGGTTTCGCCTCGCAGATTCCGGTATTCCTGCTGGCCGCCCTGGGCGGCGTGGTGGCCGATCGCCACGATCGCCGTCGAATCCTGATTGCCACGCAAACCGCATCGATGATGGTCGCCTTCCTGCTGGCGGGACTTACCATCAGCGGGCTGGTGCAGGTGTGGCATCTGTTCGCGGTGGCCGTCTGCTTTGGTGTGATCAATGCGTTCGACATCCCCGCGCGGCAGGCGTTTGTACCCGACATGGTGGGGCGGGACGACCTGATCAACGCGATCGCGCTCAACTCGTCGATGTTCAACGGCGCGCGCATCGTAGGCCCCGCCATTGCCGGGGTGCTGGTAGCCCTGGTTGGTGAAGGGTGGTGTTTCTTTGTAAACGCGGTGAGCTTCATCGCCGTGATCGCGGGACTGTTGCTCATGCAATTGACACCCATCGTCCGCCACCACACCGGTAGCGCCCTGGAGAATCTGGTCGAAGGCTTCCACTTCACCACTCACACGGCCCCCATCCGAGCGCTCTTGTTGCTGCTGGGGGTGATGAGCTTGATGGGCATGCCGTACGTGGTGTTGATGCCGATCTTCGCCGAGAAGATCCTTGGCGGCAACTCCGCCACGCTAGGCTACTTGATGGGCGCAAGTGGCGTGGGCGCGCTGATCGCTGCGCTGGTGCTCGCGGCACGCGAAAAGGTGTTCGGACTGGGCACCTGGGTCGCCGCCGCGGCAGCTGGCTTTGGAATCAGTCTGATACTCTTTGCACTGTCCAATCAGTTCTGGCTGTCTATGCTGCTATTGGTACCCGTGGGCTTCACGATGATGATCCAGATGGCAGCTTCCAACACGCTGGTGCAGGCCTCCGTACCCGACGTGCTGCGGGGCCGCGTGATGAGCGTCTATTCCATGATGTTCATGGGCATGGCGCCGGTAGGATCGCTGCTGTCGGGTGCCGTGGCTGGCGTGGTGGGTGCACCAACCACCGTGGCCTTGGGGGGCGTCGCCTGCATCCTTGCCGGCGGATACTTTGCAGTTCGGCTGCCTCAGCTGCGCGACGAGGGACGCCGCCTGATCGTGGCACTCCAAATGACCGGCGGCGACCCGGCCGTGGAAGCCGCTTACCAGCAACCCGTGCTGACGGGCGAGGAACCCGTCATGGAGTCCGCAAACGATTGACCGGTGTATTCGGCCCCATAGCTCCAGATTTTGCGTGATCAGCATCGAAATGCTTCTCAACTCGCAGCGACCATGATAGCATGACCTGACTTTTCTTTGGGGCGGAACCGTTGTAACGATTACTACTCTTGATTCGCAGGACTTCTCGACCATGCGTAAGCTACTGATAACCACGCTTGCCCTCTCCGCTGTTGCTTCCTTGGTAACCGCCGCCGAGCCGCTTCCCTCCTGGAATGATTCGGCGCCGAAGAAAGCCATTATCGAATTTGTCGAAAAGGTGACCGAGGAAGGATCGCCCGACTTCGTTCCCCCCGAAGAACGCATCGCCGTGTTCGACAACGACGGCACGCTGTGGCCCGAGAACCCGGTACCGTTCCAGTTGGCCTACGCGCTCGACACGCTGAAGAAAGACGTCGAGAAGAAACCGGAACTAAAAAAGGAGCCAATGGTCGCGGCGGCGCTCGAGGGCGACTTCGAGAAGCTGTTGGCCGGGCCGCATCACGAAGGACTGCTGAAAATCCTCGCCCTGACTCATGCCGGCATGACCACCACCGAGTTCGACCAGAGCGTGAAGGACTGGTTCGCCACGGCCGAGCATCCTCGCTTCAAGCAGCACTACGATCAACTCACCTACCAGCCGATGCAGGAAGTGCTGGCCTATCTGCGGGCCAACGGCTTCAAGACGTTCATCGTCTCGGGCGGTGGGGCCGACTTCATGCGTGTCTGGAGCGAGCGGGTGTACGGCATCGTGCCCCAGCAGGTGGTGGGCTCCAACACCCGCACCAAGTACGAACTGCGGCCGAGCGGACCCGTGCTGATTAAGACGATGGATCAATTATTCGTTGACGACAAAGCGGGCAAACCGGTTGGCATTCACGAGTTCATCGGCCGCCGCCCGATAGCCTGTTTCGGCAACAGCGATGGCGACAAGGAGATGCTCGAGTACACGACGATCGACAACTCTCGCCCCAGCTTCGGCCTGATCGTGCACCACACCGACGCGGTGCGCGAGTATGCCTATGATGCCCACCCCAAGAGCAGCGGCAAGCTGGTCAAAGCGCTCAAAGAAGCGCCGAAGCGAGGCTGGAGCGTGGTCGACATGAAGAACGATTGGAAGCAGGTGTTCTCAACGCCGCCTGCTGAGTGACGAGATTTGCGGAACTGTTTTTGTGACCGTCGCGGTAGACGGTCGGATCTGGAAGGGAAATGCCATCACGTTATCTCCCCACTAACTCGGAGACTACAGCGATAAGACGCACGTTTCAATCATTGGCGGCAACCGCCCTATTGGTCGCTTTCGCGGCTGGGCCGGCCGTTGCCCAAGAGGCGGCCAAGAAGCCGAATATCCTTGTCATCTTTGGCGACGATGTCGGGTACTGGAACGTTAGTGCCTTTGGCCAAGGGGTCATGGGATACGACACGCCCAACATCGATCGTTTGGCCAAAGAAGGTGGGCGGCTGACCTCGTACTACGCCCAGCAAAGCTGCACGGCGGGACGCTCGGCCTTCCTTACCGGCCAGATGCCGTTCCGCACAGGGCTCTCTAAAGTGGGCCTGCCGGGAGCGGATCTTGGTTTGCAGAAGGAAGATCCCACCATCGCCGAGATGCTCAAACCGCTCGGTTACACCACCGGGCAGTTTGGCAAGAACCACCTCGGCGATCGCGACGAGTTCCTGCCAACCAACCACGGGTTCGATGAGTTCTTTGGCAACCTGTACCACTTGAACGCCGAAGAAGAGCCCGAGAACCCCGACTATCCCAAGAACCCCGAGTTCCGCAAGAAGTACGGTCCCCGCGGCGTGATTCACTCCACGGCGGACGGCAAGATCGAAGATACCGGTCCGCTGACCATGAAACGGATGGAAACCATCGACGAAGAAGTGCTGGCCAAGGCCACCGACTTCCTCGATCGCGCCACCAAATCGGGCAAGCCCTTCTTCTGCTGGTTCAACACCACGCGGATGCACAACTTCACCCACGTGAAGAAGGAAAACCAGGGCAAGACCGGGCTCGGCTTCTATGCCGATGGTATGGTCGAGCACGATGCGGTCGTCGGCAAACTGCTCGATTACGTCGACGCGCTTGGCATCACCGAGGAAACTATCGTCATTTACACCACCGATAATGGCCCCATGGTCTGTTTGTTCCCGGACGCCGGCACGACGCCGTTCCGTGGCGAGAAGAACACCAACTGGGAAGGTGGCTGGCGCGTGCCGACCCTGATTCGCTGGCCTGGCGTCGTGAAGCCTGGTTCGACCTTCAAGGATGTGTTCGCCGGTGAGGACTGGTTCCCCACGCTGGTGGCGGCGGCCGGTAACTCCGAAGTGACCGAAGAACTGCTCGAAGGCAAGACCGTCGGCGACATGACCTACAAGGTGCACCTCGACGGTTATAACCAGACGGACTACCTGTCCGGCAAGTCGGATGAGAGCGCTCGCAAGGAGTTCTTCTACTTCAGCGACGATGGCGACCTGCTGGCGGTGCGTTACGATCGCATCAAGGCCCATTTCATGATTCAGGAAGCCACCGGTATCGACGTCTGGCGGCATCCCTTCACCACTCTGCGGGCCCCCATTTTCTTCGACCTGGAGATCGATCCGGGCGAACGTGGGCAGGAAGGCATGAACTACAACGACTGGTGGTACCGCCGGGCGTTCGTGCTGGTGCCGCTGCAGGAAATGGTTGCCAAGAAGCTGGCGACCTTCGAGGAGTTCCCGCCCCGCCAAAAGGCGGCTAGCTTCACCGTGGACGAGGCGCTGGAGGCGCTGAATTCCGGGCTGAACAGTCCGGCCAAGTAGTACTCACCAAGGTGGGGCGGCTCGACACCTCGAGCCGCCCTCCCCTTTTTCTTCTCCAGCGTTCGTACTGGAAGCGACCAGGCCAGAAAGGGATCGAAGCATGAGCAAACGACAGCAGCGAGCTAAAGAGGCTGCCGCGGCGGCCAAGCAGCGGGTGGATGCCAAGCTGGGCGACATTTGGTGGACCATCATGCTCCGTGGGGTGCTTGCGTTGGCGCTGGCCGTGTGTGCCTTTGTCTGGCCGGAGAAGACGCTCGGCATCTTTGTCAAACTGCTGGGAGCGTACTTCTTGTTCGACGGCGTGCTGGGGGCGATTAGCGCCTATCGCAGCGGCGACAAGACGGCGCCCCTCATGCAAGCTGTCGTGAGCCTGGCGCTCGGCCTGGTGCTGCTGTTGTGGACTGGCATCAGCGGCAAGCTGTTCCTGATCCTGGTGGGGATCTGGCTGTTGCTGCAAGGCGTCAGCCTGTTCGTCGCGGCATTTCGCATGGAATCGACCGACGAGCAGCGGACGCTGGCTTTGGTGATTGGCGGCGTGATGGCCGCCATCGGTGTGGTGTTTATCTTCTGGACCGACACCGGCGTCGTTGCTATCTCGTGGCTCATCGCCGTGGGGGCGACCGTGATCGGGGCCCTGCTGGTGTATCTGGCGACGCGCGTAAAACGACTCCAGAGCAAGATCGATCACATCGGCGATCACTCTTAGCGTAAAAACGCTAATCCAAGCGATGGCGGATCCTCGGCCACCTGCACGGCCAGGGTGTTGTCCCCTCAAAACCGGCACCAAGCACCACTCCTGGAAAACAGGCAGTTTGCTTCGTAGGTTTCGAGTGGCAGAGCAACACACAGGGGTTTTCCGCAATCCACAGTAGCCAGCTGTGGATACTGTCCTGACTGGGATGCGGGTTATACGGCTTTGGCCATGGCCCAGGCTCCATGCGGCGGCAAGCCACATTGCGGGGGCCCCGCCCCCGGGCGTGAGCGAGACCTATGATTTTCCCGGCGACCTGCCAATGCCGGGTTTCAGTACGAGGTCTCTACTCACCGCGAGCATCATGGCCAGAGAAACAATAGTCACGCGATTCCTGTTGGGATGCAAGGTCCCGTTGGTCGGCTTGATGGCCATCTGCCTTGGCGGATTGCCTGCGATGGGTGCTGGGCACCATGTCGAGTCATTTCAGGTGTACGCGCGGGCCACCGTGGTACATTCCGAGCTTGAGACCTTGCGGTATCACTTGGGCAAGCCGGAAGTCTCCCCGCCGGTCATTACGGCCAGTGGTGTCACCCCGCACGAAACGTACTTTCAGGCGTTGGCACTGTTCCGCAACGCCAACCAGTTGTGCTTTGAACATACCGGCCGCCTTGCCGAGGTACCGCCACTGCCGGCGGGCACCATCGACTGCCACGAAGTGCAGAAGGTGATCGACGCTGCTCTCGAACGGATCGTGCTGGTCCGCAAAACCTTCGACACGGCGGACCATCTGGAGTTGGCGAAGGATTCGACCGATACGAGCAAATCGCGAACCGATGTGTTTAACCTGCTGGTACAATCCAACCGACAACTGAACCTGCTTCTTGATCGCCGGGTAGCGCCTCGCGAAGTCTTCTCGCAAGCAACCCTCGCCTCGAGTTACACGGCCCGCCTGCTCGAACGATCGCCCGAGTTCGACTTGCTTCCGAAAGCACCTGCCTACGAAGCCGGCAAGCGCCCCGTCGATGTATTTCACCGCTTGCTGATATGCCTGGACCATGTTCGTGGGATTGCCCAGGTATCCGACGTACCGATGCTCGATCTGACAATAAATCAGGATCAACTTTCGACAGTGGAGCCGAGCGACGTCTACCATCTCGCCTCCTTGATCGTCGCCGAGTTGACGTGCCTGCACTCGCAACTGGAGGGCGCCCAGTCGCCTCCCGATCTGTATGAAGTCGGCCGCAAGGTGCCCTCGGACGTTTACCAACGCGTCGGCCTGCTGCAACAGCAGCTCGTCACCTTGGAGCAATATGTTCAGTTGCATCCCGACTGGCTGAGTCAGGATACGGAACAATGAGTGCAACTGCCCAGACAGCAGAATTGCAGACCGGCTCCGCATGCGTGATTCCTACGTCACGCATGTGGAATGCCTTGTTGCGTTCACATCTGCTGGTCGCCGCGATCGCGGTGGGCGGTCTGCTGGCCGCCACCGGCGCCTTGGCTTGGCTCCGCGTGGCCACGTCGAATTCGATCGAACGTCTGCACTACGAGATCAGCCATTCGATGCAGCTGCAGTCCAACATCGAACGCTCGATGACCGATCTGCGTGCGTGGATGCTGACAGGGGACGCCGACTATAAACTCAGCCGTGGCGCCGCCTGGGATTCTACGTTGCTGCCACTAACCGAGCTGGAATTTCAGGCGCAACAGGCCAACGATCTGGAGGAAGTTGCCCGGGTTAAGTCCCTCGTCGATATCATGCGAGAGTTAAAGTGCCAGCAATGGTGGATCGAGGACATGGCCCTCACCCCTGGCAACCGACCGGCCGAAGCACTGCTGGCCAAGATGATCGATCCGGCCGCCGACCGCATGTTTCGCGGCATCACGGCCATCATCGATCTCGAGCGAGAGCTCCCATCAGGCAATCGCCGCCAACTTCTGGCCGACATGGCCGACTTCCGAGGCTTCTTCACGCGCAGCCATGCGATGCTGATCGCCGTGGTGCACCAAACGGGCGAAGCGGACATTCCGACCTTTCTGGCCAGCTTGAAAGTGGCAAACGACCGCGTGGCGCGACTCGTGGGCGAGCAATCCGCCGCGTCCCCGCCGCAGCGCGAACTGATCGCGATGCTGGACCAACAGATGATGCTCTACCAAGGTCTGGCCGATCAGATCGTACGCGTGGTCTCGTCGCAAAGTGACAATCTGGCCGAGACCAGATATACCGAGCGGGCCACTCCACTGGCCGAACAGTGCTATGGGACGCTCTCGGCAATGGTTGGCGACAAGACTCGCCAAATGAAGGCGGAACAGGAGCACCTGGCAACCGCAAGCGGCTGGGTTTGTGCGGCCGTGTTCGTGCTGGCCTGTGGTGTATCGGTCCTGGCCGGCGTGCTTTCCTACCGCCGCGCGAGCGCCATCGCCGACCCAATCCAAATGCTCTGCAAAGCCACCCAGGAAATCGCCGAGGGGAAGCTCGACCGTGATATTGCTGTAACCACGAATGACGAAGTCGCCATTCTGACGCACACGTTCAACGCCATGCGTCAGGCTCTCGACGAACGAACCAACAAGCTACTGCAGTCGAACCGTGACCTGAAGCTGTTGCAGGAACGGCTCGAGACACTGATTGACTTTGCACCCGTCGCCATCGTGATGATCGACACCCAGCGCAGAATCACCCTGGTCAACCACCAGGCAGAGGAGCTGTTCGGTTACCGCCAGGAAGAGTTGCTGGGAAAAGAGATTGAAGTTCTCATCCCCAAACGGTTCCGCCCTGGTCACCCCGAGAAGGTGCAAGGTTATCTCGAAGCACCGGTGACGCGCCAGATGGGCGAGGCGCTGGAGTTGCTCGGCCTCAAGAAAGATGGAACCGAAGTCCCTGTCGAAGTCGGACTGCGCCCCATACCGATTGATGGCGAAATGCAGGTACTCAGCACCATAGTCGACAACTCCAAACGCAAAGCCATCGAGGCGTTGGAAAAGAAGTTGGACCAGGCCCACCGGCTGGAGTCCATTGGTCAATTGGCAGCAGGCGTGGCTCACGAAATCAACTCGCCCATGCAGTTCATTGATTCCAACGTCGGCTACATCAACGAGCAGCTTCCCAGAGTCTGGAATACCGTCGACCAATTGTGCGAACTGCTCACCAAATCCAACCTGCCCGCAGATACCAATGAGCGACTGGCCGAAGCCACGGCGCTACTGTCTGTTAACAGTGTCAAGCAACTGCGAAAGGAGATGCCGCTGGCGATCAGCGAATGCCTGGAGGGCATAGGCCGCGTGGTGGAGATTGTGCAGGCGATGAAGGAGATGTCGCATCCCGGCTCGGAAGCCAAGACCCACACCAATATCAACGACATTGCTCACAGCGCCGCGACGGTCACCAGAAACCGCTGGAAGTACTCCGCCAAGGTGGAGTTCGACCTCGACAGTTCGCTGCCCGAAGTCCCCTGCTACCCTGGCGATCTCAACCGGGTGCTCGTCAACCTGATCGTGAATGCAGCCGATGCCATCCAGGACCATCGCACAGGGCAGGACGGGTCGCCGGGACGCATCACCATCCGCAGCCGGGCCAACGCCGACAAGGTGTTCCTTGAAGTCGAAGACACCGGAGGTGGCGTGCCGGATCGCATCGCCGCGAAGATCTTCGACCCTTTCTTCACCACCAAGGAAGTTGGCCGGGGCAGCGGGCAGGGGCTGGCCATCTGCTACGATGTGGTCGTCAACCGGCATGGCGGGCAAATCGAATGCCACAGCACGCAGAGCGTGGGGGCTACCTTCCGCATCGAACTGCCAATCGCGCCGGTGCCGCAGGCGTCGGACGAGGCCGCACCCGCGCTGGCCACAACCGCTAGCACGAGCTACGACATTTAGGCTCGCCGCCAGGCGGGGTCGGTCAATTCACCGCCGCAGCCACCAGTTTGGGCTACGACTGGGAAACCACGCCCGTGCGGAGCGATTCGAACACATCGTGCACGAACTGCAGCTTCGACACCACCGCCGGGGGCACCACCTCGGGCACCAGGTCCGTGAGGCCCATCGTGCGGTTGATCTCGTTCAGCACGATCCCCGCCGAACAGTAGGTGGCCAGCATCGATGGCAGGTCGTCGCCAAGATCCTGCACCTGCTCGGGGGCGTTCCACCGCAGCGTATCGAGCACCGCCCGCATGTCGAGGTAGAACGCATAGGTTTCGGCAAAGTCTTCCCACGGATGCGACGCGGCGTACGTGCTGATGAACTGCTCGTTCCAATCCTCGGGGGGCCCCTGCTCGTAATATTGTTTCATCGTCTCGGCATAAGGATTGGCATCGGCATCGCCGAACAACCGGGTGGCCTCGGCATCGCGACGGCCCTCGATCTCGCGCATCCAGAAGAAGTGCCCCGTTTCGTGCCGCATGTGCCCAATCAGCGTGCGGTGGGGTTCGCCAAACTGCTGCCGCGTCGACTCGCGATGCACGGGGTCGGCCTCGGACGTGTTGATGGTAATCACTCCGTTGGCGTGCCCCGTCACGACATGCTTGTCTGGCGTATCGGAGAGAAAACGAAATGCGAGCGGCGGCAAGGCAGTCAGTTGGTCGTCGGGATACCCGACTGTACGGAAGTCGTACAATAGCCGCCGCTTGGCCGCTTCGAGCAAGGCCCATCGCCGCACATTGGCCGGCAGGCTGGTATCCGGCACCATGGTGGTCATCCCGCAACTGCGGCACAAAGTGCCCGGCTCCGCCAGGCTCGCGTCCACAAAACAATTGCACACGTCGTACGTCGTGCGGTTCGCGCAGGGCACCACCGACGTGCCACAACTGACGCACGTTCCCTCGGGCGAAACGGCCGCCGTTTCCGAACATACATCGCACCACCCGGCGTCGAGTCCGCACTCGACGCACTGGCGATTGCCGAAGAACAAGGGGGTACCACACTGACAGGTATAGGTTTTCATGCTCGGGGATCACGACGAGGAGATGGGCAGGGAAACTCAAGTCGTTTCCCTGGATGCAAGTTGTGTACCGCAGTTTAGCAGCCCACGAGAGGGGATCGTAGAACTGCGTTGGCCTAGTCACTATACTTACCTATCCTGCCAGGCGTCGCTTCCTCCCCTGCCCCCCGCGCTCGTCGTATGACTCTTGAAGAACTCGTTCCTATCCTGCAATTGGCCATCGGCCCGGTGATTCTGATCTCGGGCGTCGGATTGATCCTGCTGAGCATGACCAACCGCTTTGGCCGGGTGATCGACCGTTCAAGGGAATTGGCGCCACTCATTCAAAACGGGTCGGGCGAGACCAACGCGCGAATTCTCGAACAGGTTCGCATCCTCGCCAGGCGGGCGAGGCTCATCCGCACCGGCATCGCCCTGGGCGTGGTCAGCGTGCTGCTCACGGCAGTGCTGATCATCGCCCTGTTCGCCGCCGCGCTGTTGAAACTGCCGATGACGTTCGTCATCATCGCCTGCTTTACGCTCTGCTTGCTATCGCTGATCGGCTGCCTCATCTGTTTTCTGGTGGACGTCAACATGTCGCTGCACGCCCTGTGGCTGGAAGTCCCGGCGGAGGGGCGGTTGGTGGAGAAAAGGTAGTGTAGCGGGCGATTAAGGGTGGCACGCATGAGAAAGATTGTCGTCGTCGACTGCGCTCCCATTTGGCCCTAGATGTTCGAATCGCTTCGCAAGCCGGTCTGGGAAGTCGCCGAGCACTTTGCCATCTCCATCGAGCAGTCGGCAGCGCCCTGGAGCACGGGCGACACGAATTCAATCCCTCGGCGGCCGCTGCTGGCTTGAATCGAGCAGTCGGTCATGGCCTTCCAGCCCTCCGGCAACCAGGTAACTTGCGGCGGACGACCGCAACTGGGGCAGAGGGCATCGGCCTGAGCGCTGGGCAGGGTGGTTTCGAATTCGATGCCGAAGGTGAGGTCGTGGGCGTTCATCGTGTTCTCTGGAGCCAAGGGGTTGCGGTTCGTGTCGTGTCGCGTTTTCACTTGCAACGAGTTCACTATCGCACGGCCCAATGGGCCTGTCGGGCTATTTCTGGCACTAGCCGGCTAGAGCCGCCCGCGCGGGAAGAGATCGACGGAATGTCGAAAAAAGATCCGCCCTCGGCCGACGGCCGCGACGGAAGTCCTATGGCGGCCAGTAGAACCGTGGAGAGAAGGTTTTTCTGGCCCGCGCCGGTTTGGGGTGCGGGACCCCGTTGGCTAAGGGGCGGGCGACTGATGGCGGGATGATTTCACGCGTGCGAACGTCTCGGGCGAACGCGAGAAGAGCGCCGGAGACGCGGCTCTAAGCCACTGAGGTTGGGCACACCGCTGTTTGTTATTGGCTGGCGACGGGCTGAAGATGGTCATGAACGACGGGGTTCACCGGGCCGCGGCAATTAGCGTTGATTTAGAAAGTTGCGCGGCCCGCAGCTATGTGTGGAACGCATTGTTACCCGCGGTTTTCGCCGGGCAGTGAGTTCATAAGATTGTCGACATCTTCCGGACGTTCAGCGTAGATTTCCACGCGGTCTGTACGAATCCAAATACGATAGGAGCCAGGACGTTCAACAAAGTTGCCAAGGGCATCAAAGTCATTGTCATGGTGCATTAGTATCATCCAATCCTCGTCGAGTTGCCGAAGCTCCTCGCGTATGCCCTCAATGATTGCGTATGTCTGAAGATTCGGATTGAGTATGTCCACGGCCAACACGCGAGACGTCGAGTAGAAATCATCGTCAATCCACCAATCTGACGGCAGTTCCTTATCGTACCTCTCAAGGCTGCCAAATGCTCCGTGTGTTGAGAAAAAGTTCGAAAAGCGATTCATGGTGTCAGCTATCTCAGCAGCAAATTTGTCAGTGAACGTTGATTCCGATTCCATGCCGTCTATCGCACTATTGAATGGAACCGTGTTCAATTCGCTATCCCGCGATTCGTCGATAGCGAAGTATCCGTTTGGCAGATCAGAGCCCTCAAACGACTCGCCCTTGTTTTTCATAGCCGATTGTTCGTTCTTGTTGTCTGAGAAACATCCAAGCACGGCAAGAATTGCCGGGATCACAATGATTCGGTGCATTCGTTTAGTTATCTCGCTCAGTGATTCCCTTTAAGACGGATCACTCGTTTATAGGCTGATCAGTGTAAAACGCTGTAGGCTGCAAGGGTGTCAGCCTAACGTGCAGGGCGACGCTTGGCCTAAGTCTCAGTGTAGCCGTCGGTTGCGCCCGCTTCAATCTTGACGATGCGTGATAGGCTCTTTCCGCTTTGCGCTCAGCGGGATGAGACTCGCCGAGGATGTCACAACCGCTGTCGGTTACGGAACTTCCGAACGCGCATCGGTGCAGCTCACCTCAGTAAGTTTTGGAGTCTTCAAAAAGTGCGCAAGTGTGTCACGCCGAAGGCGGTTACAAACCAAGGGGAAACTGCCCAGGAGGATGAAGCCGAAGCAGGTTAGGATGGGACGTTTGCTGCGGGAGCAATAACGCCTATACTCAGCACAAATCACAACCGTGGCTCGCCGGTCACGTCATGGAGCACTTGAGTGCCACCTGGAGTATTCAGATGAAGAAAAAAGAGAAGGTCCCCACCTCATACGACGATTTGCCTTGGTACAGAAAGTCTGGGACCAATTCTTTTTTGATGTTAGTACACGTGTTGACCCTAGGAGCCATCCCGTTACTACTGATCACCTGTGTCGCTCTCGTTACAGGCAATGTTTACTACGACAAAGCTGACGAACAGGGCCATCTTAAAGCGTGGAGCGGAGCGAATAGAGTAATCGCGTTTCTGTTGTTGCTTCCCCCGCTTTTGATAATTGGAGTCGTCGTGCTGACGATAGCTGGCCTCTAGGTGCAGTGTCATTGGTGCGGCAGAACAGCTATTCGCAACTACCGTTGGGCACATCAACTCCGCAGAAACCCGTCGACTCTAACCCGCGTCGGCGTGAAAATCCTGTGCAGCAAACGCTGGCCGCACATCCTACCCCGGTCACATCGTCCGACGCTGGTTGAGCGGCGGGCGTCGTGTGGCTCCGGAGCCTCCCAATCGGCTGTTTTTATGGGAGCCCGTAGGCCACGCGGCGGCCGACTTTCTGCTCGACGACCTGGCGTGTGCCGACGAGCCGCCGGATTGTCTTCGCGACACTCTGCGTTGAGAGGCCGGTGCGTCTTGCGATGGAACCGGCCGTCCGCCAGGTATTGTGATCGAGCGCTGCAAGAATGGTGGGTGCGTGGACGTGGTTAGCGTAACCGGGTCAACGTAAACCGAGGTTTCAGGGGAAGTTGCGTTCCTCGCTTGGGTTGGAAGCCCGAGGCGAGGCCATTTAACGCCGTTCATGCATCAGCACACAAAAAACGAAAAGAAATCACCGCTCGCTAGACACCAGGGAGAGCGCAACGGTTACAATGCAGGCCAGACTTTGCCGGAAGCGGTACCCGGCTGCTCTATCTGGGAATCCCGGCTAACCGCGTTGAAATTACAAGCGTCTCCGAGCCAGGCACGATTGTACTATTCGGTGCGGATCTTGCCGATTTGGCGTAATTCGTCTCCTCAAGTAAACACCCCTCCGGCTGGACCCCAGCCGATTTTATAGAGATTCTCATCTTGAATTCTGGGAGAGCGAACTAATGAATCTTATGATCGTTTCACGAACAGCACTTACTTTTCTCGTTGCTGCGGGCATCGCACGCAGTGCTGCGTCCGCACAAGTCGTATACACCGACGCCGTGGTGCAAAGTATGACCGGTACAGTAAACACAGTCGGGCCTACGGCCACCACTTCTGGCGCTACGAATTGGCGAATCCGCGGTACGAATGGCGGTACTGATGGTGCTAGCTTCTCCAATGAGGGGAGCGCGCTTCAGTACGATACCAACCCTATAGACGCCTCAAATCCGACCCTAACAACAACCATCTCGGGTTTGGATGCTTCGAAAACTTACGAAGTGTTCGTCTTCTTCTGGGACGACTTGGCAAGCACTCCCCCTCCTGTGCTACCCGCCAATTCGCCGTGGGATATTGCTGCTAAACTTTCCACCGACGCGAGCTACACGCAATACGATTCGAGTGCAGGCTTTGTCGTTACAGACAACGCCGGCAATATTGCGGGTGTGGATGCTGCGGCGGCTGGCTACAGCGTTATTACCTTTGACGATATCACTGGACTCAATGTGCTTGGCCAGCTCACCGACGACTACACCGATGCCTACGATGGCAATCGCGCGATGTTTGGCGCTCTGTTGCCAACCCAGGTTTCCGGACTCACGACGTTCGCTGTTGATATTCAGGCAGGGACCAATACAGCTGCACGCTCTTGGTACGACGGGATTGGGGTACGTGAAGTGGTTCCCGAGCCCAGCACCTTCGTGATGTTGTGCCTCGGACTGGCTGGTGTAGCTGTGGTTCGTCGACGTAAGCAAGCGCTTAATGCTCAATTGGTAGACTTCCGTTAAACGGGATATAACATATCGCATCGGCTTCATCGCCTTTTCGGTTTCGGCTGGCCTCGTCAAACTCCCCACGGTGTACATCCCCCTCAGCATTTTCCAGGGTGGTCCAGTCTGCCGAGGTGTGCGCGATCTCTCACGCTTCGGGAGCCGCTCGCCGGTGCGTTTGGCGTGCCTCTTCTGGCTCGCAGCCATCGGTACCCCAATGCGCCAGATCGCTTAGCGACACGCTTTCACCGCCGCCAAATTTCTCCCTGTTTCTTCCCCGCCGGTTGTAGTTTTCTTACACCCACTCTGGGAAAATGCGGAGTTAGCAAGCGCTGTGCGTCAGTTGGTAGCTACCGTCGCCAGACGGTGGACGCCTTGGGGGTCACGCCTTCCAGCACGGGTGCTGCGCGTCGTGGTGGCGGGGTCCACGCTCTGGCGAGCGTAGCTACCAGACAAGAAATGCTTCAAATGGGGTTTTGGGCCAACTCAAGAGTTTTGGGCCAACTCGCGGGCATGCGGAGAACAACGTGGCGGGTTTTGCCCCCTCCCCTGATTGGTTCAGTCGAGAAAACAAGGGGTATTTGAAAGTTGGTGGGCCCAAAACCCCTGGGGTTTTGGGCCCATGAATGCCGATGGTGGACGTTGGCCCAAAACTCGTGGCCCTGCAACCGGCGGCCGGCGTGGTTTACGATCTGGGTTTGTCACAGCCAACCTGCCGGGGCTGGCGGAGCTCGCCGCCCAGCCGCCCCCAGGGGTTTTGACGCCGTTTTAGCCAACAGCCAAAGCAAAGATACAAGGTCCTCCAGAATGTCCCGCCCTATGCCTGCTGCTGCCCCGAACGTCGATCCGCTCCATCCTGCCGGCGGCGGCTGGCACTGCAGTCATCTGTACTACTCGTTCGACCGGGGCGTGCTGGCGGGTCTGTCGGCGGACCAGGTCGCGGCGGGACGGGCCGAAATAGTCGCCGCGCTCGATCCCGAAGGTCCGGCCGCCCCGACGCGGCTGCAGACGAGCATCGTGAGCGGGCATAAGGCCGACTTTGGCCTGATGCTGATGGACAACGATCCGCTGAAAATGGACGCCGTGCACCAGCGGATAATGGCCTCGCCGCTGGGCGTGGCGCTGCGGCCGGGATACTCGTTTGTGTCGATTACGGAGATCAGCGAGTACGTCCCCAGCACCGAGGAATATGGGCAGCGGCTCGTGGCCGAGGGAGAAACCAAAGATAGCCCCAGTTGGCAGGCCAAGGTCAAGGCGTACCAGGGTCGGCTGGGCGCGATGAACCGCCAGCGGCTGACCCCCGAGTTTCCCCCCTACCGAGCTACTTGTTTCTATCCCATGAATAAGAAGCGGAAGACGGGAGAGAACTGGTTTACCATGCCCAAGAGCGAGCGAAACCGCCTGATGAGCGAGCACGCCCGCAGCGGAATGGCCTTCGCCGGCAAGGTTAGCCAGCTGATCACCGTGGGCCTGGGACTGGACGATTGGGAGTGGGGCGTGACGCTATGGGCCGCAAATCCGGAATATTTGAAAGATATCGTCTACCAGATGCGGTTTGACGAAGCCAGCGCCCGCTACGCCGAGTTCGGGCCGTTCCTTGTCGGTTACGTAACGTCCGCAACCGATATGCTTTACCATTGCAGAATAGGTGAGGCTAGTTAAACTGGAGAGTGTGTAGGGGTTACCGCAACGATCCCACTAGGAATTCTCTGCCGGGACAGGCACCGTTTACGAGTCTTTTGCTCACCCTCTCGACCGAGTCGCTAATTGCCTGACGCACTTCGAATCGTCCTCGCCCGATTTGGGCTGAGCTTTCGACGATTGGTTAGGTACTCCGACTCTCATCTGATTGGCTCTAGTCGGTGCCGGCTGATTGCGTTGAAGCATTGTCGCCGTATGATGGTGGACGGACCGAAGCAGCGTGGGCCGGGCTCGAAGCACCACCATGATTGACACGCATCATTCGCCCCTGGGAATTCGTCTATCGGCAGCCACGGTGCTCGCCACCAGCCTGCTGGTTGCTGGCTCAGTGTCGGCCCAGCCGTACCGCAGCATCGACGGCAGCGGAAACAACGTGCTGAACAGCAACTGGGGCCAGGCCGGCACCGCCTTTGTGCGGCTGGCGCCCGACTCCTATCCCGACGGCATCGGCGACGTCTTCCTCCAGTCGCCAGAAGTGCCAAACGCCCGCGAAGTCAGCAACGCGCTGTTCAGCCAGAGCTCGCCGATCGACTCGGCGCATGGCATGTCGAGTGGCGTCTGGCAGTGGGGACAGTTTCTGGATCACGACATCACCTTCACGCCCACCAACGCGGCCGAGCCCCATATGATCTTCGGCCCGGAAGATGATCCACACAGCATGGCGATGATTCCCATGAATCGCTCGCAGGTGTCGTCGGGTCCTGGCGAGCTACGTCAACAGACCAACGCCATTACCGCTTACATTGATGGTTCGAACGTGTACGGCTCCGACCAACACACGGCCGATGCCCTGCGTTCGGGAGTGGGTGGCAAGCTGCTGACTTCCGCCGACAACCTGCTGCCGACCACCGACATGATCACCGACGTGGACATGGACCACAACAACAACCCGTCAACCATGTTCGTGGCCGGCGACGTCCGGGCCAACGAGCAACTGGGTCTGACCGCCATGCATACGTTGTTCATGCGGGAGCACAATCGCATTGCCCAGGCCTTGGTCGACAACGGCGGCTATGATCCCGTGGCCGACGACGACCTGATCTACCTCAAGACGCGCAGCATCGTCGGCGCCGAGATGCAAGCCATCACGTTCAACGAGTTCCTGCCCTCGCTGCTGGGCGAGTACGCCCCGCAGGCGGCGGACTACGCCTACGACCCCAACGTGAATGCGAGCATCGCCAACGAGTTTTCCACCGCGTTGTTCCGCGTGGGCCACACCATGCTCAACGAGAACCTTCTGCTGGCGGGCGAAGGAGGCGAAGTGGTAGGCCAGATCGCCCTCCGCGATGCGTACTTTACCGGGGCCGACACCATTGCGAGTTCGCCGGAGCTGGTAGACAAGCTGCTGATGGGCCTGGCGACGCAAACTTCGCAAGAAATCGACACCAAGGTGGTGGACGACGTCCGCAACTTCCTGTTTGCTCCGCAGATGGGTATGGGACTCGATTTGGCGTCGATGAATATCGAGCGCGGACGCGATCACGGGTTGGCCGACTACAACACCATGCTGTCGACCTACGAATCGCTGATGGCGGGGGTTCCTGGATTTGACCAGGTCGACCTCACCGCGGCCCTCGACTTCGACGACCTGAACACATCGCCCGAGATCATCGCCCAGTTGGAAACGCTGTATTCGAGTGTGAGCGCGCTCGATCCCTGGATGATGGCCCTGGCCGAAACACACGTCGATGGCACCAACGTCGGTCCACTGGTCCTGGCCGGGTTGGTCGATCAGTTTACGCGACTGCGAGATGGCGACTCGCACTTCTACATGGGCAACTCGTACCTGTGGAGCGACGAGGTATCCGAAGTTGTAAACTTCGACAACCTGGTACTGATGGATATCGTGGCGTGGAACACCGACATGAAGAACTCGCCGATGACTTTCTTCCATGTAACAACCGTCCCCGAGCCTGGCGCGTTGGCGCTTCTCGGCCTGGGACTCACTGGACTTGCGCTGGCTCGCTGGAACAGGAACGGCTTCCATTCCTAGCGCAGTTGGACGCCTTGGCAAGCCGTGCACCGACTTCCTGTAGACGACACCATGATCAGCTCCATCTATTTACCGTCCGAACATCCACGTGGTGGCCGGGCTCGCAGGGCGATGCTGCAATGGACTGCCGTTTTGCTGACGAGTTTCGCGGCCGTTGCCTGCAGAGCGGATGTCGTCTTGGAATGGAACGCCCTGATGTGCGATGTGTACGCCCAGGATGTCGACTTTCAGAATCCAGGCATGGCCTCCCGGACGCAGGCGATGATGAACCTGGCCATGTACGACGCCATCAATGGCATCAATCAGCAGAACCAGACATTCTACCAGCATGGCTTCGCGGCGAATGCTGGAGCTTCGGAAGTTGCCGCGGCAGCGTCCGCCGCGCATGGCGTGCTCAGCGCCATCTATCCCTCTCAGTCCACGGTGCTCGACGCCGCGCTGAACGACGCACTATCGACCATCTCCAGCTCGGACGCCCGCTCCGCCGGGCAGGCGTATGGCGGCGCGATCGCCGCTTCGATTGTCTCTCGCCGCACCAACGATGGCTTCGACCAGCAGGCCCAATACGAGCCCGTCGGTGGCGTCGGTCATTGGACGGCAGATCCGTTGAATCCTGATCAAGAAGCCTGGGGACCGGAGTGGGGCGCGGTACGTCCCTTTGCCTTAAACAACACCACCGCGCACCTTCCACCGCCAATGCCCGCGCTGGACACCGATGAGTACGCGGCCGCCTACAACGAAGTAAAGGATCTCGGAGCCCGCGATAGCGCCACTCGCACGCAAGAGCAAACCGACATCGGAAACTTCTGGGCGTACGATCGACTGGGCATGGGAACACCCATGCGGATGTACAACGAGATTCTCTGCACCATTGCTTCGCAGCAAGGCAGCTCGATGCAGGAGAAGGCCGAACTGTTCGCCAGGACCTCCGTGGCCATGGCCGATGCGGGCGTCGTGGCTTGGGATGCCAAATTCGCCTACGACTTGTGGCGTCCCGTGACGGGCATTCGCGATGGCGACCTGGACGGCAACCCCGATACGGTGGGCGACGAAACGTGGGAACCGCTCGGCGCACCCGGCGGCGACGACGTCGACAACTTCACGCCCCCCTTCCCGACCTACATTTCGGGGCATGCCACCTTCGGCGGAGCGCTGTTTCAAAGCATCACGAACTTCTACGGCACCGACGAGATCTCGTTCGATGTGACGAGCGAAGAGCTGCCTGGTATGACGCGAAGCTTCGACACGTTGTCCGATGCACGCATCGAAAATGGGCGTAGTCGCGTGTACCTCGGTATCCATTGGAACTTCGACGACATCCAGGGCCAGGCTACTGGCATGGGCATCGCCGACCGAATCTACACCGCGCCGTTTGTCTCCGTGCCCGAGCCTTCCGCGCTGGTGCTACTCGGCCTCGGTCTCGCGGGCTTCGCCCTCGCTCGTCGGCAGCGTTAGGTCGACCCACACGAGCCGGTGATCGGTGGCCTTGATCGCCTCAGCGCCCGGCTCGCCCTGCTTTGGCCAAAACACGCCCGAGTCGACCACTTGCAGATCTCGCGACGGCAGCACATAGTCGACCCGTAGGTTGCCGTGGCCATCGCCGCTGAAGTCGGCCGTGTCGAACTGCGGGTCGCCTTGTTGGTTGGCATTGAGCTCGGAGTTGCGTTGACTCGACGCGACACCGCCTTCGCTGGCCGGAGTGAACGCAGCGTTCACCCGCGGGTGCTCGAGCAACTGCCGGATGTTCTCGCCGGCCGAGTCGCCGTCGGTTGGGTCGGCATTCAGGTCACCCAGAATCACGAACGACGCACCGTCGGCGAGACCACCTCGCTTGCCGCCGTCGTCCACCAGGTAGTCACTGCGATCGGGGGAGACGTAGTCGGCCCACAGCCGAATCTCATCATGGTTGCGACGGCCGTTGCGATCCTCGGGCCCGTCGAACACCGGCGGCGTGGGGTGCGAGCAGAGGAAGTGGATCGTACGCTTCTCGCCGCCGAGTGTAACTTCGACCGGCACGTCCCAGTGGCTCTTCGAGGAGAGCCGGAAGATGTTCATCACCTCGTCGCTGTAGTACGGTTTGCCCGTCTCCGGATCGACAGGAAGCTTGGCGCCCGGCATGTCTTTCCAGAGAAACTTCTGGAAAGTGCGTGCCTCGTCGGACTTGATTGGAAACCGCGAGTAAACCGCCATGCCGTACTGTCCTGGATAGCGACCGTAGCCAAATGCATCGGCGAGGCCATCGCTCTGGCCGTCGCGGTCCAGGTCCATCCCGCTCGGCACGCCGGTATTGACCGGCCATGTACGCATGAAGTGAGTGCGGAGGTAAGGCAAGGTTTCGTCGTCAGTTGCGGCGTACTTGCAGTAGAAGCGTCGATGGGGAGCGTCCTGGCCCTTGGCGTCCGAATAGTCAATCTCGTTCAGCAGGAGAATGTCAGGCTGCACGCGCCGCAGCACTTCGGCAATCTTTCGCGCCCGTGCATCACCCGCCTTTAAGTCCTCGAGCAACTGCCCTTCTTTGTCCCGGTAGAACGACACGTTGTAGGTTGCCACCCGAATGGTGTCCTTAGGCTTTTTGGGCTGGGCGGCCAACGACAGGCTGGCTGCTCCACTGAAGAGCAATAGAGCCATCGCAAGGCGAATGCTTGGTTGATTCATGGCACGGCTGGGCGGAACTAAACGTAAAAGTCTAAGGACTGGGGCCATTGTAGCGGCATTCCGTCGGCTCGGTTGTCCGCGGCGGTTGAAAAGAGGTCCTTTTCCAACATGAGATTCTTAACATCTGCTCGCGGGGCAGCTAGAATGGCCCCCCGAGTGGCGGAAGTTCGTCGCCGCGTCAGTTGCGCTTCTCGACCTCCCGGGAGTCGTTATTCGATGTCCACCACCACGAACCAAACGGCCGAAATGTCGCCCCACAGCCAACAGATTGCCTCTGGCGTGTTTGAGGTCCAGCACCCGCTGATCGAGTGCCACCTCACAGCGCTGCGGGATGCGACCACATCGCCGCTGTCGTTTCGCGCCCATGTCCGCCGCCTCGCTACGCTGCTCGCGTACGAAGCTACGCAAGATCTGTCGATCGAAATGGTACCGGTCACCACCCCGCTCACCAAGACCACGGGTGGCAAGTTGGCTCAGCGAATCGGGTTGATTCCCATCCTTCGCGCCGGGCTTGGCATGGTCGATCCGGTGCTCGATCTCATCCCCACAGCCGAAGTCTGGCATCTGGGCCTGTATCGCGACGAGGACACCGCCCAGCCGGTGGAGTACTACAGCAAACTGCCGCCCGACCACCCGGTCGACGTGGCACTGGTGGTCGATCCTATGCTGGCCACCGGCGGTTCGATGCTCGCGGCGCTCGAGACACTCAAGAAATGGGGCGTCGGACAGGTTAAGCTGCTTTCGATCATCGCCTCGGAAGAAGGCATCAAGCACGTCGAGACTGAGTACCCCGATACGCAGATCTACGTTTGCAAAATCGACCCCGAGCTGAACGACGTCAAATACATCGTGCCCGGCCTGGGCGATGCAGGCGACCGCATCTTCAACACGTTACACTAGGCATCCAGGCAACCCGACGATGGTTGGCGAAGGATTGCCACAAACTGATACAGGCAATTCCACCGCTTACACCCTCTGACTGACCTACGCCATGGAACGTGTGATTAGCTTTGCCGGTCTCTTTGTGATGATTGGTTTGGCTTGGTTGATGAGTTCTCACAAGACCAAAGTTCAATGGCGGGTTGTCTTTGGTGGCTTGCTGCTTCAATTCGCGTTTGCCTGGTTTGTGCTCAAAACCAAGTCGGGCGAGTGGGTTTTTGCTCGATTTGCCGATGTATTCCGGGCGCTGCTCGACTGTTCCGACGCCGGTAGCAGCCAGCTTTTCGGCGAAGGATTTCAGGAGCACTTCCTGGCTTTCAAGGTCCTGCCGACGATCATCTTCTTTTCCGCGTTGATGTCGCTGCTCTACTATATTGGCATCATTCAGATCGTCGTGAAACTGTTCGCCAAACTCATGCAGTACACGCTCGGCACCTCGGGCGCCGAGACCCTTTCGGCCGCCGCTAACGTTTTTGTGGGACAAACCGAGGCGCCACTGGTCATCCGTCCTTATCTCCCCACGATGACCATGTCGGAACTCAACGCCGTGATGGTGGGGGGATTCGCCACTATTGCCGGCGGGGTCCTGGCCGCGTACGTGGGCATGGGCATTAGCGCCGAACACCTGCTGAGTGCCTCGGTGATCTCAGCCCCGGCGGCCCTACTGATTGCCAAAGTCATGCAGCCCGAGGTCGACACGCCCGAGACCCTCGGCGAGGTACGGATCGAAGTTAGAGAGACCCACGTCAATGCTTTGGAAGCCGTGGCTGACGGTACCGTTAGCGGACTCAAACTGGCACTGAACGTCGGCGCCATGCTGATCGTATTCTTCGCGCTGATCGCGGTGGCCAATGCGTTGCTGGCGTGGCTGGCATCCATGTGTTTGCAGATGGGTCTGGTTGCGGGCCCGGAACCACCCACCTGGTCGCTGGAACTGATCTTCGGCTACCTGTTCTATCCCATCGCCTGGGTGATGGGCGTCGAGCCCAAAGACTGTTTGCACGTAGGGCAGCTTCTAGGCATCAAATGGTTTGGCACTGAGTTCGTCGCGTACGAAACGCTCGGCGATTGGATGAAGCCAGATAGTGGAGTTGAACTGAGTGACCGCTCCATCACCATTGCCACGTACGCACTCTGTGGTTTCGCCAATTTTGCCTCGATCGGCATACAGCTAGGTGGCATCGGCGGTCTCGCGCCCGAACGGCGGGCCGATCTCGCCAAGTTGGGGCTGCGTGCGATGATTGGCGGCTCGCTGGCCGCGTTCATGACCGCTTGCGTTGCTGGAATGCTGTACGTTTCCGCAGCGAGTTAGTCCCGCTGGTCGAGTTCCGGTCATCCGCAGCCAGCTGGCGAAATCCCTCGCCCAGGCTAAGTCGCTGACAACCACCCGCTGATTGTCTATAATTCACCTTCTTCCATTCTTTCCCAAGGCGAGCCCCCCAGCATGAAGACTCTCTACACCAGTCAGCAACTTCACGACGGCGTATCGGCCATGGCGAAGAAGATTGGCGACTGCTACGAAGACCGGCAACTCACCATCGTCGGCGTACTGACCGGCAGCCTAGTGCTGGTGGCCGACCTGATTCGGCTGTTGGATCTGCCGATGCGAGTGGGTGTAATCGCCGCCAGCAGTTACCGCGGGGCCACCACCACTCGGGGCGAGCTCTCCGTCAACGACGAACTGATGCTCGACATCCGCGGCCGCGACGTGCTGCTGGTGGACGACATCTTCGACACCGGCCATACGCTGGTGAAGGTGATGGAAAAGATGCGAGAGTACGAGCCCACCTCGCTGCGTTCGGCCGTTTTGCTGCGGAAGCATGGCCGGCAGGAAGTCGACGCGGCGCCCGACTTCGTCGCGTTCGACATTCCCGACGAGTTCGTCGTTGGCTACGGCCTGGACTACGAGGACATGTACCGCAATCTGCCGTTCCTCGGCGCCCTGGAAGAAGCCGACCTGGCGGCTCACGCTCAGCAGGCCAGCGAGCAGATGGCCTAAAGCCAAGCCTGCCAATTTATCGATCCAAGTTGCCGCGGACGCGCGCTATGGGTTAGACTACGCCCTGTCCGTATTGGCCCTTATCCGCTGCAAAGCGTCCCTTCCTCTTCCTCAGGCGTCCATGATCGATCGAAATGCCCGTATTGGGCTGGTGCTATTTGCTGCGTACATTGCGCTGTACGGCGGCTTCATGCTGCTAAATGCCTTCGCGCCATCCTCCATGCGGTGGATTCCCGCCCTGGGGATCAACCTGGCCATCTGGTATGGCTTTGGGCTCATTATCTCGGCCGTGGTTCTGGCCCTGTTGTATGGCGCCCTCTGCAACGCCAGCACCTCGAAAGAGGAGAGCCAGCAGTGACCTACGAAGCATCTCCTATGGCCGTCGGCGTGTTCGCCCTGTTCGTCGCGGTCACGCTCGGCATCAGTTTCTATATGGGCCGCAAGGCGAAGTCGTCGCAGGGCTACTTCGCGGCCCACGGCCAGATTCCGTGGTTCGTCAACGGCGTGGCCTTCGCCGGCGACTACTTGTCGGCCGCCTCGTTCCTGGGCATCTGCGGCATGATCGCCTTTTTCGGTTACGATGGCTTCCTCTACTCCATCGGCTACCTGGCTGGCTGGATCGTGGCACTGTTCGTCATCGCCGAACCCATGAAACGGCTCGGCAAGTTCACCTTCGCCGATGCCCTGAACCACCGCTTCAACTCTCGCAGCATCAAGCTCGCCGCCGGTGTCAGCACGCTGGCGGTCAGCGTGTTCTACCTCATTCCTCAGATGGTCGGCGCTGGCGCCCTGGTCACTCCACTACTAGGATGGCCACACTGGCTGGGGGTGTGCGTCGTGGGTGCCGTGGTGATTCTGATCGTCGTGACCGCCGGCATGGTGTCGACCACCTGGGTGCAGTTCCTCAAGGGCTCGTTGTTGGTGGTGTTCAGCACCGTGCTCACGGTGTTGATCCTGGGCCGTGGATTCGCAGTGAGCGACCGCCCCGCCGAGCAACAGACCATCGTCCAAACCAACGACAGCTTCACGGTGAACGATCAGCCATCCACCGAGCAAGCGGCCACCGAAGCCATGCGCCCCATCGGCGAGATCGTCAGCCTGCCCAGTGGCGAAAGCAGCACGGGACCGCTCGGCCCCTTGGAGTTCTTCAGCACGCTGCAAGAAAGCGAAATCGTTTTATGGCAGCAAGAGCAATCGACCAGCGACGACGGAACTACTACCACCACCTACACTCCCAACCGGCGATCGGGCGCCGAGGTGCTTCTGCCCGGCGAAAAATTCACGGGCCTGCGGAGCGACAAACTCATCGACAAGGTGAACTTCCTTTCGTTGATGCTTGCCCTGTTCTGCGGCACCGCGTCGCTGCCCCATATTCTGATTCGCTACTACACCGTGAAAGACGGTGCTGCGGCCCGCAAGAGCACTATCGTCGGCATCGCCTGCATCGGCTTCTTCTACGTGCTTACGCTGTACATGGGACTCGGTGCCATGACCAGCGGCGACATCTTCTCGTTCAACTCCAACATGGCTGCACCGCTGCTCGCGCGAAGCATTAACGAGCCGTTGTTCGCCATCATCTCGGCCATCGCGTTCACCACGGTACTCGGCACCGTGAGCGGCTTGATTCTGGCATCCGCCGGCGCCGTGGCGCACGACCTGGTCGAAGCGCTCGCCACCCAGACCATGACGGACCAGGAACGAGTTCGGATTGCAAAATTCGCCTCGGTGGTTGTCGGCGTGATCGCCATCGTGCTGGGCATTGTGTTCAAGGAAATGAACGTCAGCTACCTGGTCGGCTGGGCCTTCAGCGTGGCCGCCTCGGCAAATTTGCCCGCCCTGGTGATGATGCTATTCTGGCGAAGGGTTACGGCGATGGGCATTTCGTGTGCCGTGGTGGTGGGTATGGTCAGTTCGCTCGCCTGGATTTTGCTCTCCAGCGACAGTTTCGAAAAGATTTACGGCCTGCCAGCCTCCGACGCCTGGGTTCCCTTCAGCCAGCCCGGCATCGTGACCATTCCGCTGGGCTTCGCGGTCGTGATCGTGGTCTCGCTGCTCACCCAACCCCGCGAAGCTACAGCCTGAGTGGCCAAACAATACACTGCGCCCTAGGGTACTCTCGAAAGTGGGCCCCACCTGAAAGTGTGAGTGATTGAATGGCGAAGCGTACGGACACACGGCGATTGGTCGTCGTGCTCGGCGATCAATTGAACGCCGATTCGGCGGTATTCGACGACTTCGATAAAGCGCAAGATGTGATCTGGATGGCGGAAGTCGAGGACGAGTCGACCCACGTCTGGACGCACAAGGCACGGATCGCCCTGTTTCTCGCGGCCATGCGCCACTACCGCGATGCTCGCCGCACCGATGGCTACGATGTGGACTACCGCCAACTGGACGAGGGCACCAAGTCGTCCCTAGGCGAGGAACTCAAGGACGCCATCGACCGGCATCGCCCCGAGAGCATCGCGATGGTGCAACCGGGCGAGTATCGTGTGCAGCAACAGATTGAGCAGGTGGCCGACGCTGTCGAGTTGCCTCTGGAGGTGCTGGAAGACCGCCACTTCTTTTCGACTCCCGCCGAGTTCGCCGAACACGCCAAGGGGCGGAAACAGCTGCGGCTGGAGTTCTTCTACCGCGAGCTTCGCAAGAAGCATCAGATATTGCTGGAGGACGACGGCGAGCCAATTGGCGGAGACTGGAACTACGACGGCGAGAATCGCGAGAGCTTCGGCAAAAAAGGGCCGGGCAAGCTGCCTGAGGTGCCGAGCTTTCGTTCGCACGGTCCCACACAAGACGTCCTGCAACTGGTGGAGGATCGCTTCGCCTCGCACCCGGGGGAACTCGAGCATTTCAATTGGCCCACCACTCCCGGTCAGGCCGAGCGTGCGCTCGACCACTTCATCGAGCACCGCCTGCCAACGTTTGGTCAGTATCAGGATGCCTTGTGGACCGACGAGCCATTTCTCTATCACTCGCTGCTCGCTTCGTCGCTGAATTTGAAGCTGCTCGATCCGCGGAAAGTTGTCGCGGCCGCAGAGGAGGCCTATCGCACGGGCCACGCACCGCTGGCGAGTGTCGAAGGGTTCATCCGGCAGATCCTGGGCTGGCGGGAGTATGTTCGCGGCATCTATTGGCACTTCATGCCCCAGTACCTGGAGCGCAACGCCCTGGCGGCTCATGCCCCACTGCCCGAGTTCTACTGGACCGGCGACACCGACATGCACTGCCTGCACCAAGTGATCGGGCAGACGCTGCGTCACGGATACGCTCATCACATCCAGCGGCTGATGGTTACCGGGCTGTTCGCCATGCTGCTGGGTGTCGATCCCCGCCAGGTGCACGTGTGGTACCTGGCGGTGTACGTCGACGCGGTGGAGTGGGTCGAACTGCCCAACACGCTGGGCATGTCACAATATGGCGACGGCGGCATCATGGCCAGCAAACCGTACTGCGCCAGCGGCGCCTACATCAACCGCATGAGCAACTACTGCCAGGGCTGCCGCTTCAAGCCGTCGAAGGCCACCGGCGACGAGGCGTGCCCCTTCACGACGCTGTACTGGGACTTCCTCGCGCGCCACCAGCAGCAACTCAGCGGCAACAACCGGATGAACATGCAGCTAAAGAATCTGGAGCGGAAAGGCAAAGAAGAGCTGCAAGAGATACGCAAACAGGCGGAGAAACTGCGGGACAAGATACATTAGTTCAGCGGACGATGATCGCTGAAGCGAAAGACGACGCGATCGCCGAACAGCCCCGGCGTGAACTCTGCCACAGCCGTTGCCGAGCGATCACCACACCGCACGACGATCTTCTCTGTGGCATTTATCTCGTTTGCAGAATCGCACTTCCAGATCGCACGCGAAAGGCCTGTCAAACGACCGTGAACCAGCGACGCCAGCGGATCCATCTCATAAAACTTGCCACCCACACGAATTTGGCAGTGATAGTCGCCCTCTTCGGGGATAAAACTGAGTTCATCCACACGACCGCACATCGAGAGCAGCATCCACATGCTTAAGCATTTCACTGCCGGGTCAGACTCGGTCAGCATCTTCTCATCGTCGATGCACCACTCACCAGCGAATGTCTCAAATTCTTCCGACCGCAGAAGCAGATCGCAAGTATCACACCAGCGCGGGCGGCGAAGAGAAAACACATTATCCAGATTGGCGACACCGTTGCTGCAACGGGGGCACCGCCCGGCAGCGATTTCTCGCACCAGCTCCCACCCCACTATGGTCAAACCGAGCGACGACAATACTATTAGGGGCACGGCCAACCAGAGAGGGCTGTCTTCGGCAATCAAGTAGCCCGCTGCGACTGTCAGCATACCGAAAGCTGATACGAGTATCAGGAGTATTCGAATCCAGCCTGTCGGCCGAAGACGCTCCGTCCGCTCACCCGGCCGCCAACGCAGCGCCGCCTCCAAAGCTTCAGGATCTACTGGCTCTTCGCGGAGGAGTCCTCGAAAGAGCTCACTGGAGTCATCCATAGGAGTTTGTCCCTATTCGACATTCCCCATCATCCCACGCACTGTACGCCAAAGTACTGATGACTTATTCCTGTGCATCTCAATCCACCACCACGGTGCCCGTTGTCGTGGTCAACTCGCGGAATAGCGTCGACAGCCGTTCGAGCATCGGCCGTGACTCGCCAGTGCCAATCACGGTGCCGTCGATGGCGGTGACGGGCGCCAATTCGCCCATCGTGCCAGTGCAGAACACTTCGTCGGCCCGGTGCAGTTCGGGTAGCGAGATGTCGCGGACCTCGCAGGAAATTTCGTGTTGATCGCAGAGCTGTAGCACCGTAGCCCGCGTGATTCCTTCGGGACAGGCCACCGTCCGCGAAGTGGCCACCGTGTCGCCAGTGACCATGAATACGTGCGTGGCGTTCGTTTCGGCGACGAATCCGCGGCCATCGAGCATCAGGGCGTCATCCGCTCCGGCGGCCGTGGCCGCGATCTTGGCCAGGATGCTGTTGAGCAGGTTGTTGTGGTGAATCTTGGGATCCAGCACATCGGGGCCGGGCCGGCGGTAGGGCGATGTGGCCAAAGTGATGCCCGTCTTGTCGTAGACGGGCTGTTTAAACTCCGCCAGCACGATGAGGGTGGGCCCCGCCTGATTGAGCCGCGGGTCCATGCCGCTGGTGATCTTCACGCCGCGGGTCAGGGTGAGGCGAATATGGACTTCGTCCCGCATATTGTTCGCGGCGAGCGTTCGCTTGATCTGTTCGACCATCTCGTCCCGCGTCGGCATCTGGGCAAACGCCAGGGCCTTGGCCGAATGCAGCAGGCGATCGAGGTGCTCCTCCAGACGGAAAATGCGGCCATCGTACAGCCGCAAGCCTTCCCACACGGCGTCGCCCCCCTGCACTACCGAGTCGAAGGGACTCACACCGGCGGTGTCGCGGTGCTCGAGCTGGCCATTGATGTTGATTAACAGATCGCGGTTGCGAGGGTCGAATTGCTGCAGCATGAAGGATCGATGTGGCTTAAGTGAATTGAAGGTCTCTCAGGCGGTTGCGGAGAGATCGATTTTGTGCTCTGCCAGCCGATCGTACAACCGCTGGCACTCAGCCAGCAGGTCTTGGTACTCGTCGGGCACTTCGCCATGTCGGGGCTGGTAGCCCTCAAAGCTGGTGGATTCGACTACATTGCCGTACCAGTGGGGCGCCCAGACGCCGTCGGTCTCATGTAGCCCCGCTTTCCAGCTCAGCATGTCCGTGGTGAACGGAATATCGATCCGCTCGCAAAGCTGATTGAGCATGCCACGTGGATCGAGCAGTACATCGCGCGAATCAAGCACCGCCGGCGGCTCGCCGGTTCGCTGCAACTCGCGTTCGAACAATTCCACCTGTCGCGGTAGCCCCGTTTCTTCAACGGTCGGGCTCGGCAGCACCTTGAACAGCGACAAAAGCATCTCTCGCGGCGAGCGAATCAGAAATACGTTGGTCAGTTGATCCGTCCACGCCAGGTCGATGTGCGACAACATGTGCTGCGCCATTTGCTTCTGGTAGAAGATCGACTTGCTTTCGGGAAGCGGTCCAATGAGCTCGTCGACCACCCGCTGCCAGTCGGTCTCGTGGTTCTCGATCACTTCGTCATGGGCCGGGTGGTGCGTGTACCCGGTGTGATGCAGATAGTGCGCATAGAAGGGCTCGTCGCACACAATGGTGTCAGAGCGGTTGCCCCACGATCGCATCATGG
This sequence comes from Aeoliella straminimaris, assembly GCF_024054565.1. Classification (GTDB taxonomy): domain Bacteria; phylum Planctomycetota; class Planctomycetia; order Pirellulales; family Lacipirellulaceae; genus Aeoliella; species Aeoliella straminimaris. The sequence continues at coordinate 31,152 of NZ_JAMXLR010000064.1, forward strand.
CCGTCGAGATGTTTCGAGGGCCTGACCACATAGCGATTCGGCGTATATCGGACATATGGCAAAATGCCTGCGAGGAAAGCAAAAGACAACTTCCAGACAACGCTGCCAGTCTAGCTAACCGCCGCGCCAACTTCTAGAATCCTACCCGGCTTTGCAGAGGGGGACGTGTGGTTTCACGCTTCCGCAGCGGCCGTGGCAAAGTCGTCCACCAGCCGCAGAAGCACCTGCCGGGTGAGGTCGAACGCCTCGACTTGCCGGGTGGTGCGCCGGGTTTTGCTGTAGCGACGCAGCGAGATGGCGCCTGCCGTTACCAGCACTTCGTAGTAACTCGTGGCATTTTCCGCACGGTGCGGGGGCATGCTTCGCATCTGAATCGTGCATGACTCGTCGTCGATCTCGACCGGAGCAATGGCCTCGAGCAGATAGCTAACCTTCTTGGCCAGTTTGCCTGCCACGTCACGCAGCTGCTCGGCTGGCTTGCCTTCGAGCTGCCGACTCTTCAACTCCAATAGCCGCAACGAGACCCCCAGGCTCTCGACGGCCACCAGCTCGCACAGCACCGAGCTGTCCCCTTCCTGCGCAGCAAGACTCACTGGCCCGGCTCCTGCCGTTGCCAACTGCTGTTCGAGTTGTTTGGATATAGACATGGCGTTGCTGTCGGATTCCCGGCAAACGAATTCTCCTTGGGCCATTCGTCATTAGGGCTTCGTCATTTCCCTACTGGTCTTCTTGGTACTGATCCACATCGGGAACTTCTTCACCCCAGTCGATCTCATGATCGACTCCATCGAACGATAGTACCGCCTGCCGCCCTTCGAGCGTAGTTTCGATGTGCACCGGGCGGCTCCAGATCCGCTGCAGGTTCCTCAGTGTGTCGTTGGCGTAGTTCATGTCGAGTTCGACGCCAGTGTACGAGTGCTTCAAATATAGCTCGCCGCGATTGCGGTAGTTGCCATCTTCCACCACAATTTTCGGCCGCCCCATATTCGTCAGGCTATTCAATAGCTGCTGCTTGACCCTGGGAAAGGCCCGGCTTTCGATCTCGTAGTACTCGGTGTCCTCGTTGTAGCCAAAGCGGAACAACTTGTGCTCGCGGACAAAGTCAAGCGTCAGGAACTCGTCGATGAACGTCAGGTCGTTGTGAATCTTGCGAACTTCGAAAATCTTCTCGCGCCCCGCGCCAAGCTGTTTGTCCCAGTGGCGCCGGGCCTGGTAGTCGTCGCAATCTTCGTATTCCTTGCCAAATGCGCCACGGTTCCACCGATCTTCGATGTCGCGGAACAGTTCGATGCCCACCTTGTAGGGATTGAGCTTCGTGGGGCTGGAGGCCAGCGTGCCACTGTGGTGATCGCAGTAGTTCACCACGTCGCCGGGCGTCAGGCCTTCGCGGGTCATGATGGTGCTGTGCCAGTAACTGGCCCAACCCTCGTTCATGATCTTGGTCTGGCCCTGTGGAGCGAAGTAGTAGGCCTCGTCGCGCAAAATGGTCAGCACGTCGGCCTGCCACCCTTCGAGCGGTGCGTGTTCCAGCATGAACAACATCACGTCCTGCTCGGGATGCTCGGGAAAACGTCGGCGCGACTGCTGGGGATCGCCCGACATCTGGTCGGGGTCCCGCTCATCGTCGCTTGGCTTCTTCTTGGGGTTGATGAACGAATCCATGTACCCCTTGGCTGGGAGCTTGCGACTCGTGCTCTCTTCAGCTTCCTCCGGCTGGTCACCAAACTGGTAACGTTCGCGGTCGGCCCGCCGCTTGATGAAGGGCGAATGAATGTCGATCAGATCGTCTACCGACGAGCAGGCATCGATAAACTCTTCAACCTTGTCCACGCCCACTGCGTCCATATGGCGGCGGATGCGAGTGCCGTGGTTGGCCATCTCGTCCATCATCTTGCGATTGGTCTTGCTGAACCAGAAGTTGTTCTTGAAGAAATCGCAGTGGCCGTAAACATGCGCCATCACTAGCTTCTGATCCACTAGCCCGTTCGAACGCATCAGGTAGGCGTAGCACGGATTGTTGTTGATCACCAATTCGTAAATCTTCGAGAGCCCATAATTGTAGCTTTTCGACAGCGATTCGTACTCCATACCGAACCGCCAGTGCGGGTACCGCACGGGAAACCCACCCCGCGCAGCAATCGCGTTGAGCTGATCGGCATCGATCAGCTCGAAGATCGTCGGAAAGAAGTCGAGCCCATAGTTCAGCGCGTGCCGCTCCATGATCGCCTGCTGTTCGGCGAGCTCGGGCGTCAGATTGGAATTGGGAGTGGACATTTTAAGGCGAGCCGGAAGCGTTAGCGTCCGGAGTTGGTGTTAACCACGGAGGACACAGAGGTCACGGAGTCTTCTTGGGAACACTAATCGGCACTAATCTTCGCTAATCTGATTTTTGCGGCCTAGCGCCGATCAGTGCTCCAAACAGAGCCCTGCGTCCCTTGTGTAGTTATGTGTAGTTAGTGTCTTGAATGCCGTGATGAGCTACCTTGGGTTCGTAGTAGAGTTGACTTTCATAAAATGGCTTTGGGCTGCGAGTATAGCGAGTTCTACCAGCTCGTGTGCGTCCTCGGGAACCACGATTTCCACGACGAATACAGACGTGCCTGGTTCGTCTTTAGCGATACGTAACACTAAATGCCGCTTTGAACCATTGACGTCATGCTCAAACCACAACCCCTCCTCTGCGTTCGTACTGTTCACAGACTCAACGCAAAGTGCGTACTCCCAGTCCTCCAGCGGTCGACCAACAATACAGCCAACCATTCCGAGAAATGCTTCGAGGTTCTCGTCAAAGATCCAATCAGTTGTCATTGTGGCATGGGATACAAGGTCAGTAGTTCGGTACACCAATGCAATTAGCGAGTATTAGCGTAGATTAGTGTTCTTTTAAAAGTCGCTCCGTGTCCTCCGTGACCTCTGTGGTTAGTTAATTCTTGCCTGTTCTATCGACCCGTTCCCAGGAACGTTCGAATCGCCTCGTAGATTGCGTCGCGATCTTCCATTTCGGCAGTAACCAGGGTGTCGTACTCGTCGCCAAAGCGGCCTTCGAGGTTGCCCAGGTACTCGCCGCTACCGTACGGGCTTTCGACCTGGCCATAACAATACAGGTTAACGTGTGGGATGATTTTCTCCCGCAAAATATTGAAGGCTCGCTCGTTGTCCTCGCCCCAGTTATCGCCGTCGGAGAACTGAAAGACGTACAGATTCCAATCGGCGGGCGGCAATTCTTCTTCGATGATCTGTGCGCACACCTTGTAGGCACTCGAAATCCGCGTGCCACCGCTTTCGCGGGTGTGGTAAAAGGTGTGTTCGTCCACGGCCTTAGCGGCCGCGTCGTGAATGATGTAGCGGGTTTCGATACCGCCATATTGCTGGGCGAGCCAAGTGTCGATCCAGAACGCTGCGGTGCGGACGATCTGCTTCTGCTCGTCGGTCATCGAGCCGCTGACGTCCATCATGTAGATGACGGCAGCGTTGACCTCCGGCTTGCTGATAGTGGTCCAACTGCGGTACTGCTGGTCGCCCTTGATTGGCGTCACACGGGGTTCGTCCGGCTCGTAGCTGCCCGTGGAAATCTGCCGCTTGAGGGCCTTCAGGTAAGTTCGCTTCTTGTGCCGCAGCGATTCGGGGCCTGTGGAGCGAATGCTGTTGTACTTGGCTTTGTCCTGCTCGATCGAGGCGGTGCCCTTCGGCTGGATGTTGGGTAGCTCCAATGCATCGCCCAGGATGTCGGCCAGCTCTTCGAGCGTCATGTCGACTTCGAGCAGATGACCGCCACCAGGATCGGAACCGGCCTCGCCAGGCCCTCCGGGTCGCTCCTTGCCACCTTTACCGACGGGCGTGCCTTCTTCCCCTTCGCCCTGCCCCACGCCACCGTTGCCGTTGTCGCCAAAACGGAATCGCGGCACGTCGAGCTGCGGGATCGGGATACTCACCAGATCCTTGTTCTTGCGCCCAATCATCTCGCCATGCGAAACGTACTTCTTCAGATTCTCGCGGACTTTGCCACGCACAATCTGCCGAAAACGGCGCTGGTCACGTTCTATCTTGAGGGACATCGTTTATCGTCGTTACTGGTGGTTGCTGGAGTGTGTCATCCTGAGGGAGCCTAAGCGACTGAAGGTTGTCGGGCGAATGCGGGGTTCGGAATTCGGAATGCGGAATGTCCCTCCATCGAGACTATTCCTCATTCCGAATTCCCACTTCCGCATTCAATAGATTCTTCAGTCGCTTGCCGCTCCCTCAGAATGACACTGACTTCTTACTCCTTCTTCGAATCGCCACGAGCAAAGATGCTCGCCACGTAGTTCAAGACGTCCGTGGCGCTTTCTTCGTCGTATCCGTAGTTGCGGATCAGACGATCTTTGACGATGTCGATTTTCTTCTGCGTATCGGCATCGACCACGTTGGAAACCAGGCTCGTGAGCTTGATCGTGTCCTTCTGGTCCTCGAACAACTTGAGCTCGAGCGCCTTGTACAGACGTTCGTTCGACTTGTAGTCGAACTTCTTGCCGTCCATCATCAAGGCGGCGATGTAGTTCATGATTTCGCGGCGGAAATCGTCCTTGCGGCTCTCGGGGATGTCGATCTTCTCTTCGATCGACCGCATGAGCCGCTCGTCCGGCTCTTCGTACTGACCAGTGAAGGCGTTCTTGACCTTTTCCTTCTGGGTGTAGGCCTTCACGTTGTCGATGTAGTTTCCGCAGAGGCGGGCCAGGGCGTCCTCGTCGGCGGCGATGGCACGTTGTACTTCGTTCTTCACGATGTTCTCGTACTCCTCCTTCACCACCGACAAAAGTTCGCGGTACTCATGCTTGGTCTCGTCGCTGTTGATCAGGCTGTGGTGTTTCAGCCCCGTTTCCAGTTCATTAAGCACCATGAACGGATTGATGCTCTTCGATTCGGGATGCGCAACCAGCGCATTGGAGATCTTGTCCTGCACATACCGTGGGCTGATACCCACCATGCCTTCGTTCACGGCCTGGTCGCGCAACTCTTTGATATTGTCTTCCGTGAAACCAGGCAGCGTCTTGCCGTTGTAAAGCTTGAGCTTCTGCAGCCGGGTAAGTCCCGCGTGCTTAGGCTCCTCGAGCCGCGTGAGAATGGCCCACATGGCGGCCATCTCGATGGTATGCGGGGCAATCCGCTTGCCCTTGACCGTCTTGTTGTTGTAGTCCTTCTCGTAGATCTTGATCTCGTTGTCGAGGATCGTTACATACGGGATGTCGATCTTCACCGTGCGGTCGCGCAGCGCTTCCATGAACTCGTTGTTTTGCAGCCGCTTGTACTCCGGCTCATTCGTGTGACCAACAATCACCTCGTCGATATCGGTCTGCGCGAACTTCTTTGGCTTGATCCGGTGCTCCTGGCTGGCGCCCAGCAGATCGTACAGGAACGCCACGTCCAGCTTCAGCACTTCCACGAACTCGATCAGACCACGGTTTGCGATGTTGAATTCGCCATCGAAGTTGAATGCCCGTGGATCGCTGTCGCTACCGTACTCGGCAATCTTGCGATAGTTGATGTCGCCGGTCAGCTCCGTGGCGTCCTGGTTCTTTTCGTCCTTCGGCTGGAAGGTACCAATGCCGATGCGGTCTTTTTCGCTAAGGATCAGCCGTTTGACGCGCACATCCTGGATCACCTTGGTCCAGTCGCCGTCGTACTTTTTGAGTCGCTGCTGATAGATGAATCGGCAGAACGGGTCGAGTTCGCCGGTGATCTTTACCTGCGGCTCGTCTTCGCTACGTTCTGCGTTCAAGCGTTCTTCCACGTCGGCACGGAACCGCTCGGGAATCAGGTGCAGTGGCTCCTCGTTCATCGGGCACCATTCGATCGCATCGGGATTGTCGGGCTCGCTTTCACTCACCCAGCCCAACGTGTAGAGTGCTCCCTCATCGGTTGACGAGTACCGCTCGAGGCCCTTCTTCAACAGTCGGGCAATGGTGCTCTTGCTGCTTCCCACGGGACCGTGGAGCAGCAGAACCCGGCGTTCGATGCCGTAGCCGTTAGCCGCGCTTTCCAGGGCGTTGACCAGATGCTCCAGCGATCCGCGCAGACCGAACACGGCGTCTTTGCCATCATTGTCCGGGTCGTTGAAGAAGCGGTAGAACTTCTTCTTCTCCCGCCCTGATTCGATGATATCCACGCCGTACGACAGGATCATGTCGTACAGTCGCTGGTATGCCGTGCGTGTGACCGAGGGATTCGCACGGACGATCTCGAGGTATTCCTCGAACGAACCAATCCAATTCTTGCGGCGGAACTGATCGCGGTCCTGGCGTTGGGCGACCAAGTCGATAATCGTGCGTCCCTCACTCATCTTTTACACTCCCGAAGGTATAAAGCCTCGCATCATCGCGAGACGAAATTACGTGTATGGAAGGCAGTAGTACTTGAATTTATCCAGCAACGAACCCAGCGCAACCTTATGGCTGGCCGCGCCTGGTCACTCCTCGTTTCACGTGCCGTTTCGCACCGACCACACCTTCGTTCCGTCGACTCGCGCAGACGCTTACGAAGCGGACCAGCGGGAGCCATCGGGCGGGGAGCCAACACGCGTCCATTGCGGTTGGGTGCGGCTAAGAAAGCTGGCGGGGGATAGACTGTCGACCCCGCGAGAGAGTGCTGCTCGCCGCATACACCCGATAGAACCTGAAGCACACGACTCCGCGAGCACTCGTCGCGCTGCTCGTCGGATCGGTCCTACCGAAAACGAGTAACACGGCGTGTTGCGAAATCGCCTGCCGAAGGCGAGGTTGGCAAAGATCGGCGGAAGGTAAGGTGGGGGCGTGTCGGCCGAAGGTTCGCTTGCGGCCGCGATTCACTTGCTTGCGGGAACATCCCTGCCGCAGCAAATCGCACCTGTTCATCTAATTCAAGTATTGTTCGCAGATTCAAGCGCGGCAACACCGATATTCGATTGGAGCGTAAGAATCGGCAATTTGTCGCCAATCCGTACATCCCCCTTGGAGGACACTTTTCGGTGGGGGACACCGGTTTTTGAGCGTCCGAAAGCCAGAGAATACGTTTTACGGGTCGGTTCAGCTCTCCTTTTTGCCGCCGCCACTGCGTCGGCGACCCCGACCGCCACGTGAACCACCCCGGCTGCGGCTCGACCGCTTCCGCTCGCCTCGGGCGGCAATGTTGGCGTCCACAACGACACCAATGGCCTCGTGCCAGGGGGGAATATTCTTGTGCGACACCGTTCGGACGCGCTTTTCTGGCGTCTCATCCGACGAGTCTTCATCGTCGACGCCACCAGTGGCGACGAAGTCTTCGTCTTCGGCGGAGCTCTCATCAGATTCGTCTGCTTCGTCTGCTTCGTCCGATGCCTCGCCAGAGATGCGCTTGCGTCCACGACCACGGCGGCGCCCGCGGCGACGGCGACCACGGCGGCGTTCGCCTTCGCCTTCGCCTTCTTTTTCTTCGCTCGACTCCTTGGCTTGGTCCTCCGCCTGATCTTCAGCTTGCGACTCGGAGTCTATATCAGCGACTGGCTCTGCCTCGGCCACTTCCGACTCTTCGGCTTCCACGGTTGGTTCGGGCGGCGGGGTGGCCTTCTTACGACCACCAAACGGAAACCAATCTGGCAGCGTCAAACCAGTGCCACCAAATCCAGACGGTGCCGCCGGCATGGGTGCTTCTTCCTGCTGTTGCTCCCTTGCCGCTGTTTCTTGGACTTCAGGCTCTTCAGCAGCAACGGCCGTCTCGGCGACAAGATCCGTGTCTTCTTTAAGCTGCTCTACGACGGCCACTTCGGGCGACTCGTCCTCAGGAGCATCGTCCTCAGGAGCATCGACCTCGGAAGCATCCTCCTGCGATGCCTTTTCTTCCGTATCGCTGGGCGACTCTGCCTCGACTTCGGCCCCCTTCGAGTCGGCAACGGGCTCCGCAGCCTTTTCGGGCTCGGCTTCGACGGCGGGCGGGGCTTCCGGCTCCTCGACTTCCAAGCCAAACTCCTCGGCCAGATCTCCCCAAGCACTTGGGGGACGCGTGGGAGCACGGTGCTCGATCGCCGGTTGGGCGGGGACCTCGGCCGGAGGAGCAGATTGCTCGGCCTCGGGTTCTGCGGTCGGCTCGATGCCCAGACTTTCGTTCAGGGCTGCCCACTTGTCCTGTTGGTCGCCGGATTCCATGTAAATTGACTTCTGTGGAGATAGGTTAGATAAGGCTCTGGTACATTGTGGGGCCCAGCCGCCAGTGGGCTTTCCGAAAATCGCCCAATACCAGACAGTATAAGTATTTACGCCGATTCTCGAAAGCCAGCAGAAACCCCACAGATGCAGCGTTATGAAGCAAGATAGCAAATCGTCGATTGTCGAAGAGGTCGAACTTCGCGGGCACATCATCGATAGCCTGCTGCTGCCCAAGGTGCTCGACACCATCACCTCGGGCGGCGGGACCTTCGAAATTCGCCAGATTTCCATCGGCAGCGGGCGACACGACCCTAGCCACGCCGTGCTGGGGGTTTACGCCGAAGACCAGCAGACGCTCGACGAAATTCTCGCCCAGATCTCCGACCATGGCGCCACGCCCACTGCCGGGCAGGATTGCCGACTGGTAGAAGCCGACATCGATGGCGCGCTGCCCGAAGGCTTCTACAGTTCGACCAACCAGCGAACCGAGATCCGGCTCGACGGACAGTGGACCGAGGTGGCCGACCAGGAGATGGACTGTGGCGTGGTGCTCGACGTCGATAGCCGACAGCCCCGCTGCCTGCCGATGACCGACGTCAAGCAGGGAATGCCGGTTGTGGTGGGACACGCCGGGGTGCGAGTATTTCCCCTCGAACGGCAAGACGCTGGCCACGCCTTCAGTTTCATGAACAGTTCGGTCAGCACCGAAAAGCCGAAGCGAGTGGTGGTCCGCGAGATCGCCCAGGCGTTGCTCGACAACCGCCATGGCCCTGGCAAGTCGCTGCTGGTAGGCGGACCGGCCATCATCCACACTGGCAGTGGCCCGTTGGTCAGCGAGCTGATCCGCCGGGGCTACCTGCAAAAACTGTACGCCGGCAACGCCCTGGCAACGCACGACATCGAACAGTCGATTTTCGGCACTAGCCTGGGCGTGAATGTGCAAGATGCTCAGATCGCCGAGGCGGGTCACGAACATCACCTCCGCGCCATTAACCGCATCCGCCGCGCGGGGTCCATCGCTCAAGCCGTGGAGTCGGGCGCGCTGACCAGCGGCATTATGCACGACTGCGTGAAGCACGACGTCGACTTCCTGCTGGCCGGCAGCATCCGCGACGACGGCCCCCTACCCGACGTACTGACCGACGCCCTCGAGGCCCAGCGGCAAATGCGGGCCGGACTGAAGGATGTGACGTTCTGCCTGATGGTCGCCACGATGCTGCACTCGGTGGCCGTGGGCAACCTGCTGCCGGCGTGGGTGAAGGTGGTATGCGTCGACATCAACCCCTCGACCGTCATCAAACTGGCCGACCGCGGCAGTTTCCAGACGGTGGGCTTGGTGACGGACGTCGAACCGTTTTTCCGATCGCTGCTGGCGGAAGTGGATGAACTGGAGAAGCAGTAGCCGCGGACGAAGGGTGCCTCCCAAAGGAAAGTGCGTGTCTGAAACACCGATGTTGAGCAGCTACCCCATCACCACCACGGCGAAGCTTCCACCGCAGGCCTTTGATAAACCCCGGCGGCGTTCGCCAAGCCGACTTGATTTGTCAGTCGTCGACACTACCTCAGAATGACTGTTAACACGATGAAGCACTCCCCTACCCTGCTCATGTGCCCGCCAGAGTTCTTTGGCATTGAGTACGAGATCAACCCGTGGATGAACGTCGAGGTGGCGGCCGATCACGCCGTGGCCGAGCAGCAGTGGAATGGGCTTCACGAACATCTGAAGTCAACCGGCATTGCCATCGAACGGGTCGAGCCAGTCCAGGGGCTGCCCGACCTGGTGTTCACGGCCAATGCGGGGTTGGTGTATGAGAACCGGGTGCTGGTCTCGCGATTTCGGCATCCTCAGCGGCAAGGCGAGTCGCCGGTATTTCGCGCGTGGTTCGAGTCGTTTGGATTCGAAGTCATCGAGTTCGCGCCCGCCGACCAAGGGGGCGGGTACGACTTCGAAGGCGCAGGCGACGCCTTATTCTGCGGCGACACCTTGTTTGCCGGCTATCGCATGCGGAGCGACGCCACTTGCCATCAGCAGATCGGGGCACTCTTGGGCGTGCGGGTGATCCCCGTGGAGTTGGTCGACGCGCGGTACTATCACCTGGATACTTGCTTTTGCCCATTGGCCGAGGACGTAGCCATCTGGTACCCACCGGCCTTCGACGATTACGGTCGCCGGGCCATCGAAGGGACGATCGGCAACCTGATCGAGGTCGAACAGGCCGAAGCCGAGCGGTTCGCTTGCAATGCCGTGGTGGTTGGCCAGCAGGTGTTCACCAATACCGGCTGCCCCAAGCTGCACGAGGAGTTGGCATCCCGTGGCTACTCGCCGACGGCCACGCCGCTGGACGAGTTCGTCAAAGCCGGCGGCAGCGCGAAGTGCCTCACGCTACGACTCGATGGCGAAGAAGCTGCCCTCTGGTAAGGTGCTCGCTCGAGGGCGCACAAAAAAACCGGAGCCCCTCATAAAGAGAGGCTCCGGTCTGTAGTTTTCAGAGATTTCCAACCGTTGGCGGTGGGGGAATCGCGGTAGCAGTGCTTGTCGCCGCGGGTCGGTAAGTCTCTTAGTAGGTCAGGATGGCGTCGACACCGAACACGGTCTGATCGAAATCAGCCAAGGTGGCATCGGCGGGCAGCCAGTTGTGACGAACTTCCGGACGAATCACCACGTTGGCGTGAGGCTTGTAGTTCAGGCCGTAGGTGATACCGTACACCGATGTGCTGTCGTTGGCAGCCACGATTCCATCGCTCTTCCACCACTCCACGCGAGCACCAGCAGCCCAGCAGTCGTTCAGAGTGTAGAACAGGTACTGGTTGATACCAACCTGAGCACCGTAGGCACCACCCGAGGCGGTGTCGTTGTAGCTGACCACGTCGCTCTGGAACACGTAGTTCAGCTTGTCGCTGAGCGTGGCATCCACCACGATGCTGTGGCTGTAGCCATCGGCACCGGCGGTACGCAGACCGAAGTTACCAGCAGTGAGGATGTAGGTCAGGGCAACATCGTCGGTCAGGCTGGTCGAGAAACCACCCAGGAAGGTGGATCCACCGAAAGCTTGATCGAAACCAGTGTCCCAACCCGCGGTCCAACCAGCGTAAACTTCAACGTCGTCGAAGCCATTGTAGGTACCGAGCACACCGGTGTGGGTGAACGGCTCGCTGTTGAACATGGTGTAAGCGTGGCTGTAGAAGAAGTTGTCCGGAGCGGTAACTACTTCGTAACCAACCAACGTGAAGAAGTGACCAGCGATGATGTCCCAGTCACCGGCAGCAACTTGAACGTAGGCCTGAGGCATAGCCCAACCGTACGAACCGTTATCGAACCCATTCGAAGCATCCCACACAGGGCTGTCGTTACCAAAAGACTGGGTCTTCTGGGCGTCAGTACCGTACATGATGTCGAAACGGAAACCCCAGTCAGCGCTGCAAGCACCGGCTTCGGCAACCTTCTCGAAGTACAGCCATTGTTGGTGCAGGTTCAGCCTGTCCGGTTGGTCATTGAAGGCCAACAGGTCATTCGGGGCGAACGACAAACGGGTGTTGTCGCTGTGGTAACCCATTTGGGTCCAACCACCAATGGTGACCGAGCAGCAACCGCAGGGGTCGATGCAGTCCATCAGGGTCCAGGGATCACCCAGGCAGCAGTCGCCCAGGCAATCGCCCAAGCAGAAGCCGCCACCGCAGCCACAACTTGAGCAGCACATATCACCGCATGCATCATCACAACATCCAGCATCCTCGCATCCACAGCTCGGTTCCTCACAGCCACAGGCAGGCTCGCCGCACTCGTAGCCCGTGAGGTCGTAGTTGAATGCCGTCTGGACTGCCGACTGCCCAAGCGCCGGTCCGGCACTCATGGCGATCAAGGCACAGCCCATCGTCCATTTTACAACGTTCACTTTTAAGACTCCTTCTTCGGGGACTATCGCGGCATTCACCGATGCCTACGAAAACGGGGGAGTATTCCACGGCGAACTACGCCGCAGGCGGGTTGTAGTTCGCGCTAACGACAAAACCGCCTCGCAGATCATATCGACGCCTGCACCCGTTGGCATGCATCGCCACCATGGCAACTTGGACAAGAATTCCGGACAACATCCGCAAACGTGGTAAGCTGTGCGGCTTGGCAAGAAAAAGCCGCGCGTGCCAATGAAACTCGGCAGGCAGCCCCCGCCGCAGGACGGTTCGGTCAGTCAAGACTGGTAAACCTTGCGGGCTCGCATCTCGCTCGACCCGCAAGTTCCATCACTTGCAGCCCAGCCGATGCAGCCTGAATACCTGGGGCTAATCCCAGCCCATGGTGCGCTCCATCAGGTACCAGGCATTGCCGCCGATGCCGCCTAGCCGGACGCGCCGCGCTTGAAGGCGGAACCTGATGGGATTTCCTTCACCGCGGGGGGGAACCAATTCGAACTTCTGCACCACCACGTAAGAGCCCATGTCGTAGGACGCCACCGCCATCACGTCTCCGGCGACCACCTTCGATCCCTCGGGGGCGTCCCGCAGGGCCTTGATCACGTCGTCGTTTTCAAATTCGTCCAGACGTTTCTTGGCCGCTTCGTCGGTGCTGTAAAAGGATTCGAGGGCGTCGTTGAACGGTCGGCGGGAGTTGGGCGCCACGGTTAGTTCCAAAGCCGTGATCAATTGATCGTCCAAGACCAGATCGCACCACTGGAGGGCCCAGTCCTGCGCCTCGGCACCCAACAGGCGACTCAGCATCATACCGCGGACGTACACGCCCGACCCGAATGCCAGGGACAGGGCCAATCCCACAAGTGCCAAGGTGCGGCCGACCTGCTGCCCGTCGCTGTGGGCGATGCGCCATAGCGCAAAGAGCGAGATAATAATGCCCAGCAGAGGAATGAGCAGCAACGATGAGGTCACAATGGCCGAGGCCGACGCCACGCCCAACACGGCCGCCAACACGGCCAGCACGCTAACAGAACGATATTCGGCGATGGCCTGCACATCGTCGCTGACGTAACCTTCGTCGGTTATTGCTTCGGTCGTGTGACTCATGATCTCGTTACGCTCCATCGCAGTCGCGATATTCACGGCTTGCCTAACCGGCAAACTCCCATCCTACTTCAGACGCAGGCTCTCCTGCTCGCCCACCGCCTCGCGTTGTTTCTTGAAGTCTTTGATGTACTTACCCTGGGTAAAGCTGGCTTTGCTGCTGCCCATGTTCTCGGCAGCTAGCATCCGCTCGGACAAATTCAACCAGGCCACGTCGGGATTCGTGGCCGCCGAACGACCACTTTTCAGAAAGATACCACCGAAACACTCGTCGTCGAAAGGCGCTGCGTGCAGACTAGCCGCGACGATACCGGCCATCAACCACCCGGCCACCGCCGCCATCACCGGGCCACCGATGGGATCGATAGGATGCTTGAACCGCATCTTGGTCTTCGACAGTTTGGCTGCAAGCAACCGCTGCAGCACCAGAAAAGAGATGACATACAGTGCCCAGATGCACACGAAGTCCAACAGGGCCGTGTAGCTGTCCCCTCCCTTGTCGGCAATCAGCTTCGCCAGTGGCGAGTAGAAGCCGTAGGCAATCAACCCGCTTAGCAGGATGTTGATGGTGGTCAGCGTGTTATTCCACAAGCCTTGCTGAATGGACATGGCGAAGGTTGCGAAGAAAATGACGCCGACGATTACGTAGTAGAGCCACATAGTATTGCGGGGGCCAGGATTCGGGGGAGGTCGGAGGTCAGGGACTCATCTGAAACGGGTGGGGTGGAACTTTACGCACCTTTGAGGACGCGCTGCGCCTCGGGGATGCTGGTCACGCCTTTGGCCACCAGCAGGATGGCCTCTTCCTGGAAGGTTCGCATGCCAGCCAGACGTCCGGCTTTCCGCAACAGCTCGAGCTTAGGCTGCTTGAGCAATACCTCGCGGACCTTGTCGTCTGCCACCAGCAGCTCGAACAGCCCGGTGCGGCCCACGTAGCCCACGTTGTTACAGTTGGGGCAAGGCTTTTCCAGCTCTTCCGGCTTCGGCGTGCGGTACAGTTGCTGCACCTTGCCCGGCGGCAGGCCCAGTTTCTTCAGCATGTCGGGCGACGGTTCGAAGGCTACCTTGCACTCGCTGCACAGCTTGCGAATCAGGCGGGTGCAGAGCACCGCGGTAAAGTTCTCCGCAAACTCTTTCTGCGGCACCTTCTTCTGCAGAATCCGCAACAACGCCTCGGCTGCCTCCATGGCAGGCACGGTCGTGATCAGCAAGTGGTTTTCTTCCACCTCGCCGAACAGGAGCTTCGCCGATTCGCGATCGACCAGGTCACGAACGATGTAGACGTTCGGGTACGTTCGAATCAGGGCCGGAAGGATCGTAGCAGGAGTTTGACCGCTCTTGGCGTCGTAGGTGTTAAGCACGACGTTTTCCATGTCTCGCTCGGGATGATGCACCTCCTCGATGGCGACGAAGTCGCGCATCAGGCGGTCGGTCTCCAGAATCGATACGTCGGTCAGCGTGGTGAGTCCTCCCTCCGGCGGGGCCGAGATCACCAGGATGCCTTCGTCCAGGGCCATGAGCTCCGACCACTGGTTCTTGATCTTCTCCCGCATGCCCAGGTCGTCGTAGGTCAGCAGCTTGGCCTGCGAGCCACCCCGCATTTCCAGCAGCACTCGCTCGCCGGTCTTCACCCCCTGGCTGATGAAGGGACAAATATACTGTACGCCCTCGAACTTCGCCCCGAACTGGCCTGTTTGCTTCTTGCGTCGCTCGGTGATGTCCAGGTTCGCCAACTGCTTCATCACGGCCAACATCACGTCGCCACTTTCGCGATCGCGAGACTCGCCATTGTGCCACACGCCATCGACCAGATGCTTCACGTTGACGCCACTTTGCAGGTAGTCGAGCACCATCCGCTCGCTGCGACGGGTGGCCATGTCCGCGATCAGCTCCTTCACCAGCAGGTACCCTGGCGACTGGCGAGCGGTAATCAGGTTGCCCTGGTTGGTTTGCTCGTCCCCGCCGTAGGCCGTCAGGTCAACCGGTGCACCTTTTTCGTAGTCGGCCTTTCGCTCGACCTCCATCTTGATGCCGACCTTGCTCAGCATCTCGGCCATGGTGTAGCGGAACCAATCGGAGGTAAACACCTTCTCATGGGGTTCGACCGATTTGTTGTGCACCACCGTGTAGGCGATAAACGGCACAAAGTAGGTGAGCGTCAGCACACTTATGCCCGCGATGTAGTACGGCACCAACACCAACACCATGATCCCCAATAGGAAGGGGAAGAAGATGATCGGATTCCACTTGCCGTAGCCCAGGCCGTGCATTTGCGAACTGCGGTTAACCCAATCCGCGGTGACGATCCAGAGCAGCACCAGCAGAATGACCGGGATGAGCTTCAGCCAACTGAGGAACGCCGGCCCACGCTTGGCATTCATCTCGGCTTTGCCCCAGACGCCGCCCCCGTCCTGGGCCGGATCGACCGGTCCTGCGGGCACTTCCTCGTCGCCATCGGCGGGGTCCTGGGCCTCGCCTCCGTCGGCCTGCGCGGCATCTTCCTGCGCGAGAGACACGGGCACCGCAGGCCCCGCCACCGAGACCACCAACGCCAAGAGCCATAACCAAATGAGTCGCTGCATCAGAGAATTCCGCCTTGCGCTACGTCGATACCCTTAAGTGCCATCTTCAGTGCTTCGCGATTGGGCGCCACTTCCATCGCCACGGTGCGATCAATTAACTGCTCGTCCACCAACTTCTTCAAACTCTGCGTGAAATCCTGCATGCCATCTTCGGCGCCAATGCGAATGGCGTCGGGCAGCTTCTCGTCCTGCTCTTCGAGAATCAGTTTGCGAACCGTCGATGTGAAGGTCATGATCTCCACCGTCGGCACGCGGCCCACGCCAGGCTTGATGCTCTTGAGCAGTTTTTGGGCGACGATGCCACGCATGTTGAACGCGATGGCGCTGCGCAGGGCGCTGTGCATTTCCTGGGGAAAGAGGTCGAGAATACGGCCAATGGTTGTGGCCGCGCTCGAAGCGTGAATCGTCCCGAACACCAGGTGGCCCGTTTCGGCCGCGTGGATGGCGGTCATGAACGTCTCTTTGTCACGCATCTCGCCCACCAGCATCACGTCGGGGTCTTCCCGCACCGCGTGCTTCATGCCGACCTCGAAGTCGACCACGTCCAGGCCGATCTCACGCTGGTTGATCAAGCACTTCTCTTCGGTGAATACAAACTCGATGGGATCCTCGAGCGTGAGAATGTGCTTGCGGAACCGGCGATTGATCCAGTTGAGCATCGACGCGATCGTGGTACTCTTACCCGAACCGGTCACGCCCGCCAGCAGCACCATCCCCTGGTCGAACGTGCACAGGTGCTCGATGGAGGGCGGCAGGTTGAGTCCCTCGAAGTCGGGAATCCAGCTGCTCACGCGGCGGGCGACCATGCCCATGTGCCCGAGTTGCTGCAGCAGGTTCACGCGGAACCGCCACACGGTGCCATCCACCTCGCAGGTGTGCGCGAAGTCGGCGCCGCCGTCCCGCTCGAAGATCTTGCGGTTCCGCTCGTTCATCAGCGGATAACAGAGCTGCACCATGTGCTCGTCGCTGATGGGTTCGCCCTTCATCGGCCGCAGCGAGCCATCCACTCGCACCATCGCCGGTTTGCCGACTTTCAGGTGCAAGTCGCTCCCTTCGAGCTTCACACAGGCGCGAAATAGCTTGTCGACCTCCAGATTGGGCCGAACATGCATGAGACTACTCTTGACGTCGTCATGCTCTGCCATGGAACGGGTATCCTCTGATGCGAAGTTCCTATACAAACACCCGCGAAGGCCCCGACCACCGCGGAAACCTCTAGTTTACACAGAACCGGGCGGGGAGTGCACACCCCGGCGGCAGAAATCGTGCCAACGAAAAACGCCTGGACCCGGGTGATTCGGTGGTTCGAAAGCTCCGATCCACGCCATCCCCAGACGCCGGGATCCGACCTCCCATGACGGGAATTGGCGGTTTGCCGAGGGAGAATACCTCGATTCGGAATGCCGGGACCACGCGGAGTACGGGCACTTGGCTGGCCGATCACCGCCTCCGCGTTGTCCCTATGCCACGGGGGACGAGCTGTCTCTACACCACCGCCACCTTCACGCAATTGATCGGCGGCAGCGAGTCGAACAGGCACGACCACTCGTCGCCGCCGTCGTGGCCCATCCAGAGCTGGCCCGTGGTGGTGCCGAAGTACACCGCGGGGTCCTTCAGGTCGTCCACCGTCATCGCGTCGCGGAGCACCGTGAAGTAGCTCTCCTTTTTAGGCAGCCCCTTGGTAAGCTTTCGCCATCGCTTGCCGCCGTTGGTCGAGCGCCATACGGCCGGTTTGGCCTCGGGGGAGGTCCGCGTCATCGGCTCCAGCGGCACCACGTACACCGTGTCGGGATCGTGCGGATGGACCACGATCGGGAAGCCAAAGTCGCTCGGCAGACCCTCTGCAATCGAGTACCACGACTGGCCATGGTCGTCGCTCCGCAGCACGCCAATGCCGGGACGATCGGGCCAGCCGCCGTGGTTCTGCATGTACAGCCGGCCCGGCGCGGCGTCGTGACGGGCCATCTTGTGCACGCACTGGCCAAACTCGGGATACGGGTCGGGCACGAAGCCTGCACCCACTCCATGGTTTGCGGCCTGGAACGTCTGCCCGCCGTCCTCGCTCATGTAGTGACCGCCGGTCGAAATGCCCAAGTGCATCCGCTCGCCATCGCGAATGATGGTGTGCATGCACAGGCCGCCGTTGCCGGGGTGCCACTCCTTGGCGTGCTTGTGATTGCTGATCCCCGCGACCATCTCCCAGGAGTTGCCGCCATCCTCGGAGTGAAACAGTGAGGCCGGTTCCACCCCCGCCCACAGATCCCGCTTGTCCGCGCCCGTCTCCAGCGACCAGATGTTGGCCAGCGCGCGACCATCCTGCTCCGGAAATGCGGGGGCACTCTTGGTCTCCTTGAACTTCTTCCCGCCGTCGGTCGATTGCAGGATCTTCATCCCGAAGAACGCATTGCAACTGGACGCCAACACGCGGGCCGAGCGACGCGTGTCGATTAAGGCCGAGTACACCGACACGCCGGCACCGAACGGCCCACGGAGCGAAAACCGCCCGCGTCCCTTCGCTGCCTCGGCCACGAACAGGCCTTTTTTGGTGCCAATCGCCAGCAGCACGCGGTCCGCCATCGTCTCACCCTCCGGAAACAGCCGTATAAATGGAAAGTTCGTCCCCCTCGGCCAGCGGCTCGTCGAGCCCACCGGCCTTGGACACCAACGCGTCGTTCACAAACACGTTCATGTGCCGCCGCACGGCATGCCGCTCGTCGCACACACAGCGGTAAACGTCGGGCCGCTCTGCACGAATCGCGTCGAGCGCCTCGCGGACCGTGCTCGCTTCGACCACCATCTCACTGGCGCCGCACTCCGCCCGCAGCATGCTGGGAAGTTGAACACGAACCTGCATCCGCTAACCTCTCGAAACTGACGTCGTTCACCGGTCGAGCCGGAAGCATAACGGGCAGCCTGCCACCGGTCGAGCATTTCCAGGCCTGCACCATCGTTGAGGGACTGCCCCCGCAAGGTGGTCGATCTCGTCACCGGCGATTCGACAACGCTGCCCCAGAAAACTGGAATTCGATTCGTTGTTCCCCACCCCGAGTTTTGGGCCAACTTCCGGGATGTACATTTGTGGGCCCAATACTCTGGAGGTTTTGGTCCCCCCCGAGGAGTAAAACCCCTTGTTTTTTCGGCCAAACCATTCGGGGGGTGCGACAAAACTACCCAAGTTGTTCTCCGCATGTTCCGCCGGTTGTCCCCATACTCTGGTTGTGGCGACTCGCTCCGCGACCGAGCGCCTCCGGCACTACGCTCACTCGGGAAGTCAGCAGCCACGAATGTCACCCGCCCAGGGCCGACACGTGTACATAATGCCACGCAGACCCATTAGAACCGTTTGGGGGGCGATTTCAATCAGAATTCTTGGACAGCCGAAGCTTTGTCGCTGCTGCCAGCAGCAGCAGAGCCAGAGTGGTTGGTTCGGGAACTGCCACCGCCGCGGTGGCGGAATCGCCCGGGCCGAAGTGCAACTTCCACACCTGGTAATCCGCCGCGTCGACGCCTGGTTGGCCATCGCCCGCGTTGTTGATCAGCGCGTCGTCGGCCCCGCCGAGGTTGTTCCGCCAAACGGTGTAGTCGGCCAGGTTCACCAGGCCGTCGCCGTTGAAGTCGCCGGGGAGCACTTGCGGCGTCGTGGCGAGTGTTACGTTGTCGATACCCAGCTTGCCGACGACAAACGCCCCGCCTGCCTGTTCGGGCCCGTGCCGCAGCATCACGCGCTGCACGTCGGCGATCAATGTGGAGTAGGAGCCGGATCCGATCTTGCGGGCGAAGTCGCCCTCGGCCAGGGAGAACTCGTAGGTTCGCCACACTCCATCGGCCGGCACGTTGCCGGCGGTGGTCGACACCCAGCGATCGGCCGTTCTGACGAATCCGGAACCGAACAGCACCAGCCGAATCTCGAGCGGTGGTTCACCCTCGGGCACCATCAAATCGGCGGTGACGTGCGTGGCGCTGACGGCAGTCAGGTCGCCGGTCCAGGCGCTCGAGTCATTGTGTGTCGCCAGGTGGTTGGTAGAGGAAGCAAGCAGAAAGGCGTCGCCGTCGCCCGTTGGCCCCCCATCCTCCATGCGACTGATCTGCGCACCAGACGATGTCCAACTCATCGTGTCCGACTCAAAGTCGTCCACATGCAACGTTGCGGCGAGTGCGTCCGTGCCCAGCGTTGCGATTGCGCAGCAGTAGGCGAGACCGAACAGGGCCTTCCAAAGTGCACGGGGGTTTATCGGTGTCAAAGCAACTTCCTTACAAGTGGCAGAGATAGAAGACCAACGATGATGAGCCACAAGCTGGCAGGCTCCGGAACCACGACCAGGCGATAAATGGCGCCGGTGGGTGGCCCGCCTGGGGTACCACTGGGGGCCAGGTCGGTCTTGGTGGCAACGTACACCTCGCCGTTTTCATCAAGACCAAATCCGAGCACGTACTCGCCGATCGGATTGCCACCTAGGACGTCGAGTACCAGGGGGTCGGCCGGGAGGCTCGCTGAACCGTCGAGCACGTCGCGCGGCAGTGCCAGCAAGGTGCCGTTGGCCGGCGCGAAGTTGGTACTGAAGTCGCCAAAGAAATAAACGCCGTCGAGTTCGGGAAACTCGCTGCCGCGGTACACCACGCCCCCGGTGACCGAGATGCCAATCTGCTTGAGCCCCGTCGCTGCGCCGCCGGCGCTGTTGCGTGTGTACTGCGCGATGGGATCGATTAGTGGCACTACGGGGCTGGGTGACACCGTGGCGTCAAAGTCGAATGTGCCTTCTTTGATCCGCCAGCCATAGTTGCCCCCTTTTTCGATGAGGTTCACTTCTTCAATCAAATTTTGTCCCACGTCGGCGACGATCAGCCGATCACCATCGAACGTTGCCCGCCACGGATTGCGGAGCCCGTAGGCCCAGATCTCTTCGCGCACGCCCGACTCTCCCACGAACGGATTATCGTTAGGTATGCCGTACTCGCCGCCCGGACCATTGTTGCCACCGACGTCGATGCGCAGCACCTTGCCTAGCAGCTTGCTACGGTCCTGCGCGTTGCCCAACCCCCCCGTGGGATCTCCCTCGCCGCCACCGGTGTGTCCTGGTTCGTCGTCGCCACCGCCACCGCCATCGCCGGTGGTGATGTACAGCATGTTGTCAGGACCAAATCCCAGGTAGCCCGCGTTGTGATTGAACTGCGGCTCGTCGAACGTCATCAGGATTCGCTCCGACGCGAAGTCGGCCACATTCGCATCGCTCGACACCGCATACTCGGCCACCACGCTCTGGTGATTGATGGGACTGTCCTCCGTGCCAGAAGAGGCCGACGGGGCGCTGTAGTAGACGTAGAACTTGTCGCTCCCGTCCTCGCCCACCTCCCCAAAGTTGGGATGGAACGCCAGTCCCAACAGGCCGCGTTCGTCGAACCCGGGACGCTCGTCTACCAATCGCGACTCAATATCCAAAAACGGTGTTGGCAGCAGGCTGCCGTCCTGGATCACGTGAATCGTGCCGCGTTGATCGGTAACAAACAGTCGGTTGGAACCATCACCCGCATTGGCGATGCCGACAGGCGTCACGATTTCTCCCACCGACACCGGCTCCAGCGCGATTCGCGGCAGTTGTGCCTCGGCAGCCGCTATCGCAAGAGTACTAATCCCCGCGAACAAGTAAGCGAGCCTCACCGTAGTCCCCTTTCTGCGCGATTGCGCATTGATGTTGGTGCCCCAACCGAGAGAGTTCGATGGCGTGCCGCCTCTTCAAAAACGAACGTGCTCTGTAAATGAACTGTCGTGAGGCGCGCGATCGATTGCAGAAAACTATCGAAAGCAGACAAGGCACTGGGTGGCTGGGGTCGAGACCGTTGGAAACGCGTTTGCCTTAGCGAATCGTCAGGTACTGCATCGCACGCGGGGTGTCGAAGGGCGTCACCTCGTAGAACACGAGCCCGTCATGCTCGTCGCGAAAGATGTACAGATCTTCGGACGCCGCGGACTTTTCGGCGGCTAGCGAACTGTCAGCCTCCGGCTGATCGACGAACACCATCACCGGCTCGCCGTCGACGCGGCAGAGCATGGCCGTGGTATCACGGCTCAACCCACCTGGGTAAGAAAGCCCCAGCATGCGACTCCCCTCGGGCATGGGCAGCAGCGCGAGCGGGATGCCTTGTCGTTTAGAAAAGACCCGCGCGAACCGCTCGTCGTCTTCGCACTCGTAGTACGGTTCGAAACCTTGCTTGACCGTTGCGTTGTACACTTCGGCCAGCGGCGTTGGCTCGAAGTAGGGATCGACGCGGCGTGGCCCACTGGTGCCCCAAGCCAAGAGCACGCCGGCCACGGCCGCCGCGGCTGCGAGCCATGCCCAGCGCCGCCGAGAAAATCTCAGGATCACCGGCTCGGACTCTTCAAGTGGCGCGGTGACCTCCGCCACGTGCTCGGCACTCGCTTCGTCAATGGGGAAATTTGCCTTGAGCGAAGCGTTGATTCGATGCTGCAGTTCTGCTTGCCGCGCCAGTTCCGGATCGTTGCCAAGCCGCACCTCGAACGCCTCGCGCGCAGCGGGCTCGAGCGCGTCGTCCAGGTACGCGTCGAGTAGGCTATCGTCGCTCGGTAGTTCAGGACGGATCATCCTGCTGGCTCAGTTCGAAATGGAGTCTGTATCACGTACGCGTTTCCTGCGATGCAAGACGGGTTCGCAGGTGTTGACGACTGCGGTGGACATGGCTCATGGCAGTGCCGCGGGGGATGCCGAGCAGTTGCTCAATCTCAGCATAACTCAAGTCGTGCACGGTGCGGAGCAGCAAACAGCAGCGAGCATCTTCGGAAAGATCATGGAGCGCTTCCAACAGATCGTCCTCGAAACTCGCTTGCCCGGCGACAAGTTCCCCTGAGCATGGATCGACAGGCAGCGGGCCTGGCGTCGAGTGAACATCGCTCACGGCAGTGAACTCGTGCGGATCAGTGGCATAGGTTTGGCGGCGGTGGGTCTTGCGGCGTTCGTTCAGGGCAAACCGCCGCACCACGCCGAACATCCAGGCGACGTACGCCGCGGGACTGTCGAACTCCCGGCGCTTCTCCACCGCCAGACTCGCCGCATCCTGAACGATGTCCTCTGCTCCCTCCCGCCGACCCAACACGCCCGCGGCCACGGCCATCAGGCGGGGGTACGCTTGCTGGTAATGCGCAGCGTATTCGGTAACCGTCGAGGCCTTCGACAGTTTTTTATTTCTTTCCGATTTGGATTCTTGCGGGCCGTTCATTACCGCTCATTATATAATTGTCACCAGACGGCTCATCCATTGCAGCGTGCGAAAACGAAAGTACATTTCGGCGTCAAACACGCGAGTTTCTAGCCATGAAGCAGCCCCAAGCACTCCGCCGCGGATTCACGCTGGTCGAACTGTTGGTTTCGATCGCCATCATCGGCGTGCTGGTGGGGCTGCTGCTTCCCGCCGTGCAGGCAGCGCGCGAGGCGGCCCGCCGTAACGGCTGCAGCAGCAACCAGAAGCAGTTGACGCTGTCGGTGTTGAATTACGAACAAACGCATCGTCGGCTCCCGCCTGGACGGGTTGGCTGCGACGACACGGGCGACACGCTGCAAATCGACGTTTGCCCCGCGGGCCTCGCGGCCGACGAAAAAACGGCCGCCAGCGGGTTCGTTTCGATCCTACCGCAGCTCGAGCAACAAGCGCTGTACGACCAGTTGTCGGTCGAGGTGGGCGGCTTATGGAACCGCAACGTCGACGACCTGAGTTGGTACGCCGACAAGGACAAGTGCATGGGTGTCAAGCAGCACCTGGAAGTGCTCCGCTGCCCGAGCGACAACTCCGAACTATTGAGCGACGTGTACGACCCCGTGATCGCCGCGACCGGCAGTTACGCTTTCTCGCAAGGTTCGCTCGGTGCGTATCAACCGCTGGAAGTCGTGAAGTACGACAACAACGGCGCGTTCGTCTATGTCCACCAGCGAAAGCTGCGGCAGTTTACCGATGGCACATCCAGCAGCTTTCTGCTTGGCGAAGTGGTGCTGGCCGACACGTGGGAGTCGTCCAACACGTGGACCTATGCCCTGGCCTTCGCCGACTGTTTGCGAACCACCTCGAACCCCCTGAACACCCGCCCCGGCGCGGGCTACCACTACGACCGCCAGAACGGCGCCTTCGGCAGCAACCACCCCGGCGGCGCGGTGTTCGCCTTTGGTGATGGCCACGTGGAGTTTGTGGAAGATGAGATCGACAAGCACACCTACCGCGGCATGTCGACCATCGCGGGTGAGGAGTTCTAGCGAGAGTGCTTACTACAGCCGGTCCCAAACAAATTCGAGCGATGCTGCGACTTCTTCGCTGCTTCCGACATCAACCATTCCTAGTGATTCGGACGTTGAATTGTCCTCCACCTCGAGCTCGAGCAGTGGTAGTTCTACTGCCGGCGCAGAGGCGTTGAGCGCGGCCTCTGATGGCTTTGTAGCAGAAGCGGTTCTAGAACTATCGTACGACTCGAACACCTCATCCACCGCGGGCACGACAACCGCCGTTGAAGAAAGGGTGCTCAGCATGCTCGGCGCGGTTTGATACTGTTCTATCGGACCGGTTACCGCCGCCAGGCTCGCTCCCAAGTGGTTCCGCCATATGGCATAGTCAGCCAGATTCACGCGGCCGTCGCCATTGCCATCGGCCGCAGTACCCGGGATCTCAACTGGCGTGCCGAACTGCAACTTCCACTCGCTGTAGTCGGCCTGGTCGACCACGCCATTGCTGTCGTAATCGCCCTCGATCGGCAGACCATCGAAGCCGGGTGAGCCAAAGGCATAGTAGCTGGCCCGCCAGTTAGTGGGGTCACTTGCATCGCCCAGTGGATCGATGATCTCCAGCGACTGCCCGCCACCATCGGGCGAAGTGGGCCACGGAGGATCGTCGCTGTAGCTGAAGCTCGCGATCAGCTGCCCGGAGGGCCCCAGCAGCGTGACGGTCTCGCCACCGTTGCTAAGATTGCGATCAGTGTAACCCGAAGGCGCCAGGCGAACGTCAGTTCCATAAATCGATTGAAACGCCACGGGGTTTCGCGCCACGACGATTCGCTCGCCCGCCTGCAACACTTGGCCGTCGTCGAACGTATACGGCTCGCTAGCAAAACCCGCGATCTGGATACCGTCGAGACTCACGGGGCTACTGTCGGTGTTCAAAAGCTCGAGGTATTCCAGATCCTCATCGTCCACCACGCTGGCGAAATCTGCCGGATGATACTGCAGTTCCGTGACGCGCAGCGTGGTGAAGTCGCCTGGCACGGTGGTGGTGAATTCGGCGGCGTTGAGAGCCGACCACTCACCATCCTGCAGCACGCGAGCTTTGACGGTCACGCTGCCCGCGATCTCAACGGGCTGCGTCCCATACACCAAGGCCGAACCACTCACCGCACCGCCGACCAACCGGGGGTCGGTGCCGTCTAGCGTGTAGTAAATGGTTCCCTCAGGAGCCTCGATCGCAAGTTCATAGCCACGGGGAACGTAACCGCCATGCTGCGCGAAGCTGGGCGCCACGGTATCGGGATAGAAACCATAGAATCGCATCTCTTCCATCACGATGCTGGAGCGCTGGGGCAGGTAGGTCTCGAGCAGCCAGTCGCGTTCGACTTCCCACTCTGCCGGCGTAAGAGGCGTCGCCGAATGCATGTCGCCCCACCGCGCCGACTCGGCCACCAACACTTCCTCGACCTGATCCGTGATTACCTGATAGCGGGCGATCAATTTCTCCGGCGTGAGAAGCCCTTCGTTGAAGAAATACTTGTGCACCCGGTCGGCGAAATCGAGTTGATATTCAGCGTTGGACTTCAAGTAGTTGTGTGCTTGTCCCACGCCAGAAAAATTTTGATTAAAAGTCCAAGTATCCAGCGGCGACCACTCGCGAGTGTTGCCCATCACTCCATCGAAGTCCCACAGGAAGAACTGAAAACCTTCGGTGGTGAGCGGATTGCGGTCGCGGCCCACCCAGAAGTTGTGGTGCGGCCAGTCGTCGTTGCCCGCCCACACGTTGATGATCAAGTAGTCGATGTAGTTCTCAACATCCAACAGCGGCGCGACAGAGGAACTAGGTGTACCGTCCAGGTTTCTGCCTTGCAGTTGCATGTAGTCGGAGAGCGACGAGCCCGATTGTGCAGACTTGTCGAGCATTGCGATCCAGGCATCGGGCGTGCCGCTATTGACTTCGTCGTCATGCACCGCGTCCCACGTATCGGGTTTCGACCCCAGGTAGCTGGCGGCAAACTCGGCGTCGGGCCGCTCTTGCACGCTGTACAAACCCCAGTACATGCCGTTCAGGTACAGGTGCACGCGAGTGTCGTGAGGACTTGCATGCCCCATGTCGAGTTGAAGGCTGTGGCCAAACTGGTCGCGGGCGTACTGCAGGGTCTGCTGGCTGGCGCCCCACGAGTAGCCGTCGTTGGCCGTGGCCTTGAGCACCAGCGTGTTGAAGCGGTCGACACCGTCGCTGCCGTACACCGGAAAGGTCAGTTCGCTGGGACCGTACTCGTCCTTGAACACCAGCCGGAACGAGTGCTTGCGGGTGAGATAGTGCGAACGAAACGCACCCCCCTGCATCTGAATGCCCGAGTCGACCTGCATCTCAGCCGATCCATCGGTGGTGATCCACTCGATCGACGAAGCTCGTTCGGGCTCGGGGTTTCGCCCCTGCCGGGGATCGATATAGATGCCGTCGACGTCGGAGTTATCTTGCAGAAACAAGTCGTCCGGATCCATCGCAATCGAGATCGTCGGCGCAGCGGTCAGCGCTTGTGCGAGTTGTGCCGCGTAGACGCCACCGAACTTATCGCCACCAATCGGGTGGCCGTCCGCATCGAACTGACCGACGACATCCGGATCGAACCCATAGTCGGCGACGAAGTCGCCGTTGGCCGCCTCCCAGATATTTGGGTACCCGGCATCGAGCGCATCCTGGCGGGTTTGGCCAACGATGTCGGCGAGGAACAGGTAAGTCTGCGTGTCGATGTTCGTGGGCAGGTAACCCGCCTTGGTCGCTACGGCTCGTAGTACGGTGGTACGATCGATGGTGAGTGCGCCGGTGTAGAGCTCACCACTCCCTGGCCCAGGCTCGGAGCCATCGGTTGTGTAGTAGATCACCGCATCGGGCGTATCGGAGGTGATCTCCACCTGCACAGGCGCGTCGTAAAAACCGCGGTCGACGCTGAACTTCGTGTCGGCGACTACTCCCTGCAGGCCGGCTCCATTCGGACCACCCGGCGTCGGCGCGCCAAAGTACCGAATCTGCGAATCGCTGGCGATGCCGTACGAGACGTCGGGATACTGCGCGGGGAAATCGGGCTCGTACTGGTGCACGATCGACACCAAGCTGCTGCCCGGGTCTTCGTAAGTAAGCGCCAGCTCCTCGCCTTTCGAATCGAGCTTGAAGTTGGTGTGGTAGTAGCCAAGCCCATCGATCTTGTTGTCGATGGCGTTGCCATCGAAGTCGACCGGCGCCGAAGCGAATACCACCAGGTAGCCCCCCGCGGGCAGCGACACCGACGGGAGCGACCACTTGGTGAGGTTGCCCAGGTTGTCGGTCAGATAGTAGTCACCCAGATTGACCGCCGTGCTATCGGCGTTGTGAATTTCGATCCAGTCGTCGTAGCTTGAGTCGCCACTGGCGAGCGTGGAGACGTTCGTCGCCATGAACTCGGTGATCTCTAGGTTGGCGGCCGTGAGCAAGTGCCGCGGTTCGAGGGTCTCGAAGCCTAAACGCGCAGAACGCCGCCGCGTGATTCGATTCACCCCCTCGCCCGAAACCCGCCGCATCCGCCGTCTCCGTATCGTGAGAAGTAGGCAGGCCACCCACATGCCTTAATAGAATAACACCGCAGCTCGCAGTGTAACCCATCCGGCATGCCGAAGTCCGCCGCATTGTCTCAATACGAGGCGTACCGACGAGCTTTGATGGTGAGAATCGACTAAGAACCGGACAGAGAACCCAAGCGAGTTTGGCACGCCATTTGCGCCTTTTAGATAGCAACTTTACAGACCAGGAGGTTGCTATGTCCGATGCACGAATGCCACAGGAGTATTACGAAATCGTT
>NZ_JAMXLR010000065.1 GCF_024054565.1 Aeoliella straminimaris
GGTGACAACGAATATGGCTCGGAAAAGTCGATGGAACTGATCGGTTCGATTCTGGAGTCGACCGGCGACTTCCGCGTGACGGTGCTCAAATCGGTAGACGAACAGGGACGCTACGACCGCCATGGGCATTCGATCCCCGGACTACGGGCACTGCGGGACGCGGACCTTGCCGTGTTCTTCATGCGGTTCCGCGCGCTGCCCACGGCACAGACCGAGGAGATTGAGCGTTACGCGAAGAGCGGCCGGCCGATGATTGGGCTAAGGACCACGACGCACGCCTTTAAGTACGAATCGGGTCCGCTGGTTCGGCTTAACGACGGCTTTGGCGATGACTGGTTCGGCCAGAAGTGGATCGCCCACTACGGGCATGGAACCACCTCGACCGCGAAGGTGGAATCGACTGCCACCGAACACCCTATCCTGCGCGGAGTGGATGACGAGTTCGACCTGCAGTCGTGGCTGT
The DNA here is from genome assembly GCF_024054565.1 of Aeoliella straminimaris. Taxonomy (GTDB): domain Bacteria; phylum Planctomycetota; class Planctomycetia; order Pirellulales; family Lacipirellulaceae; genus Aeoliella; species Aeoliella straminimaris. The sequence goes on from NZ_JAMXLR010000065.1 coordinate 464, forward strand.
ACATCATGAACACCAGTAAAGAGCACCTGCCCGATGATTGCGAGGTACTCATCAGCGGCCGCGCGATTCGTGACCAGGACGGCCAACCAGAAACGTTTGGCGAGGTGCAACCACTGGCGTGGACCCGGGAACTGGCTACGCGCGAAGGCAACGCACAGCGCGTGTTCTACACCAGCTTGGGGCACCCACGCGACTTTTTGCATGGGTCGGCGCGGAAGCTACTGGTGAACGCCATCTACTGGGGACTTGGGAGGGAAGATGCGATCCCCAATACCGGCGCCGAGGTGCCCATGCCGGAGGGTTATGAGCCGGAAAATCCGAAGTAGCGGAAAGTATAGCTACTTCACCTCCAACATCCGCTCCAGCGCCACCAGGCTCCACTTGGCGGTTTCGTCGTCCACCTCGATGAGGTTGGTCGGTGTGCCATCGAGGTAGTTCTCGAGGCTCCACGCCAGGTGCGCGAGGTCGATCCGGTACATCGTGGCGCACATGCAGACCACCGGCGAAAGGAAGTGGATCTCCTGCTCGGGGTGCTCCTCCTTCAGGCGGTTCACTAGATGCAACTCGGTACCGATGGCCCACTTCGAGCCGGGGGGGGCGGCCTCGACCGTCTTGATGATCTTGCCGGTCGAGCCGTACTCGTCGGCCAGTTCGAACACTTCCTGCGGGCACTCGGGATGCACCAGTATCTTGATGCCGGGGTGCTTCTCGCGGAACATCGCCACGTGCTCGGGGCGGAACATCTGGTGCACGCTGCAGTGGCCCTTCCAGAGGATGACCTTCGAGTTCTCGAGGGCCTGCTCGGTGTTACCGCCCAGTTCGCTGGCATACGGATCCCACACCGGCATCTGATCGTTCGTGATGTTCATTCCCAGCGCCGTGTTGCGACCCAGATGCTGGTCGGGGAAGAACATCACCCGTGAGGTTTTGGCGAAGGCCCACTCGATGGCCGCGTGGGCGTTGCTGCTGGTGCAGACGATGCCGCCGTGGCGACCGACGAACGCCTTGAGACTGGCAGCCGAGTTGATGTAGGTGACGGGCGTGATGTCCTGGGTGTCGATCACCTCGCCCAATTCGTCCCAGGCGTCTTCGATTTGTTCGATGGCGGCCATGTCGGCCATCGAGCAACCGGCCGCCATGTCGGGCAGGATCACGTCGACCCGCTCGCCACCCCGCTCGGCGAGCTTCTCCGGCCGATTGGCCAGGATGTCGGCAGTCTCGGCCATAAAGTGCACGCCGCAAAAGGCGATCACTCGGCAATCCTGGCTGTCGGCGGCCATTTGCGAAAGCAGGTAGCTATCGCCCCGCAGATCGGCCATTTCGATCACTTCGTCCTGCTGGTAGTGGTGACCCAGGATCAGCAGCCGGTCACCCAACTGCTGCTTGGCGGCCAAGATGCGCTGGCGCAGCTCGTCGTTGGACAGCGACTTGTAAGGCTTCAGTTCGTGCGCAAGGGCGGTGGTGGTCATGGATTCGCGGGCAGCAATGCGAAGGGTGGGGGGAATGAGAAAAGCGAAGCAACCCATTATAGGCCCTAGCGTCGCTAGCACCCAGCGGCCCGGCGGCGGGGATTGCGCAAAGTTTGCCGGCAATTCCCGCCGATAGAAATTCAAGTAGGAACCGCTGCGCACTGCTGAAAGGTGCAGCGCCCCGCGACACTCGTCTTCCGCCACTTGGTAACGATACTGCTAGCATGAGTGAACTGACGCCCGAACTGGTCGCCCAGATGCAGCCGGTCTGCGAGGAAAACGCAGAAGAAATCGCCGCTGCGCTGACCCGCGGTATTGATGCCGAAGTCACCGTGACGCTGGGCGAGCAGGACACCTACGACCGCGAGTCGCCGCCCGAAGGGTTCGCCGGCCCCGGGTTGCTGATGATGATGCAGTTTGGCGACGTGGCCATGGCCGCGGCCCTGCCAGAGACCTCGGGACTGACGCGGGGGTGGATGCACGAACCGGACATTACCGGCGAAGGCATGCTGAACACGCTGGCCCAAGAGCTGTCGATGCTGGTGGTGCCCGAGACCATGATGGCGGGCAAGTTTGGCGCATCGTGGGTGGACGACCTGTCGAAGTCGCTGGTCGATGGCGAGGTCGATGACGAGGCCACGCTATATCCGCTGGTGCTGACCGAGGCGGGCGGCACGCCGGTTCACCTGAGCATGATCTGGCCCTGCAGCCAGCCGGAGAAACTGCTACCGAAACCCAAACCGAAGGCCCCTGCCCCGGAGCCGAAAAAAGAGGAAGCCACCGCCCCGCCGCCACCGCCGAAGCGGCCTGGCAGCATGGAGGAACTTCCTCCCTACGCGCGGCACCTGCTGAAGATCTCGGTGCCTGTATCGGTGCAACTGGTGACCAAAAAGATGTCGGTGCAGGAACTGCTGGAACTGGCGCCGGGGGCAATGATCAGCTTCGAGAAGGCATGCGACGATGCGCTGGAGCTCACCGTGCGCGACAACGTGATCGCGCGGGGCACCACGGTGAAGGTGGGCGAGCGATTCGGCCTGGAAATCGAAGAGATGACCATGCCCGTCGAGCACTTCTGGACCGTACGCAAGAGCGGTTAGAGCGGCCGCGGGACTACCAACTCGGTAACAGGTCGGCGGCAGAAACCACGAAGCGGTCGCGTTTCTTGTCGATGGCGCGATTCAGCTTGGCCGTGAGCTTGGGGCCATCGAGCTGGTCTCGCATGACGTGCTTGAGACCGTCGCCCAGTTCCTCGGCCAGCTTGCCTTCAAGCTCGCCAAATCGCTGCAGCTGGAAGTCGTGGATATCGAGCCGCGAGGCCGTGACCCGCGGATCGATGGCCATGCCTTTGGGCCCCATCGCCACGCGGACTTCGCAGTCCACCACCAAGCGGAGCCGCGAACGGCCTTCGGCAGTGAGCGTGAGCAGATGGATGCCCCGGTTGTAGTGCCGCATCTGCGCCCAACCGTCCAGTTCGGCATCCATCACCAGCCGCAGCCCGACTCCGCCCCCTGCGAGGCTGTGCAGGTTCTCGACGGCGATGTGCAGCTTCTGCTGCGGATCGACAAACTTGATGCGGTACTGTTTCCAGGTACCGTGCGACACGGCCTTCTTGCGGCGATGCAGTTTGAGTTTGTAAATCGGTTCGTCGGTAGTGACGCCCACCGTGATACGTTTGGTTTGCCCCCACTCTTTCTTGCGAGCATACTGATGGGGAATCGCATCGCGAACAACACTTGCCAGCGTGTCGGCGAGCATCTTCTGCGTAGCCGTAACCTCGGGGGCCTGAGGGGGCGTTACCGGGGCGGCAGTCTCCTGCTGAGCATGACACGCCGACGTCCACCCTGCGAGTGCGACGCTGAGCGTGAGGATCAGTTTGCCGAAAGCAGAAGGCATAACAGATGGGGCGTTTGGTTAACTGGTCGCGGAAGCCAGGGCGTTCCGACTGTGGGGGTCTCTTCGAAATCAGTACGTGCGGTAAGTGTAGAAAGTTTGGGGTGCTGGCACCAATAGCAGACGATGGCTCCCTGCCCCCCCGAATCCCGGTCGCTGCCCCCTCCACCAACAAAAAGAACCTGCCCCGAGCCGGTGAAAGGCTCGGGACAGGTCCTGGAAAGGGGGAAATCGACCTCTTTACTTCACTGGTGCAGTGGTCTTAGCGAACGAAGCTCGTGCGGACCACGTCACGTTGACGACCAATGGCGGCGTTGGGGTCGGCCATCGGGCGAGGGGGCACTGGGCGGAAGCGAGCGTCCTTCGCTTCGACGGGGGCCGGGGCTTCGTCCATCTCGACCGGGGCGGGGGCTACCGAGCCACCGCAGCAGTCGTCGGCACATCCACCACAGCAGCCGTCGTTGCAGCCGCAGCTGGGCTCAGCACAGCAGCTAGGCTCGCAGCAACCGCAGCAACCCTTCGACTTCAGGCGACCGAACAGCTTGTCGAGGATGCAGCACTTCTTGCCACAGCAAGCGTCGCCACATCCACCACCGCAGCAGTCGTCAGCGGCACAGCAGCTGGGCTCGCCGCAGCAAGCGTCAGCAGCACAGCAGCTGGGTTCGCCACAGCACGAGTCAGCAGCACAGCAGCTGGGCTCGCAAACGTTGCAGCAACCACGGTTCTTGAACTTGCCCATCAGCTTGTCCAAGAGGCAGCACTTCCTGCCACAGCAAGCGTCGCCACATCCACCACAGCACGAGTCAGCAGCACAGCAGCTGGGCTCGCAGCAGCCGCAGCCACGCTTCTTGAACAGCTTGTCGAGAATGCAGCACTTCTTGCCACAGCAAGCGTCGCCACATCCACCACAGCAGTCGTCAGCAGCACAGCAGCTGGGTTCGCCACAGCACGAGTCAGCAGCACAGCAGCTGGGCTCGCAGCTGTCGCAGCAGCCACGGTGGCTCAGGCCACCAAACAACTTTTCGAGCAGGCAAGGCTTCTTGCAGCACGAGGTCGCACAACCGCAGTCGTCTGCACAACAGCTCGGTTCACAACCGCAGGACGGCTCACAGCCGCCACCACACAAGCCACCGGCAAAGCTGGGGCTCGCAAGGAGGGCGCCTAGCATGAGCGCTCCGAACAGGTTCCATTTCATCGAATAATTCTCCTATTCATGCGAGACCTCCCTTGGCCTGGCTTAGGGTTGAATCCTCGGCCGAGGACGGTAACCGAGCGCGACCAAGGTCCGCTTGATATCCGACGGCCGTTCCCCCGGTGTTCGGTTAGGGTGGGTCGCGGAGAGCCTTGGTGGCCGGTCCGCTCGTTACCGGGGAGTCAACTTGGGGCGAGCTTTGGCGTGGGGGGATCTTCACAGGGTCGCGTCAAATCCAGTCGAGCCAATCCTTGACTCGAAACAGTCCGGGCCGGCATTTGACGCACGTTCGCGGGGTGTCGCAGGGCTGAGCGCACGGCTCGTTTCCCGCGACATCCACAAATATCGGGCATGCTTGCGGTGACCCTTGAACGAACGCAAATGTTTTTGTGCGAATGGTTTAGGTCAACTGTCGCGCAAAGATTGCGGCCTCCGGAAGCTGTAGCGATTATGCGGCCTGGACATCCGAGACAGGGGTTCAATAATGGCCCCTGGGGCATGATTCTGCTATGTTTAATTCTCGTGAGCGTTGGCAACTACCAACCTCCCATGCTTGCTGGGCGGCTACAATGAGTCGTCTGACGGGCATGCCTTCCTACACCGCTCTGGTGCCCCGGCAGGAGACCTATATGCGCTGGCTTCGACGAAGTACTACCCTCGCCCTATTTAGTTTCATCATGGCTGCCTCCGCGGTGTCGGCTGCGGCGGATCCCCACGACTGGCCCATGTGGCGCGGTCCGCAACAAAACAACACCTCGCCCGCCACGAATATGCCGGCCGAGTGGGACCCCAGAGGGGGCGAAGGGAGCAATCTGCTGTGGGAGAGAGACGACCTCGGAGGTCGCTCCACGCCCATTGTGATGGATGGCAAGCTCTACACGATGGTCCGCAACAATCCCGGCACCGAGCTCGAAGGCGAGAAGGTGGTGTGCGTTGACGCGGCGACGGGCAAAACAATTTGGGAACATGAGTTCAATGTCTACCTGTCCGACGTACCCGACACCCGCGTTGGTTGGTCGAGCGTGGTCGGCGATCCGGAAACCGGCCGTGTCTACGCCCAGGGCGTGTGTGGCTATTTCTGCTGCCTGGATGGCGAGACGGGCAAGGTTGAGTGGGACCGCAGCCTGCACGAAGAGTACGGGCTGCTGAGCACCTATGGTGGCCGCACCAACTTCCCGCTGATCTACGAAGACACCGTGATCACCAGCGCCGTGGTCATCGGCTGGGGCGATACCCCGCAGTGGGGTCTGATGGCCAAACCGGCTCATCGCTTCATGGCCTTCGACAAGGCCACCGGCGAACTACGCTGGCTAAAGGGCACCAGCCTCATTCCGTACGATACCACCTACAGTGCGCCAGTGCTCACCAAGCTCAACGGAATCGACGCTTTGGTGTTTGGCTCGGGCGATGGCAAGGTGTGGGCCATGCAGGCCGGCACCGGTGTGCCGATCTGGAGCTACGAGTTCTCGGGCCGCGGCCTGAATGTCTCGCCCACCGTTACCGAGCATGGCCAGGTGATCACCGGCCAGAGCGAGGAAAACACCGTTGGCAATACAATGGGCGCCGTGGTGATGCTCGACGGCACCCTGCCGGGTGATTCGGCGGGTAAGGAAATCTGGAAGAATTACGAAGTCATGGCAGGCAAGACCTCGCCGCTGGTGATTGGCGACCGCATTTACGTTGTGGACGACCGGGCCAAGATGTTCGTGTTCGACCTGAATACCGGCGAGCAAATCGACAAGAAGCCACTGGGAACCGTGCAGCGGAGCACACCGCTGTACGCGGACGGCAAGCTGTACGTCTGCACAAACAACGGCCGCTGGTGGACGCTTAAGCCCACCGACGACGGGCTCGACGTTTTGCACCGCATGCGAATCAGTCGTCAGTCGAGCGACGGCTCGCCCATCATCGCTCAAGGCCGGATGTACGTGCCGATGTCCGATGCGTTGTACTGCATCGGCAATGAAGAGAGCATCGCGGCGGCCAAAGCCGCAGACCATACCTCACCAGCACCACCCGAAGACGAGCTCCTCTCAGAAGAGCCGGCTCACCTGCAGATGGTGCCCTACGATTCGATACTCAAGCCGGGTGAGACAAAGGACTTCCGTGTGCGGATCTACAACCCGCAACTGCGTTACCTTCGCGACGCGAAGCCCGGCGAAGTCGAGTACTCCGTCACCGGACCGGGAACCATCACCGCCGATGGCAGCTACACGGCCCCCGAAGATGCCGCACACCAGTGTAGCCTGATAACCTGCACGTTAGGCAACCTGAAGGGCGAAGCCCGGCTCCGCATCGTTCCTGAGTTGCCCTGGACCTTCGACTTCGAGGGCGTCGACGATGTACCGCTCACCTGGGTGGGTGGCCGTATTCGTTACGTGGTCCGCGAAGGCAAGGATGGCAACCACTACATCGCCAAGCCGACGGAGCTGCCCACCAAACCCGGCGCGCCGACCACCAAGCTCGGCACCCGCAGCCAGATGTGGATGGGCGATCCCGAGATGTCCGCCTACACCATCCAGGCCGACGTGCAAATGACCGTCGGTCAGCCCGGCGTGGAAGGCGCCACTGAAACGGATGTGCCAGAATTTCCCACCGAAAACGTCAGCGGAGCCAACGCCACCCTGCCTTCGATCGGGGTGATCAACAGTGGCTACAACTTCACGCTGTTCGGTCCCAACCAGGAAGTGCGGCTCTACAGTTGGTGCACCCACCCCGAGCGGACTCAGGACGCTAAGGAGATGAAGCTCGAACCGGGTAAGTGGTACACGCTCAAGCTGAAGGTCGTGCCCGAAGGCGACCACGCCCACGTGATGGGCAAGGTTTGGGAGCGCGGCACCGACGAGCCCGACGAGTGGACGCTCGAAGTCACCGACGAAGCGCCGAACCTTAATGGTGCGCCGGGCCTGTTCGGCGACTCCAAAGTGGCCGAGGCCTACGTCGACAACATCGAAGTTACCGAGAACTAATTGACTCCCCCTTCACCACAAAGTCACAAGGCCTGACGAAGCCATCGCGACGACCAGATTTCAACGACTGTCCGCAAGTCGCCGCCAGGTGCTGCTCAGGCCATGTGGTTCCAACTCCTAAACTTTGCCAAGGCAATTCAAGATGCATAAGGCTATCGTAACTCTGACTCTGTACGCGCTGGTTTCCGCTTCTGCAGTCTCTGCCCAGGAACTCACCAAGGACTGGCCGATGTGGGGCGGCGATCCGGCGCGGAACAACGTACCGGTCGGCAACAACATCCCCACCGAGTGGGAAGTCGGCGAGTTCGATCCCGAAACCGGCGAGTGGGACAGCTCCACGGCCGAAAATATCAAGTGGGTCGCACGCCTCGGCTCGCAGTCGTACGGCAACGCCGTGGTGGCTGGCGATCAAATCTACGTCGGCACCAACAACGGTGCGGGCCACCTGGAGCGCTATCCCGCCGACGTCGATCTGGGCGTGCTGCTAGCGTTCGATCGCGAGACGGGGGAACTTCGCTGGCAGCACTCCAGCGAGAAGCTGAAGACTGGCCGCGTGCACGACTGGCCCGAGCAAGGCATCTGCTGTGCTCCGTACGTCGAGGGCGATCGCCTGTGGTTCGTCACCAGCCGTGGCGAAGTTCGCTGCCTGGACGTCGAAGGCTTCCGCGACGGCGAGAACGACGGTCCCTACCAGGAAGAACCGGTAGAAGGCGAGAACGAAGCCGACGTGGTGTGGTCGCTGAACTTCATGGCCGCGCCTTACTATGTGAGCCAGCACAACATGTGCAGTTGCTCGATCACGGGCGTGGGCGACGTAATCTTCGTCAACACGTCGAACGGCCTGGACGAGTCGCACATCAATCTTCCTTCGCCGCAAGCACCGAGCTTCATGGCGGTCGACAAGAACACCGGCGAGGTGCTGTGGACCGACGACTCGCCCGCCACGAACATCCTGCACGGTCAGTGGTCGAGCCCCACGTACGGCGTGATCAACGGTCAGGAGCAGGTCATTTTCGGTGGTGGCGATGGCTGGGTGTACAGCTTCGACCCCCGGGGCGACGGCAACGGCAACAGCAAGCTGCTGTGGAAGTTCGACGCCAACCCCAAGGAGTCGGAATGGATTCTCGGCGGCCGCGGCACGCGTAACAACATTATTGCCACGCCGGTCATCTACGACGGGCTGGTCTACGTGGCCGTGGGCCAGGACCCCGAGCACCAGGAAGGCATCGGTCACCTGTGGTGCATCGATCCGAACAAGCGCGGCAACGTGAGCCCTGAGTTGGCGTTCAACTCGGCCGACCCCAACAAGGAGATCGAACACAAGCGAATCAAGGCCGTGGAGAAGGACGAGGGCGACTTTGTGCGTCCAAACCCGAACTCGGCCGCCGTGTGGCACTACAGCGAGCAGGACTCCAACGGCGATGGCGAGATCGATTACGAAGAGACCATGCACCGCAGTTGCGGCACCGTGGCCATCAAGGACGACATCCTGTACATCGCCGACTTCAGCGGTCTGCTGCACTGCCTGAACGCTAAGACCGGCGAGCGTTACTGGGTATACGACATGCTGGCCCAATGCTGGGGCTCGCCGCTGATCGTCGACGGCAAGGTCTACATCGGCGACGAGGATGGCCAGGTCGCCATCTTCCGTCATTCGTCCGACCCCAACGTGGCGATGGTCGACGACGGTGGCGAGATGCTGCCCTACTACGGCGAAATCGAGATGAACAATAGCGTTTACTCCACACCGATCGTGGCGAACAACATCCTCTACATCGCCAACCGCACGCACCTGTTCGCTATCGAAGAAGGTGCCGAGCCGGAGGAATAAGATTTCACGACGGAGCCACGGAACCAGCAACCACGAATCGGCGCTCATCAAATTGGTGATGGTGAGCGTCGATTCGCCTGCTGTGCCTGCTGGGTGCCCTGCGTAGCGCCGTGGTTGAAACACGACGCACGCAGAACAAGGACATGAACAAGCAACGCAAGGAGCTGTACATTGTCGGTGCGTGGGCCATAGTGCTCGCCGTTGTGCTAACGCTTATGTGTCTGCAAGCGATGCAGTTCAAGCGAACTCGCCGCGACATTGCGGCGTTGAAAAGCGCCGATGTGGTCGATCTGGTTGTCTACGACCACTCTTCCCGATACGGCACGCCTCGGCGCGTGACCGACACCGCCAAGATCGCGGGAGTCCTCAAAAGCTTGCAGGCAGGAACCAGGTACCATTCCAGTCACGATCCACACAATGACTTCGAACGATCCGTGATTCTCGAACCACAACAACTGGAGCTGCGGGTATACCAGCGCCCTGGGGACGAGAAAGCCGTTGTTGTTAGCCTGAGCGGTGGGGATGTTCGCTGTCCCAATCCGGCGGTGTGGAAAAAGCTGTAAACGGCCTGCACGATGAAGTATCCTTGGTACACGCCCCCGCATCCTCTTTCTGTGGTTCACTAACCTTCCAGAGACCTGATGAAACGCATTCTCGACATTGGCAATTGCGGTCCCGATCATGCCGGGATCACTCGATTCTTCAAGCAGCATTTCGATTGCGAAGTGGCACAGGCCGATCGGGCGGACGATGCGCTCGCGAAGCTCAAAGCACAGCCGTTCGACCTGGTGGTGGTGAATCGCAAGCTCGACATCGATTACTCCGATGGCCTGGAGGTGATCCGCGAAATCAAATCGACGCCCGAACTGGCCGATGTTCCGGTGATGATGATTACCAACTATGCCGAACACCAGAACGCGGCCGTGGCCGCCGGCGCCGTGCGGGGCTTCGGCAAGCTGGAGTTTCACGACCCCCAAACGCTCGAGCGAGTGCAAGCGGTACTCGCCAGCTAGAAACCGGTCCGCCCCGGAGAGTCGCATGCTAAGAATTCTGATCCTCGCCTTGCTCGTCTGCCCTGCCCTGCCGGCCGCTGAACCGAAAGGTCCGAACGCGGACGTGCTCGAGATCGCATACAGCTACAAAGATGGTGGCACGTACCAGTGGAAAGGTTCCGGCGTGCCCGAGGAACTCTGCTTCGCCGGCGAGCAGATTCTGCCGAAGGGCGAGGGCACCTTCTGCTGTGGCTACACCCTGTCGGTGGTGTTCAAAGCTGCCGAGCGGCGTGGATTGCTGGAAGAGAAGTCGATCGACGACATCCGCCAGCTCCACAAATTCTGGTACGGCAACAGCGAAGCCAGCAAGGAAACCTTGGTGCAGTACGCCCTGGAGCAATTGAAACTGGGCCAGGCCATCGAGCTTGACGACGCCCAGCCGGGCGACTTCGCGCAATTCTGGCGTTCCAATAAGTCGGGACACAGTGTCGTGTTTTTGGAATGGGTGGTCGATCAAGGGCAGCGAATTGGCGTGAAGTATCGCAGTTCGCAAAAATTGACCGATGGAATTGGCGATCGAGTCGAGTATTTCAGTGACGCGGACGGCCGGCATGGTAAAATCGACCGCGATCGCTTTTATATCGTCCGGCTGAACAAGCCCAAGTAGCCGACGAGGCACGCCTCGTCCGACGTCCACTTCAACCCGGTCAACTTGCCATGTCTCGCCTACTAGTCACCTGCCTCTTCTCCGCCCTGTTCACTACCGCCACGCTGACCTCCACTTGCGCCCTGGCCAACTGGCCCGAGTGGCGTGGGGCCGAAGGCAACATGGTGGCCCCACCCGGCGATTATCCTGTGGAGATCGGCCCCGAGACGAATTGCCTGTGGCAGGTCGACCTCGGCGGCGAAGGAGCATCGACGCCTGTGGTGTGGGGCGACTCGATTTTCGTTTCGCTCACCGCCGATGGACAGGACACCGCCGCCAGCTACGACCTTTCGGGCAAAGAGCGCTGGCGACTCGAACTAGGAGAGGCGCGACAAGGCAAGAATCGCGCGGCCACCGGCAGCAACTCCTCGCCGGTGACCGATGGCGAACATGTGGTGTTCTACTTCAAGAGCGGCCTGGTGGTGTGCCTCACCACCGATGGCCAGGAACTCTGGCGGCTCAACCTGCAAGAAAAGTACGGCCCCGACACACTGTGGTGGGACCTTGGCACCTCGCCGGTGCTGACGTCGGCCGGTGTGTGCATCGCCGTAATGCAGGAGGGAGATTCCTACCTGGTAACGCTCGACCTGGACAACGGCAAAGAAGTCTGGAAAACCAAACGGCAATACACGCGCCCCCGCGAGTCGGATCAGGCCTACACCACGCCGGCCGTGCTGGAGATCGATGGCCAGGAGACGATCGTCACGTTCGGCGCCGACCACCTCACTGGTCATGATGCCAAGACCGGTAAACTGCTGTGGGAACGCAGCGGCTTCAACCCAGACGACAAAGGCATGTGGCGCGTCATCGCCTCGGCCACCATCGCCGACGGGGTGGCCGTAGTGCCGTTCGGGCGGACGGAGTTCCTCACAGCGGTTCCACTCTCCGAATCGGGCGAGGCGAAGTGGCTCAAGCGCGGCGTCGGTGCCGATGTTCCTTCGCCCGTAGTCGCCGACGGCAAAGTGTTCGTGCTGGGCGACAAAGGCGAAGTGTCGTGCCTCGACCTGGAGTCGGGCGACGTGATCTGGGAGGACCGCCTGCCCCGCAGCAATGTAAAGTATTACAGCTCGCCGCTATTGGCTGGCGGCAACCTTTACTGCCTGCGGCAAGACGGCACGTTGTTTGTTATTTCGGCTGGCGACCAGTTCGAGCTCGTCGCCGAGAACGAACTGGGCGACGAATCAGTCGCCACACCCATCCCGGTGGACGGCACGCTGTTGGTCCGTACACGACACAAACTGTTCCGCTTCGGCACGGGCGCCCAGTAGCCACTATGTCTCCTCTGAATCCGCTCTCCTCTCCTTGAATCGATAGACCCATGAATCAGCGCGCTCTCAACCTATCGCTCCTACTACTCTCGATCTCGCTGCCGCTGCAGGCGCAAACGACCATCGACCCTATCGAAACGCTGGGTGAGATTGAGATTCTCGATCCAGCGGCCGAGGCACTGGTGGATCCGGACGCCAAGATCGAACGCCTGGCTACCGGTTTCCACTGGAGCGAAGGACCGGTTTGGATTGCCGAGGGAGGATTCCTGGTCTTCTCGGACGTGCCGCGGAACACCGTGTTCAAGTGGCAGGACGATGAGGGGCTGAGCATCTACCTCAAACCGTCGGGCTATACGCAGAGCGCGTCGCGCGAAGGCGAGTCGGGATCGAACGGCCTGGCCGTCGACAACCAGGGCCGACTCATCCTGTGCCAGCATGGCGATCACCGGGTGGCTCGCATGGACGCCCCCACCACGGCGGCCGAGCCGAAGTTCATCACCATCGCCGCCGAGTACCAGGGTAAAGAATTCAACAGCCCGAACGACCTGGCGATTCACTCGTCGGGCGCTATCTACTTCACCGATCCGCCGTATGGGCGCATCGGCGCGTTCAAGAACACCGACCGCCCGCTCGACTATCAGGGCGTATACCGCGTGATGCCGGGCGAAGAACCAACACTGCTGACCAAGAAGCTCCGCGCCCCCAACGGCATTGCCCTCTCGCCCGACGAAAAGACGCTGTACGTCGCCCAGTCGGACAGCAGCAACCTGATCTACATGGCGTACAACGTGCTGGACGATGGCTCAATCGACGAAGGCCGGGTGCTGCTCGACGTGACCGAACTCGGCAAGCAGCGTCCAGGAAGCTGCGACGGTCTGAAAGTCGACACGGCCGGCAACCTGTTCGCCACCGGCCCAGGCGGCGTGCTGGTCATCTCGCCCGAGGGCAAGCACTTGGCCACCATCCGCACGGGCGACAAGATCGCCAATTGCGGCTTTGGCGAAGACGGTCACACGCTCTACATGACCTCGAACCACGACCTGTGCCGCGTGCGGGTGAAAGCGAAGGGGATGGGGTTCTAGAGCTCTGTGCAAGGAGAATTAGTCGCGGATCGGCGTGGATTTTAGCGGATCATCGCGAATCAGATTCAACCTTAAGAGGACTTTCCACGCTCGCGTCGATCATCATGGAGACTTGATGCCCTTAGAGCTCTCGGACGCTCGTCAGAATCAGCGTAGATCCGCTCCAATCCGCGCAGATCCGCGTCTGATTTTCTCTGAAGTGAATGTCGCTTTGCTTCTTAATTACGGCAGCTTGATTCCCTCCAGCTGGTATTCGTAGTCCCGTTCGACGATCGACACCGGCGATTCGTACACCCAGCTCAGGCCGTCGATGCCTTCGGGCAGGTCGAACAGGTAGGCGATACCGACTTCGGTGGCAGTTTGCTTGGTGGTTTCAAAGCCCGCGTGGTCGATGGGTTCGCCGTCGTCGCCCACCAGGTAGGTGATGTTGTTGAACACCCAGCCGCGGTGCGAGGCCAGTGCGCCGTTATCGTTTTCCAGCTCCAGATTCATGTGCACTTCCCAGATGGGACCGTTCTGCACCACCCGCTCGAGCGTCACCTTCACACCGCCGAGCGTCTTGACGATGGGCTCTTTACTTTTCAGATCGTCGAAACGGAACTTCTCCCGCTTACCCGGCACAAGGGCCGTGATCTTGCCGCCCAGCAGCATGATCTCTTCCACCGAACGATCGGGCAGCTCAAACGGCACCGTAATGGTCGACGCACAGGTGCCCTCCTGCACTTCGATGTTGAACACCTGCTGCTCCTGCGCCGGAGCAAGCCGCTCGCCGTCGGGAGTGATGGCGTCCAGGCGGGTCATTTGCTGCGTAAGCGCGATGGGTCGCAGGCGTGGTTCCCAGCCAATTTCCAGATCGAGCCGCAGCGCCTGATTCGACGGGTTTCGCATCCCCCGGGTGGCGCTGACCTCGATTACTTCGAACCGGAACGGCCCGCTGTAGCAGGCGCGGCCGAAACGTTGCCCTTCGCCTTCGCCGCGAGCCACCAGGGCCAGGGCGTCCTCGCCGGCGTAGGCGTACTGGCTGAGCTGGGCCTGGTCCATGACTTGATCCATCACCGACCAGAAGGGTTCGTTCTCCACCTTCATGATGATCTGCGGGCTGGCCGCCACGGCGTCGGGTTCGCGGTTGTCGACAATCTTGTTGCCGGTGAGCTCTTCCAGCTTCTTGATCACGTCCGCCAATGGCCAATTGATCGCCTCGAGCGAGACTTTCGACGCCTCGATGGCCTGAGCGGCCAGGCGTTGCTCGACCATCTTGCGGATGGTCGACAACCGCTCGCGAACCGCTGGGGGCATGCTGTCGTTGGGCTTGGGCAGCACCGCCAGGAACTTCTCGGGCCCCACGCCTTCGACGTCCACCAGATTCAGCAGGTTCTGCTCGGCAATGTCACGTTCCGAGATGGTATCGGCGTCCAGCAGAGCGACCAGCTCTTCGATCTGCGCGGTCAACTGCTCGTCGTCGGCGCGAACGGAAGTCATGGCACTGACGACCACTCCCAAGAGCACCAGGTACCAAACACTTTTTCGTAGCGACATTGTTCCGTTCCTCACTCGTCGTTGGTCAAACGCCCTGCTAGGAACGAACGAATTCGAGGCGGAAGCGGCCTGCGCAAAAGCCTGGGCAATCGTCGGTACCAGAAGTTCAGCTTGACGGGGGAGTTGTTCGAAGGCGACGTGTTGCGTTTTCGCCTCATGATCCGCTCTTCGCATTTTAAGCGGGTTGCCGGGAAAAGTCTCGCCTGTTTTGCAAGGTAAGCTTTAGGGTCGCCAGTTGCCCGTATTTCTCACCGAATCCAGCCAAGCCATGATTCGAATCTGCTTGCCGCTCGTTGTTCTGGCCATGCTCACCTCCTCGATGGCCGCGGCCCAGGACTTCATGTTCTCCGCCAAGTACAATGGCGACGAGCTCGAAGGGCGGCCGCTGCTCTGGACCGACCAGCAGATGCTGATCCTCGCCCGTGACGGGGCGCTGCACACGGTCGATCCCCGCCAGGCGGAAGAGGCTCGCAAGACGGCGCCGCGTTTCCAGGGATACACGACCAGCGAAATGCGCAGCGCCCTGTACGACGAGTTTGGCAGAGCGAAGACCGTTACCTCCACGGGACACTACCTAGTGGTGCACCGACCCGGCGAAAGCGACGCCTGGGCCACGCGGTTCGAAGAGCTCTACCGGTCGTTTCAGAACTACTTTCGCGTCCGCGGGTTCAAGCTGCACCGTCCCAAGTACCCGCTGGTGGCCGTGATCTACGATTCGGAGCAGGAGTACCACGAAGCGGCCCGTAAGACCGGCGCCGAGTTGCAACCCAACACGCTGGGGCACTACGACCCCACGTCGAACCGCGTGCTGATGTTCGATCGCGTTGGCAATCACGATCGCGATTGGGGCATCACCGCCAACACCATCGTCCACGAGGCCACCCACCAGATGGCCTTCAACACCGGGTTGCACAGCCGCACGGCCACCACGCCGCAATGGGTGGTCGAAGGACTGGCCACGATGTTCGAAGCCCGTGGCGTGTACCAGAGCGGCGCGGGCGACACTCGGCGGGATCGCATTAACCAGGGGCGGCTGGACGACTACTTCCACTTTGTCGATTCGGCGACTGGCAAACTGACGCTGGGCGAACTGGTCGCCAGCGACACGCCGTTTCGCACCTCGTCCCAGCGGGCCTACGCCGAAGCGTGGGCGCTGACGTTCTTCCTGAGCGAGACCCGCCCCCGTGAGTACGAACAGTACCTGAAGCTGACGGCCGCGAGGAAGCCGCTGAGCGAGTACGAGCCCGTGGAGCGAGTACGCGATTTTCAAAGCGTGTTTGGCAACGACCTGACCATGTTGGAATCGAACTTCCGCACGTGGATGAACGAACTGCGGTAGCGGGCCAAGGTCGGCGCGACCGCGGGCGATTTCTGCGCAGCGATAAGCGTTCGGGTGTGGGGCTGGCGGAGTTCGTCCCCAGGCACCTGGTCGCGTTCTACACGCGGGTTAGAAGTCGATGCTTCTGCGTGGCGCGGGCGTGCTGCCGGAGGGTTTTTCCAGCTCGCGGTGATCGTCCTTGGCGGGCGTTTCCTCCGCTCCTTCTCGCTCGCCGGCGTCTTGCTCCTGGCGTTCGCGGATGGTCTCGCCCCGCTCGTAGTGCGCCAGTTCCTCCTTGAGCTGCTCCACGTTCTCAGGATCGTCCAGTTCGATGCCTTTCTGCACCCACTCCTTGGCCTTTTCGAAGTCGCCGACTTCAGCGTGCGCCGCGGCTAGCGTGCTGAGAATGTGGGCGGCCTGGAACTCGGAGAGCTCGCACGCCTTGGTGGCTAGTTCCACGGCCCGTTGGCCGTCGCGAAGTTCGTCTTCGGGACTCGTGGCGAGCGTCCAGGCCAAGTTGTTCAGCACGCCATAATCGTCCGGTGCCAGCTCCATGGCCTTTTCGTAGTCGGCAATCGCCTCGGCGTGCTTGCCGATGTTCAGGTAGGAGTCGCCTCGGTAGCGATACAGGATGGCTTCATCCGGTTGGGCTTCAATGGCACGGTCGAGGGCCTCGATCGCCCGGCGGGGCATTTCCAGTTGCAGGGCGTACAACGCGATCTGCAGGTCAAGATCGGCTCGGTCTTGCGTGGCATTGGCCAGCTCCTCCAGTTGCCCCAAAGCTAGCTTCATCTTGCCCATCATTTCATAGGCGCGCGCCTTCAGCAGAATGGCGGGCGGAAAATTTGGACGCAGCTCGAGCACTCGCTCGGCGTCGGCCAGGCCTTCTTCCGCCTGGTCGTTGCGCAGATGGAAGTCGGCCCGCAGCAGGTAACCGAGCTCGTTCGATTCGGCGCGGTCGATGGCCTTGGACGCCTGATCAATGGCCTGTTCCATGTCGCCAAGTTTGCTATGCATCTCGGCCCGTTGCAGGTAGGGCATGGGCGACTCGGGGTTGATCTCGCCAGCGCGATCGAACGCCTTGAAGGCCTCTTCGGTTTCCCCCTGCTCTCGCAGCACCAAGCCGCGAAGTTCATGGGCGGTGTAATCGTCGCTGGAAAGCTCGATCGCCTTGTCGACGTCGGCCAGCGCTTCATCCAACTGCTTGGTGGCCAGGTGGTGGCGGACTCGCAGCAGCAGATAGCTTCCGTTATCGGGATCGGCCTCGATGGCGCCGGTGATGTCGGCCAGTTGCTCGTCAGGGTCCTCCTGCAATGTCGCCCGCCGGGCGTGGGCTTCGGCCTTGAGCTTGGCATCGGCATCTTCCAGGTCGATTACCTTGGTGTAGGCCTGGTTGGCAGCCTTCGGGTCGCCCCCGGGCATCTGATGCAGGCGCCCGATCAACACCCAGGCCGAGACTTCCGACGGATCGAGCTTCACGGCGTTGGAGAGATCCGACAGCGCGATCAACCGCAACTGCGCCCAACGGGGATCCTGCTGAGCACCGGCGCCGCGGGGTTGCTCCAGCAGCACGGCGGCCAGCCCCTGGCCGCGCTCCATCAGGGTCGAAGCGAGCATCTGCTTGGCGAAGGCCTCGTTCTCTTCGTCGAGCCCCTTCTTCATGGCCGAGGCCAGCAATTGGATGACGTCGTTCATTTGCTTGCCGTCCGAGGCGGTTAGCTTGAGCTGGGTGGCCTTGTCCAGATCGGCCTGTCCGGGACTGGGCTCGTCGTTGTCCGACTCGCCCTCTGCTGCCGAACCGTCTTCAGCCTGCTCGTCGGGCATTGCCTGTTCGTCTTCTTCCCCCGGTTCGCCAGTGGCAGGTGGGTCGAGCGATGGGGTCTCGGGCAGTTCGGCTTCCGGCTTGGCTTCCTCGGCCGGCGACGAAGAACTGGCGACGGCCGTTTCGTCGGCCATGGCGGTTCTCGTGGCGAGGCTCAAGGGCGAGAGCAACAACAGCAGTAGCAGGACTTCGAGGCGAGACATCACCGGATACTCCAGTTTTGTGGCACGGGCCGACGTGGGCACGAATCGGGGGGAAGGACAGTTCATTATGGCGGGTGACCTCAACGCTGGCTATCCGCTTTTGTCGGCCACACTGCCAACTGGTGGGGCAAAGCTATATACTGCGACTTTTTCCCAGGTCTGCCCCGCGCGGACTGTCCCCCACCCCAGAGGATTCCCCGCCATGGAGGCAGGCATCGTAGGCCTACCGAACGTCGGCAAAAGCACCCTGTTCAACGCGTTGACGGCTGCCGGCATTGCTAGCGAGAACTACCCGTTCTGCACCATCGAACCGAATGTCGGCGCGGTGCCGGTGCCCGATTCGCGGCTGGCCACTATTCAGAAGTACATCCAGACGCAGAAAGTTATTCCGGCCGTCCTGCAGTTGGTGGACATTGCCGGAATTGTCCGCGGGGCAAGCGAGGGCGAGGGCCTGGGCAACAAATTCCTTTCGCATATCCGCAACGTGGATGCCATCGTCCACGTCGTGCGGTGCTTCGAAGACGACGACATCACCCATGTCGACGGTTCGGTCGACCCCATCCGTGACATCGAAACCATCGACACCGAGTTGATGCTGGCCGATCTGGAGTCGGTGACCAATTCGCTCGACAAGGCACGCCGCACTGCCCGTTCGGGCGACAAGGACGCCAAGCGGCGGGTCGAACTGCTCGAGGTGTGTAAGACTGTGCTGGACGATGGCAATCCCGTCCGCTCGCTGAACCCCGAGGATCCGACGCTCCGCAAGGAGATCAACGGGCTGCAGCTCTTGACCAGCAAGCGGGTGCTGTATGTGGCCAACATCGAAGAGGACGACCTGGAGGGCACCGGCCAGCACGTCCAGCGGGTGCGCGAACGTGCTACCCAGGAGGGGGGCGAGGTGGTACCCGTTTGCGCGCGGCTCGAGGCTGAGCTGGCGGAACTGGACGCCGAAGATCAGCAGGAGATGCTCGAAAGCGTGGGGCTCGCCGAACCGGCGCTCGCCGTGCTGGCCCGCGCAGCGTACAAGCTATTGGGCCTGGAAAGCTACTTCACGGCCGGCGAGAAGGAAATTCGCGCCTGGACCATCCCGATCGGTGCCACGGCGCCGCAAGCGGCCGGTGTGATTCACACCGACTTCGAACGGGGCTTCATTCGCGCCGAGGTCTACGCAGTGGACGAACTGGTGCAGTACGAGAGCGAAAAGGCCATTCGCGAAGCGGGCAAGCTTCGTGTCGAGGGCAAAGATTACGTCATGCAGGATGGCGACGTCTGTCACTTCCTGTTTAACGTCTAAGCTGGGGAGCCAGCCACGGTGGCTACTCTTCGGGCTCGCCCACGTCCACTTGCGACCAGTCGACGTCGGTACCGTGCTCTTCGATCAGTTGAATGAGCGTGAGCGCCCGGGGAGCGTCGTGATTGGCGACCAGGACTTCCACCTCGCCCATGGCCTCGGGCATAACGGTGGCCGACTCGGAATTGCCCGTCATCGCTTTGATTCCGGCCCGTTCCAGAGCGGCGACAATGGGGGCGGCCTCCATGACGGAGTGGGCAGAAGTAACGCAGCAAAGATCGTCGGACTCGGACACGGCCTGGCGCTCCTGAACAGAGGACAATAACAACACACGCTGGATAGCTCCATCGTACCTGCAACTCGCGTCGGCACCAAGTTGTCTGCGGACATTGGCAAGCAAGTTCGGCCGACTGGTCGCAAGAACTCCAGGTCGTCCGGTCGCCCCGCTGGCCAACCGTCAACCAACCTGCCATGCTGAATCGACCTGAAACCAGCCACCAGTGGAGTAACCCCAGCATGAAACTCGTCGGCACCGACCATGCCACCACCGGCGAGCCACGTCGTGATGCCGCGGCCGAGTGGCTGCTGGGACGCATTAACTACGAACGCACCCAGGTCGTGCCGTACGGCGAGCGGCAACTGAAGCTCGACCGCATGCGACAGTTCGTCACCGCGTTGGGCAGCCCCGACACAGCGGCACCCATCATCCACATCGCCGGCACCAAGGGCAAAGGCTCCACGGCCGCTATGGTGGCTGCCATGCTCACGTCGGCCGGTTACCGCACGGGGGTGTTCAGCTCGCCCCACCTCGAGCGACTGGAAGAGCGGTTTGCCATCGATGGCGTGCCCGCCACGGGCGAGCAACTGGCCGAACTGGTCGATACGGTTCGCCCCGTGGTCGAGGAGTTCGATCGCCGCGCGGCCGCCGCGGGCGAGGATGGGCTGACGTTCTTCGACATCACCACGGCCATCGCCCTGGTGCACTTCGCCCAGCAGCAATGCACGGCCATGGTGCTGGAGGTGGGTCTTGGCGGTCGGCTCGACTCGACCAACGTCTGCCTGCCGGCGGTAAGCGTGATCACCACCATCAGCTTCGACCACACCAAGCAGCTCGGCAACACGCTGGCCAGCATCGCCGGCGAGAAGGCGGGCATCATCAAGTCGGGCGTTCCCGTGGTGTCGGGCGTGGTGCCGGCCGAGCCACGCGATGTAATCGCCAACGTGGCGCTCGAGCACGGCTGCCGAATGATCGAGCTCGGTCGCGAATTCGACTATCGCTACCATCCCTCCAAGAAGGGCGATTCGCTCGACTACCTGGTCAAAGGACAGTCGAACCTCGCCGAGGTGAAGCTCGCCCTTACCGGCGAGCACCAGGCCGCCAACGCCGCGGTGTCGCTGGCCGTGATCGAAGAACTCGCCCGCCAAGGCTGGCAAATTCCGGAGTCCGCCCGCCGCCAGGCACTCGGCAGCGTACAAGTGCCCGGGCGCGTGGAACTGCTGCCCGGCAAACCGGTCACCGTGCTCGACACGGCCCACAACGCCGCGAGTGCCGCGGCGCTGGCTGCCACGCTGGCCGTGCGGTGCGAAGTGCCGCGGACACTGGTGGTCTCCTGCAGCAAGGACAAGGACTTCGCCGCCATAGCCGGGGCGCTGGCGCCCGTATTCGAGCGCGTGCTCATCACCGAGTATCAGACGAACCCTCGCGTCGTGCCGGCCGAGCAACTGGCCGAAGTATTCCGCCAGGCTGCGCCGCAGGTCGCCATCGAAATCGTGAAGTCGCCACATGAAGCCTGGCACCGGGCAAACCAGGTGACTCCCGCCGACGGGCTGATCTGCATCACCGGCTCGTTCTTCCTCGCGGCGGAGCTGAGACCCATAGTGCTCTCTGAACGCAAGTCGTAGCTGGATTCGCAAGAATTCAGGCTGCTGAGTCACTGCTTCCGAGTTCTTGCGAATCCGGCTACCGCAATCCCTACGCAATCACATTCTCCCCGCCATTCTCGCGCTGGTGAATCACCACCGGCCAGCCCGGGAATTGGTTGTCCGCGTTGCCATCGGTCGCGTCGATGAGGAACTTGAACGACTCGCACTTGTAGGTCTTCGCCTGGGTGTCGATCGTCACCAGGCCGAAGCCGCTGCCCTTCTGGTGCGCCAGCTCATAGCGGTTGCGTTTGCGACCGACCTCGGGATTGCCCACTGCGTATACGTAGGCCAGGTTGCCGAAGGCGTCGACAAACTCGCCCGTGTTCGGCAGGCCATGCTGGGGACGATGCTCGTGCGGCATCTCCATTTCGTCGGGCCGCCACCAGCGGGGATAGCCCACCGCGATGGCCGGCGTGCAGAACGACCACGGGCCGTCCCGCTGCTCGTCCACACCGTACTGCACCATGGTTGTCAGGTGCTGGTCGCCGTTGATGTGCAGCGGCATGCCGGGCTTCATCAGTTCGATCGCACGATTGCGGGCCGTGTGAGGCCAGCCACCACAGTCGAGGTCGCCATACAAGAATCCGTTATACGCGCCATGATGCGTGGCAACGCCAGCGAACACCGTCTGGCTGAACACTACCTTTAAGCGATGACCGTCCCAGTTCTTGGCCCACTGCTCGAGGAACTCCTCCTGCCGCTCGCCCAGCAACACTAGCTCCGGTCCATCGAGCTGCTTGGGGTCGATGTCGCCGCTAGTGATGTGATCGGCGCGCCCCGGCCCGGTGTCGACCCGCGTTGGCGCGCTCTTCCACTGGCGGTCGGCCAGGATGGCGAAGCCCACGTCGCCGTACACCAGGTCGGTGTAATAAACGCTGATGTCCTGCTGGCACGGCTTGGGGTCCCAAGCATCGGGGTGGTGGCTCGTGCAGGTGCGATGCACGACGTTCACCATCCGGGCCGGTTGGGCGTAGCCGCCGGTGTCGCTCGCGCTGCCGCGGCCCATTGGCGCGCCACCTTCGCCCCAGATGTTGCCCTGGAACACATCGTGGTCGTCGGGAATCACCACGGTGGGCCGGTCGCGCATCACCTCGCCAAATGCCCAGCCGAACTGGTAGTACTTCCGCAGGTAGTTCAACATCGCCCGATCGGCTGGCCGCCGGACGATGCCGTAGCCGCCGTGGTTCTCATAGAGCTGATCGCCCGAGAAGTAGAGCATGTCGGGATCGAGCTTGGCCACATTTTCGGCCACCGGCGCGTAGGGAAACGCGTAGTCGTTCTGGCACGTCAGCGCGCCCAGTCGCAGCGGCCGGCCCGAGGGGTTCGCGCGGATCGTGCCGCCGCGAGTCAAAATGGTCTGTGAGCCATCGGTATGCCTCTCGCGGTAGCTGAGCTTGTAGGGCGTGTCGACCGATGCATCCCAGCCGGGAATCTTGAACGTGGCGGTCCAGGCGTCCGTGTCGAGCGTCGCCTGGTGGTCGACCCACTCGTTCTGTTGCATGCACGACAATTCGACCGTCTGGTTGTCCCCTTCGCCTAAGGGGCCGGTGAGCGCGGTGAACTTCAGGATAAATCCGTCGGCCGTCCGCGAGTCGTTCAAGGTGTACATCGACCACAATAGCGGTCCGAACCGATGTTCGTGCGAGACGGTAAACGCGTCGCCGGTGGCTTCCCAATTCTCGAAACGGTAGAGCGAGCCTTGCTTCGGACCAGTGGCGGCGTCGAAATTCGACACCACGGCCACGTTGCCCAACAGGCGATCGCCGGCCACGGTGCGCTCGACGCTACCGACCTGCTTGTTGTCGTTGTCGAAGGCCGTTAGCGTCAGGTGGTACTTCCTGCCACTCGGCTCGCCAGTCAGCACCAGCTTCAGGTCCGAGGTGTCGGTGCCCGCAGCCAGCTTGCTCTTCGACTGGCCGATCACCAGCTCTTCGCCCACCACACCACACGGAATGCCACCCTTGGCGAACGAGTTGCTTTTGACCTCGTTGAGATCGCTACGAATGCCCACGCGGAAGCCGGCGCCGGAAGGTTTGGGCCCGGCGTCGAGTTCTTTCACCTGCACCGCCATCCGCAGTTTGCCTTCGGGGTTGGTAAATTGATGGGTCAGGAGGTGCACGTTGCGATCGCCACCACGGGCACTGCACTCGATGCCACCATCCGCGACGCGCCAGTCCTCCATCGGATTAGCCCAGTAGGCCGCGCCCAACCACACGCGATCGTGCGTCTTGCCCCACGAGCAGCGGCCGCTCGCCTCGGCTACGCGGTCGTCGACCCGCACGGTGGCCGACACCCTGACGCTGCTGGAAGCCGCCACGGTGCCGAGAACTTTCAGTGCCGATCGCCTGGAAAACGAAGTCATCAATTACTCCTCGAAGGTTGGTTGCCGCACAGACGCGTCGCGATCACGGATACTGCTACTTTATAAGTGCACCTGGCGGCGATATTTGTCACACTTCTCGCGGATCGACCCAATCGGGATACTGGGCCGAAAACCGTGCAACCGATCCATCGGCCCAAAACCGGGTTTTGTCCCTGTTTTGGGGAACAACAATCCATAGGCCCAAAACCCCAGGGGTTTTGTCCCCCCTCGATTCAAAAAACACCTTGTTTTTCCGAGGTGTTTTCGAGGCCCCTGGGACAAAACCGCACGAGTTGTTCCATAGTAGTAACCGCAAGGGTGATAAAGCTCGTTCGCTGGACCAAAACTCACCGGCGCTGCTCTCGGCCGGGCCCCCGTCCCCGCGCCAAAAGGATCGATGTGGCCGCATGGAAGAGAGGGGCGAACCACCATTCACAACCGCCCGCTCAACCACCATTAAACCAACTCGCCGGGCGATTTCCACCACGAATTTCATACACCCCTCCCCGAAAACACGGAACTAAGGTCAGGAAAGGAAGCAACACTAATTGAGGCTGATTTACCGTACTCCCATTAGCATCGATTCGTGTTCCCTGCTGAATCTCAGTTTCCTCTGTTAGCCTCTTGTTGGCCGCTTTTGAACTGAAGAACGAGTTAACGGGTTCAGGAGGCCTAGCCAAGAATGTCCATTTGCTTTTAGGGTGAGTACACTAATGAGAATCTAAGCCACTCTCGCGTTTTCTTGGAGCTGCTGAATATGTTCATGCCAGGCCCAATTCAGATCGCTATGATACTCCTCGTCCTCGGCGCGATCGCAAGTGTGGCGGGGCTGCTCTACTGGCTGCTTTCTCGACGGTACTAGTCACCTATCCTCCTCCCTGGCGTTCGTCTCAACCAGCGCCGACGGAGAAG
This sequence comes from Aeoliella straminimaris, assembly GCF_024054565.1. Classification (GTDB taxonomy): domain Bacteria; phylum Planctomycetota; class Planctomycetia; order Pirellulales; family Lacipirellulaceae; genus Aeoliella; species Aeoliella straminimaris. Next base: position 25,230 of record NZ_JAMXLR010000065.1, read on the forward strand.
TCTATTCTGCATTAGCGTTCTCACACTCACCGAAAACCGCTCTTGCGAATTACGACACTTGTCGTAATACTGCGTCACGTCAGTCAACTGGAGGACCGTGCGATGGCGAAGAAGCGAGCGAAAGTGCCTCGACTGCCCGAAGGGGAGATCGAGATTCTCGAGATGCTGTGGCGCGAGTCGGCCGTCACCATCCACGGGGCACAGCAGGCACTCGGCCAGCCGATTGGTTACACCACCGTGCAGACGCGGCTCAACCGCCTGGTGGATAAGGGCCTGGTCGCCCGTACGAAGACGCGGCCCGCCCAGTACTCGGCCGCCGTCACGCCCGCAGAGGTTCGCGAACGTGACCTCGAAACACTCGTCGAACGGGTGAGCAGCGGCCGCGTGGTGCCATTGGTGGCCCACCTGATCAATCGCAAAGGCGTGACCCCCGAGGAAATCGCCGAGCTCAAGGCGTTGATTGAACAGGCAGAGCACAAGACCACCAAGCCGAAAGGGGGCAAGCGATGAATGGCTCCTGGGAAACACTGGCCACCGCGCTATTGCGGACCACGCTGGTCACCAGCGTCGCTGCGGTAGCGGCAATGGGGCTGCTGTGGCTGCTGCGGATCCGTAGCGCAAAGACGCACCGCATCGTGTGGCTGCTGGTGATCGCCCAGGGGTGGCTGCTGTGGCCCTACACCTGGCGGATGCACGTCGAGCGGCCAAGAGAGCTACCGGTGGTCACCGCGCCCGTGGAACTCGCGCTATCGCCAGTCGTGATCACCCCAACCACTTCACCGGAAGAAACGGCTCCGCCTGCTTCTCTGGACTGGGTGGCCGCATCGGTCGCGGCCAGCATTGCCGCATGGTGCTTGGGCATCGGGCTGCTGGTAGCATTGGGCGCGTGGCGGTACGCGCGGCTGTTCTCCAGCGGGCGGCCGGGTGAAGAAGTCACCCAGGCGGAGTGGCTTGCCGAGTGGAACGAAGTCCGTCGACTACATCCATCAAACCATCGCGCCGAGCTCCGCACCACGCACAACACAGGCCCGCTGGTCTGCTGGGTGCCATGGGTGCTGCTGGTACTGGTGCCGCGTACGTTGTGGGCGAGCCTCGCCCGCGGCGAGCGACTTGCCATTCTGCGTCACGAACTGGCCCACTGCCAACGAGGCGACTTGTGGAAGAACCTGGCCGTGCGACTGTTGGCCCTGCCGCAATGGTTCAATCCGCTGGTGTGGCTCGCCGTGCGACGGTTCGAAGAGGCGGGCGAGTGGGCCTGCGACGAGCGCGTCGCCCGACAGTCCGGCGACTCGGCCACCGAATACGCACGGGTGCTACTCCATGTGGCGGACTACTCCACTGCAGTTCCTAGTGGCGCCGCCGGGCTGAGTGGCGGTGTGCTATCGCGACGCGTCAAACGACTGCTTCATTTACCTAACAAGGAGGTTCGGGAGATGAGAGGTTTTATTCTGCCAGTGTTGTTGGTTGTGGTTGGTTTGTTTCAAGCAGTCCGGATCGAACAGGTGAAGGCCGTGGAACCGGCGCCGGATGTTCCACCAACGGCGGCCGCAGAGACCACCGAAAAGATTCCGGATGAGTGGTCGAAACGAACTTTGCCACCCTATGTGATCGAGCCGCCGGACATTCTGCTGGTCGATGCAATGAAACTAGTTCCCAAGTCGCCTCATCAAGTCGAAGAGTTCGACGGCCTCTTAGTCCGAGCTACGGATGTCGACGATGAGGGTCCCATTCATAACGTGTTCTTCGTCGATCCCGAAGGCAATATCGACCTGGGAACTAACTACGGCAAGATTCACGTTGCTGGCATTCCACTGGATAAGGCTGACGAAGTTGTCCGTATGCACTTCGAACAGAGATACCCCAAGGCGAAGACCTCGGTATCCCTCGCCACCGCAGGCGGCGTCCAGCAAGTTGTCGGCGAGCATTTGGTCGGTCCCGACGGCCGCGTGAACCTGGGCAAGTATGGGTCGGTGTACGTTACCGGTATGACGCTTGCCCAGGCGAAAGAAGCTATCGAGAAGCATCTGGCGGAACACATGGTGGATCCCGAGGTGATCGTAGATGTCTTCTCCTACAACAGCAAGAAGTACTACATCATCACCAAGAGCGGTGGCCATGGCGACAACGTCGTGACCGCACCGATTACCGGCAACGACACCGTGCTGGACGCCATTGCAGCGATTGGTGGCCTGAAAGATTCGTCGGCGGCAAAAATCTGGATAGCCCGGCCCGCGCCGCCCGGCAAGAATGTCGAAACAACCCTGCCCGTCGACTACAACGCAATCACCGGCGGCAAGCACAGCACAACGAACTATCAACTCTTGCCGGGCGATCGATTGTTCATCGAGTACGGGGATCAAAGGGAACTTGCGCCGCCGGAGCAAGTGAAAAAGGGGGCGAAGCCTGCAGACCGGTATTCGGACCCCGACAACGACGCGTACGGGCGGGAGCCGACGCAGGCCCAAGCGGACGGAGGTGGCACTAGCAACTACAACGCATACATCGTCGTTTCGAGGACTCCATCAGGCGACGTCTCCGAAGTAGCCCCCATTAGCCCGAACGATCTCTTGCACAATCCGCACCCCCGAGAATTGGTCGGAGTGGGAATTAACTCGGATGCAGGAGTGGTTGGGAAGATCAAGATCGATGAGCAGAAGTCCGCGCCGCCGGAGGTGCTGCAGGCTACCCACCTTCGCGCTCAGCCAACGGTGGAGGGTGACGAGCGAGTGACGAAAGCGAAAATTCGCCTGGTGACCGATCCGAAGCAGAATCTCCGCAATGTCGAAGGGCTAGAGAAGGGATTTTCAATTACCGGTGAGACGCGACTTCTGGCGGGGCTGCTGGGAGTGCTCGCCAAGAACGGCCTAACACGAGAACTTGCCTCGCCTACGATCACGGCGCTCAACGGAAAAGTGGCCCGCATCCACGTCGACGACGACGAAACGGATTCCCCACGAGTGGTTGATGTCGAGCTGCTGAATCGACATAGCGGTAATCAAGTCGTGTTCGAAGCTCGGGCGTCGGTGCAACTCGGAAAGCGGAAGCGAACACTCGACACCGCCTTTGCTCTGACCGAAGGTCAGTCGTACCTGGTTCGCATCCCAAAAGACGAAAAAGTACCGAAGTCGGAGGACCTCTATTTGCTGGTCTCTCGCGAGTCGGTGGAATAGAACCGCGCAAAAACTAAGCCGCGAGCTTTCGCTCGCGGCTTAGTTGCGAATTTAGAACAAACTATTTGGCCTGCTTCTGCTTCAGCCCAGCAGCGGCTTGGGCAACCCGCTCGAAGGCGGTCATCGCTTCGCCAGTGCTGCCTTCCCAGGTGATGGTCACTTGCGTGCCATTGCGATCCACCTGCGACTCCTTCATCATTTTATGAAGCTTCGGAGCGTCCGCAGTCCATACGTCGGCCAAGGCGATAAAGCCTTCGACGGCTTCCTTCATCTTCTTGGCCACCTGCTCGTCGACTGCCTTCAACGTGTACTGCTCGGTCAGCGTGTCGCCATTTTCGCTAAACGAATAGCAAACCGACTTATGCTGTCGCAACACGGCTAGCGCGCCGTCTTGCTCGGGCAGCTCGTTCAGGTCCATCGCCGCGGCGTAGATCAGCGCCGACTGCGCCTTGTCCGCAACCTGTGACGACTGTCCGGCTTCGTCCAACGATGGCTCTTGGTCGTCCAGGACTTTCAGCGCCCACTTCACGCGTTCGGGCGTTTTGGCGCAAACGATCGTGTGGCGATCGGCCACCACGGTGGTCACGCGCTTCTCGCTCTTGTCGTTCGAGTGGTCACCCTCGTAGCTATGATCGGTCGCCGAGTGCTCGGAGACATCGTAGGTGTACAGCGTGTAGTTCTGCCACTGCTGCTTCTCGACGTTGTCCTTTTCGGCAAGCGTCGATGTGACCTTCTGGCGGTCGAAGTCGGCCGTCAGAATGGCAACGCCCGAGTGCTTCTGATACTTGTTGCTAAACAAGGTCAGGCTCTGGAGGTCTTCGCCCGGCGTGATGCCGTAGTTGTCTTGCATCCAGGTGCGGAACTTTTTCTCCTTCTTGGGCCACTCGCTGGCAGCTTGTTGCATTAACTCCGATTCGGCCAGTGCTGCCAGATCGGCATGGGCAAACCATTTGGCGTCCTTGGCGACATCCTTGGTGTTGAGCGGTGCCGCCTGGGAGGCGCTCGCCAGCAGGACGCAGCAAGCGACCGCGGACATAATCGTACGTGACATGAATACTCCTTCGATTCGAGTCGGTGAAAATAGAAAGACTTCCGTTCACCCTCACTTCGCCGCAAAGACAATGCCACGCGTCCGCGTCACATCCTGCTTTCGCCTGATTCCCGGGCCGAACGACTCCCTACTGTCAGGCACCAGAGGCAGCGCTAGAAACTTTTGTGAAAAACCTTGCACGCCCGAGCGTCCAACCGCGCATGGTTGCGCTGCACGCGGCGCGGGGATCGACTCACCACCCTCGTGCGCAGCAGACCACCAAGCGCTATCGCGGTGCTAGCGTGGCAAGGAACCGCGCGGCGAAACGAACTAGCGCGAACGACCTACTGTCCGGGATCGCGGACCAGGTAAATAAGCTCGCCGGCTTCGCCTGGTGCGGCGCCTTGGCTGGGCAGGAACAGAGTGACGAGGATCGCCTGCTGGCCACCGGCGAGCGTGACCCGCTCGGCGTGAGGATTGGCGAACGACTTGGAGTGACCATGCGTGCGAATGTCGAGTTGGCGAATGGGCTCGCCGTCGCGCTCGCAGAGGTACACCCGCCAGGCGGCCCAGTCCTGGGGGCGGAGCTGGATTTCCTGCAGCAGGAGTTCGCCGCCGGACCAGCGAAACAGGTCGCGACTGCCAAAATTGCCCCGGGCGCCTCGATTGGTGAAATCGCGGTTGAGGGCCGGGTCGGGCTTGGCGGTCCATTGCTGAAAATCAACCAATTGCCCCCGCGCCAAGCGGTCGACCTGGGCATCGCGGTAATAGTGGAGTCGCAGGTCGATAACCTGGCGACTCCCAGCCTGATCTACGCGGTCGATCATCGGCGTGCCTTCGGCCGTGGGGGCCAGCGAACGCGTGAGGTCGATCGAGCGGTTCGGCTCTCCGCTCCGCAGTGACTCCAAGTCTTTGAACTCCTCCAGCCGTATCCAGCAACTGTTGGGGGCGTCCTTCTCGTAGGCCAGCAGGAACCGGCCATCGGACATGGCGTGCAGATGCCCCTGCGAGGCGTGGGTGTCGAGCTGGCGGATCCGCCGCCACTGGAGTCCATTGTCCGATTCGGCCAGGGCCAATTTGAACACGCCGCCATCCAGGAAGTGATAGACGCCAAGCAGGTTTCCCTCGCTAGCCTGGCAGGGATTCAGGCAGTCGAGCGGCTTCCCGCGGTCGTCGCGGGCCTGGTAGCGATGGGCGAGCGAATGCTCGACATCCTCCAGTGCCTTGGCCAACCGATCGGGCTCGGCCGCCCCGCTGGCGGTGACCAACACCAGGGAGCACAGGGCCACGATCACGCCACTAACAACGATGTTCAGCCCCACCCGACCGCAGCGAACAGCGACAGACCGGTGAAATTGCCAGACAAATTGGCCGAAGTCCCTGGCCGCAGGGGCCGACAGATAACATTCATGGAACATAGGCATTTAGCACCGATGCGATGGACGGACATGGATAGCGACAGCAGCCAACTCTCCCCATTCTACCAAAGCATCCGCCACGGCCGACTAAACAGGATGATTCGTCCCCCGGCCGATTAACTGCGTCGGCGACGTCGCCGTCTTTTCAGGTTGAGCACGGCTACCCGACCCGAATCAATCTAAAAAACCATCGTGGCGGCGGTTGACGACCACGGCCACTAGGGGTAAATTCACCGATTCCCCCTCAGTTCGAGGGAGACGACTGTAGTTGTTTGAAATCTTGGGCAATGGACCCCTGACCGGTGGCAAGATACCGACCACCAGTGGGGTTAATGAGTTGAGGAGCGAGCGCCGTGGCTGCCACGCAGGAGATCATTCGGATTCGGATGGAGGCATACGATCATTCGGTGCTCGATCAAAGTGCGGCGGAGATCGTTGATACCGCCAAGCGAACCAACTCCGTTGTCCATGGACCGATTCCACTGCCGACCCGGATCGAGCGGTACACCGTGCTGCGTGGTCCTCACGTCGACAAGAAGTCGCGTCAACAGTTCGAAATCCGCACTCACAAGCGGTTAATCGATATTGTCCAGGCCACGGCCAAAACCATCGAGGCGCTCAACAAGCTGAGCCTGCCCGCTGGTGTGGACATCAAGATCAAGGCCACTACTGGCTGAGGTAATTGAATTTTCGGCTTCAACCGCCGGGTTGGACCGAAAGAGATAAGAGAACTTCACAAGAGTTAACAACGCATGCTCGGAAGTGGAATTGGGTAAGCCGGGGTTGGGCCCCGGTGTCTGACAGGCCGAGAGGCCTCCAGCACAGCGGGCAAGCCGTGTGTCTCCCGATTCACAAGCCAACATGACTAATTAGAAGGCGTTGGGCCGCCACCAAAGTGGCCCGGCGAGAGCGAGATGTCTCAACCAGCACCCGCTGTGGGAATCCTCGGTCGCAAGATCGGGATGACACAGATTTATGACGAATCGGGCAAGGTCGTACCGGTAACGGTAGTCCACGCAGGCCCCTGCGACGTGCTTCAAGTCCGTACCGCCGAGAAGGACGGCTACGAAGCGGTGCAGATTGGATATCTCGACAAGCCGCGGCGGCTCGCTAGCCGCAGCGAGCGGGGTCATGTGGCAAAACTCGATAGCAAGCGTTCGAAGTCCCGCACCGCGGCGGGCGTAGAACTCTCCGCTAAGGCTGGTTGCGAGCCGAAGCGTTTCATCCGCGAAATCCGCGGCACCGCGGGCGATCTGGCCCCCGGTTCTCAAATCACCGTCGAGGCGTTTGCCGAAGTGCCCGCCGTCGACATCGTGGCCACCAGCAAGGGCCGCGGCTTCAGTGGTGCGATGAAGCGGCACAACTTCTCCGGTCAGCGTGCCACGCACGGCGTGAAGAAGTGCCACCGCCACCTGGGTGGCACCGGCTGCAGTGCCTACCCCAGCCGCCTGTTCAAAGGCGTTCGGATGCCGGGGCAATATGGCAACGCTCGCACCACCGTCCGCAACCAGAAGGTTGTGCGGGTGGATGCCGAAAACAACCTGATTTTGGTCCTCGGCGGCATCCCCGGCCCGAAGGGCGGATTCGTCGTCGTCAAGCAAACGAACAAAGTGTAGGGAGAGGTCGGAGGTCGGAGGTCAGAGGTCGAATTCGACCTAACGCCTACAAACCCAACACCTTACAACAATGCCAAAGCTCACCATTCACGATCGCAAGGGCAACAAGGTCGGCACCTACAATGTCGAGGCCGCGGACTTTGCTTCTTCGATCAATAAGCAACTGCTGCACGACGCCGTGGTGATGTACCAGGCCAACCAGCGCCAGGGCAGCCACAAGACCAAGAGCCGCGCCGAAGTTGCCGCCAGCACCAAGAAGCTGTATCGCCAGAAAGGTACCGGTAACGCACGTGCCGGTCACCGTCGCAGTGGTATCCGTCGTGGTGGTGGTCACATTTTCGCCATCAAGCCACGCGATTATTCGTACAGTCTGCCCCGCAAGGCGCTGCAGTTGGCCACCCGGATGGCCATAGCTTCGAAGATTGAAGACGACCAGCTGGTCGTGATCGACGAGTTGTCGTTCGACGCCCCCAAGACCCGGGACATGGTTTCGATTCTCAAGCACTTGAACGTGCAGGAGGATTCGCTGCTCGTGGCGACCGATGGCTACGACGTGAACGTATACAAGAGCGGCCGCAATATCGACCGCGTGTCTGTCTCACCGGCGGCAGAACTCAACGCGTTAAACGTGTTGGCGGCCCGCCGACTGCTGGTCACCAAAGCGGCGCTCGACGCCCTGCGGGAGAAGGCTGCCGGCAACGGCAAGAAGGTAGAGTCGAGCGAGTCGGCCGAGTAGAGCGGACTGAGTAGCAGAGTTAGTCACATAAAGGTTGGTGATCATGCCACGCCATATTCCCCACAAGACAACCCTTGAGCTCGAGCCGCATCAGGTGTTGCTCAAGCCGCTGGTGACCGAAAAGGGCACCGATCAGTCGGCCAAGTACAACGCCTACGCCTTCGAGGTCAACAAACTGGCCACCAAGACCGATATCCGTCGGGCCGTGGAAAAGCTGTTCGATGTGAAGGTCGAGAAGGTCCACATCCAGAACCGCAAAGGCAAGCCGCGTCGCACTCGCATGCACTACGGCTACACCAACGACTGGAAGAAGGCCATCGTTACCCTGAACAAAGAGCACACCATCGAGTTTTTCTAAGCCGTTAGCTGTGTGACGTTCAGCCAGCAGCCAATAGCTAACAGCCAAGAGCAATCAAATGGGTATTCGCAAATATAAACCGACCACACCGGGCCGCCGCGGCGCTTCGGTCAGCGACTTCAAGGACCTGACGCCTGGCGCCAAGGTCGAGAAGAGCCTGTTGCGTCCGATCAGCAAGACTGGCGGTCGTAACAACCAAGGCGTTACGACCGTGCGGTTTCGTGGTGGTGGCCATAAGCGTCGCTATCGCCTGATCGATTTCCGTCGCAACAAGGACGGCATTTCGGCCAAGGTCGACTCGATTCAATACGACCCCAACCGCACCGCCCGCATTGCCCTGCTGCACTACGCCGATGGCGAGAAGCGTTACATCATCGCTCCGGCCGGCCTGAAGGCGGGCGACAAGGTGATGAGTGGCCCCGAGTGCGAACCGAAGGTTGGCAATTGCCTGCCACTGAGCAAGATTCCGCTGGGCACCGTGATCCACAACGTGGAACTCCGCGCCGGACGCGGTGGCGAGCTGTGCCGCAGTGCCGGTACCAGTGCCACGCTGATGGCCCGCGAAGCCGATTGGGCTCAGATTTCGCTGCCAAGTGGCGAGATCCGCCGTATTCCGTCCGCTTGCCGCGCCACCATCGGCTCGACCAGCAACGGCGATCACAGCGCCATCGTGCTGGGTAAAGCCGGCCGTAAACGTTGGCTCGGTCGTCGCCCGCACGTTCGTGGTACCGCGATGAACCCAATCGATCACCCGCACGGTGGTGGTGAAGGTCGCACCAAGGGTGGTCGTCACCCGGTGAGCCCGACCGGCAAGAGCGCCAAGGGTGGTATGACCCGTCAGCGTCGCAAGCCGTCGAACGCCGCGATCGTGCGTCGTCGCAAGAGCAAGCGATACGGCGTGCAGAAGTTGGTAAAGAAGTAACAAACTGGCTGTCGGCTGTTAGCTGTAGGCTATCAGCCAAAACCGTCAAGCAGCCCATAGCCCATAGCCTAGACCCAACAGCTTTTAAACATGTCGCGTTCACTGAAAAAAGGCCCTTACGTCGACCCCAAGTTGTACATGAAGGTCGACAAGCAGAACGAGTCGGGTCGCAAAGAACCGATCACCACGTGGGCCCGTGCCTGCACGATCATCCCGGAGTTCGTCGGTCACACGTTCATGGTGCACAACGGCAAGATGCACATGAAAGTGTTCGTCACTGAAGACATGGTTGGACACAAGTTGGGCGAGTTCGCCCCCACCCGTAACTTCCGCGGCCACAGCGCCCGGGGCAAAAAGTAAAGGAGCTGTAGGCTCCAGGCTTTAAGCCTGAGAAACCAGCCTGCAGCTTACCGCCAATAGCTAAGAGCTTCATCATGGCATACCAAGCAAAACACAAACACGCTCGCATCAGCGCCACCAAGGTGCGACCGCTGGCGAATTTGATTCGTGGACAAGAAGTGGACGAGGCCTTGGCCATTCTCAAGTATCAGCCCCACCGTGGTGCTCGGATGCTGGAGAAGGTGCTCAAGAGCGCTCGGGCCAACGCCGAAGATCGTGGCGCCCCCAACCTGGGTGGCCTGCGAGTGGTGGAAGCCCGAGTGGATGGCGGCCCGATGTTCAAGCGTCTCCGCCCCCGTGCCCGCGGCATGGCCCACGTGATCAAGAAGAAGTTCAGCCACATTATTGTTTCCGTAGAGTAGGTAGGTGAGCAAGTGAGTAGGTGAGTAAGTGTTGCAGCAAGCACCTCCTCGCGTACTACCCCGCTCATAAGAATCGCCAGTACCCTTCGACGTTCGCAAAAACACAACGCCCCAGAGCAAAACCCATGGGCCAAAAAGTCAATCCAATTGGTTTCCGCACCGGCATCATGCTCGACTGGAAGAGCCGCTGGTATGCCTCGAAGAAGGACTTCGCGGAGCTGTTGTTGGAAGACAAGAAGATTCGCGATTATGTCACCAAGAAGTACAAGTTCGCCGGTATTCCCAAGGTGGAAATCGAGCGGACTCGTGACGAGGTGAAGGTGGTACTGCACGCCGCCCGGCCCGGTGTGATCATTGGTCGCAAGGGTCAGCAGGTCGAACAGCTGCAGGACGAGCTGCAGAACCTGGTCGGTCGCCGGATCAACATCAAGATCGAAGAGATTTCCCGCCCTGAGCTGCAGGCACACCTCGTCGCCGAGGACATTGCCGAGCAGCTCGCCAAGCGGTCGAGCTTCCGTCGCACGATGAAGCGAGCGATGGAGCAAACCATGGAAGCAGGTGCCAAAGGCATCAAGATCGAGTTGGCAGGACGCCTGGGCGGTGCCGAAATGGCCCGTCGCGAGAAGCAAATTTCCGGATCGATCCCGCTGAGCACGCTCCGCGCCAAGATCGATTACGGTTTCGTGGAAGCCAAGACTGCCCAAGGGCACATTGGCGTCCAAGTTTGGATTAACCAAGGCATGTTTGAGGACGACACCGATGGCGCTGATGCCCAAGAGGGTCAAACATCGAAAAAGCCAAAGAGGTCGTATAAAAGGTAACGCGACCCGCGGTAACACCGTGGTGTTCGGCGACTTTGGCCTACAGGCTACAGAAGGTGGCTGGGTAAGCGCGCAAACGATCGAAGCCGGTCGTATTGCCGCCCAACAGTACATCCGTGGAGAAGGTCGGCTTTATATCCGCGTCTTCCCCCATAAGTCGATTACGTCGATTCCCCTGGAAACTCGTATGGGTAAGGGTAAAGGCGAGCCCGATTACTGGGCCGCCACCGTGAAACCCGGCACCGTGCTGTACGAGGTATCCGGCGTAAGCGAACAACAAGCCAAGATTACGTTCGCCCGTCTGGCCCACAAGATGCCAGTCCGCGTTCGAATGATTAAACGAGAAGCCTAGGAGAGCTATTGGCTATGAGCCACCGGCTTTCAGCCGCAAGAGCCAATAGCCTACAGCCCAGAGCCCAGAGCCCAGAGCCCAGAGCCATGACTGACGCCAAAGAACTACGCGAGATGAGCGACGAGCAACTCGAGCTCACCTTGAAGGATGCCGCCGAGCACCTGTTTCGTCTGCGTATTCAGTCGCAGACCGAACGGCTCGACGCCCCGACCGAATTGCGGATCAACCGCCGCTTGATCGCCCGGGTGAAGACCATTCAAACCGAGCGTGCCATGGCGGCAGCCGCCACCGAGGCAGCCGCGGCCAAGTAAACCCGACCAACAGCAGCCGCGGGGTCGAGGACGACCCGGCTTGCTAACCATCCAGTCCCAGACACAGTTTCCAACCATGCCCAAGAAGCAAGTTATCGGCATCGTCACCAGCGACCGCATGAGCAAGTCGCGCCGCGTGGAAGTCTCGCGGATGGAGCGTCACCCGAAGTACGGCAAGTTCATCAAGCGCCGCACGGTGTGCCACGTTCACGACGAGAACAACGAGTCCGGGCAGGGCGACACGGTGGAGATCATCGAGTGCCCACCGAAGTCGAAGAGCAAGCGTTGGAACCTGGTTCGCGTCGTATCGAAGAGCCAGGAAGTCGACCTGGCAGCCCTGCGTGCGGCCCAGAAGGCTGAACAAGAAGCGGAAGAGAACAATTAGCAAAGTCTGTCCGCCAGACGACCCCGTATTTTCGGCGGCAAGAGCGATCGAGCGAGTAAACCATGATCCAGATGCAAACCAGGCTGAATGTTGCCGACAACACCGGCGCGAAAGAAGTGATGTGCGTCAAAGTGCTGGGTGGCAGCCGTCGGCGTTTTGCCGGTCTGGGCGACATCATCGTTTGCAGCGTGAAGAGCGTGATCCCCGGCAGCGATATCAAGAAGAAGGCCGTGGTGCGGGCTGTGATCGTGCGGGCCAAGAGCCCCACGCGTCGTCCCGATGGCAGCTACGTGCGGTTCGATTCGAACGCCGTGGTGCTGGTCGACAAGGACGGTAACCCCCGCGGAACACGTATCTTCGGCGCCGTGGCTCGCGAATTGCGTGAGCGTCGGTTCATGAAGATCGTCAGCCTCGCCAACGAAGTAATTTAGTAACCAGCGGCGGGTAGCAAGTGGCCAGCAGGTCGCTCGCCACCGGCCACTAGCCATTAGGCATTGAATCCCATGTTGATCAAAGCAGGTGACAACGTCGTCGTGATCTCCGGTGGCGACGGCGTCAAAGAAGACGATGGCACCCGTAAGGTTCGCTCGGTCATTCAGGTCGATCGTGCCGCGGGCAAGGCCCTGGTCGAAGGTGTGAACATGGTTTGGAAGCATGTTCGCCGCAGCCAGAAGTACCCCCAGGGTGGCCGGTTGAAGAAGGAGATGCCGATCGACATCTCGAACGTGATGTACTACTGCACGAGCTGCTCGAAAGGTGTCCGCCTGGGTGCCCGCTTCCTGGACGACGGAAGCAAAGAGCGATTCTGCCGGAAGTGCGGCACGTCGGTTGGGCAAATCGCCCCGCCACGACCCACCCACGCCAAGAAGTAATCACTGCGGCCCAGCCGCCAATGGCTGCCGACCCCCATACCGAACAGCACTACCGAATTCCCAATCATGGCCACTGCAACATTACCACGCCTGGCGGAGACCTACCAACAGGAGATCCGTCCGGCGCTAGCCGAGTCGCTGGGTCGCAAGAATCCGCACTCCATTCCGCAGATCGAAAAGATCGTCGTCAGCATGGGTGTTGGCAGTGCGATCAGCGATAAGAAGAACCTGGAAGACGCAGTGAGTGCCCTGGGCGAGATCACCGGCCAGAAGCCGTTGATCTGCAAGGCTCGCAAGAGCGTGGCGAACTTCAAGCTTCGCCAGGGAATGCCGATCGGCGCGAAGGTCACCCTGCGTGGTGCTCGGATGTACGAGTTCCTCGACCGACTGATTTCCCTGGTGCTGCCTCGGGTGCGTGACTTTCGCGGCCTGAGCGACACCGCCTTCGACGGCAACGGCAACTACAGCCTGGGCTTGAGCGAGATCCTGGTGTTCCCGGAGCTCAACCCCGACAAGTACACCCGCAGCCAGGGTATGAACATCGCGATTTGTTTCTCCGGTCACTCGGACGACGATTCGCGGGAATTGCTCAAGGCGTTCGGCTTCCCGTTCAAACGGCCGGACGTCGAAGCATAGACATCGAAATCCTTACCAAGAGATATCCCTCTTAAGGACTGACATTCGTGGCAAGTAAATCCAAAATCGCCAAAGCCAACCGCGAGCCGAAGTTCAGCACGCGTCGCGAGAATCGCTGCCAGATTTGTGGCCGTCCTCGTGCTGTGTATCGCAAGTTTGGAATCTGCCGGATCTGCTTCCGGAACCTGGCCGACAAGGGCCAGATTCCCGGCGTCCGCAAAGCTAGTTGGTAAAAAAGGCACAAGACGTAAGTCGTTAGAACTGACTTCTCGCTTACGACTTACGACTATTACGCTAAACATCAGGAGCCCGTGGCGCGATGATGACCGACCCGATCGCCGATATGCTCACCCGCATTCGTAATGCTGTTCGCATCGAACGGCCTACGGTGACGCTGCCGGTGTCGAAAGTGAAATGTGGTCTGGCCGAAGTGCTTAAGCGCGAAGGTTACATCTGGGATTGGCACGAAGTGCAGTCCGAAGACAGCCCGCAGAAACAACTGCACATCGACTTGAAGTACGGCCCCAACGGTGAGCGCGTAATCCGCCATATCAAGCGGGTCAGCAAGCCGGGCTGCCGAGTGTACGCCCGTGCGGCCACACTCAAGCCCGTGCTCAATGGGTTGGGTATCTCGGTGATCAGCACCAGCCGCGGTGTGATCAGCGACCGAGAAGCCCGCCAACGCAAGCTGGGCGGCGAAGTACTTTGTGAACTTTGGTAACGGAGCTGTGGGCCGTGAGCTGTGGGCGATGAGCCATCAGCTTGGAGCCAATAGCCAATAGCTTAGAGCTTTAATCATGTCCAGAATTGGCAAGAAACCAGTCGCGATTCCCAGTGGGGTAAAGGTCGACGTGTCGGGCGGCACGATCAGTGTCGAGGGCAAACTCGGCAAGCTGACCTACGACCTGCGTCCTGAGATCAAGGTCGAAGTGAACGGCGACGAAGTCGTTTGCACCCGCGAGAGCGACGTTCGCGAAGTTCGCGCTTACCACGGCCTGACCCGCTCGATCATCGCCAACATGATCGAAGGCGTCACCAACGGGTACGAGAAGAAGCTCGAGATTCATGGCGTCGGTTACCTGGGAGCCATTGCGGGCGACACCCTGCAACTTCGTGTGGGCTTCGCCAATGAAATCCACAAGAAGATTCCCAAGGAACTGGACGTCACCTGCCCTGATCAGACCCACGTGGTGGTCAAGGGAACCGACAAGCAGAAGGTTGGCCAATTCGCCGCCGAAGTACGTGCGGTACGCAAGCCGGAGCCTTACAAGGGCAAGGGTATTCGGTACGAAGGCGAGCAGGTCCGTCGCAAGGCCGGTAAAGCTGGCGCGAAGTAGTAGTTACAAACATAGAGACAAGCGATCCCTATCTGGGTTTGATCCATGGAACACAGCAAAGCCATTTACAAGCAGCGGAATCGCCGGCGGTTTCGCGTTCGCAAGCGTCTGCGTGGCAGCGCCGAGCGTCCGCGACTGTGCGTGACTCGCAGCCACAAACACATGTCGGCCCAATTGGTCGACGACCTGTCGGGCAAGACGCTGGTCAGCGCCTCGACAATGGACAAGGACCTGTCGGGCTCGGTGAAGTATGGTGGCAACACCGATGCCGCTACGGCCGTTGGCAAGGCGATTGCCGAACGTGCCAAGGCAGCTGGCATCGAAACCGTGTGCTTCGATCGTGGCTCGTACAAGTATCACGGTCGTGTGGCCGCCCTGGCCGCCGCGGCTCGCGAGGCCGGATTGCAGTTTTAAGTGGTGTCGTGGTGGGCAACCCGCCATGAGTCTAAACAAGCGTGAATGAGAATCCTGTGAGCAGGTTAGTAAGTGAGTAATTAGTCGAGGCAGAGTACCGGCTCATTTACTTACCTACTCACCTAATTACCAACCGCAAACGCGGAGCAATTAAGCGTGGCTAAAGTACAAGAAGAACGCCAACGTGGCGAACTGAACGAACACGTCGTGAAGATCAAGCGTTGTGCCGCCGTGGTAAAGGGTGGTCGCCGCTTCAGCTTCGCCGCGATGGTAGTGGTTGGCGATGGCAACGGCAAAGTTGGCTGGGGCTATGGCAAGGCCAACGAAGTGCCGCCGTGCGTCGAAAAAGCCCGCAAAGAGGGCATGCGAAGCATGACCGAGGTGCCGATGGACGGCGCCACGATTCCCCACCAGGTGATCGGCAAGTTCGGCGCCGCCCAGGTGGTGCTTGTGCCGGCCTCGCCTGGTACTGGTGTAATCGCCGGTGCTGCAGTGCGTGCGGTATGCGAAGCTGCCGGCATCCACGACATTTTGACCAAGAGCTTCGGCTCCAACAACTCCGTTTCGCTAGTGAAGGCCACCATCGCTGGTCTCAAGCAACTGCGTCCGCGGATGGAAGTTGAGCGACTCCGAGGAGTGACCCTATCATGATTTTGGACGACGTCCATCGCGGGATACAGAAGTACCGTAAACGTAAACGCCTGGGCCGTGGTCCCGGTTCGGGACAGGGCAAGACCGCCGGTCGTGGCCATAAGGGCCAGGGCTCGCGCGCTGGTCACTCTCGGAAGCCGACCTTCCAGGGGGGTGCCATGCCGCTGGTGCGCCGTGTGCCGAAGCGTGGCTTCAACAACCGCTGGGGCCTGAAGGTCATGGTGGTGAACCTGGGCGAAATCGACAAGGCATTCGATGCGGGCGCCGAAGTGACGCTCGAAGCCATGGCCGCCAAAAACCTGGCGAAGGGCCGTTTCGATATCCTCAAGGTGCTGGGCGACGGCGAGCTGACCAAGAAAGTGAAGATCAGCGCCCATCGCTTCAGCAAGTCGGCCCTGGAGAAGATCGAAAAGGCGGGCGCCGAAGCCATCACGCTGCCGGGTAAGACTCCCGTGGCGGAGAAGAAGGCCCAGGCCAAGACCGCCAAAAAGTAAGTTAGCGAACACGAACGAGCCGGAGGCATCACCGTCTGAACCGCTCCACCGCGGCCCTGCAGGCGATGGTGTCTCCGGCTCGCTGTTTTTCAGGTGGTCTTGCAGTTAGTCGTTTATTTGTCGATAGTTACGACATGTGGCGACATACTGATCCGCCGCCCCTAAGCACCACAACCTACCGAATACCCACCCAGGCAGAACCTCCGCCATGTGGAAGAAACTACGTGTCGTTTGGACGATTCCCGAGCTCCGCAGCAAAATTCTGTTCACTATCGGAATGCTGGCGGTCTATCGGCTCGGATTCCAAATTCGACTGCCATTCATCGATCCGACACGCGTCAATAACTTCGGCAGCGAAGGCGGTCTGGGGCAATTGTTGGCCACGGTATCCACTTTCTCCGGCGCCGGTCTCGACCAGATCACCATCTTCGGTCTGGGCATCATGCCGTACATTTCGGCCTCGATTATCTTCCAGCTACTCGGCAGCGTGATTCCTTCGCTCGAGCGATTGCAGAAGGAAGGCGAAACCGGCCGCAAGAAGATCAATGAATACACCCGCTACGCCACGGTGGCGCTATGCGTTTTCCAAAGCTGGTTCTTCCTCCGCTCGTTCGTGGTGGGACAAGGCTTCGTTGACCAAAGCTTTCTGGCGATGGACGCCAACGGCAACCCTTACCTGCCACTGAGCTGGCAGTTAGTCGCTGTGGCCACGATGACCTGCGGCACCGTGTTCCTGATGTGGATCGGCGAGCAAATCGACGAGTACGGCATCGGCAACGGTATCAGCCTGATCATCATGGCAGGTATTCTGGCCAACATGCCGGCCGCCGGTTGGAACCTGTTGCAGCAGTTCAAACCCGAACTGGGCACCACCAACGGCATCGGCCCCGAGAAACTGCTATTGCTGGCCGCCATGTTCGTGGCCGTGGTGGTGGGCGTGGTGTTCATCACGCTGGGGCAACGGCGCATTCCCATGCAAAGCGCCAAACACATTCGCGGCCGCCGCGCCATGGGTGGGCAGAAGTCGTACCTGCCGCTGAAGGTGAACCAGGCGGGCGTCATGCCGATTATCTTTGCCTCCAGCTTGTTGATCTTCCCCAAGATCGTCATTCAGCAGGTCAACTCGCTGCTGACCACCTGGCCAGATACCAGTTGGCTGAAGATAAGCATCGGCTGGCTGCTCGATGCCCTGGGCCCCGATAAGTTCTTCTACAATCTGTGCTACCTGCTGCTGATTTACTTCTTCTGCTACTTCTGGACGGCCATTACGTTCAATCCCAAGGACATGGCCGACAACCTGAAGAACTTTGGCTCGTTCATCCCGGGCTATCGTCCAGGCAAGCGGACGGCCGACTACCTGGAGAAGGTGATGATTCGCATCACCTACGTGGGTGCGGGCTTCTTGGCTTTAATCGCGATTATCCCGACGGTGATCTCCGAAGCATTGGGCGTGGATTACATGATCGCCATGTTCTATGGTGGTACTAGTCTGCTGATTGCCGTGAGCGTGGCCTTCGACCTGGTGCAGAAGATCGACAGCCACCTGGTCATGCGGAACTACAAAGGCCTGCTCGAGGGTAACTGACCCAGAGGTCCGTTTTGTGGCGGTCCGTGGCGTTCTCCGCCGACAGGCCGCCAGCATCACCGCTCGTCGGCCGTTGGTCGATGCAATCCTATCGCTGTGGAGGACAAGTCAACATGCGAATTGTCTTCCTTGGCCCTCCCGGCGCCGGCAAGGGAACCCAGTCGCAGAAACTGGCCGGCGAATTGGGCATCGCCCATCTCTCGACGGGGGAGATGTTGCGTGGCGAGCGGGCGCGGCGCACCGATCTGGGGCTGCTGGTGGCCGATTATTTGGACAATGGCCAACTGGTGCCCGATCAGGTGGTGCTGGAGATTGTCGCCGACCGCACGCAGTTGGACGATTGCGGGCCAGGCTGCATTTTCGACGGTTTTCCTCGAAATTTAGCGCAAGCCGAGGCGCTCGACCAACTGCTGGCACAGCGGCACACACCACTGGACGTTGTGATCGAGTTGGTGATCGAGCAGGGAGAATTGCTCAAGCGGTTGATGAAACGCGGCCGCGGTGATGATAACATGGCTACTATCCAACAACGGTTGCAGAGTTACGAAAACCAAACCGCGCCGTTGGTAAAGTACTACTCGGAACGAATGCTGCTTCAGTCGATCGATGCCGCTGGATCGATGGACAGCGTATACGATGCCATCCTCGCGGCCGTCAAATCGGTGAAGTAGGAGCCCTCGTATCGCCGGTTTCGCGGCGGTAGGTTGAGTATAGTCCGGCAAGCACGCCCCTCCAGAACGAAACAGCCCGCGCGGCAGGCACTAACCCCGGTTGGCATCCGCTGGCCACCACCCCTCCACGACCGGTGATCCATCTCAAGAGCGAACGCGAAATTGGCAAGATGCGGCGATCGGGTTTGGCCGTGTGGCAAGCCCACCAGATCGCCAGGCGAATGGTGAAGCCTGGTGTGACAACCGCCGCGATCGACGCCGAAATCGAGGCCTACTTCGAGAAGCTCGGTGGCGAGCCCCTCTTCAAGAACTATCCGCACCACAATCGGGGCAAACCTCGCTTCCCCGCCGTCACGTGCATGAGCGTGAACGAAGAAGTGGTGCACGGCATCCCCAATAATCGTCCACTCAAAGAAGGCGACATCCTGAGCCTCGACACCGGGGTGCGAATCAATGGCTGGTGCGGCGACGCGGCCGTCACTTACGCCGTGGGCGAAATCGATCCCGATGTGCAAAAGCTGCTCGACGTGAC
The DNA here is from genome assembly GCF_024054565.1 of Aeoliella straminimaris. GTDB lineage: Bacteria > Planctomycetota > Planctomycetia > Pirellulales > Lacipirellulaceae > Aeoliella > Aeoliella straminimaris. Next base: position 44,302 of record NZ_JAMXLR010000065.1, read on the forward strand.
CAAAGGCACGCTCGACATGGCGTTCGAGCTGATGCACACCAAGAGCAAGTGGAGCCAGATCGCTCGCGAGATGGCCGAGTATGTCTCGGACAACGGTTTCTCGACCGTCGAGTGCTTCGTAGGCCATGGCATCGGTCGGCAAATGCACGAAGACCCACAGGTGCCCAACTTCCTAGGCCGCGCGCTCCGCGGCACGGGCGACTTCCGCATCGAACCGGGCCTGGTGATTGCCGTGGAGCCGATGGTGAACATGGGCACCAAACGCGTCAAGATGCTAAAGGACCATTGGACCCAGGTCACCGCCGACGGCAGGCCAAGCGCGCACTTCGAACACACCATCGCCGTGACGGACGATGGTCCCCAACAGCTGACGGTTGCGCCGCAACCTTCGGAAGAGAAGCTGTTGGTGGTGTAGCAGCTGCTTCGCGCTAGCCGCCCTGCGACCGCAGGTGGGCGATGATCTCGGCGGTCGTCATCTTCGACGGATCCGCTGGGGCAGGTTCGGCTGCCGGCTCATCGGCTGTGGTGTCCGCTGGCTTGGCCGACTTTGTACCACCCTGCATACGCAGAATCTCGATGGGCGAAAGCCCTTCGGTGCTCGGCTTGGCGGGCTCGGCCGGTTGCTCTGCTGGTTTGCCCCTTGTGCCACCTTGCCGGCGGAGGATCTCGATCGGCGATAGTCCTTCGGTGCTTGCTTCGGCTGGCTTGGCGGGTTGCTCGGCCTTCTTGCCTAACGTGCCCCCCTGTTGCCGCAAGATCTCGATGGGCGAGAGGCCCTCGGTACTCGGCTTGGCCGGCGTGGCGGGCTTGTCGGACTTGTCGGACTTCTTGCCGCCCTGCTGACGCAAGATTTCGATGGGCGAGAGGCCCTCGGTGCTGGGCTTCGCTGGCTTGGCGGGCTGATCGGACTTCTTGGCTCCCTGCTGCCGCAGGATCTCGATGGGCGAAAGACCTTCCGTCTTGGCTTTGGCCGGCGCAGCGGGTTTCGCGGACTTACCGGCGCCTTGCTGCCGCAGTTGCTCGATGGGCGACAGCCCCTCGCTCTTCGCCTTGGCGGGCTTGGCTGCTTTGCCCGCCCCCTGCTGTCGCAACTGCTCGAGTGGCGAGAGCCCTGCTGGCTTTGGCTTAGCCGCGGGGGCAGATTTGCCCTTGGCGGCGCCCTTCTGCCGCAACTGCTCCAGCGGCGACAGTCCCTTGGCGGCCGGCTTTTTGGCCGCCGGTTTAGCGGCAGCGGCCGGTTTCTTCGCTTCGAGTCCAGCCGGCTTATCGACGACCTTCAGGTCCGAAAGGGCGATATCGTACCAGCCGATGTTGTGGTGGTAATCGAGCCACTCGACCAGCGCCCGATCGCTCATGTTCACGGTTTTGACCTGTCCCACCAACCCGGCAAACCGGGCCAGTTCGGCTCGATCGGTGGCCACGGAGACATATTTGTCCGTGTAGACCTGTTTATGCTGTTCAACCTGCTCTGCCAGCATCTCCATCTCCTTTTGCTCGCAAGCGGATGCGGGGGAGGTTATTTTCGCCGCAACGGGCCCTTCGCCGCAAGTGTGGCACCCCGCTCGGCTCGTCACTAAAATGGGGTTTCCTTTCCGATCCATCCAGCGGCCAGGAGCCGCCCCTCTGTTTTACCTGGAGAACAGTCAACATGTGCAAGTTGTCATTGTCCGTTTGCGGTTTGTTGCTCGCGGTGTTGGTCCTGCCGGCGGTGGCTGAGGAGTATCAGAACGGCATCGCGTGGGACGAACCAGCCAAGATCACGCCGGGCGAGAAGGACAGCGATCCTCCGTCCGATGCGGTGGTGTTGTTCGATGGCTCGAACCTCGACGCTTGGAACAATGGCGACAAATGGGAGATCGAAGACGGCGTCGCCACTGTGCGGGGCGGTGGCATCAGTACCAAGCAGCAGTTCGGCGACTGTCAGTTGCACATCGAATGGTCATCCCCCAATCCGCCCAAGGGCAGCGGCCAAGGTTGTGGCAACAGCGGTGTGTTTCTGATGGAAAGATACGAAGTACAGGTGCTCGACTCCTACTCCACGGAAACCTACCGCGACGGTCAGGCCGGCGCTATCTACAAGCAGAAACCGCCGGCGGTGAATGCCACGCGCAAGCCGGGCGAGTGGAACAGCTACGATATCTTCTGGACCGCCCCGCGCTTCGACGAGTCGGGCGAGTTGGTCTCGCCAGCCTACATCACCGTGGTGCACAACGGCGTACTGATTCACAACCACCTGGCAGTAAAGGGCAACACGTTCTACCACGCCCCGCCCAGCTACACCGCGCACGGACCCAAGGGTCGCATCTCGCTGCAGGATCACGGCAACCCGGTTCGCTATCGCAACATCTGGGTTCGCGAATACCAACCGGCCCATGGAGAGCAGGCACGCGATCCGTACATCCAGGACGGCGACAAGCAGACGCCCATTCAGAGCACCAGTACCGAGTCGAAGGCTTCGGGGTTGGTCGCGACCGGTGGCAGCAACAAGCGGAAATAGCGCTTAACCGCTCCAGCTGGAACCATCCTGGCTGAGGTTTCTTTCCATTGCCGCTTGCATCCGCGGCCTCGAGAACTAGGCTTTCCGGGCAGACACGATTCAGTTCGCTGTCTGCCGGCGTACGGCCTTTTCAATTACTGACTCGAGAAGATGGAAATCGTCATGATGGTATCGATTGCCCTGTCGAAGCAGAGTGTCTTTGGTGCGACCCTCGCGATGGTGGTCCTGCTGGGATGTCTCTCCCCTGCCAGTGCCGATTCGACAGAACAACCGCCTATCACCGTGGCCGAAGTCAACGCCGCCCAGCAGGCGTGGTGCGATGGTTTGGTGGAAATCAGTAAGGTCCACCAGGCCAACGGCGATTATCGCGCTGTCGCCACCCAGTTGATCGACGACCTGTACGATTACGAAGATGGGAAAGTCTTTTTCAAGCCAACCTTGGCCTTCGGAAAGAACACCTTCCGGCCGACTCGCGAAGGAGCCATCTCGTACTTTGTCGGTGGCGACGACAGCTACCCCGAAGATTCGGGCTTCGCCTTGAATAATTGGACCGAAGTCACTTACGACAACAACGCCAGCGAGAACGGCGTTCAGATTCACGGCGATGTCGCCATCACCATGGGCAACGTCTACCTGACCGACGCCAAGGGCGAGCAGGCGATGGTCGACAAGACGTTTGTGTTCCGCCGCGGCTCGGACGGCAAGCTTCGCCTGTGTGTTCACAAGTCGTCTCTGCCGTTTGATCCGGCGGACTAGAGCGTTTTCAGAATTGGTGTGCTGGTTTGGCGCCGTGGTGTTGGTCCGCTGCGCGAAGGCCGAAGCAGGCGAATTGCTATTCGTCGATGCAGGCCGACAAAGCAGCGGGCCGACACAACAAGCCAAACCGGAACACCAAAGATGAAAGCGCTCTAGCAGCGAGCAGGGTGGCGGGTTCGTCGAGAGATTCTCCCGCGAATCAACGCTACAATTGCACGAAGTCCTTTCCAACACCTTCGTGCGACCAGAGCCCCTGCCATGACTCCCCGCGTCGAAATCCATTACTGCACGCAATGCCGCTGGCTGCTCCGCGCCGCGTGGATGGCCCAGGAACTGCTTACCACGTTCCAGGACGAAATCGGCGAAGTGGCCCTGGTGCCAGGCAGCGGTGGGGTGTTCGAGATCCACGCCGATGGCAAGCGACTGTGGTCGCGGGCCGACGACGGCGGATTCCCCGACATCAAGGTGCTAAAAGGTCTTGTGCGCGACGCTATCGCGCCCGACAAAACGCTGGGACACTCCGAACCAGAGCCCGAGTAGACGACCACCTACTTGGCGATGGCGTGTTCTTTGAGTTCGGCCAAGTTGGCGAATTCCAGCGACGAGATGTGGCACGCCTCGAGCACCACGGGCGGGGCCATGCCGGCGTCGTAGGCTTCCTTCCAACGGGCCGCGCACAGACACCAGCGATCGCCCGGCACCAGTCCGGGAAAGCTGAACTCTGGAATGGGGGTCGAGAGGTCATTGCCGCGACTCTTGCTGAACGCGAGAAACTCCTCCGTCATTTCGGCGCACACCACGTGCACACCGCTGTCGCCACCGCCGGTATGGCAGTAACCATCGCGGTAGAAGCCCGTCATCGGATCGGTGCAACAAGGCAGCAGCGGCTGTCCCAGCACGTTTTTGGCAGTGGTACCCATGGCAGAAGTCAAGCTCTAGCGGAGGAAAGGAGGCAGCGATCACTCCGCACAGCATACCAGAATCGCCAATGGTGGTCGCTACCTTTGCCGCGTCGGACGGGTAGCTTGTTGCGTGCCGGTGGAGGTTAGCGACAACTGCTCGATCAGCGCCCGGTCCTGGTCGGCAAGTCGCTCCAGTTGTCCGCTTTCCACCATCAGCGACAGGGCCAGGCGATGCAGGTCGGCCTTGGCCTCGGGCGGGGCGATTTGAAAGCAGTGCCACTCGACCTCCACGTCCTCCACCTTGCCCACCGCCACGATGGCCATCACCCGGCAGCCGTGCCGGTTGACCCACTGCGACTCCGACTTCAGGCTTGGTGAGTTGTCCGCGAGCGACACCATCACATCGCGGCGAAATTCGCTCAGTGCCGAGGCCGCATCGAGCGGCTTGGGATCGAGACGAACCAGGTTGCCATGCGCCACGAGTCCCTCGGGCGTGACCCGGCGCAATGTGAGCTGGTCGCCGTAGCTGCCCGTCACGTACCAGCGGGGATCGACCGAGGTGGTGAAGCCCAAGCGGTCGCTAGCCAATTCCAATGCCACGGAGGTGTCGATGTCGGCACGTTGGGCCGCAGCGATCATGTCGGCGGTCAGTGGCGAGTCCTCGGCCGCTTCGCGCTTCATGCGGACCTTGGTCACGGTGGTGCAGCCTGGCGTGGCGGGGCCAATGGTGCGCGTCTCACGTATGGCCAGGTTCAGGTGCGAGACTTCTTCGGTGGCCCGGCGGAAGAGATAGATTCCGTTGATCTCCAGTTCGACACTGGTTCCGTCGGTCACACCATGCACGGTGCCTGCCACCTGGCAGCGGGCATAGTGCTGGTTGGCCTCGATCAGCACGCTAGTTACCTCGCACACGCCCACCGAGTCGATGCCCAACAGGGTCTGCATCTCGGCGGGTTCGTGTTCCCAGGTGTCGCCCGGCTTGATGGTCCGTCCTGGCAGCAAGCCGCCAACGGTCAGCGAATCGGCCGCGGTCCTCAGCAGTTGCAGTTCGTCGCGATCCAGCGGTCCCTGCACGCCTTGCAAGGAGCTAGGAGTGGCGATGACCAGCTTGCGCGAACCGCGTAGTGCCAGCGGCCGCTCGCGCCCCGCGACGTTCGCCGTGCCCTCGACCGAGGTGTAGTACCGCACGCTCCGCGGTGTCCCGCCCGGCAACTGCGACTCGTCGTAAACGAGCTTGGCCTCGGCGGCGATCGCAGGCGTGGTGTCGACGTCGGCATCGTCGGTGGCGGGCAGCTTGAGCTCGCCCCCCAGTTCGACCTCGATAGAGACCGTTTGGATCTCGCCCGACGGTGCGGCCGCGGTCAGGCGGATGGCCTCTTCCGCCGAACCCAGCCGTGCGGTTCCCCACATCGCGAGTGCGGTTACGAGAATCGTGCTTACAAAGCGTCGTCGGACCATCCTGCGACTTCCCTGTCAGTGGGTGGAAGAGCGAAAAATTGAAACCTGTCGGGTTCATCGACGATTGAAGCAAAGAAAGTTCAATTTGCTGGCCCGTCTTCGCCGGTTGTGAAAATAGGCGGAGTTGAGAGGCTGCAAAAATCCACGTTCCGCCCATGGATTTCCTCCCTTCCAAGACACGTAACGCTATATTTGATAAGACGTTACATCCAACTGTCGCGAAACCCGCAGTACTTTTCGGGAAGAAAAACCGTTAGCTGCGCGAACTTTCTCTCGACCCAATTCCGTCTTAATGCGTACAACAGGTACGGCCTCACCGTGGCTAGCAAACCTTGACCGCCGCGGATTGGCGGAATACGGAAGCCAAATTGGCCAAGATTGTCGCGTCTCGCCCGAAGTACTAATGTGCCAGAGGCGGCCGCTTTTCCCAAAACCTTTTGCCAGCGAACCCAGTAAACACAAAGGAACCTGAACCCAGATCGGACCTACGTACGGGGCTAGAGAAGTTAGGTACTAGCTGCGAGCAATCGCATGGAGTGTACGGACCGAGGCGGCGACAGCAGAAAGGGGTGACATATGCATCGCCACTATGAATCCGACGCCATTCGACGCCTGCGTGACCAGCAGGTGAAGTACGCTCCACGCGCCAAGCGCTTGCAGCAGGTCGAAGCGGCCGAACAACTTATTGCCGACGTGGATCCCGAGAAGACGTACACCTACGAGTTCGTCTGCTACCGGGTGACTGGTTACCGTCCCGAGGCCGGCGCCGAAGACATCAAGGCCAAGATGACCGGCGAGTCGCTGATGCGCGACTTACGGCTGTTCATCGAAGACCTCTCCGACTCCATCGACCTGGAAGCGGATGCGGCGGGCGAGCAGGTACTGACTGTCGAGCAACTCGCGCGACAGTTCAATGTCTCGACCAAAACCATTTCGCGGTGGCGTGAACTCGGCCTGGTAAGCCGCCGGTTCGTGTTCGACGGCCGCAAGCGAGTGGGCTTCCTGCGGAGCAGTGTCGACCGCTTCGTGAAGAGCAACGGCAAACGCGTTTCGCGCGGTGCCCGTTTCAGCCAACTTACCGAAGAGCAACGCAACGACATCATCAGCACAGCCCGCCACCTGGCGAGCGGTGGTGCCTGCCAGAGCGAGATCTCACGGCGACTGGCCGAGCGATCCGGACGGAGCGTCGAGACGATCCGTTCGACCATTCGCCAGTTCGACAAAGAGCATCCGCAATTGGCGATCTTCCCCGACGCCAAGGCCCCACTCACGGCGGGCCAGAAAAAGCGACTGTTCCAGCAGTATCGCCGCGGCATGCCGATCGAAAAGCTGATGAAGCAGTACGGCCGCACCAAGACCACCATTTACAGGGTGATCAACGAAGTGCGCATGGACGAAGTGGCGGATCTGCCGCTCGACTTCATCCCCAACCCGCGGTTCGGCCGCAAGGGTGCCGACGCGGCGTGCTTGGGCGAGATGCCCGAAGCCGAAAAGGCTACCCGCAAGGCGAAGGTCCCCAGCGGACTGCCGCCCTACCTGGCGAGCCTGTACGAGATGCCGCTGCTGACGCGCGAGCAGGAAGCGCACTTGTTCCGCAAGTACAACTACTTGAAGTACAAGGCGTCGAAGCTGCGTGATTCACTCGACCCGTCGAACCCCAAGGCCGCGACGCTCGATGAAATCGAGGAGCTGTACGACCAAATCGTCGGCACCAAGAACGAAATCGCACGGGCCAACCTGCGACTGGTCGTATCGATCGCCAAGCGGCACGTCACACCGGATCAGAACTTCTTCGAACTGGTGAGCGACGGCAACATGTCGCTGCTCAGGGCCATTGAGAAGTTCGATTTCTCCCGCGGAAACAAGTTCAGCACGTACGCCACGTGGGCGATCATGAAGAACTTCGCACGGACTATTCCGGGCGAGTTCAAGCATCGCGATCGCTTCCGTACCAGCCACGACGAGCTGTTCGCGGCCACCGAGGAATCGCGTGCCAACCCGATGATCGAAGAGTCGGCGCAAAACCATCGCGAGCGACAGATCGAAAGGATCCTTCGCAAGCTGGACGAGCGCGAGCAGAAGATTATTATCGGTCGGTTCGGTCTGAATCACAGCCAGGAACCCCAGACCCTGAAGGAAGTGGGCGCGGAACTCGGTGTGACCAAGGAACGCATCCGCCAGATCGAAATGCGGGCGCTCAGCAAGCTCCGCCAGGCGGCTAAGGAAGAAAAGATCGCCCTGGATATCTGATCCATCCGATCGCAATCGAAGTAAACTCAATAGCCCCGAGCACTTGTGCTCGGGGCTATTTTCATGACTGGACCTATCGTTGCACGACGAGGCGCGCAGCTGCTCGGCTATTGGAACGCCGTCAACGTTTACTGTCCGTCGTTGACCTTCACTCCCAGCTGATCAAACACGAACGCCAGCACGTCGACTTCCTGTTCGATCCGCTCGTCGAGGGGGGTGCCGGCGCCGTGGCCCGAGTTACTGCTGGTGCGTAGTAGCGTGGGACCGCCGCTGGTGTTGGCGGCTTGCAGGCGGGCGGTCATTTTGCGGGACTGCATCGGGTCGACCCGCGGATCGTTCGCGCCGGTGAGGAACAGCACGGGCGGATAGGCGACGCCATCCTTCACGTTGTGCAATGGCGAGTAGGCCAATAGTGCTTCGAACTGCTCGGGGTTCTCGACGGTGCCGAACTCGGTAATGTTGAACGCACCGTTAGGCGAGAGTTCCACCCGCAGCATGTCGTAGATGCCGACGTGGGCAACCACGCACTTCATCAGGTCGGAGTACTGCGTCATCACGGCCCCCATCAACAGGCCACCGTTGCTGCCACCTTCGATGGCGAGATGCTCGCTGCTGGTGTAACCGCGATCGATCACATGCCCCAACACGGCGGCGAAGTCGTTGAACACGTTCTGCTTGTTGGTCAGATTACCCTGGAGGTGCCACTCTTCGCCGTACTCGCCACCGCCACGAATGTTCGCGACGCCGACCACAAAACCGTGATCGAGTAGAATGCGATTCAGCGAGTTGGCGTGCGGCGTGAGGCTCACGCCATAGCCGCCGTAGCCGGTGATCAGGCAGGGGTTCGTGCCGTCGAGCTTTGTCCCACGGGGGTAAAGCAGGTTCACGGGCACCTTGGTGCCGTCTTTGCTGGTGGCGAACTCGCGCGTGACCTCGACATCGTCGAACGACACCGGTAGTTCGTAGCGAAAGTCGGTTACCGCGGTCACTCCGCTGGACGGATAGTACTGATAGGTTGCGTTGGCCGTGGTGTAGGAGCCGGCCGAGAACAGCACCGAACCATCGGGGCCCCATCGCAGGCCACCCGCTGACGCGATGGGGGGCTGGGCCGGCGCTTCGAGCGGTTTACCTTCCAGGTCGAACACACGAATCTCGCTGGGTCCGCCCAGTTGGTACTCCACAAAGATACGGTCCTCGCCCGGCAGCAGCGAACCGCCGCCCCAGAAGCTGTCGACCAGCGTGTCCTTCCCTTCGGGCAGAATGACCTCCGGCTCGTCCGTGCCAAGTTCGCTGACGGCGATATGCAGCAGCTTGCCGCGGGGAGCATCGGCTCGGGAGAGAATATAGATGTCGTCGTGCTTGCCGAACTCCGCCTGTAGGGTGCGGTCGCCAAACTCGCTGAATTGCTTCCAGTTGCCATCGGTGTCGCGCAGGTAGTGGGCGAACTCACCGCCGTCGCCGTTCTGCACGGTGACGATCAAGCGGCCGGTTGCCTTGTCGACCTCGATGCGCGTCTCGGCGATGCGGGGGAAGTCTTTGCCCAGCTCGTAGCGGTCGTCTTCGGTCGGAGTGCCGAGCTGGTGGAAGTAAACCTGCTGATAGAAGTTCATATCCTCTTCCGGCCGCTCGTCGTTGCGTGGGTGACGCGTGTAGTAAAACCCGCTGTCATCCGCCGCCCAGCTCAAATCGCCACCCGCGGTGCCGGTGTTGACGCGGGGGACCTCGTCGGCGAGCTGCTTGCCGGTGGCCGTTTCGTAAACGCGGACGTCGCCCACTTCGTTGCCGCCAATCGCCATGCAAACGGCAACCAATTTGCCATCGTGCGACGGGCGATACCATTCGATGCTCGTGGCGCCCGACTCGTCGATCTCGTTGGGATCGACCAATACGCGGACGTCGTCTTCATGCGTGGGCGAATCAGCCACCACCAGAAACGACTGCTGCAACGGTGGCTGGTTCTTCATGGCGAACCAGTCGCCGCCCGCGTACGCAACGCCCCCGTAGCGTGCGGTCTTGGCCGTCATGATGGCGGTCACCTGCTCGCGCAGCTGCTCGGTGCCCGGCAAGGCGTCGAGAATCGATCGGGCGTAGGCATTCTGCGCCTCGCTCCATTCGCGAACCTCTTCGTCTTCCCAATCCTCCAGCCAACGGTACTCGTCCACGACCTGGGTGCCGTGATAGGTGTCGGTAACCGGACGTTTGGGCGTGGCCGGGGGAGCAGCAAACGAGGGAAGCGTCATGGCAATGGTCAGCGTAAAGGAGCTTACTGCCGCGTGCAGATTCATGGTTCAGCCTGGTAAGGATCCGGGTGGAGGCGAATTTGCCGGGGCGAAGCAGACTCGCTCGGCTCACCGAAGTGTAGTAGCGCGCCGGCGGACGTGCCACGGTTGGCCCCCCATAACGGCCAGAACCATGGCCAACCCGGCCAAACTGGGTGGCTCGGGCACGGTCGCCGCACCGTGGGCCAGGGAATTGCCCACTGCGGGTGCGGCCCCCAGGTAGTTTCGCCATACCGTATAGTCGGCCAGATCCACGACACCGTCGCGGTTGCCGTCGGCATAAACGCCCTGGCTGGGAAATGGACCCGTCGAGCCGAATTGCTGCTTCCAGGCCGAGTAGTCCTCCGTGTCGACCAGTCCATCGAAGTTGTAGTCGCCGGTGGGAACTAACAGCTGCTGGTTCTGCTCCACCCACAGGGCCGCTGCGTCCAACGACTCGATCGAAGTGCTGATCAAATCGTAGGTGCCGGCCACGACGAAGAACGGATCGGACGGCGCGACGCCCTCCATGCGGAGCTGCATGGCAATCAGGTAGACCCCTTCGGGTACATTGGTCGGCACGACGCCATCGCCGTCGTCGAGCACAAAGTAGTTGTGCCGATGCAGGCGCAGCGCGTCGCCAAAGGTATCGGTGACGCCCAACAGACCACCCTCGACCCGCTCGGTGGTGCCGGTCACCACCGCCTGACGGTTGTCGCCCGTGTCGGTCACGTTGTACAGCCCCAGGTTCAGGCCGTCTTGCGACAGCTGAGTGAAGCGCACACTCTCGGGCGTGGTGCCAGCGCCGGACCAATACCAGAGATTGGAAACCGAACCTTCGATGTTCATCGGTAGGAAATCCCAGTACAAGCTGGTGCCGGGGGGAATCTCTTGAGTGCTGGCCGGGGCGGGACTGCGCGAGAGAAACGATGGCAGCGACTGGGTGTAGTACTCGTCGCTCAGCAGCGAGGTGAACACGCGGGCCGACAGGTCGGGCGGCACTCCCTGCACTTCGCTGTCGGCACCAATCGCTAGCTGATTGTCCTGCAACTGAATGAGAATGCCACCATTGTGCGCCCAGCACCGCGAAGTCACTGCCAACGCACACGCCATGGCCATGGTGGCCACCGCGCAAGCTACGAGGTATCGCATCAGTTTAAACCCTGGGAATGAAGAAAGGCCGGGGCGACGCTCGGTCGCCCCGGCGCGGGAACGAACGTTAACGCTGCTTACGGCGGCGACTCACAAGCCAACCGCCCGCGATGCCCAAGGCCAACAGGGCCGAGGTCGCGGGCTCGGGCACCGGAAGCGCCCGAGCAAACACTACGGCGTCGGCGTAGAACGTATAGTCGGTGCCCATCACCATGGGGCTTCCAGACGATGGATCATCCAGGTAAGCCCGCACTGCTTCGCCCACCATCTCGCCATGCTCGGCGTCTTGCAGCGGGTCGCCGGTGTACAACGATTCGTTTTTCAAGGTAACCAGATAGTACGGGTTCGAATCGGCCAGGGTGTCGACGCTGATCGTCACCTTGGCGATGTAAATGCCGTCGGGAATGGCATCGCCCTCGAGGCCAAACATGGGATGGCCATGAAAGCCACCGGTAGCTTGGGTCACATCCGAGGCAGGCGCGTACCCACCGGTGATGCCCAGCGACGCGGCCGGTTGCATGTCGACGGTGCCGGCGCCGTCCCAGTACCACAGGTCCAGCGTATTGGCTCGCAACGTCTTCAGCGGCGGCAACGCCTCTTCGGAGTCGAATCCCGGTTCCCGTGTTCCGTAAGAGTACGGAATGGGGGGAATCGTACTGGGCGTGTTCGGGATCAGTACGGCTTGAAACACGCTGACGGTGGGATCGAACACTTCCTGCGAAATGTCGTCGTCGTCCAATACGGCAAAGCCAATATCAACTTGCTGCAGGGCGTGATTGGTGAAGATGGCGATATCGCCACCTCCGCCATGACCCCAGGTTTGACTTATGGTCGCACACAGCGCGGCCAGAGTTGTCAAACAAACGCACAATCTACGCAAAAAACGATTCATAGCTTTCACACTCTCCGAAAGGAATGGTTCAATCAAAGAAGCAAAGTGAGTACAGAGCGGGAGCGATGCCACGGCGTAGCTCCCCCTGCAGTTTCGTTAGACAGCAAGCCCAGCGGTCGCGCGGCGCGAGCTACCGCGGCAACGCGAAGTTCACGCCTTCTGCGCACCACTCGGCAATCTGTTGTTCGGCGATGGCCACCACGTGTCCATCGGCGTAAAGATAGTTGGCCACGCGGCCACCATGACGGTCGACAGCTACCTCGGACTCGACCTGCTCGAACACCGCGAAATGCGGCGCGCCGCGATTGGCGAGGTTCACGTCGCTGAACCAGCTATACGAATGCACGTGATCGTAGTGCAGGGCCAGTTTCGTCGCGATACCTTCAAACAACAGTAGCGTCGCGTGCGTCTCCCGAAGGTCGTAAAAGTCACTAATTAAACCTTCGTTCGACTTGCGAATCGCTGCCGCCAGAACCGGCGGCATGCCGGTCGTGTCGACGTCGTCAGGTTCGCGGAGGTAGCCATTCAGGGCGTAGCTGGTCGCCGTTTGTTCGATGCCCTCGAGCCGTGACCGATCTTCCGGACAGAGCCGGATGGCGTCGACGTCTTCCATGTAGGGACCCAGTGTCGCAATCCACGACTTCGAGGTCTGGGCCGTCTGTTGGTCGTCGGCATTGTGGTAGGCCATCAGCGGAAACCGACCTTGGTGAGTATCAGCGTACTGATGCACCGCCAGGCCAACCTGCCGCATGTTGCTCGCGCAGTGAGTGCGCCGGGCACTGGCCCGTGCCGCCTGCACCGCAGGCAACAACAGCGCCACGAGTACGGCGATGATGCCAATCACCACCAGCAGTTCCACCAACGTAAATGCACAGCGCAATCGTCCACCGACCATGACCAACCTCGGACAACGGTATCCCGCTCCCTCCGCCAGGCCAACTGGGGCGCGGCGGGGGAGAATCCACAGAAACAAGCTACGCCGGAGCGGCCGGTGGTCCGCGCGGAAGATGCGGCGATAAGAAGTGCCGCGCTGGCTGCTGGGCGCCTGAGTGCGCGAGGAATTGACGAGCGGGAATGTCCGCAGGAAGGAGCTCCGTACGGCCCGATGCCAGTTTCAACGTGGCTACCGCGGCCAGTACGGGACAGGCGTGGGGCTCGTGAGGGTGGTGGGGCGGACGCAACTTCGCCAGTACGCGCGTCGATTGTGCGGCACTGGGATCGGCCTCCTCCTGCTTCACCAGCCAACTGTGGTGGTGCCAGTGAAAGTCGGGGCCGTGGCAGTGGAAGTAGCCCTGACGCTGCTGGGGCTCGCCGGCGGTCGACGCAGTCGGTGCCGCCGCTCCGCTGAACATGTAGTGCAACGACTCGCCCGTGCTTCCTACGATCGCGTAGACGGCCGCCAGCAAGAGTGCAATCGCTATTTGGGCGGGCGATTTGGCCATGGAGGTAGGCGGGTGGGCATCCAGGAAGGCGGGGGTCACCAGTATCGCACACCCCCTGCGCTGCGCGAACCTGCGTAACCCACGCAATTAATAAAGCCTTCAACATTGACCCGACCCGGGCGGCCTGATAACCTACGGTATTCGGTCGAATTCCGCTTTGAACCCCTCCCCGCCCCCCTGCGTTATGTCACGCACCCGGCAATTTATCGCTTCGCTCTTGGTGCTAACCTATGGCCTGGTGGCCGTGGGTGGGCATGGGCTGCATGCGTTGTTGCCTTGCGGCGATCCGGAGTGTGTGACCGAGTCGACCACCGACTCTTGTTCGTGCGTACTATGCCATCACGTACCAGAGGCTACGCCGGCCGACGGAGCGGACACCGATGGCCCCGCGTTCGGCAGTCCCGATTCGGGCAACCACAACCCTAACACCTGCGTGGTGTGTGCACTGCTGGCCAAGGTAAAGGTCGGCGGCGCAACAGGACCAATGGTGCTGGAGCTGTGCAATCACAGCACCGCGGAAAAAAGCCTCTACACGTCGACACCTTCGTCGACCCTTCTGCTGATTCACGCTCCGCGTGGTCCACCGGCTGCGGACTGCCAGGTCTAGATTCTCTTTGGCATCTGCTGCCTGCGCTATAGGCAGCGGAGTTTCCGCACAATTTCCGAGGGACGGTTCGCGTTTCGCCCACGCCGTGGGTGGCGCGCACCGGGTACATTTAATGCGTACTCATCGAGCGTTCACTTTGGTCGAGCTGTTGGTGGTGATTGCCATCATCGGCGTCCTGGTTTCCCTGTTGTTGCCGGCTGTTCAAGCCGCTCGGGCGGCTGCCCGGCGGACGCAGTGCGCCAATAACATGCGGCAGATCGGGCTAGGAGTTCATCAATTTGCCGACGTGCACAAGGGCCGTTTTCCCGGCATTTGGCACGATACGGACAAATCGCAGTCGTGGATCTTCACGCTCGCGCCGTACATGGAGAACGTCGACGAAGTGCGTTTGTGCCCCGAGGATTTGAAGCGTATCGAGCACAACAGCGGTGCCGATACCAGCTACGTGATGAACGGCTATCTTCGTCGCCCCACCAAGCAGGAAAAGCTGGTGCACCCCGATGAAGTGGTCGACATGATATCGAACCTGTTCGACCTGCCCGAAACGCATAACACCATCATGCTGTTCGAAGCAGCCGACACCACCGCAGTGGAGTACCAGTTCGATCACGTGCACTCACCGGAATGGTTTTCTGAAGAGAATCCAACACCTGAAGATCGGCTGAAGGCAATCGAGTTCGAGGTCGCTACCGAGCGACATTCGCACACGGCGGCCAACTATCTGTATGCCGATGGTCACGTCGAGGTGATACCCGCCTCGCAGATTGCCGAGTGGGTCGACGAAGACCACAACTTCGCCCGCCCGCCCCAGTAACGCGCCACTGCGAAACGGTTTTGCAAGCGTCTGCGCCGAAGGTGCGCGCGCTCGAGACCGCAGCGACGCGACTCCAAGCTCAACTCGCGCCCAAGGTGCGCGCGTCGGTATTCATCCTTGATTTTTTCCATTTGAAACGAGTTGTGATAATGAACCGCTCTACCCAGTTTGCTACCTTGCTCTTGGCTCTTTGTGCACTGCCCGTCGCGGCGTTCGGCCAGGAAGAAGAGCATGGCCACTTTGATATCTTCGTGGGCCGGCCGGAGTCCGGTGACAAAACCCTGATCGGCGGCGCCGAAGTGCCGGACGAACTAAACCTCACTACGCGGGTGTTCGAAGCCGATCTGGAAACCGACGCCATTGCCGGCAACAACTTCTATACCACCACCGAACCGGGCATGTTCAATGCCGGCAACAGTCTGCCGGGACTGCTGGGGGCGTCGAATCCCACCGGTGCCGTGGGCCTGGTCGCCGGCGAAGCGCCCAGCGTGTTGAACACGCCCGTTGTCCTGGCCGGTGCGACTTCGGACCTGTTTTACTGGGACGGTACCGGCGACGTGGCGTTTGTCGACAGCCCTGCGAACCTGGTAATCACGCAGACCGGCGGCGTCGCGGGCTCGGATGGTTCGTTCCACGACCATTCGTTTCTCGATATCGACGACCCGGTGTCAACCGCTCTACCCTCCGGCGGCATCTATCTCGCACCGCTTTCATTACAACTCGAGGGACTGGCTCCGTCCGAAACCGCTTGGGTGCTGCTGGTAACCGGTGAGGAGTTCGAAGGGGCCGTCGAGGCGGCCGAAGAGTACATCTCTGGCCAACTGGTTCCCGAGCCAAGCTCCATCGCCCTGGTGCTGCTGGCGGTCGCCGGCGGTGCCGCGGTGCTGCGTCGTTAACTGGCTTTCCTACTCCGTGGCCGCCGCGCGTTCTAAGTCGCGGCGGCCGCGGTTCCTATCGCATGAGACGTTACACAGCCATGTTTGCTACACAACCAATTCGGGCTCTCTGTACGCTGACGATCGCGGGGGTCCTGGCGCCGATGGCCTGGGCACAGCATGCTGACATGATGGTCCAGCAACAGGACGGAAAACTGGTGACCGGCCTGGCAGAAATCGAAGGCAACAACTTCACCATTCCCACCCAGGTTTACGGCGCCGGTCTGCTGTCGAACTATCGCGCCAGCAACCCTGGGTTCGTTGCACTTGCGGAGGACAGTCCGCTGCTGCCCGCAGGTGCACTGCCTGCAAGTACGGACCTGTACTTCGACTTCCTGACGATGACCGTCGAGCAAAGCGTATCGAATCTGTACTACTGGGATGGACTGGACGACGACTTGAATGGACTGAATGCCGACGATGTCGACTTCGTGGTGCCCGATAACACGACGTTCCGCGTCGTGAACAACGGCACCTTCACCGCCGACGCCAGCGACCAAATGGTACCCGGCGGACTGGTTTACACCACGGACTTCGATGGTTCGATCCATACCCACCCGGCGTACGGCGTCGACACGCTCGACGCCACGACGCCCGCTGCGGGGGTCTACCTGGTATCGATGCAACTGAGGATGGATGGCGTGGAAACGAGCGATCCCGTGTTTCTGGCGATGCGGACCAGTGCACTTGGCAGCGATGCTCTGCTGGCGGCGCAAAACTGGGTGGCCGACAAAATCGAGATGCTCACCTCGCCCCCGGTGCTCACCGGCGACTACAACGGCGATGGCCTGGTGGATCTAGCCGACTACACGGTGTGGCGCAACACGCTCGGTTCGACCACCAATTTGGCCGCTAACGGAGACAACTCCGGCGCCAGCGAAGGTGTGATTGATACGGCCGACTACCTGGCGTGGAAGGACAACTTCGGCGATTCGCTCGCGCCGGCGGCGGCGTTGGTTACCGGCAGTTCGGTGCCAGAGCCCATGTCGCTCGCCCTGCTGACGGTGTTCGGACTGATGTTACTGCTGGGTCACTTCATCCAGGAGAAAGTGGCACCGCATGGGGCGTGACCAGCGACAACTTGCGCTCTGGATCCTGGGACTCGCCGTTGCGTTGGGCAGCGTCGGTCCGAACCTGCATGCGCTGTTGGGTTGTCACTGCCAACTTTGCTCCCTGGGTCAGATTGTCGACTGGACGACGGCAACCTTTGCCTGTGGCACGCCGGCGACGCCAGACGACTGCCGGCAATTGGTTTCGTCACAGCAGTCGGGTGATCTGATTCCCTGCTCCGATTGCTTTGCCTGTCGAGTTCTGGCGGGCGCCGGCCTTTGGCCGCCGACGAGCAAGGTCCACCTGCTGCTGGACGCAGGCGCAAGACAACTCGGGCCACGCGATCTTGCGGCCCGAACGATCGAAGTCTGCAACGACTGTCTTCCTCGCGGCCCTCCGCTGGAAATCTCTTAGCGCAGTATCGGCGAGGTGTCGCCCACCCTGGGTGGGATGCGTCTCGCACTTCTACTGCGAATGAGCTGTTGAATTTATCCAATTAGCGCCAAGCAAAACGTTTTTGCCTGGTGATCGCTCGCGGTACGCGCACTGGGCGACGATCGTGAGCAGCAGATTTACATTGACTGAGATTTCAAACTGGAGATAGAATCGTGACAAAGATGAAGACAAGCATTGCCTGTGTGGCCATGGGACTGTCGTGCCTCGCGCAGAGTGCTTCGGCAGAGTTCCTCAATTACTATGTTGGGCTCGATACGCGTAGCGAGATCACGTACGGAACCTACCTGGGACTTTCCAACCCCAATCAGGATCGACTGACGTTTCTCTATGCTCACCCGAACGAGGAATCTCCCGAGTCGAATCACTTTCACGGCATCGGGGCGCATTCCTACGAAGGCCCCGTGGAAAGCCCCACAGCGACTCCCACTAACAGCAACAACCGACTTCCCGAGACCTACACCGGTCAGGCCCCTCTCACCCTGCAAACGGGCAGTGGGGAGTACGCTGGCAAGTTGGTTAGCGGCGAGAACGGCGAGCACTACAGCGATTTGACGATTGCCAACATCCACGACATGGCGGGCTTCGCCGAGGACGCACCGGAAACCTACATGTACAACAGCAGTGCAATGGGTTACCAGGGGTCGCTCGACGGAGTGCAGTTGGGACTCGAGGTGGTGTCCATCACCCCCGGATTGTATCTGGGCAGCGAGGGCCTCACTGCTGGCGAAACGCTGGAAGTCGGCGACCTGACCGCGCTGCCGTTCGAGCCCGTGTTCTGGACCGAAGCGGATGCGGTGCCAGGAACCTATTCGGCCGAACTGCGTTTGGTCGATCTGGGTGGCAACCTGCAGTCGTCGGGCACGTTCAACATCGATTTTGCGGTGTCGGCTGTTCCCGAACCCGTCACCGCCTGGATGCTGGGACTGATGGCGGCTGCCGTGCTGCCATGGCAGTGGCGTCGCATCGTGGGCTAGTTACTCGCAGTTGCTAGAGTCGCCCCTCTGCGGTTTTTCATCCGCAGGGGGGCTTCTTTTTTGATTGACACGGCCACCGGAATCATTGATCATTTACGCCGCGACTCTCATTGCAATGATTCCTCAGGCGAGCCGGGAGACGCACGCACAGCAGGTGGACCGATCCCTATCGGTGTGCAATTAGAGTTCTAACTAACCTATTGCATGCACAAGGCGAGAGACCGACTACTATGCGAAGCATTGCGCCCAACCATATCCATGGCCACTCGGTTCGCTCTACCCGTCCCAAGCGACTGGCGGGCTTTACTCTGGTCGAGCTGCTGGTGGTGATCGCCATCATCGGCATGTTGATTGCGATGCTGCTTCCGGCGGTGCAGTCCGCTCGCGAAGCGGCCCGCTTGACGCAATGCAAGAACCATCTGAAACAGATCAGCCTGGCGACCATCCAGTTTCATGACACGAACGAGGCCTATCCTCCAGCGCGGCTCCGCGCCTTGAGCTACGAGGACGGTAATCTTTGCGAAACAACCCAGCCATCGTGGTTGGTTCGCATTCTGCCATTTCTCGAACAGCAGTCCCTCGATTGGCAGGTTTACGATGCCTTCGAAGATCACCCTGACCACGTTCGCGAGTTCGCCCCAGCGGTGTTTGTCTGTCCGACACGCCGCACAGCCAGCGAATCGGTGATTCCCTCCAGCGTCGTCGAACAGGAACTCTACTACGCCTGTGGTTGCAGTTACACCGAAACGGTCAAACTGACCGGAGGGGCAGTGGGCGACTACGCGGCCAACCACGGCGACTACACCGGCGGTTCTGCCGGTGTGCAAGCCTACTGGCGCGGTGGCAATGGCACGGGTGTCATCATTTCTAGCCGCCCACTTTGCCGCGCAGGCAATCCAGCGGGATGGCTCGACAAAGTACGCATCAAGGACATCGTCGACGGCACTACTCATACGGCACTCGTTGGCGAGTTGCACGTACCGGCCGATCGCCTGGCACAAGTCCCCGAGAATGGTCCCATGTATAACGGCAAGGATCTGCCGGCCTTTGCTCGGATTGGTGGTCCTGGTGTTCCGCTTGCTCGCGGCGCAGACGATGACACGGTACCCGCTATCGGATTCGGCAGTTGGCATCAGGAAATCTGTCCGTTTGCCATGGCGGATGGATCGGTTCAACTGATCGACAATTTTGTCGACGTGGTTGTTCTGCAAAACATGTGCACTC
Source organism: Aeoliella straminimaris (assembly GCF_024054565.1). GTDB lineage: Bacteria > Planctomycetota > Planctomycetia > Pirellulales > Lacipirellulaceae > Aeoliella > Aeoliella straminimaris. Next base: position 63,969 of record NZ_JAMXLR010000065.1, read on the forward strand.
GGGGCGAAGCGGCCCCTCGACGCGTCGGCAATTCTGGCGGAGCCGTGCGATGAGGTGCCCGCCGTTGTGCCAAATTTCTCGCGCGCCCAGCATGCTGCTGGCAATGCTACTGGTCGCTGCCACCGGTTGCGGCGATGCCCGGCCGCCTACCTACCCAGCAAGTGGAGTGGTCCGCTTCGAAGACGGAACGCCCGTGCGGTACGGAGTGGTCAACCTGGTGCCCCAGTCGGCCGGCCCCTCGGCGCGCGGAAAGATCAACTCTCGTGGCGAGTTCGAGTTGGGGACCTTCGATACCACCGATGGCGCTATGGCGGGCGAGTACCGCGTGTTGATCGTTCAGTACTTGCCATCCGCGGAGAAGGTGGTAGCAGCCCCGGATGAGCACGAGCATTCGGATAGCAGCATCGTTCCACTCTCCTATTCGCAGCTGGACCATACTCCCCTGCGGGCGGAAATCGTTACCGACGGGGACAACCGCCTGGAAATGCTCATTGAGCGCCCCGGCCGGTCTTCGCAGTGATTTCTCCCGATCTGGCCAAGAATCGTAGTTTGGGGCACAATATAGGGTTTGGTCGGGCGAAGAACCGTCCGTATGCTGAGACCGCCCCCGTCCCGCGACGAGCTCAATGGCCGAGAATCCATCCCAAACCACCTCCGACGTTCCGGAGGTCGATCTTCGCAATGCCCGCCTGGCCGCCTTTCTGGCGTGGTTAGTGCCAGGGCTCGGGCATCTGTACCAGCGGCGGACCGGCAAGGGCCTGCTGTTCATGATCACCATCCTGGGCACTTTCGCCTATGGCATGTACCTGGGCGGTGGCCGCGTGGTGTATGCCTCGAGCACCCGCCCCCCGATTCCGATGGGCATCAGCAGGCAAGCCATCGCCAGGGCCTTTGAGAACGCAGGCCGTTGGCACTATTTTTGTCAGCTACCGGTGGGTGTGGTCGCGCTGCCCGCCTACGTGCAGGCGTGGCGCGTCGAGTCCGGTAAGGCACCGCTCGACCTGTTCGGCGACAATTTCGAACGCCCGCCCTACACGCCGCTGGATGCCGAGCGGCTCTTTCCGAACAAGTCAAAGACAGAACGCGACGCCGAGTACTTCCAGACCAAGGACTTTAACGAAGAAATCGTCTACCACGCCACCGAACAGCAGAAGTGGAATCACGACCTGAACTACAATTTCGAACTCGGCACCGTATTCACCATGGTGGCTGGGCTGCTGAACGTGCTAGCCATTTGCGATGCGCGGTGGGGACCTTTGGTCGCGTTGCCACCGCCCGGGGAGAAGCCCGACAACCCGGGTACCGATAAACAAGAATCCAGCGAGTGAGGCCGCGCGCCGCCATGAACCCACTACTGCTTACGCTTCTGCCACTGGCCGCCATGACCGAGCGATTGTGGTACGCGCTCCCGCTGCTGGTAAGTGTCAGCCTGGTGTACGCGGCCACGCGTCACGAAGAGGTGCCCGACATACTCAGCCACGCCTGGCGGTTCGCCCTGTGGATTGTGGTATTTATGGGCATCGGTGCGCTGGTGGTCCAGATCACCACGTGGACGCTGCGATAGCCGGGGTACTGCCACCGAAACCGGTCACCGTACGCGTGGAGCGGCCGGGCTATGCCCTTCAGCTATAACTGTGAGCCAGTGCGCCGATCACCGGGGCGGCATCACCACACGCAGAGAACTCAAAGCGGTCGAGGTTGCGGAAGCCGTCCAGCGCGTGGGCGCGGTACGATGCCTCGGCATGTAGGCGATATCGCTCGCGCACCTCCGGCGCCAGGTCGCACACCCCGCCGCCGATAACGATCTGGTCGTAATCGCCCAGGTAGTTGATATCCAACAGGGCGATGCCGAGCGCACGCGCCTGGTCGTCGAACAACTGCTGGGCCAGGGCATCGCCTTCGGTGGCCATCTCGCGAAGGCGCTTCGCTTTGTCACGAACGGTGCCGGGCTGCTGGTGGAAGGGATGGTTGCTCCACTCGTCGAGCGTCAGACGGTACTCCAGTTGATGGGTCAGCCCGGTGAGCGATACGGCCGATTCAACCGTTGAGTAGGCGTTGCCCACCTGCAGCTTGCGGTCGTGCTCGTAGCGGAAGGCGAACTCGGGCAGCAGCAGATGCCCCGCGTGGCCCGCGCGTCCTTCCATGCCCCGCACCACCTGGCCATCGCGTACCTCGCCGCCGCCCAGGCCGGTGCCGACGATCACCATGAACAGCGATCGCAGCTTCTCGTCGGTCGCCAGTTCACGCTGCACTTCGTCGTACTGCAGGTGGCCACTGCGGATGGAGTACTCTCCCAGCGCGGCGGCCTGTCCATCACCAATGTAGCGAACCGGAATCTCGATGCCGCGGGCGACAAACCCTTCTTGGAGCGCCTGGCGGATGTTAAATCGGTCCCAGTACTCCGCTTTCAGGTTGGGCGTCTTGAGCAGCACGCCGTCGAGCGTGGCGGGACCGGGCGTGGCGATCGTGGCCATTTCGATCTGGCCCGGTCTACCTCCCAGGTTTTCGACGCCCCCCAACACGGCTTCGATCACCGCTTCGATCAGCGGCGCCGGCCCCAGGGCCGAGTTGGTCTCGAACTGATCCGAAACCAGCAGAATCCGTTGCTCGGCATCGCCGATCGCCACGGTGCTGGTGGTGCCGCCGACATCGATTCCGATGAAGTAACGCGTCATGAAGCCGCCCATCAGGTAAACAGAGTGTGATCGTGGTATAACAGTTTTAGGCCTTAAAGTTGCCAAGTGCTAGCCTGGAACACCTTCTATCTGAGGAGTCCCCCCATGCCGACTCGATTGCTTGCGTTCGCTGTTTGCTTCGCAGCGTGCCCCCTTCTGCTGGCCGACGACCTGCAACCCATGCCAGGCGAGCAAATCGCCACGCGGCTGCAAGTCACCATCGAAGGCGATACTCCCCGCGAAGTGGAGGTGCCCTTCTTGCTGTACGTGCCCGAAGACTACCAGGCCACCGGCAAACCCTGGCCGTTGGTGCTGTTCCTGCATGGTGCGGGCGAACGCGGCGACGGCAGCGAAGAGCAGCTTCCCAACGTGGCCAAACATGGTCCTCCCAAGCAGGTGGCGGCTGGCAGGCAGTTTCCATTCATCCTTGTCTCTCCTCAATGCAGTTACGCCGAGCGCAACGTGCCGCGTGGCTGGCAGGCCGATCAACTGCAAGCGCTGCTCGACAAGCTTGAGAAGGAGCTGAACGTCGATACCAACCGGGAGTACCTCACCGGATTGAGCATGGGTGGGTTCGGGTCCTGGCGGTTGGCTACCGCAGCGCCAGAGCGGTTTGCGGCCGTCGCTCCCATCTGCGGGAGTGGCAATCCTCAAGAGGTGGCCGCGCTGGTCGACGTACCGCTGTGGGCATTTCACGGCGCGAAGGACCCCGTAGTGAAACTTGAAAGCACCACCAACTGCATCGACGCTTTGCGCGAAGCGGGTGGACATCCCAGACTGACCGTCTATCCCGAGGCAATGCACGACTCGTGGACCGAGACGTACGACAACCCGATGTTCTACGAATGGCTGCTCGGGGAACGCCTGGGCGAGTGAAGGTACCACCACAACGTCCTGGGGGCCTGAGGTCGAGCTCCGCGGGCAGCCCGCAGGCAAGCGAGATGACCAATGCCGTAGGACCAATAACCAACGGTCACATGGCGTTGGTCACTGGGAACTTCGTCATTGGTCATTTTACCGGATCGGTCCATTCCGCGGCGAGCGTGTCGGCTGGGCGCTGCGCGGTGTCGTTTGCTGGAGCTCGATGGGCGAAACATTGATGCCGTTAAACTCGCCACTGGTGCGGTAGTACTCGAGCCGCTGCCCGCCGCCCTTGCCTTCCCGGCCCTGGTAATCCCTGGTGCGGATCATGGCGTCCTGCCGCCCGTCGCCCTCCAGCACAAACAGGTCTTTGGCCTGGCTGTAGCTGGCCATCATGGCCTGCGCCTGGAACACTCCGCTTTTGGCCGAGCGACCTTCGATGTCGACATTGGTGAGCGCTCGCACCTCGAGCGGGCCGAGCTTGTTCTTCTTGGCGGGACGGGCCAACGGGTCTTCGTTCACTTCCAGCGTCTCGCACGATAGCGTTACCGTGTCGCTCGGCAGCCGGCCCGGTGCATAGAGCGGTAGCTCGTCCTTCCAATCGTCCACCGGTCCGTATACGCCGCGCACCCGACCATGGAACCGCACGATCCGCTGGTTCACATTGCCCGAGATACCGTCGTTGAAGTCGAGGCGTGCGTATTGCAGATGCGGCTCTTCTTTCTTCGAGGGTTGCTCGGGATGCGGCCGGTGACCAGGAGCCCCGGCCAAGTCGGCAAAGCCCAGCGATCCGGTCGACAACCGCACCGAGCGCAATACGCCCGGCCCGCGACCTTGGATGTTGCCAGTCAGGTGGTCGTAAGCAATTTGCTCGACCTGAAAGTTCTCGTGCGAGATCTGGCCTTGGTCGTCCTGGCCACGATAGTCGCCGACGACGTTTCCTTCGAGAGAAACGCGGGCCAGCTCGACTTTGCCGTCGGCGGCGTCGCGGCCAACGCTCAACGGCTTGGTCAGCAGCGCCACCAATTGGTCGGCCTGCACCCAGCCGTGCTGACTTTCCACCAACGCCCGACCGCTGGCGACGATGCGCTGCCCCGCGGCGTCGAGGCCCGTTTGCCAGGTCAAAGTCACCGGCGTCGTGGTACCGGACAGTTGTCCGAACAATTCGCCATCGACGTTCATCGTGGCCATGCCAGGTCCGTTGCTCCAGAATCGCCCTGTCGACTGATCGGCGTCCAGACGTTCGGCTGCCAGGGTCATTCCCCGCGCGGTGATTGTTGCGGTGCCGGGCCCTCCGAGTTGCGGATCGCGTCGACCAGTAACGGTGATCTTGGCATCGGTGTCGACATCACGCACCGACATCCGTTGGCCACGTACTACCAGCGGTTCCTCGCCCGGCTTGGCGTCAAGTTCGCGGAACACCACCGAACCGTCGCACATTACGTTCGTCGGTTCGGCCGACTTGCCCGCCAGCGCCAGGTCGAGGTTGATCTGATTGGCCCACAGATCGTACCGCTTGCCAGCCGGCTTGTCGTTGCTGCCATCCAGCCGCATACCGTTCGAAGCTTCGCTCACTTGGCCCGGGCTGGCAGATTGCCAGGGTTCGAAGTTGCCTTCCAGCAGATGCGTCCGCCCCGACAGCTTCGGCGAGGCAAACACTACGTCGCCCGAGGCCATCAGCCGCTCGGGTACGATCGCCAGCTTGTGCTTGCTCTTCGACACCTCGAAGGCGGGGCCGTCTGGGCCGTCGGCAGGTACTTCCCGCAGCTCGACTTCCATCCGGGCGGAGGTAATCTTGCCCAAGCGGTGCGCGTCGACCACGGGCTGGCCACTCAGCACCAAAACCGGTTGCCCGTCGCGTCGCGTGAGCTGCACCGGGAATCGTGTGTCGGCGGCCGCCTGCCAGGAGATGTCGATGATCCGATCGGGTCGCGTGGCGTCGGGCACTGCCCGCAGCCGACCAGGGCCGGCCATGGAGAGCTCTCCCACCGCGCGGGGCGAAGATTCTTCGGGCATCTGATATTCGATCAGCGGCGCCAGTCCTTCGCTCGAACCGTAACGCAGCATGACCTCGCTGCTATCATCCAGCGTAATTCGCCGAGAGTATAGGTTGATCCGCACTCGGTTGGCCCGCAATTCTGCGTTCTCCACATCCGACTGCGCCTTCACCGGGTGGCCGGTAGCTGTCACCAGGATGGGCTTCATCGACCCCACCGCCTCGCGCTGGCGACGAGCCACGTTCGGATCGTCGCTTTCGATCGGCACACCATCCTTATCAACCGGCGAGAACTTCACCGATAACTCGTGGCAGTCGAGTTGATCGTAGGGGCCATCGAGCCGCTGACGGGTGACCACCACCGTGTTGTCCAGCGTGGCGACGTAATTCAGCATGTCGAAGAAGAAGCGACCGCCACATTTCACCTCCACCAGGTTCGACTCCGCCATCGGCGTCGTGGCCGATGTCAAGCGAATGGGCCGAGGCGATGGATATACTGTCCGCATCGCCAGCTTGTCTTGTGCCTTCTCCTGACCGAACAGGTCGGTCTCGCCCGCATCGAACACGAAGTTGACGTCCTCCTGAATCGTGAGCGACTTCACTCCATTGATGCTCAAGCCTTGTTTCTTGTGCAGATCGCGATTCAGACGAATCGCCAGCTTGCGCCCGCTACCGTGGTGGGGGCCCAGCCGTGCCTCGACCAGCGCATCGGTGCGAACCAGCCCCTCGTCGGCGATCACCAGATCGCGGGTCTTGATTAGCAGGTCGTCCGCCGGACCGGGCGTCTCCATGTCGCTGCGTATGGTGATCACTCCGGGGAAACGGCCTCCCACGATCTTGCCGATCTTGCCGCTGGCAGGATTGAAGTCGTCGTCGAACTTCAGGTGGGCGCCACCCGGTGCTTCGATGATCACTGCATCTCGGGGAGCCGGGCTGCCGAACTCCCAATCCGAAGGTAATAGCAGCGCCGCGCACTCATCCAGATCCATGCTGCCATCGTCGTTGTTGCGATAGCCCTTCAGCACCAGCATCATCCGATCGCGCAAGACCACCATCGGCAGCGGATCGGACAGCGTCCAATGGCCCTCGGGAAAGTAGGAGGCTAACAGGTCGCCATAGCGGCTGAACGCCTGATAGCTTCCCTCGACATCGACGGGCGTAACCGTTTTTTGCGACCTCTTCACACTTGGTTCGACAATCGGCGCCACCGTGTTGACGTACACCAGATACGCCACGACCAGCGAGGCGAAGGCGGCAGCACTGCGAAGGAGGCGAGGGATCATGAACAGTAAGTGGCTGGTCGAGAACTAGTCGGATAGGTTGCTGGTGCTCACTGAAATTCAGCGAATCATGGCAATGCTAAAGGCGAATACCTTTACATCTTGCGGTGGCCCCCAACTGCGAAGCGTCCAGTTGTAAAACCCCGTCAACAATTCACGACGCACCTGCAGCTCGCGTTCGGGTACGGCGCGACATACGAAGCCGTCCTTTCGCCACTGGTCGACACTGCAGGCCAGGAACACCTGAGTCCCCTCGGGCACATCGTCAAGGTCGTTCACCACCAGCAGCTCGTCCTGCCACTGGTCGAGTTCCACGTCGCCGCCCTGGGTGCTGTCGACGGCCCCGAAGCGAGAGAGCTCGATGACGGGCTCGAGCGGAGTAAACTGAGGCTCCTCATAAAGGAAATTTACCTCTGCGAAGCGATTACCGGGAATGACAAAGCGATAGTGGGCCTCGGCTTTGTCGGTGGGCAGGTTGTCGAGGTAGTAGCGAGCGAAGGAGAATTGCGGCTTGTCGACCGACGCGTCGAAATTGGGATAAGGCGGAGGAGGCGCAGAACCACGGCACCCTCTGCCCGTATACGACACTCTCCGCGCGACCGTGCCCATCAGATCGATTTTCTCACCCCATTGATCGACGTATTGCACCGGTGCGTCTTCCTCCAACCCGATGTACGTCCGCTCGATCGTAGCGAGCGATTCCACCTGCACTTCGTCCGGAACCGCGCGGGAGGTATCGATATCGATGTAACCCGTCCATGCGGGTTTCATTTGGAGCTCCTGCCCCATGGCCATCGATACGAATGTCATCAACAGCGAGAGGGTGAATGCTAGTTGGCAACCATGCCGCTTCATCGGACGACTCCTGATGTTTGCAGTGACGGTGGAACAGCGACTACAGCACTCGTGGTTCGATGCTACGGCGCCAAGCCCAGCAGCTCGCTATCGGCGTAGTTCACGACGATGAAACCATTCTTATCCTTGGCAATTGCCACCGCAGGCTTGCCGTCGTACCGGCTGCGGCCGACAGGTTCGCCGACGGTTCTGACCGTCAGTCCCGCCGTCTCTTTTGGCGCAACAGGGGGTCGAGCGAAAACGGTCCGGCACCCAAAGCAGAGTCCTCGAGCGACAGACGAACGCCGCTTCGGAAACGTAGCGCTCTCGTCCACCACGTCGGCCTCGGCGACCCGCTGCTTCATCGCTTCGATTTCATGCACTTCGTAATAGAACACCAGCGGGCCATTCAGATTGGTTTTGTTCCGCCCCAGTTCCATTTCGCCCCAATGGTTCTCCCCATAGGCGGAATCGTGGCCGGCGAATTCAATCTCCGTACGCTTCAGCGTGCCAATCGGCGCTAGCTCGATCTCCTGTGGCATTCTGGCGGTCGACGCGACCTCGAACTCCCGCGCTTCGAATTCGTACTTGTAATTCTGCCCCCACAACGTCGATGCACACGTCGACGAAACGATTGCAGTGAGAATGGCAAGGCGCAAATAGTTCATGCTACTTCTCCTTGGCGTTTGTTGTCGGGGGCCGATTTGGGGAACACTCGAATGGTCGGGCGTTCGTCGTCACGTTCTTCTTGTTGGCCGTTGCTGCTCATTACATCGGTCACGTCGATCATGCCCACAGGGCAACCTTCGTGGTCGACCACCGGCAGCTCGCTGATCTTACGCTCGGCCAGAATCTCGATGGCCAGTTCGGTGCGGGCGCCCAATTGCACTCGGGCGCAACTCTTGGTCATTACCTCGCTGATGGGGCGATCGAGCGCCTGCTCGTCGTGACATTCCACCAATCGGGCAAGGTCGCTATCGGTAAAGATGCCGGACAACTCGCCCACGTCCGAAACCAACATGACCGCACCGCTGCGCCGACCGGGGCGGCTGCAACTTACAATCACTTCGCGCACCGTCTTGGTGTCCTCGGCCACCCGGCATTCGGACAGCCCACGCATGTGATCGTCCACTTTGCTGAGTTTGAACCCCAGACTGCCGCCGGGATGAAAGCGGGCAAAGTCTTCGGCCGCAAAGCCGGCCAATTTGCTGAGCACCAAGGCCAAGGCATCGCCCAGGGCAAGCATGGCGGTCGTGCTGGTGCTGGGCGCCAGGCCCAACGAACAGGCTTCCTCCAAGTCGCCCAGTTCCAACACGCAAGTGGCCGCCCGGCCTACCTTCGACTCGCTACTGGCGGTGATCGCAATGATGGGCACACGCATGTTCCGCAGCGAAGGCAACAATTGCACGACCTCGCTAGTCTCGCCGCTTTGGGTGAGCATCAGCACGACGTCTTCTTCGGCAATGCGACCCAGGTCGCCGTGGAAGGCCTCGGCCGGATGCATGAAGTGGCTGCGCGTGCCGGTCGAGGCAAGCGTCGCAGCAATTTTCTGACCCACCAGGCCAGCCTTCCCCATGCCGGTAACGATCACACTACCCGCGCTGTTACGCACCAACTCGATGGCGTGGGTGAAGGAGTGATCAATGGTGGTAGAGAGTTTCCAAACGGCCACGGCCTCCATCCGCAACACTTCGCGTGCAGCGCGCAGTTGCGCATGATGATCGAGGACGTCTCTTGCAGAATTCGATGGTCGAACGGCATGCATGCCAGTGACTCCACTTTGGGTTGACAGACCGCCGCGCACACGTTGTTTGCGACCAACCAGTCCTTTGGGGCGGCGTAGTGTAGCGAGAGTTGTGGATCGTGCCAACGCGAGAGTGGACCCACCGGCAGAAGAGCAGCAGAACTTGCTGAGCGCGCAAAAAAAGCTCCCAGAAAAGCTACGTCCCAGGGGGGCAAAGGACGGCGAACTCTTCCGGGAGCGATTGGACGCAATTTCGCCTGCGCTCGGGGCGGACGCCGGGGAAAGCGTGTGGGGGGAGAATGCTTTCCGATGGCGTCAGTTGTCTTATGTTAGCAGTGAGCTAGGTTTGCGGCTACGCCTGTTAGCTGATTTGGTAAATTCGGATATCCGGGAGCAGTATCGAATCTAACACGTCCGAGGCTTAGGCCACTGCGTGAGGTTTACCGTCTGAGGCGAATCGCCGCAAGACCGAACCTCGGGGCACTGGCCCGTGCCGCAGGTGTCAGCCGTGTCGTGCGTCTGACGGGGCGAAAAATACTGGCCCTACCCTACTGCGTCAAGGTCGTTTGGTGGGAATCCCAAAAAACTTATTTGCCCGGGGTTTTCACTGCTTCTTGTCACCCAATGTGACCATGCGTACACTCACATGGATGGCCGGTCGTTCCCCAAAGATGCCGGCTGTGCCCAAACTCCCCCTGCAAAGTCTTGCGTGTGCCACCCATCACGGGGGCTTTGGGGGGTGGGTCGTATTTACCACACCACGACGTTCGTCTTCGAGTTGCTGACAATGAACCCACAGACGTCCCCCATCAAAGGACGCGGAGCACAATCGCAGCCCGCCAACCCTTACTTGCGTGTGGAGTGCCAGCCACATTGGGACGACTTGGAGGGCGATGAGGAATTGCTCGCGCAACTCGCCCGGCCAGCCACGGTGTACCTGCCGGATGAATCGCAGACGATCGTTTCGGAAAACAACAGTCCTGATATCCCGTTTCGCTACAGCATTAACCCGTATCGCGGTTGCGCTCACGGCTGCAGTTATTGCTATGCTCGTCCAACGCACGAGTACTTTGGTTTGAGCGCCGGTCTGGACTTCGAAACAAAAGTAATGGTGAAGCACCAGGCGCCGCAGTTGCTTCGCAAATGGCTTGCCCGTCGCAGTTGGGAGCCGACTTGGATTGCAATGTCGGGGGTGACCGATTGCTATCAACCGGCCGAACGGGAGTTTCGCCTGTCGCGCGGCTGCCTGGAAGTGGCTGTGGAATGCCGCCAACCTATCGGCATCGTTACCAAGAACGCGCTGGTGACGCGCGACATCGATCTGCTTGCGGAGCTGGCGAAATACCGGGCGACCCAGGTCGCGGTTTCCATCACGACACTGGACACTTCGCTGGCACGAACGATGGAACCCAGAACCAGCTCGCCCGAGGCGCGGCTCCAAGCTCTTCGGAAACTCACATCGGCAGGCATTCCCACCCAGGTGATGATCGCGCCGATAATACCAGGTGTGAACGACAGCGAGATTCCGTCCATTCTCCAAGCCGCCCGCGAAGCGGGGGCGACCAATGCTAGCTATGTCTTGCTGCGACTCCCCACTACGGTGGTAGACGTCTTTTTTGGCTGGCTCGAGAAGTTCTATCCCGACCGCGCGGCGAAGGTCGCCTCGCTGGTACGGACCACTCGCGACGGAGAGCTTTACCGCAGCGACTTCGCCACTCGCCAGCGCGGCCAAGGCGAGATGGCCAAGCAGATCGAACAGACTTTTCGCGTGTTTGCCACCAAATACGGCTACTCCTCCGCTTCGCCGCCGCTGGACGCATCGCACTTTCGACCGCCGAAGGATGCCAGCGGGCAGATGCGATTATTCGATTGAGGAAAGATAGAAGTAGTAAAGGCAGGTGTCGCTGCGAAGGAGGTTCGCCGACGGCGATAGCTGGCCCCCACCCCGCAAACTTTACCCGCCTTTGCTCACCCAACTGCCAGTTGCGAGGCGGTTGTAAACGTTGCAAAACGTTCCGCCGGGATGCTGTCACTCCTGTGGGCCTTAGTTTCTCGACATTTCCCCTGCACCATCGCGATTACGAAAAATTTCTGGGTGTGCGCATCGCGATTGGCACACCACCTGCACTAAGGTCATCCCGTCGAAGCAACTCTTCGGCAGATCGGGGAACTATGTCGAGCGCAACGAGGACACGCCGGCCCGCCGCGGGCCAACCTCACCGCCGACAGGAACCCGGTCACCCAGTACTCGCCTCGGTCATGAGACGACTACGGCAAGTGCTACCGAGTCTCGCAGGTGGGCAATCCTGAACTCCTCCTCCACTACGACTTTTTGCAAGTCGCGCGAATCGGTGCCACGGACTTTTCAGTTTTCTATTCACAGAGACATCTAGTCACACAGAAAAAAGGCACACCGTTATGAACACTCCACGTCGCATTCGTACCGTTGTAGTTGAGGTTCCCGTCGACAACGATTGGCTGAGCGCCGATCGCCTGGCAGCCGGGTCGACCGCCCGTAGCTCGCGCATCAAGCCCAGCAACCTCCTGCCCTGGTCCGACCCCTACATCGCCAGCCTGGTGCACAAGCTGCAGGACGAAGTCCGCGAAGAAGTTCACGCTGAAGCCGAAATGCCGTGGAACGAACCGTTCGAATACGAATCGGAAGAGATGCCCGGTTTTTCGATCGACACCGACGTGCTCTTGAATCGATGAAGCCGAGGGGATTCACCACGGAGGACACAGAGAGCGCAGAGAGGAATTCTCCTCCATGGTAACGGCGACGCTGTTGCGTTGGGGAAACGATTTGGAGATCTTCTTACTTCTTTGCTTTCACACGGTAGAAGTGGCCAAATAGATCGAAGGTCGTAAACGCAGCCAGCGGTGGGAGTCCGGTCACACCATGCGTTCGTAGTATCGTCGTCAGCATCGAGTCGTTGGAGCGCGCGTCTGGTCCGAAGGGGAAGACGGTTCCGCATAGCAGAGCCAGAAGCAGTCCGATGCAAAAAGCTGTGCCGCGGCGCGTGACCCAGTAGTGGTAGTGAAAGCGACTTGCTACCACTAGCACTGCGATCGCCCCTATGGTAACCGGCGCGATTAAACCGACATGTACCCCAAAAATCGCGAGCGGCCCCATGTTCGTGGTTGGCAAGAAATTGTTACACCACCACATGAAGGAAAGATAGTACGCGGTGATTCCAACCACGGTGCGCGGCATCACGCCACCGGAGATCGCTCCCTTGTCCGGCAATGGAGGCCGAGCTCTGACTGGCGAAACATGCTTCGGATGTGGTTCTCGTTTTAACGAATCGCGCTCAGATCGTGGAGGTTCAAACGGATTTTGCATCGAACTGCTGCGTCTACGACTGCCTGACCGGACTACCGTAGTGCAGTACGGCCGGAACTCCGATTGAGTTCGCTGGAGGTCGCCACACCGGAGAGCTGGATCCGCGCGCTCGATTTTCAGGAACTGACCACATAGTCGGCTGAGAACGCGGAGAGATCTGGGAACGCTAATCGACGCTAATGCCGGATGAGTGCTGAATCGTGTTCCGCAAAGCGTTTGGAGAAGCTCTATCCAGAGTGTTGCCACTACCCTTAACTCGCGTCCTGCATGGCTTCGCTGATCGCGCGATCGACCTCGCCAATGAAACGCGGCATCGTGTCGTAGTACGCGCTGTTGGAGTGAAACCCACCCGCGGCGATGGCTCGGTCCTGAATGATTTGGCCAACTACCGAGAAGTGAATTTGCGGTTCGAGGTCCTTGCCCCCAAGGTCTTCGGCCGGAGAGTCGGAGGGGTAGATGGATTCAGCGGGCACATCAAGAAACTTGGCCAGCGCGTGCCGGACTTCGATGGCCAGGTCGCGATCCACGTTGTCCAGCGCCGCGGCGAAACGGTCGTCGCTCATCGGCTGGCGGCCTTCCAGTCGCCTACGTACTCGGTCGAGTGCCGCGCGCTGCTTTCGCATGTCCGAGATGCACAACAGCGCTGCAGCCACGAACACCAGTGCCCCCATGGCTCCGGCTGTGGCGAATCGCTGTCCGATTGGCATTGCCGGCGCTAGGAACGTGCCAACGTAACCCAGGAAGAATCCAACCAGCGCAAGCGGTCCAGTGCAGCCGAGGAATGCCCACATGAGCAGATTGTCTCCAGTGGCAGACGAGATTTGAGCCGCGGGCGCGATTGCGGTCTCGGTCAAGCTCCGGCTAATTGAAAATCTTCTCCTCGACCGCTGATAGGTTGATTCATGAACCCGGGGCGGCGCTCGGCTCGTACCTCACCTCGCTTGCCCCGGGCTACCATATTTCGCTCCTTCGGAGCTGTACCGACGCTTCGCGTCTCCGCGATCTCCGAGTCCTCTGTGGTTATTAACTCTTAACCCACCGCTGCCTTCGCCTCTTTAAACTTCTCCACCGCACCGCGAAGGTCGTCTTCGCTGTGGGCGGCCGAGACCTGCACACGGATTCGCGCTTTGCCCATTGGCACGACGGGGTAGTAGAAGCCGATCACGTAGATGCCAAGCTCCAGCAGCTTGTCGGCCATTGCGGTGGCCAGATTGGCGTCGCCCAGCATGATGGGGACGATGGGGTGTTCGCCCGGCAGGATGTCGAACCCGGCGGCGGTCATTTCGCTGCGGAACAACTGCGTATTGTTCATCAGCTTGTCGCGGAGCTCGGTCGAACGGCCGGCGATTTCCAGCGCCTTGAGCGAACCACCTACAATCGGCGGGGCGATGGTGTTACTGAACAGGTAGGGCCGCGACCGCTGCCGCAGCAGATCGATGATCTCCTTCTTACCGCTGGTGTAACCGCCGCTCGCGCCGCCGAGGGCCTTGCCGAAGGTGCCGGTCGTGATGTCGATGCGTCCCACGACGCCACAGTGCTCGTGCGTGCCACGGCCGGTCTTGCCCCAGAATCCCGTGGCGTGGCAGTCGTCGAAGTGCACCAGGGCATTGTGCTCGTCGGCAAGCTGGCAGATCTGGTCGAGCTTCGCCACGCTGCCATCCATGCTGAACACCCCGTCGGTGGTAATCAGCTTGGTCCGCGCGCCAGCGGCGTCGGCCTCCAGCAGCTTGTCCTTGAGGTCGTCCATGTTGCAGGTCTTGTAGCGGTACCGCTTGGCCTTGCACAGCCGCACGCCATCGATAATCGAGGCATGGTTCAGCTCGTCGCTGATCACCGCGTCTTCGTCGGTGAGCAGCGTCTCGAACAAACCGCCGTTGGCGTCGAAGCAACTTGAGTAGAGAATCGTGTCGTCGGTGCCGAGAAAGTCGCTCACTGCCGTTTCCAGTTCCTTGTGGCACGACTGCGTGCCGCAGATGAACCGCACGCTCGACAGTCCGTAGCCCCAGCGGTCGAGCGCCTCGTGAGCGGCCTGGATGATCTCCGGATTGTCGGCCAACCCCAGGTAGTTGTTGGCGCACATGTTCAAGACCTCGCCACCCGCCACGTCGATGTGCGCCCGCTGCGGCGACTCGATCAGTCGTTCGTTCTTGTACAGCCCGGCTTCGCGAATCTCGTCTACTACGCCAGCGATACGGGTGAGGTCTTGGTTCATGGTCGAATACTGCTCCTATGAAAAACGACTCGTCATCGTGCAACGGGTCAGGATAACCGGACAGGCGGGGTCTAATGGATTTCAGAGCACGGCGCGCCGCTCGGTTGGTTGGGGAACACTAATGTGCGCTAATCTTCATTGATTTCAAATGGAGTATCAGCGCATATGAGCATCGATTCGCGTTCCCCTCGTCTCCGCGTTCTCTGTGCCCTCTGTGGTTCTTCTGCAGCGCGGCTTGGCGGCACTTGGCTAGACGGTCCAGTCCAGGATGATCTTGCCCGAGTTGCCTGAGCGCATGGTGTCGAAACCTTGTTGGAACTCGGTGTACGGCATGCGGTGGGTGATCACGGGGGTGATGTCCAGGCCGCTTTGGATCATGACGGTCATTTTATACCAGGTTTCGTACATCTCGCGGCCGTAGATGCCCTTGATGGTGAGCATATTAAACACCACCTCGTTCCAGTCGATGGCCATCTCGCCTTCGGGGATGCCAAGCATGGCGATCTTCCCGCCGTGGCACATGTTGGAGATCATGTCGCGGAACGCGCTGGGATTGCCTGACATCTCCAGTCCGACGTCGAATCCCTCGGTCATGCCGAGTTCTTGTTGCACGTCGGTCAGCTTGGTCGAACGCACATCCACGGCGCGAGTCACCCCCACTCGCTCGGCAAGATCCAATCGATACGGATTCACGTCGGTGATTACCACGTTCCGCGCGCCGGCGTGACGCACCACGGCGGCGGCCATGATGCCGATAGGGCCCGCCCCAGTGATCAGCACGTCCTCGCCCAACACGGGGAACGACAGGGCCGTGTGCACGGCGTTGCCCAACGGGTCGAATATGGAGGCCACGTCCGGATCGACGCCCGGGGCGTGGTGCCACACGTTGGTCATCGGCAGCGACAGGTACTCGGCAAATGCGCCGGGACGATTCACGCCCACGCCCTTAGTGGCTTTGCACAAATGCCGGCGTCCCGCCATGCAATTGCGGCACCGCCCACACACGACGTGGCCTTCGCCACTGACGATGTCGCCGACACGAAAGTCGTTTACGTTCGAGCCGATTTCAACGATCTCGCCGACGAACTCATGTCCCACGACCATCGGCACGGGGATGGTCTTCTGGGCCCAGGCATCCCAATTGTAGATGTGAACGTCGGTACCACAGATGCCGGTCTTGTGGACACGAATCAGGACGTCGTTGATACCAATGGTCGGTTCGGGAACATCGGCCAGCCACAGGCCGACATCGGACTGCTGTTTAACCAGAGCTTTCAAGGCAGGAACCCAAGGGGGGCGGGGGGAGGCGGGAAGTTAAGTCAAGTCGTGGGACTTACCACAACTCTTTAGTAGGCCCGCTTCAAGGGCTCGCGACAAGGCCCCACCCGCTTTAGTAGCAACAGAGCGCTCGAAAACGCGGAAAGGCGAAACACCACCTCCCCCGGAGTGGCCCGCTCCGCGGTGGCACAAAAAAAACACACCAGGGACCTTAGTCCAAATGGACGGCAGATCCCCGGTGTGTGTCAGGGGGCAAACTCTACAGCGAGCGAATTCGTCGCGCGCGAAGTGATCCTTAATGCAGGCTCAGTTTGGATGAGCGAAGCAGCGGTTTCTGGGTGCTGAACCCGTTCGCCTGCATGATCCAGCATAGTCACGCGATCCGAATTCACCAATGTGGTAACCCACTACGATGCCGTATACAAGAGTAAGTGAACGTCTCCAATGGGCCAAACAAAACGCGATAATTCCAAAAATCTCGCGATAAATCGATCTCAAGGCAGTTTGCGGGCCTCATCACTCCTCCAAACCGGGCAAAACATGCGGCTAGCCGAGCGCTGCGTCCCGTGATGCGTGTCCGCCATCAATTTTCCATCTGGCAGTAAAATGCCAATAGTTTTCGGGGGCATGCCCCCACGATGGGGGATGCAGTCCTCGCCACCGTGAATCGATTCGCCGACTTGCTACGACATAACAGTGGAACGTCGTCCGCTCGCCAATACGCCAAGCACCGCGAGTGACGGCCCCAGGTCCCGAACTACCGACTTCTAACTTCCCCGTCGAATGAACTTCCGCCTCACCTCGCTATTGTATTTGTTCGCCCTGGTGGCGGCATCGCTGGCCGCGTTCGGACCGGTGGGCGTCTTGGCGGTGGTGGGGGTGCTGTTGTTTTGGGCCGGATGGCTTTACTTTCCGCGATTAACCCATCCAACGTGGTTGCTGTGGTCTGTCGTGATGGGGGTACCGGCCTTGCTAATGCTTCCGGCAATGCAGTTGCCTCGCGAAGCAGGAACTCGAAACAGTTGCCTGAACAACATCAAGCAACTCCTGCTGGCTATACAAAACTACGACGACACTCATGGCCAACTCCCGCCGGTCTACGGCAAGATTGACCGGCAAAAGGCTCCGCAAAGTTGGCGAGTGCATCTACTGCCCTTTATGGAAGGCTCGATGGTAGCTCGCGATTACAACTTTGACGAGCCGTGGGATGGCCCGATGAACAAGAAGCAGCTGGGCAATCTTTCCATCGATACCCATGAGTGTATCGAGCACGCCAGCCCGGGCGAAACCAACTACTTCGCCATTTCCGGCCCCCAGACGGCGTGGGGCGATGGCGATATTCGCACGTTTGATGACGTGACCGACGGGCTTTCCAACACCATCATGCTGATCGAAGCTTCCGGGCGAGGAGTTCATTGGTCGGAGCCCAAGGACCTGACCTTCGACGAAGCCGTGGAACTGCTTACCTCGCCGCTGCCGACTGACGATAGCGATGGCCATCAGATCGACCATAGTTACTTCTTTAAACCGACTTACGTCCGCCTCGTCGCACTGTGCGACGGTAGTGCGAGAGCGCTTTCAGTGCCGATTCCACGCCAGGCAGCGGTGGCGCTGCTCACGGCCGATGGCGGCGAGGAAATCGACCCGCAGTGGCTGGAGTATCGCCCCGTGCCGCAACTGGACTACGGCCGCTTGTGGACCCTTTTGTTGTTCTCCCTCCTGGCGGTCCTGCCGGCCGTGGCGGCCTTTCGCCCCTGGATGTGGCCAACGATCACTTCCCAGCTACAACCTGAACCTGACGACTCGCCCCGCGAAGAATGACCTTCCGCATTTCCAATCTGCTCTACCTGTTCGCCCTGGTCGCGGCGTCGCTCGCGATATTTGGTGCGGGTGGGCTCCTTCTTGTCTGGGGTATATTGGTCTTCTGGGTCATAACGCTGGCCAAGCCGTCTTCGGGGTATGCGTCCATCGCTGTAGCAGGACTTATTCTGGGTGTGATAATCCTGCTGTTGATGCCCGCGGTTGAGATAGGCCGCAGCGGGGCTCGCCAGGCGCAGTGCATGAACAATCTGAAACAGCAAGCGTTGTCGATCATCAACTTCCACCAAAGCTTGCACCGGCTCCCCAATACGGCCGTGCAACTTGGCGACACTGATAGTATGCATAGCTGGCGAATGCGCATTGTGCCATTCGTCGAGAGCAACCATCTCTACGACAGCTATCACTTCGATGAAGCGTGGAACGGCCCGAAGAACCGGCAAGTCGTCGGCACCCTGCCCATCCCCTTCTACGAGTGTCCCTCACACTCTCATCCCACAAAGTCGAACTACTTTGCCGTCACCGGCGCGGAAACCGTGTGGGGCGATGGCGAGCGGCGCTCGTTCGACGACGTAAGTGACGAGCTGGCGAACACCATCCTGCTGATGGAAGCCGCCGGTCGCGGCATTCACTGGGCCGAGCCAAAGGACCTGACGTTTGACGAAGCCGTCGAGCTACTCACCACGCCGCTGCCGACTGGCGACCACGATGGGCATCGCGTCGAACACGGTTACTTCTATAAACCAAGCTACGTCCGCAACGTGGCGATGTGCGATGGATCCGTTCATTCGCTACGTGTGCCCATTCCCCGCGAGGCGGCCGTCGCCTTGCTCACCGCCAGCAGCGGCGAAAATATAGATCCCGAGTGGCTCGAGCGACAATCGAGTGCCGAGCTCGACTACGGCCGCGTGTGGGTGTTCTCACTGTTCGTTGTACTCGCCATCCTTCCCGGCGTGCCGAAGGTTCGGCCCTGGGTTTGGCCGCAGATCACTAACTCAACCACAAGGGCCGAGGCCTCGCCCCTCGGTCCTAGCTCCTCGTCCCCCGACTAATGACCTTCCGCCTTACCAATCTGCTCTATCTGTTCGCCCTGGTTGCGGCGTCGCTCTCGGCGTTTGGGGCGAGTGGCATCTGGGTGGCCGGCGGGGTGTTGGCGTTCTGGGTGTTGTTGTTTCACCTGCCGCGCCCTGGTTGTGTGACGCTGCTGGTAATTGGGATCGTCTTGCTGTCGTTGGTCTTGCTTGTTCTTCCTGCCGTGAACGAATCTCGACCGTACTGGCCTCACGCCGCTTGCCTGAACAACATCCGCGAGCTCACCACGGCCATTATCAACTACGATACGACCAAGGGGCATCTACCGGGAACTGGCACCTCTGCCGACGGTGGTCCACCGCATAGCTGGCGGGTAGACATCTTGCCGCAATTGGATCGCCAAGACGTGTTCGATCTGTACCACGTCGACGAAGCATGGAACAGTCGGAGGAACCAGCAACTGATGGGAACATCACCAATCTACTTCTACGATCTCTACCATTGCCCCGAGCACCACGCCCCCACCGAGACGGCCTACTTCGCCATCACCGGCCCGCGGACCGTCTGGGGCAATGGCTTCGACGACGTGACCGATGGACTGGGGAATACCATCCTGCTGATGGAAGCCTCCGGCCATGGAACTCATTGGGCCGAGCCGAAGGACCTGACGTTCGACGAAGCCGTGGAGCTGCTCACCACACCGCTGCCTGCCGACGATAGCGATGGCCATCGCATCGACCATGGCTACTTCTACAAACCGAGCTACGTCCGCAACGTCACCATGTGCGACGGAAGCGCCCACTCGCTGCAAGTTCCACTTCCCCGCGAGGCGGCCGTCGCGCTGCTCACCGCCAATGGTGGGGAGCAGATTGCCCCCGAGTGGCTCGACCGGCAATCGGAACCGCAGCTCGACTATGGCCGCGCGTGGGGATTCAGCCTGTTTGTGGTGCTGGCGGTGCTGCCGGGTGTGCCGCGACTGCGGCCCTGGATCTGGCCGGTCGCGGGGGGCAAGCGGCAACAGGACGGGGCGGTCGTGCAGGGGAGAGCCGAGCGCCGCGGCAACCAGTAATCACGCACGTCGATCGTCGACCGTGCGAGCGTTGGGGCCCCTGTTTTGCGCGGCGCAGCGGGTTTTTGCATGGGTGGCCTGCCGGCCGCCGGCTGCGTTACAATATGTGATTCTCGCAGCCTGGCTCGACAATCCTCAACCGACGGTATTCGCCGATGGATCCTTATACCCTGTGCCCCTGTGGCAGTGGCAAGAAGCTGAAGTTCTGTTGTTCCGACCTGATCGGCGAGATCGAAAAGATCCACCGCATGATCGAGGGCGACCAGCCCCGTGCGGCGCTGCGGCATGTGGAACAAACGCTGGCCAAGCGCCCCGGGCGGGCGTCGCTGCTCGACCTGAAGGCGATGCTGCAGATGTCGCTGGACGAGCACGACGAAGCAGAAGCCACCATCCAGGAGTTCCTGAAATGCGAACCCGATAGCCCTGCCGCGCACGCCCACCATGCGATGCTGTTGGCCGACAAGGGCGAAACGGTCGAGGCGGTCGACGCCTTGCAGGCGGCGCTGGAGCGGGTGGAGACCAACCTGCCGCAGCGGGTGCTCGAAGCAATCGGTGCGGTAGGGCATGCCTTGCTGATGAGCGGCGACGTGGTGGCCGCCCGCGCGCACCTGTGGCTGTACGAAGCCATTGCCGGTGGCAACGATCACCGCGCCCTGGAACTGCTGGTACGGATGAACCAGATGAGCGGTCTGCCACTGCTGCTGCGCGACCGCATGGCCCTGCGTGGCCTGCCTGCCGATCACCCGGTGGCGGCCGAGATAGAGGTGATCCGGCGGATGGCAGCCGCCGGCCGCTGGCGGGCCTCCGCGGCACAACTAGACGAGCTGCTGCCCGATCACTTGGACCAGCCACTGTTCTTCTACAACCGCGCGCTGTTGTCCGGCTACCTGGCCGACCGCAAGAACTTCGCCGCGGGCATGCGACTCTACGCCCGGCAGGATATTCCGGCGGACGACGCCGCCGAGGCCGAGGCCCTGGCTCAGTTGGTCGATCCGGAGCTCCGCGACGAGGCGGCCCACGCCGTGAAATTGGTGTTCGAGCTGAAGGACGAAGACGCGCTGGTGGAGCGAATCGCGGGCAGCAAGCTGATGCAGAATATGAACCTGTCGCCCGAGGAGCTCGAGGGGTTTGAGGGCCCCAAGCCCCGCGGCTACTATATGCTGCTGGACCGCGAGATACCCGAAGAAACCGAGAGCCTGACGCGCGACGACGTGCCGCACGTGCTGGGATTCGTCGCCCACTTTGGCCGGCAAACCGACCGCGCGGAGCGACTGGAACTGACGACCGACCGCGATGCAAAGTTTGAAAAGACCATCGAAACATTGCGCGCCGAGTTGGGCGATGCCGTCGGCGAACAGCAGGACGAAGTCGACCTGGGCGAAGCCCAGCACGGTGGCGACGCGGCCCTGAGCTGGCGGTGGCACCTGCCCCCTGCGACGTCGGCCCAGAAGCGCCGCGAGTTGCTGCGAGAAGAACGCCAGGTAGCCTTGCTGGAGCGTTGGCCCAACACGCCCCGCGCGGCGCTGGGTGGAAAAACGCCGCTCGAAGCGGTCGGTGTCGAAGAACTGCAGTTACCGCTACTGGCGGCCGTGCTACTGCTGGAGCAAGGCTCGAACAACGTCGGCTTCGGCGAGACGTTCGTCGAGCTCCGCAAGAAACTGGGCCTCGCGCAGCACGAGACGGTTCCCGCCGATCAGGTTGATGCGGACACGGTACCAGTGGTTCGTGTGAGTCGCATCGACCTTGCGGCTCTCTCGAGCGCCGAGTTGGCCATGCTGTACAAGCGATGCGTATTGGTGAACGCCACCGATGCCCTGGGGCACATCCTCCGAGAAGCCCTGAAGCGCGACGACTTCGACTCGTCGCTGCCCCGGCCGAAGCTGTACGAGCAGCTGTTCACCGTGGAGGAAGACTCCGAGAAAGCGGTGGCCGTGCTCGACGAGGCACGCACTTGGGCCAAGAGCGAAGGCGAGTCGTGCGGCCATTGGGACATGCTGGAACTGCAACTGCACATTGCTGAAAACAACTCGGAGGGCGCGAACCGCGTGCTCACGCATTTGCGCGACGAGCACATGGACGAACCGGAAATCGCCCAGCAGATCTATCAATTGTTGTACATGATCGGCGCGATTCCTCCCGATGCCGGCATGGGGGGCGGGGCGCCCGGTCCCGCGGGTATTCCGAGTGACATACCGGCCGGCGCCGCCGCGCAGATGCCGTCCGCCCCGCCAAATGAGTCAGCGATCTGGACACCCGGCGGCGAGACCGAATCGGCCGGCAAGAGCAAACTCTGGACACCCGACTGAAATGCCCTTCAACGATCCCGTCATCGCGGCCACGCTGTGGCTGTTGTCGCTCCTGTGGACATGGTGGATCGCACGCAGTATCCAGGGTCAGGCCAGCATCGACCGCGGCCAGGCCGTGATTCAGTACGGACCGCGGATTCGCGCCCTGGCGCTGCTCATCTGGACGGGCGCCGCGGCGCTGACGTTGTTGGCCTTGTTCGAACCGCTCTTTCCCTGGTGGGGGCGGCTGTGGCTGATCGTTTCTGCGGTGTTTGTCGCCACCGTGCTGCACGTGGAGTTTCACTGTTTCGCCGTGCGTTACGACCCGTTCGGCGTGCACTTCATCTCTCCCTGGCGCGCGGATCGGTTGGTGCCGTGGGACGATTTTTGCCGTGTCTACTACAGCGACTTGGACGACGCTTACGTGCTGCAGTCGAACTCCCACGGTAAGATGTCTCTGCACAAGTACCTTAGCGGTATAGATTCGCTGCTCGGCGAACTTGCCGAGCGGGGGATTCCCCTGGATCTCGACAACTCTCCCTCTTGTCCACGCCTGCAATGACTTCTCTCGATTCCCAATTCATGGCACGTGCACTCCAGCTGGCCCGACAGGGCGAGGGACACGTGGAACCCAATCCCATGGTCGGCGCCGTGGTGGTCGCCGATGGACAGATTGTCGGCGAAGGTTGGCACCAGAAGTTTGGCGGGCCGCACGCCGAGGTGAACGCCCTGGCGGCCGCCGGCCCGCGCGCACGCGGGGCGACGCTGTACGTCACGCTCGAACCGTGCTGCCACACCGGCAAAACTCCTCCCTGCAGCCAGGCCGTGATCGAGGCGGGCATCGCCCGCGTGGTGGCGGCCGTGGCCGATCCCTTTCCGCAGGTCGATGGCGGTGGCTTCTATCAACTGCGCAATGCAGGAGTGACATGCGAGATCGGCCTCATGCAACAAGAGGCCCGGCATCTGCTCGCTCCGTACCTGAAGCTCGTCACTACCGGCCGGCCCTGGGTGATTGCCAAATGGGCGATGACACTCGATGGCAAGATCGCCACACACACTGGTTCTAGCCAGTGGATTACCGGCACCAAAGCCCGCCAGCGGGTGCACCAGCTTCGCGGGCGGATGGATGCCATCATCGTTGGATCGAGGACCGCTCGAGTCGACAACCCACTGCTGACCGCCCGTCCGCCGGGAGTGCGCAGGGCAACGCGGATCGTGTTGGGGCACCTCGATCCGGAGAGCCAATTGGCCAACAGTGCCCACGATGCGCCCCTGATCGTCGTGCGTCCCCGGCACGTCGACCCCAGCGAGTACCACTGGCTCACTGCCACTGGTGGTGAACTGCTGTTGGTAGACGAGGGCGACCACATCACACAAATGGGGCAATTGCTCGACCAGTTGGGCGAGCGGCGGATGACCAACGTAATGTTCGAAGGGGGCGCTGTGGTACTCGGCGCGTTGTTCGATGCCCATGTCGTGGACGAGGTACATGCGTACGTCGCCCCCAAAATCACCGGCGGCTCCGGCGCCCCCAGCCCGGTGAGCGGCTTCGGCGCGTGCGACATGAACGACTCCATCCAACTGGAGGGCATCGAGCTCGAACAACTGGAGAACGACCTCTTCATCCACGGGCGGGTAAAGCACTCGAGCGGCACCGTTAGCACTACTCCACGCCCGTGAGTCCCTGCTCTTTGACGGTCCACTTACCCTCTGCCGATTTGAATAGCAGAGCTTCCCCGAATTCGTACCCAACGCGATACGACACCGCAGCCCGTTTTTTGTCGGAGCTGAAGAAAACGGCCTCTACATACGGGTGTGTTTCAAAGTGCCATCCGCTACCCCAATGCCCCCGGATCACGTCCAGCTGCGGACTCAGGTACTCCAACCGGTCGATGCGCTGCTGGCTGGTGTTATCTTCATGCAATAGGTGTTCGTATCCCTGTTCATCGTCCTGACAAATGAAACGGGCCAGTGTGTAGATGTACTTGTACTTGTAATAGAGGATCTTTTTTCCGGTCCCCGCCACCGCCGGCCGGAAATCTTCGACCTTCATTTTGCTGATACTGGGCAGATCGAATAGCCAATCGAGATCAGAGTAGATCCCCTGATCAAAGACCCGCTGGAGGTCGGAATCGACGATCGTAACGGCGATCTTGTCCTGTACGACCGCATACGCAGTGTCCTTGTAGAGTTGCTGGTCTGGCTGGTACAGCACCTGGAAGATGGCGTAGACGTCCTGTTCGAAGGCGGGCTTCTTGGCCAGCATCTCCGCCGACACCGGCTTGGACTCCGCGTGCCAGGCCTCGAGAAACTCGGTGAGTGGCTTGCTGCTGTGGGCCGCGTACCCCTCGTCCAGTTCCGCCTTCCAGTCCTTCGCGTCGGCGCGAAAGCTAAATGTGCTAAATGCACAGAGGAATACGACCATGCATGCTGCATACGATCTGTTCCACATCAGCCACCTCTCCGGGTTCGAGTTCAGACTCCATGGTTTACGCCGCCGGTCGCTGCCAGCTACCGCCGCAGAATCTTCTCCATCGCTTTGCCCTTGGCAAGCTCGTCGATCAATTTGTCCAGCCAGCGAATCTTCTGCATCAATGGATCCTCGACATCCTCGACCCGAATGCCGCACACCACGCCTTTTATCAACGCGCAGTTAGGGTTCATGGCCGGGGCCTGGTCGAAGAACGTTTCGACGTCGTGTTCCAGTTCAATTTGCTCCAGCAGCCCTGCCTGATCGTAGCCGGTCAGCCAGCCGATGATCTGATCGACTTCCTGCTTCGAGCGGCCTTTGCGTTCGGCTTTCTGTACGTACGCCGGATATACTTTGGCCAGCGGCATCGTGAAAATACGGTGCTTGGGCAATGTCATCCTCCTGTAGTTTGCAGCGTGCGGTCGGTGGGCATTTTCAACGGGCGCTAGTAAAGCGATCCGTCGTACGAACAGGGCCGCGCCGAAGAACATTCACTCATGTACTCCATCCAGTCAGGGTGCTGGCTGCGGCTTCCAACCGAGTGGATCGTCGAACAACCCGCGATCTGCCACCTGGCGAGCGTTCGCGCCATCCAAATCGGTCACCCACAGGCTGAACTTCGGTACCCCGGTGGGACCATCTGGCCACTCTTCGCGCAGAAAGTACAACCGATCGCCGCCATGGGTGAACGTGGGCTGATAACATCCACCGCAGTCGGGGGTCAGCACGCGCTGGGATTTCGCCGCAGCGTCGGCCAGCACAATCTTGGTGTCACCCGAGTACTTACCTTGGGTGTAAGCAAGCAACTGCTGGTCGGGAGATGGCACGGCCCTCGGAGGACCAACCAGCGGTTGCGGTGGTGACGCCCCATCCACAGCGATCGACATCCTGCCGCTGGAGGTCGAGTACACCACCTGCGTTCCATCGACGTTGAAATGCGGTGCGAAAGCAATGTCTTCATCCGCTGTAAGCTGCCGCAGGTTGGTTCCGTCTGCATCGACGACGCAAATCACACCACCCGGTTCCCAATTGGCAGCCAGACCACCCCAATTGTAGGTCTTGTCGCGGGCGAAGACGACCGACTTGCCATCTGGCGAGAACCGCGGCGATGTGTCGTTCGCATCGACATCGGTTAGCTGTGTTTTCTCGCTTCCGTCGAGCCGCATCGCAAAAAGATGATCGGCGCGGTCCCCCGGAATACCCGCGGCGTAGACAATCCACTGACCATCGGGCGAGAAGCTTGCCGCAGTCTCGTACTCAGGCGTATCGCCAATCCGCGACACTTTCTGGTCGGTCAGATTCAGCAGATACAAGTCGCGCCGCCCAGTTCCGACGGCATTGAACAGTATCGCGTCGTCGGTCGGCGAGACCGCGATGGTCACGTCCCCGTGACCTGGGGGCCGGTAGTGGTCGCGTGGCGTACCGATCGGACACCCAGCAAGGCAAAGAAACGAGGCACACAAAGTCAGTCGGAGTCCAGATTGCACGTTCTTTGCTCCACTTGTCTGAGATGGAATGCTGTCGCGTTCGCCCTGCTTGCCCGGGCCAATACAGGATACTGTCCGCGATCACGTGCCGTCCAGACAATGCACTAAAGCCAACGGTGACAAGAGAAATCGCGGGAAGATGATTCGCTGCCGGTTACGACCAACGATGGACAAGGGGACACTGTCCTGCCCCGCCCCCCCGCAGCCAGCATTGACACCCCTTTCGGGATGGCGCTAATAGCGTGCTACCATTGGGTGCATAGCGGGGCATCCGTAGACGCCAGAACTTCCGAATTGGCCCACAGAAGTAGCAGAGGGACGAGACATGCTGACCGGCATTCAATTCACCTATCTGGCGATCATTCTGCTGTGCACATTTGCGGGCGGTTACTTGCCATTGGCCAACCCGCAGCGGGTTCGCATGGGCGAAGGGTTTCCGCTGGGCGAGGCTTTCTCGTCGGGGGTATTTCTGGCGCTGTCGCTCACGATGATGCTGCCATCGGCATTCGTCGTCTTTCGCCAAGCGGTGCCCGACATGAATTATCCCTGGTCGTCGACCATTGCCATCGTGGCCTTCCTGGTGCTGTTGGCCATGGAGCACCTGAGTGGGCAGTTCGTCTCGCAAGAACAACACGCGGCCCACGGCGGAGCGCTACCGGCCACGATTCCCATCATCATGACGGCCATGCTCGCCGCGCCATCGTTCTTTCTGGGAGCGATGCTCGGCATGAGCGATCCCGAGGCAGCCGCACTCATCTTCATTGCCATCATCCTGCATAAGGGTACGGCCGCCTTTGCACTTGCATTGGCCATGGTCCGCAGCACACTCACCCGCCCGCAAACATTGCTGTTGTTCACCGCGTTCGCGATCAGCACGCCCCTTGGCATCGTGGCCGGAGGATTCGCCGAGCAGTACATTACCAGTTCGATACTGATCGTCAAGGCAATTGTCTTGTCGCTGGGCGCAGGCACATTCCTCTACCTGGGCACGCTGCACGAGATGAAGAAGGCTACGCTGATCGAGCATTGCTGTCGCCCGAGTTGCTACGTAGCCCTGGTTGCAGGACTCTCCATTACCGGGGTGGTCCGCTGGATCGTTGGCGAAGCCCACCAGCTGTGACCCAACTGGCCGCCGCTTGGCAGCTCAATTGACGCCAGCCAGTCATAAGAACATGGCGGTGGAACTCACTCGCCGATGCGATCCACGGGATGCGTGGCATGCTGCACTCTATCCGCCCCGGCGCGCGGTGCTAAGCGTCCGCTGGCTGTTGTTGAAGGCTGGGGGTCTTGATGGTTTTGGATCCGAAAATCGCATTCCGGATTGACACTCCAGAGCACCCGAAATCCCCGCAGAGGATTAGGGAACTAGCTGGAACTAGAACCAAAATCGCAGACCAACCATTGGGCCTTGGATCTCGACCTCGCCGATACGGCGATAATCGTAGCCGCCGTAGATTTCGCAGCGGTTCAGCATCACACCCGCGGTGCCGGAGAGGTGCAGGTGTTCGGCGTCGCCCAGCGTGCCGAGATCGATCTCGCCGGAAAGCACCACCGGGTCGCAGGGTGCGAAATCGGCCTTGAGCGTGAAGTTGATGCCGAAGTCGGTGTCGTAACGATCGCCAAACCAAGCGGCGCCCAGGCCCGCACGCAACAGGGTCTGATCGGTTTCGGCAAAGCGGTAGAGGACATCGAACTCGCCAACATGCACTTCGTCTTGACCGCCGCCGGGCAGGTCCTCGCTGTAGGAGTCCCAATCGAAGTCGATGCCGAGTCCGCCCTGCCCTTCAATCAAGAAGCTGAGCCCGGTGCGATCGATGGCGTCGAAGTCGCTACCGCCTTCGACCTGGATGCGCCCCGACCAGCCGTGGCCACAGCCCGGCGTGGTGGTGAGCATGAAGCCATCAGCCCCCAAGGCGTAAGGATACGGAGCAAACTGCCGGCAGAGCCGCTCGGTGCAGGTGGGACCCACCGATTCGACATACACCGGTACCTCCTCGACTATCGCGGGCTGCGTGACCACCACCGGTTCCTGGATCACGTAAGTCTCGACCACGGGGGGAGGCGCGCAGCTATGAAAGCTGAAGAACCCAGCCGGCCCGCAACTCGGCACAAAGCGGGGCGGGCAGGCGTAGTGCCCACCACCGCCATGGCCACGGTGGTTGTCGTCGTGCCGACGCACCTCACGGCGAGCCTGGCTCAGCCGGCCACGCGGGCGGTCGTCCTTGTTGGTCTTCTGAGGCTTGTCGTCCTCGTCGCGATCGCGGGTCGACGACTTGGAAGCCTTGGGTTTTGCTTCGCGCCGCACTTCGCCACGAGCGCGGGACAGGGTGCCAGCGGTAGCAGCGTGGGAGGTGAAGGTCAGGCAAACCAGGCACAACAGGGCGAGGGCACGCATGCTAGCAGATCCGTTGCTAAAGGAAGTTGGGCGAATGCCAACCACTTAAGGCAACGGGCATGCCAACTTGCCGGGACGAGCGCGCAACCCAAACTGCAGCAGCAACTTAGCAATGGAAGAGAAGATAAACGGCGCGGTGGGAGTTGTCGTCAAACCGAGGGCGCACACCCCCAAATTTACAACGATGTGCGGGGAGCTTTGGCGACCGCGCAGCAGAAACCGTCCAACAGCGGTGTTGCGTGGCGGCGAGCTAGCAGCGGGGGCAGATGGCCCGTCTCCGCTCGCGAAGGCATTCCTTCGCCCAAAGAGATTACTTCTTGCGGTGGCGAATCTTCGCACGCATACGTCGCTTTTTGCGACCCAACTTGCGACGACCTTTACCCGACTTCTTCGTACCCAATCTTGGACTCCCGTAATTTGGAGGTGAAATGAATGGTGAACCTTGGATTGTACACGCCTCGCATGGCGGACTGCAAGTGCGCACCGACCATGCCCCGAGTTGCCCGCGGTGCATTTTGCTCAGAAATTACCGATCCAACCGCGACAAGCATCGCTAACGAAAAAAATGGTATTGCTGGAAGTTGGACCGACAACACATAATTCTCGCACTCGACAGGCGTGCTATCCCGCAAAACCGTTGCCAACCCCGCCGGGGATTCCCACCGCACACCGCGCTCGCGTTTCTCGCAAGTTATACTCCGTCCAGGGAGGGATTGAGTGATGACCCAGAAGTGTTCCATATCGCACATTCTGCCGGCCTTGCTGCTGGTTGGTGTGCTCGTCTCGCCTAGTGCCGCACAGTCGGTACCTACCGTCACCGGTTCGCTGCACAATCTGGTAGGCGAATTGACCAGCCGCCAGTACTTCCTGCGGCACCCGCACAGCGATCCCCGGCCATACATCGAACCGTCGTTCGCTCTGGCCACGCTGCACCGCGCCAGTCGCCACATAGCCGGTGGCAACGTCGACGAAGCCGCCCGGCTGGCCAAGCAAGTGGATTGTGAGGTGGTCCGCTTTGTGGATGAAGAAACCCAGCAGGACTACGTTCTGCTGCGCGAAGATCTGAACACGCTGTCCGCGCCCCGCGGCTGGGGCTCTTACTTGTACAACCCTCAGGCGAAAGTGCCCGCGTTGGTCGAGGCCCCACACCCGCTGGACGACTCGAACAGCGCGAAGGTGGCCACCATGGTGTTTGCCGAGGGAGCCAAGGGTCTGCTGCTCGCTGGCGCGCAGCGGGACAAGGCTGATGTGCCCGACCTGGTCGACTCGGTGTTCCATCAGGTGCACGTTGCCTGGACCGAGGCGATGGGCCAGGTTGCCGTGTGGCAGATCCATGGTTTCGCCCTGGAGAAGCACCCATTCCCGCGTAACGCCAAGGCCATTCTGTCGACCGGCGGCGGCGACGTGGTCGACGAGATTGTCGAGCTGAACGATCGCTTCACCGATCGCGGCCTCGATAGCTACGCTTTCAACCGGCTCCAACCCTCCAACGACATCAACAAGTGGATCAACCAGGGTACGCCCGGCCTGAGGTTCTCGTCGCTGGCAGCGACCAAGAACGAGCAGGGCAAGCACTTGCGGAGCGTGGGTGGCACGTTCGTGCACGTGGAACTCGAACGCTCGGTCCGCGGCAATGCCGACCAACGCCGCGTGGCGGCCGAAGCCATCGCCGAAGCGATGAAGCAGTCGGCCGACAAGAAGCCAACCGGCGAAAGCGAGATGCCCACCGAACGCGTGAGCCAGCGGCCCCGGCGAGCTCCCCGGGCTTAGTTACTACTCGTGGTTTGACCCGGAGAAGATCGCCCGAGCGGATCGGGATCAATCGTCCCAGCGATCGCGCCAATCTTCCCACCGCTCTTCCTGTCGCTCGCGAAGTTCTTCGCGGCGGTCCTCGTACAGCTCCTCGCGGTGCTCCAACCAATCCTTGTAGTCCTCCCGCATGTCCTCGAGATCCTCGCGCCGGTCTTCATAGTCATCATAATGACGGTACACGCGCCCGCGTGGTGCGTAAGTGCCACGCGGGATGTAAGCCGATCCGGGCCCGTAGTAGGAGAAGCCTCGCGGCCGCGGCGCGTAGCCTCGGTAACCCGAGCGGTAAGGCGTACCGCCGTAGTAGAAGCCGACTCTTGGCGTACGAACCACCACCGCTGGTCCCCGAGGCCCCACATAGACCCGAGCGCGACCACGGCGACGGGCTTCGGCAGGCGATGCCAATGCCAAAGTCAGGCAAATGGCGACCAAAGCGGCCAGGGTTGTGGCAGTCGTAACGATTTTCATCAGCTTAGCTCCAGGGGTTGGTCGGATGTGAAGTCCGTACACCAACGTTTACGCACATGTCGTACCAACACGGCACGACGGCAGGAAACCGTAACAACACGAAATCGGACCAGACAAGGCAATCAGCGTCGCCAGGATGCGATACCCCAGCCGACCAGCGCACCGGCAGAACCCGTGACCGGCGCCACAAAGAAGATGAGCAGCAGGACGCCGAGCATGCCGTTGCCACAAACGGCCGTGCCCGGCGGTAGCGAGGCCACGTAGCTCTCGAAGCTGTACCACCCGCGAACTCCCAGTGCCAAAGGAGGCAACGCGCCCACGGCAAAGCCAATCAGCAGCCCGCACCATGGTCGTGGCCGCGAAGGTTTACCGCCCTGGTGCTGCGGCGGGTGGTAGGGATTCTGCGTCGCCATGGCAGCCTCGAGGTGGACGGTCTCGAGCACCGCTCAGATTTCCGAGAACAGTTCGAGAAGCTTGAATGTCGTGTTGGAATTGCGAATAGTCAGTTGCTTGTACAACTGGTGTCTGGACAACCGAGCGTAAGTCGACCGTGGCTGCCGCCGGTTGTCGACCGACCAGAGCAGCACACCGGGGCCGACCGTAACGGTCTCAATACCTGCGTCCGGCTCGGGCAGTTGTGCTAGCACCTTTTGGGGGGTGATGCCGCCCACGGGGAAGATCGCGTAATGCTTACACGCCGCGTCCTGGCCCCAAGCTGGCGGGGCCGCCGCCACGGCCGCTTGGTATTTGGCGTGCGACAGCACCACGGCCTGAGCCTGATAGTCGAACCGCTCGGACAGGGCTGCTTCCACCCGTTTGGTGAGCTCGCGGAGTGCCGAACTGTCCGAGCGAAACAGGATATTGCCGCTCTGAATATAGGTCCGCACTGCGGTGAACCCGATGGTTTCGAAGCACTGCCGCAACTCGTCCTTGGCGATCAAGTTCCTGCCGCCGACGTTAACACCACGTAAGAGGGCCAGATGGCGGGAATTGGGCATCTTGGGCTCTTCGTCAGAAATCGAGGGGAGAAACGGCCTCAATCTTGCTGAAAACGTTCCATTTTGTTCACCATCCGTTGACTTTCCCAGCGATTATAACCAATACTTTCGTGTCCATCGGCGCGCGCCGAGCACCACACTTTTTGTCCCCCAGGAGACGTAGCAATCGAACGCAAGCAGCAACGGATCAACGAGCAGATCCGAATCACCCCGATCCGCGTGATATCGGAGGAAGGAGAACAGCTGGGAATCATTCCCACCGAGGAAGCAATGGACCGTGCCCGCAACGTCGGGCTCGACTTGGTGGAAGTTGCCCCCACTGAGAAGCCGCCAGTTTGCCGAATCATGGATTACGGCAAGTTCAAGTACCAACAGAAAAAGCGGCAACACAAGAGTCACGCGCACCACAGCAAGAACAAGGAAATCCGCCTGCGACCGAAGATCGGCGAAGCCGACTTCATGACCAAGGTCAATCGGGCGAAGAAGTTCCTCGGCCAAAAAGACAAGGTCGTCTTCAGCGTTATCTTTCGTGGTCGCGAGAATGCCCACGTCGACGAGGGCTTCAAGCTCATTGAAAAGCTCACGGCCGAGTTGGAACCCGTGAGCAAGCTCGAGCAGCGCCCGGCCATGCACGGCCGTCGCATCGTGGCGATCTTCGCTCCGAAGTAAACCATCGCACAAGCACCCAAAGTGCAAAGTAGCGCAGAGCATGGCGAACCTGCTGGTCACTCACCGGCCGAGAACCCCTACGCTTCTGCTCACGCACCTGCGGCGAAAATCGCCGACAACACTCAGCCCGCGGTGCCCGTCGGCAATGGCACCGCGGCTCGGGAAGTCGCTGCAGTCGTTTTGGGAGTGCTCGTAATCCTGCTATGTCTGCTACTCGGCGTAGTGTGCAGCTTCGCCGAGGTAGCGGGCGCGAACCTAAACCCGCACGCTCCCGTCTGGGTAAACGAGTTGGTGCGATGGGTGGTGGGGCCGACGATGCTTCTGCTGGCGGGGGTCGCCACGGCCGCCACGCTGCTGCTCGCGCTCCGGATGTTTCGGCGAAATTAGCAGTCTGGTTGCTTCAGCCCCCCGCGCGTCTTTCCGCCTTCGCCCCTTTGCGTCAAAATAGAGTTATGGCCAAGAACAAAGGTGCCGCGAAGTCTAAGAAGGACGACGCCGATAAAAACGAAAAACTCATCGCCAACAACCGCAAGGCGCGGCATGAGTACGAAGTGCTCGACACGCTGGAGTGCGGCATTGTGCTGCAAGGCAGCGAGGTGAAGAGCCTTCGCCAAGGCCGGATGAGCATCGACGAAGCATACGGCCGCGTCGACCGGGGCGAGGTGTGGCTTATGGGGCTCGACATCCAGGAGTACTCGTTCGCCAACGTGCAGAACCACGACCCGCGGCGGCGGCGAAAGCTGCTGATGCATCGGCGGGAAATCAAGAAGTTCGCCGCGCAAGCATACGAAAAGAATCTGACGCTGGTGCCGCTGAGAATGTACTTCACCCGCGGCCGGGCCAAGGTGCTGATGGGTATCTGCCGCGGCAAGAAACAGTACGACAAACGCGAATCCAAAAAGAAGCGGGACGTCCAGCGGGACATCGATCGTGCAATGCGGGCGCGGAACAACTAGCCGCGCATCACTGGCGACCAACATGAGGGGACCAAGGGTGGATGCCAACCAGATCCTGCTGGCGATCGAGCGCAAAGTTGGCAATCCACCACGCACTGGTCTAATGCAGGCCCTGCGAACCCGCAAACTGGTTCAGGCGATCCGCACCGGGCAGCGGATGAAGCTTCGCCCCGACGATGAGATCTCTCGCGTTTACCAAAACGAGGACGAAATCATTCGCGATGGTGTGGTTCGCTGGGCGGCCGTGGTACAAGCAAACACCACCCTGTATGCCGCGGACCCTCACACGAGCCCTGCCCAGTTGGTCTACTGCCCCGCTGGCGTGGCTCCTCTCCCAACGGTGCAAGCCACCGCAGCCAATATCTTCGCACTAAAAGACACCATGCCGACAGCGGAGGACGAGCAGAAACTGGCGGAGATGATCACCGACGAGTACATCCGCGCCCTCGACTGGAAGGTACCGCACTCTCTGAGTGAAGGGTTCGACATGGTGACTACCATTGTCCCAGTTCCTCGAGCGCATATTCCGGAGGGCCTGCTGGCGATGGGCATCCTCCCCATCCTCGCTCACCCCCAGAGCTATCTATCGGTTGTCATTCCACAGGCGTTCTGGCAAGCCGAGTTCCGCGAAGAATGGAAACACCGAGCACTGGAAATCAAACAGCAACAACTCGAGCGCCGTCAACATTTCGAGGCATCGCGCAGGCAAGCAGCCGAAGAACTCAAGAAGACCAAATTCGAAGTCCCTCCCGTGACCATCACCCAGAGGGCTGCGAAGGAGTTATCCAGTCGAATGGCAAACGCGGGGACTTCGTCCGCTGAAACTCGGATCCGAGTTCTCGCCAACCTGCTCGACAACGGCAGCGCGAGCTACAATCTACAGTTCGAATCCATGAACGCCAGCCAGGGGGATGATCTGAAGTTTCGCGCCCACGGACTCCACTTCGTAGTTGACTACGAAGCTCTCACGCAATTGGTGGGTTATACGATCGGTTGGATGCAAACCGATAACACCGAGGGTTTCGAGTTTCTCTCACCACTTGGCTAGGCAACGGTTCGAGCAAGCCTGCCGCTGACGCGCGCCGGGGCCCCCGGAATGTCCCCCGCGGCGTGGCGAACTGCCCTCACGCGTAGGGTGATTTCGCCTCATCCAAGGTCCTCCGCGGTGGCCAGCCGTGACGCCCTGATTTCTCCTAAGTCGTTATAAAACAACGACTAACGACCGCCGCTGCTTCCTCCTTTTTTGCGAATTGGCATTGCTGTTGCTCCATGCCTGTGCGTGCTTCGAGTTTGCACTCGGACACTCCGCTGCCAACTGACCCGCAAAATCCCAACCGCCGATCCAGGGCACCCGCCAATCCCGGCAGGTTATCCCATTCGATCGCGAACAAGGTAGACCACTTCAGTTACCGCGACTCCCCGATTCCCCTGTTGACGATGAGCTCCACGATCGCTCGGGTCACGAGGGTTTCCTCATACCAAGCACCGTGCCTGTACCTGGTAAAGAGGTAGCTCGACGACATTTCGGACTTCGACCTGTACTCGAAGCTGGCCAAGCGGTGGCCGAGAGTACCGGGTGACCTGATTTGCAACTCGTACAACGCGGAAGACGAAACTCGTGCCCGCTGTGCTGGCTCGCCGCATTCGTTCCATTCACCTCGATCGCTAGCAGAATTCGCCAATGTGCACCAATCGCACGAATGACAAGTTTTACTCGTTGAAACAGGCGTGGCTCTTTCAGCGGCCTGACTAGCGCGACCATCGTCTTGATGGCAACTTCTCTTCCTTCCGTCCGGGTCACGCGCTAGCACCCGATGGCATCGCTCTAATACTCGCTCCCCCTCTATTCTCAAGGAACATGCTAATGACTCGTTTCCTCCCTTGCTTCGCGGCACTACTCACCTTCACGGTGGGCTCCCAGATGGCCAATGCGGCCGTCGTCTTCACTCAAGATTTCGAAACCGATACCAGTGGCTGGTTCGACGACGACGACAACGCCGGCTACGGCGACATCAGCCAAGTTGCTTCCGGCACCAATGGCATTATGTCCAAGTCCGGCAGCTATCACGCGTTGGTCACCGACGATACTCCCAATGGCGCCACGGCTGGCGACACAGTTGGTCCTTTTACCCGCTTCGATGGTTACCGCTCGGAATGGCCCGGAGGAATGACCGCCTCGTTGGATATCTACCTCGATGCGAACTGGACGGCGGGCGAGGGCTTCGACTACTCGGTGGCGGCCAACGGCTCGGATGGCAACCATCAACGCGACTTCATCTTTCACGTCACTAAGGACACTTCGACTGGCATGTTGCTCGTCGGTGGCAGCAACAATTCGTCGAACGCCCTGCCCCGTGAGGACCTCGAGTCGCTGAATTACTACGAGGTCGCCAACAGCGGCTGGTACACCTTCGAACATGATTTCTACGATGCTGGCGACGGCACTCTGGCGGTCGACCTGAATCTCCGCGACGACGTTGGCAACTTGCTGTTCACCGAGACCCGCAACAGCCTTGCTGACATTCTGGCAACCGAAGTCGGTGGCAATCGCTATGGCTGGTTCACGCTGGTGAACGTCGATGGCGGTATTGCGGTGGACAACGCTTCGCTGAGCGCCGTCCCCGAGCCTGGTAGCCTGGCCCTCTGCACGCTGGGTGGCCTGTTCGGTTCGGCCGTTTATCTCCGGTGCCGTTGGGCCTGAGGCAACACTCGCCAGCACAATGACTCCGACCTCACGCTTAATGCTCCCATCCTGCCCCTTTGGAACTCTCCCATGACTATCTCGCTTCACAAGCTCACTCCACTAGTTGCCGCAGTGGCGCTAACAACCTTCGCCACCTTGGCCCACGCCAACACGATGTCGACCATGGTTACGATCGACGTGCTGCCCAACACGGTGCCGGATGAGGAACTGCCGCGCAATCATCTGGGCGACGCCCCCATCGGTCTTGGTCCCGATTCGTGGCAAGGCCCCGCTACTGGCAAGTCGAACTGGCACGCTCGCTTTCAGGCCGATGGCGACTACCTGACAACACTGTTTCCGGACGAAGCGGCCACGATGACCATCAACGACATCGCCAACATCAGCTACTACACCAAGCGCCCCACGGGCACACCGGCTGGCCGCGACTGGTGGATCCAGATCTACACGCGTCCCGATGGCGTTGACGACACAGCGGGGTGGTACGGATACAAAGTCACCAACAACTACCACGACCACACCGACATCGGCAACTGGGTGGAGTACTCCACGTTCTCGGACATGACCTTCAGTGGCGGTCCGCTAGTGGGCGAGAACACTCTGGCCGAAATGCAGTCGGACATTGGTTCGGAGTTGGTGGAGATGATCAGCGTGCAGACCGACAGCGGCTGGAACGGGTTTGATGGCTACATCGATGGCCTGCGTATTGAACTGCAGAGTGGAAGCGTCGGCATCGTGAACTTCCAAGCCGTACCCGAGCCCGCCTCGATCGCCCTGGTTGGCGTGGCCGCCGTGGCTGGACTGGCCATCTATCGCCGTCGTGCGGCCTAGCAACGGGTTCCTGAACGGTCGCCGGGGGTCGCACACCGCCCCCTGGCGGCATCTCCACCCTTTCGCGTTCTTTCCACCTCTTCTCTGTTTCGAACACGCAACCCAAAACCCGGAACTAGTCTAATGACCGCATCTTTACTTCGTGTTGCATCGCTCCTAGGTCTGCTGGCAGCCACCGGCGCCGCTCAAGCCGGATTTACTTCCTTCGTGATTCGCGATGGAAGCATGAATCCCCCTACCATCCAGTCCAACACCGACTACGTGCCGGATGGCACTGAATTTGTCATCTACGAAGGTGGCCAGAAGGCAGCTTTAGGCAGCGACGACATAAGCGGATTCACCATCGGCGACATCAACAAATTGTCGATCACCCGCCACGACGATACGACCCGATTCACCGCGGGCTCGGGGCCGGCCGTGGCGCCATACTTTAACATCTGGGTCACCGACGGACTGGGCAACTACGCCGTGATTGCCAACGAGCCCTCTAATCCTGCGTTTCAGTCGTTGTTTGTCGACAACATGGATGGCAGTAAGTCGTACAACCTGAGCTACGACGACTTGGCCGACAAGACCGCCAAAGTTTACGAGACGCCCGGCTGGAACACCGACTCGTCGTGGGTTCACAACATGTTCGGTAACGACCCGCTCACATTTGCCGATGTTGCCAGCTTAACCATCGAAGCTCCCGATGCGACCTACATCATGAACGCCGCCAATGGCGTGGGCAGCGGGGCTCCGGATGAACTCGGCACCTACGAAGCCTATGGTTTCAACTGGGTGTTTGGCGACACGCTAAGCAATTACGTCTCGGGCAACGAAGGTTACGTAGTTAGCGGCGCAATGGCCACCGTGCCCGAACCCTCGTCGATCGCGCTGCTCGGCCTGGCCGGCGTAGCTGGGCTGGCCGTTTGCCGCCGTCGCCGGAGCTAATCAAGCACCGTTTTTGAGCCGCCATGGGTCACCCGAGAGAGTGACCTGTGGCGGTCTTCTACAAGTCTGCTGCACGCAAGCGACTGCTCGGCGATCGCGAGTTCACCCTGTACGGGCTGCATCCCATGTTGGAGGTTGCCAGGTAGTTCGCTTGGAAGTTCATGGCCCCAGGCGGCTGATCTTCCACCCTTCCCCTTCGCGTTGGTAGACAATTCGGTCGTGCAGGCGGTTCATGCGGCCTTGCCAGAATTCGAATCGCGTAGGCGTCAGTTGGTAGCCGCCCCAGTCGTCGGGCACGGGAACTTCCTGGCCTTCGTACTTCGCCTCGGCCGCGGCCATGGCGGCTTCCAAGGCTTCGCGCCCAGCGACGACGTGCGACTGATCGGATGCCACGGCGCCCAACTGGCTGGATCGCGGTCGGGTGGCAAAGTACTTGGCCGAAGTCTCGCGGTCGGTCTTCTCCACGGTGCCGTCGATGCGGACCTGGCGGCCCAGTTGCCCCCAATAGAAGGCGAGCGTAGCGTGCGGATTGGTGGCCAGTTCGGCCGATTTGTCCGACGCGTAGCTGGTGAAGAAGACGAACCGGTTCTCGCCGTCCACTTCTTTCAAGAGCACAATGCGAGCCGCAGGTCGGCCGCTGCTGTCGACCGTAGCCAGCGTCATGGCCGTTGGTTCGTACCAGTCGCCCAGCGCATTCTCGATGGCCAGGCTGAGCCAGCCTTTGAACTCGTCGACGGGATTGGCCGCCATGTTCTCTTCTAACAGACCGTCCTGGTGATATTCACTCCGCAGGTCGCCTAGCTGCATGCTCACTTATTTGCCTCCTGTTTGGGTTTGGCTGGACCCCACTCGGCAAGCTGATCTTTGACCGGTTCGATGGAACCGCGATGTGCGTCTGCCAAGGCAGTCAGTTGCTCAATTACTTCGGGTTGTTGTGCCGCCACGTCATACTTTTCGCCGGGGTCGTGCTCCAAATGATAGAGTAGTGGCACTTCGTGTTTCTTCTTGGGCATGCCTTCGTACTGGTCGCGCGTCACGAAATGGGCCTTCCAGGGACCTTGCCGCACGGCGAACAACTGTTGCCCTCTCCAGTAGAACATGCGGTCGCGAGGGGATTTCTCCGCTTTGCCGGTCAACACGGCCGACAGATCGTAACCATCCAGCTCGCGATCATCGGGGTACTCGGCATCCGCCAGCGCGGCAAACGTCGGCAGCAGGTCCATGGTCGCCCCCATCTCGGCTTGCACGCCGGGGGGTACATGTCCAGGCCAGCAGAA
The DNA here is from genome assembly GCF_024054565.1 of Aeoliella straminimaris. Taxonomy (GTDB): domain Bacteria; phylum Planctomycetota; class Planctomycetia; order Pirellulales; family Lacipirellulaceae; genus Aeoliella; species Aeoliella straminimaris. Next base: position 103,390 of record NZ_JAMXLR010000065.1, read on the forward strand.
GATCGTCGGCTCACGCATGCCGCCTTCGAAGGTGGTTCCCTTACCGGCCCGCAACAAGCCGGCCGAACCGCCATGCGTGCCAAAGGTTCGCCACGGACCGTTATCGGACGTGAAGACGATCAGCGTGTTGTCACTCAGATCAAGCTCGTCCAGCGTGTCACGAATCCGCCCTACCCCGGCGTCAATCTCCTGTACCACGTCGCCGTACAGGCCGCGCCGGCTGCTACCAACGTAGGCGTCGCCGGCAAACAGCGGGATGTGCGGTAAATTGTGCGCCAGATACAGGAAGAAAGGCTGGTCCTTGTTGGCGTGGATGAAGTCGATAGCGTGCTGTGTGTATCGCTCGGTAAGCGTGTGCTGATTGGCCGGGCGCTCCACTTCCTGTGTGCCGGAGAGTATCGGCACGTTGAACTGCTCGATGGTGGCCATGTAGTTGGCGTCGCTGCGGGCCCGTTTATGGTAGCCAGGAAAGCCCGGTTGCTGATCCATGTCGTTGGAGTAGGGAATTCCCCAATAGGAATCGAACCCCTGGGTGGTGGGCAGATACTGCGGCAGATGACCCAAGTGCCATTTGCCCACACAACCCGTGGCGTAGCCTTGCTCGCGAAGTACTTCGGCAATGGTGATTTCTTCGGCCGGCAGACCGCCCAACGATCGGGGAAACAAAACCCCATGCACGTCGGAGCACATGCCGCTGCGAATGGGAAGCCGCCCGGTCAGCAGTGCTGCTCGACTCGGTGTGCAAATGGACGCGCCGACATAGAAGTTGGTCCACCGCTGCCCTTCTTCCGCCATGCGATCCAGGTTGGGCGTGCGGATCGTGGGGTGTCCGAAACAACCCAGGTCGCCGTAACCCAGGTCGTCGCAGAACACGATGATGAAGTTGGGTGGCGCATCGGCCCCGATGGTCACGCGAGGCGAAAACAGAACAGCCAGCAGCAAAGCCACGATGGTTCGACTGGGCACGATGTGGACCTCTGTGGGCAAATTGTTCAGAAGTGACTCCGAACGCCCACTCTACTCCGCCACGATAATCGTGGCCACTGCCTGACCGGTCGGCGTGTGATTCAACTTGGCAAACGCCCGGCGGTCGGTCGGTTCGGCACTAGCCGCTACGCGAATCGGACAACTAGGGTCGGTTTGCTCGTGGTTCAGCGTCGCGGGCACTTGCCCCTCGGCGAGCGACAGCAGGCTCACCGCCAGCTCCACGGCCCCACCGCCAGCACCCAGGTTGCCAAAGTAGCTCTTGGCCGCGGTTACCGGCACGTCCGCACCATCGAGCACGCTGGCAATGGCGGCGGCCTCCACGGGGTCGTCTTCCACGGTGCTCAAACCGTGGGCGTTGACGTGCGACAACTCGGCCGCCGCCATTCCCGCTCGCTCCAGCGCGATACCAAGCGCCGTGGCAATGGCCTGGTCAGGCGGATCGTATTGGTGGGCCAGTTTCTGGTAGCGAGTCGACGTACTCACCACCCGGGCCAGCGGTACCGCTCCGCGGCGTTCGGCGTGTTTGCGACTTTCCAGCACGAACAGCGCGGCCCCTTCGCCCATCACCATGCCCGATCGCTGGGCGTCGAACGGTCGACTGATCGACTCCGGCGGCGCGTCCCCCTGTGCAAGCCGAGCGCCACGATGCCAGATCAGGTCGGTAATAGCCAGTCGCGAACTCACTCCGCCGGTGAACATCAAGTCCGCCTGACCCCGGCGGATGACGTGAGCCGCTTCGGACAATGCCTGAAGGCTCGACACGTCGCCGTTGGAGATGGTGTTGGTCGGACCTTGTGCATCGTGCCGAATGCCGATGTGACAGGCGGGCATGTTCGGCAGGTACTTCAGCATCCATAGGGGAAAGAACTCGCGGAATGCGTCTCCCCACTTGGCAAAGTCGAACTGTCCCTCGGTGGAACTGACGCGATACGCCCCCACCAGTTCGTCCAAGTCGCAGTACATGGCCCCGGCGCCCAGCACCACGCCGGCACGCTCGGGATCGAAAGAGCCTTCGGCAACGCCCGCCTGCTCGGCGGCCATCTCCGCGGCCGCGAAAGCCATCTGAATCTCGCGGGCCATCACCTTCATGCTCTTGCGCGGCTTGACGTACTGCTTGGCGTCGAAGTCGAGCACCTGCCCCCCATAGGGAGCCACCCACCCCGCCTTTTCGTAGTCGTCGATGGCCGTCACACCACTCTGGCCGCTGTTCAAACTGGCGCGCACCGCTTCCGAACCGATACCCATCGGGGAAACAATGCCTAATCCAGTTATCAGTACGTCGTCCAACGGGGGTTACCTTGGTGTCAGTCGTGCCACGGGTGAGGAGGGGCGCACGGGACAAAACAGGTGGCTATCCGGTCGCTCTAGTCGGCTTATCTTCGCAACTCGACCGGGAAGCGCCACCATGGCAATCAGGATTTTTGCTATGGCGGCATTCTGGCGACATTCGGGCAGCGAAGCTAGCGACCCCTCAGCATGCCAGATCGGTTTGCGCCATCCCTGCAGTTTACCTATCCAGCGGCTTTGACTCAACAATCGGCACCTTCCGAGCCGATCGTAACGGTGCTGCCACCCTGCGCAGTTACCCACCTTCACCGCCGGCACCCGAGGCCTGCCGGCCATCGCCGCTGGTGGGCGGGGGCCACATCTGCCCTCGCTTGCCTATAATGGCAAAAGCCCCCGTATTCGCCCCCACTGCCATGAACACCTATTCTGCGCAACGAACGCCGGCTGAATTGCTGCAGCGTACCAGTGGCCGATTCTCCATGGCTCAGGCCCGCCGAATTGTCGGCAACCAGTTCCGCGCGAATCCCACCATTTATTGGACCGATCTGTTGGTCACCTGGGTGGTGGGCATTGCCGCCTATCGCATGGTCCGCGAGCAGTGGCTCGGCTGGCCCGCACGATGGGCCTTGTTTGCGTTGTCGTGCCTGTTGATCTACCGGGCGGGGTTGTTCATTCACGAATTGGTCCACCTGCCGGACGACAAGTTTCGCGCGTTCCGTATCGTCTGGAACCTGCTTTGCGGCATTCCTTTCTTAATTCCGTCGTTCGTCTACTACACGCACGTCGACCATCATCGCCGCCGACACTACGGCACCCAGCACGATGGCGAGTACCTGCCGCTGGCGCATCGCAGCCGGTGGTGGATCGTCGCCTACCTGGCGCAAAGCCTCATCATCCCGGCGCTGGCCATCTTCCGCTTCGGCGTGCTCACGCCACTCACCTGGCTCCATCCATCGATTCGCACCTGGGTGCACCGCCACGCGTCGAGCATGATCATCGACCCGATGTACCTCAGGCCGCTGCCCACCGCGCGGGTACTGCGGATGATTCGTTGGCAGGAAGTCGGTTGCTTCCTGTTCATCTGGACCTTCGCCGCGCTGCTGTACTTCGGCCGCCTGCCATGGTTCGTACTGGGTCAGGCTTACGCCACCGGAGTGACTGTCGTGACGATCAACGCCGTCCGCACCGTGGCCGCCCATCGCTGGCTGGGAGAGGGCGAAACAATGTCCTTCCTCGAGCAATTGGTCGACTCGGTAAACTACCCCGCCGGCAAATGGTGGAACATCCTCTGGGCGCCGGTCGGACTCCGATTCCACGCGCTGCATCACTTGTTCCCCAGCATGCCGTACCACTCGCTGGCCGAGGCGCACCGCCGCCTGATGGCCGAGCTGCCGGCCGACTCGCCCTACCGCGTGACCGAAAGCCCCTCGCTGTGGGCCGAGCTCAATTCGCTGTGGCGGCGGGCCGGCGAGAGCGGAAAGCACTCGATTCCCGAGCCCGCAACCACCGAAACGGTACGCACTGCTGCACCGGCGCAGCAGTTGGAACGCGTCTGAGCGACACCGTTGCGTAGCAACGGCCCCCGTAGCTTCCGTCGCCAGACGGAGGACTTTCGCGGACCGCGTGGCGGTCCGGCTATCGGAGTCTCCGTAGTTTTGGGCCAACGATGGTTTTGGGCCCATTCTGGGGGAAGTAAATCCATGGGCCCAAAACTCCGGGTATTTTGGTTCCCCCCAGGTTGGTTTATCCCTTGTTTTTTCGACTAAACCGCTCAAGGGGTGCGGAACAACTCCTCGCGTTGTTCCCCGCATGTTCCGCTACGTTGGCCCAAAACT
>NZ_JAMXLR010000066.1 GCF_024054565.1 Aeoliella straminimaris
GGTGCAATCGGCACGTCAAAAGAACGTTGCGAACGAACCCGATGAAGAACCGCAAGCAATCGACTAGCTTCGACACACAATTCCCCCAGCACGGAGACATCCTGACTCGCTTTCGCCGACTTCGTGTCGGCGAGCAGGGGGCTCATTGCCGCCCCCTGCACCCCGCTAGCCTTTCTCTGTGTTCCGTTTAAAGAAGAAAGGCTAGCACCGACGCCACACTAAAACGAACCCCAACCATCGCTGCCCGGACTGCGAAAGTAGAAGGAACGCGCCACCCAGTGACAAAATCAGGAAAAACTACTTGACGGGCAGGCTTCTTTCAGAGATGGACCACCCGCCCGGAGTTGCGCCGGACGCTAACCTGCAGCGGTCTTGTCCGAGATTTGACACCTCCGCGACTTGGCAATATTTCTTCCTGCGGGCGGGCGATGCATCCGACGTCAGTTCGCCCGTTTCCAATCGGAATCAAGTTAGCCGCACCGACGCGAGGTGAAGGTGCCTTGATTTGCGCTCGTGACTGCTGTTGCTCGTAAATTGCCACACATGCTTTTGCCTAATACAGCTGTTGGCATTCTTGCAAACTTAGCAATGCTACAAGTCGCCCAAGCCAGCAAGCTTCTTCGCGTTTCAAGCATCTTCGAGAGCACCAGAAATACGCAGCACTTCCAGAGTCTGCTCAATGGGTTTGGTTCCATGCCAGTGACCAGACACCTCGCGAATTTCGGCTAGAGTCCGCGTTCCGTTCATAAGTGCACAGAGTGACTTTTCATACGACCCTAACTTGCAGGCGGTGTGATTGGAGGTCGCAACCATCGCATGACGCTGGGCGAGGGTTCGGTTGAGCGGAGTCAAGCAAGGCTTTACCGGAAGCGACTTGGGTGGAGCATATGACACCGCGGAAACTTCCACTTGCTTGCGAACTAAAAGCGACAGCAAGTCTTCGCACAAACGAGCAACCTCGTCGTTCTGGAATTTCTTTCCCGCTAGTGTCTCTGCCGATTTCAGCAGTATTGAAAATTCAGTAAACGAGTCAGGGAAACTAGCGAGTGTCAGGCAGAAAGTGACCAACGGTACACCTCGTAACGTGACTTCACCACTGAAGCGAGATGCAAATTGTGCCTCGGAGTATTCCTCGCGTGCGCGGCCCGCTGGTTTGAAACGCGGTTTTAGGCAAAGCTTCCGCATTGCCAGGGCGTCAAGATGTGGTTCTCGTCCTGTATCGCTACTTGCGAGTAGCGAACAACGGAACGAACGATTCACCACGTAATCGATGAGTTGTTCCGTCTGCAAGCGATCGAGATTCATGGCAGACAGCTCACGGGCGGATTCGGGCGGCAGGTTTTCGAGAAACATCATGTGTAACTCGCTTTCCCCCAGATAATACAAGTCGTGCTCCGCTGCCCAACTCACGAACTGCAGCAAGTAACACGGATCGCGTTCGACTCCCAATTCGTCGAGCAAGAGAAAATGCGGCTCCTTTTGGCGGATCTTTTGCACCTCGTCTCGGAGGTAACTGGAATGTGGAACGCTTGGCAGATTGCCATAGGCTCGATCGAGAAAATCGAGCACCCTGTGTGCAGCAGCCACCTTCTCTTCGGAAGAGCTACACTGCTCCGTACGCAATTGCAGCAGATCGCGAAGTGATTCTGGCTGTTTGCAGCCGGGGTAAGTCATGTAGCTGATACAGGCGATGCCCCTCGGCGACAGACATTCCCGACAAACTTGAAACAACCGCTCCTTTACTTCGTCTGGCACCCACGAGAACAATCCGTAAGCAATTATGTAGTCATATTGCTCACCGTCGGGATCCCAATTGAGCAGATCGGCCTGTTCAAACGCGACATTCTTCAAGCCCACTTCCTTTGCGAGGGCCTGTGCGGATGCAATCTCGTTGGCTGCAAAGTCGATCCCGAGAAATTGGCTGCTGGCAAATCGCTCTGCCATCACCAAGAGATTGGTGCCCGAACCACAGCCGATGTCAATCACCCGCGCCCGTGCCGGGTCTTTCGTCTCCACCCCCAATAATCGCCCAATCGCCGCTAATCGCGCAGGATCCGTCAATGGATGCACGAAGTGCGGGTAGGAGATCTGTTCGTAGGATTCCTGGATAGAACTCATTGGGTAAGAATCTTACGTAAAGTGGGCCTGCCGAACTCATAGACGGCAGGCCCCAGAATTTTCATCTAGCCTGCGAATTTCGAACAGCGATACCACAGGACAGCCAACGCCAAGCTACCCCCAATCAATAAGCCGGTCGACGGTTCGGGAACCTGCCCGGCCGAAATGGGCGCACCAGTATTCTCGTAAGCCCAGTCTACAAGCGTCAGGATGGTATTATCTGGTGAAAGCGTTAACTTGCCCCACCCGTATAAGTCTTGGGATCCTGTGGGATTGAACTTGAATCCGATGAAGCCGCTGGACCCAGCCGGCCATTCGCCGCTGTAGACTTCGTCTGTGAAAACGTCCCATCCCGAGACAAAGGCTCCGCCAGGGCCAATCGTCGCATCAGCTGAAAGGTTTCCAATGTAGGCCCCCCCGTGGTATGGATTGTTCAGGCCACTGGAAATCTTGTCGCCGGCTTGACTGAACAGTACATGTGTGGCGGGGCCTTTTCCCGAAAAGCTGACCATCAAAAACTCGAAATCACCGGACGCGTCGATATTAACCATCTCAGTGTCAGCGCTTGGGGGATCGAGTCCCAGCAGAGCATTTGTTGAGAGATTTTGCGGTCCGCTGTAAACGATCGCCGCATTGGCCGACATGAGCGTGGCACCAGTGCTGCCTATGGCGGCGGCACCGACAAGGGCGCGATTGAGCCCACTTCTGCGAAGGCGGCTAGTTTCTGAGTTGGTGTTTATCATTTGTTTTGTTCTCGTGTGTGGTTTGTCGTATCGAAAACGGATTCAGGGAATTTGGGTTTTCGCTCTGCTGCAGACTGCTAAAGCTAAACTGGTTTCGTTCATTGGCGATGCGCCTGTGGAGAGCGGGATGAATCGGAACAACGATACCGCAGAGCGAGTAACCCCGTGGCCCCGCAGATGAACAGGACGACGCCAGCTGGCTCGGGCACGGGCGTCAGCACGAATGCAAATCCATCGCGTTCCCCAGTCGCTCCCAGGGAGTATCCGGTGATCTGGCCCTGGTCGTTGATGTCACTAAGCCGGAATCGGTTTTCTCCCGGGAAGGCGGCGACGAGGAATGGCGTCAAATCCACGAAAGAGCCATCTGCATTCCACAGCAAGAGGTTCGAAGCAAACCCGTACCTCGCATCGTCAGGATCGGCTGCGCCAGCTCCAATGATTTGGCCAAGTGAGTTAACCGCGATCGCAGCACCATATTCGATGCCGTCTGGAAGCGCAAGAAGCTCAGGCTCGCTTTCCGCGTCATGCCAGAGGGCAGCTCGATACGTGGAAAAGGAAAAGCTAGCGAGATCATAGGTAGCTATAAAGCCTACGATGTTTCCGTCATCGTTGATTCCCACGGCGCTTCCAAAGTTAAAGCCGCTAGGAAGCGGCAAAGGACTGGCCGTGTTGCTATCCCAATAGACTGGCAGGGTCTCGCGCGGCAGGTCTCCACCGAAAAGTTCGCTGGCACCGACGATTCGCCCGGAGGCGTTGATACCTGCCGGTGATCCGCGGTCATGTTGCAGCAATCCCTGGTTGACGAGTGAAGGATCTTGCGTCGAAAGAAGTCCAAGCGGCGAAATCTGACCATCTGCAGACCAGCGTACGGCGGTCTGTGTCCCAAAAAAACCGCCGAATTCCGAAGTGCCTGTGACCTGGCCGGAATTGTTTACTGCTACGGCGTACGAGGATTCATGCCCCGGCAATGTGCCTAAGTCGGTGGGGACACCCCCGACCCACTTCACTGCGTGAGAGGCATATTGGTCGGCCGGTATGGGAAATGCCGTGAACCCGACGATGATGCCTATCTCATTCACATCAGTCGCGGCGAAGTTCACGCCGTAGGGCATGGCATTGGGCAAACGAGGGAGGATTTCGATTGCGCCGTCAATCCACTGAACTGCTTCACCCTCTCCCGATAAACGAGGATTGCTCCCAGTGCTTCCCACCACGACACCGTTGTTGTTAATTCCATAAGCAGCGCTTTGCTCGATTGAATTCGAGTAGTGCCACGCGTCGGGCCCCAGACCGGGTAATACTGTCACGGCGAATTCGGAATTCACCTGGGCAATCGTCTCAGGGAGTACGCAACAGCCCAACACGACCGCAGTTGGTACACCAACGAGTAAGAAAAATCTGAAAGAGTGCATCTGCGGCTCGCAATACGGTGAGTGTTACGTGTCAATGAGGACGCTGCGATCGCCCGGTTGTCGCAGCTAGAATTCGAATAATCTAACATTCACCAGCGGTATCTCGCCAAATCTGCGATTTAGCAACAAACGCCTACGACAAATGCCGGGCGGTTGAATTCCACTGTCCCGGCAGGTATCGCGCCAGGGACCGCTAAAGAGAGAAACGCAGGCGGCACCTAGTTGGGGACAGTTTTGGGGGTTCATTTATGCAAATTTGCATAATTTCAATGCAGTCAGCCAAACTTGTGTCGTTAGGTCGTTGGCTGAAGAGAGCATCGATGCGCGCTTTGGGCCACCGGCGGACATAGCCAGATTTCGACAAAAGGAAAACTCTGATGTCCCCAAAGATATTGATTCGGCGCTTAAACTGATATGATAAGCAAGACATCTTGGGAGCCTTGTATGCCGGTAACTACTGACGACAGTGAAACACGCCGGCTCGTTGACCTCGCGGCAGGCGGCAACGGCGAGGCCTGGACACAACTTTACAACTCTCATCAGGCCCGCCTACGCAGTATGGTGGCGGTGCGGATGGATCGTCGGCTGCGCGGCCGCATTGATCCCTCTGATGTCTTGCAGGAAGCTTGCATCGTCGCTTCCAAACATATTGCCGAGTACGCAGCCGATCCGTCGATGCCGTTTTACCTGTGGCTTCGTTGGATCACTGGCCAACGGCTGCTCGATCAGCATCGGCGGCATTTAGGCGCACAAGCCCGCGGCGTGAACCGTGAACTCTCGCTCTACCACGGAGCTTTTCCCGAGGCGACAACGGCCGACCTCGCTGCCCACTTGCTCGGTCGATTGAGCACACCCAGTAGCGGGGCGATGCGTATCGAGCAGAAAATTCGCTTGCAAGAGGCGCTCAACTCTCTTGAGCCGATCGACCGAGAGATTCTGGCGTTGAGACACTTCGAGGAATTGTCCAACGGCGAAGCCGCTCAGGTGCTGGGTCTCGATAAATCGGCGGCCAGCAAACGCTATGCGAGGGCGCTCGTTCGGCTCAAGGATGTATTGATGTCACTGCCTGGATCTCAGGACTGGATGCCTTGAGGGAATGGCTGAAAAGATACTAGGTCATGGTGCGATGGCTGATACCTCTGACGCTACCCGAGACGATGTCGAGCAGTTGGCGGAAGCCTTCATGGTCGATTATCGAGCCGGGCGTTCGCCTAACCTCGAGCAGTATGCCGCGAACTACCCACAACTCGCAAGCGAACTTCGCGAACTGCTGATGGCACTGTTGCTTTTGGAGCAGAACGTTCCGCATCGGGGCATGGAAGACGACTCGGCAGCCGATGAACAGCAGAGACGAGACACTCCCTCGGAAATAGGCGAATTCACCATTGTCCGCGAGATTGGCCGTGGCGGCATGGGCGTAGTTTACGAAGCCGTCCAGCAATCTTTGGGGCGACACGTCGCGCTCAAAGTGCTCTCAACGCCCTCGCTTCTAAGTCCTATCCATCTCGAGCGATTTCGCCTAGAGTCGCGGGCCGCCGCGCGTCTGCACCACACACACATCGTTCCCGTGTTTGGCGTCGGCGAACACCGAGGCATGCATTATTATGCGATGCAGTTTATCCAAGGCCAAACCTTGGAGATGGTGGTCGACGCGGTGAGAGCCGTACGCCATCCAGGCGCAAGCGCCTCCGAAGATCGGGTGACAACGGAGTTTAGCCGTGCTCTGGCTAGCGGAATGCTTACAGGTAGTTTTCTGGAAGATGTCACGCATACCTCAGAGGACGGCACTGACCACTCATCTTCGAATGGTCCTCCGCATTCATCGGGGACCGGGTCGGCATTGAATGCTACCGAACTCAGTTCGACGCAAGGCGGACGCGGATACTACCAGGCGGTCGCACGCATTGGCCTACAAGTGTCCGAGGCCCTGGCCTATGCTCATAGCGAAGGAGTTTTGCACCGCGACATCAAGCCATCGAACCTTCTACTCGACGCCAGAGGCAAGATCTGGGTTACCGACTTTGGACTCGCACGCGACGAGTCGACCGACGGCCTCACACAGACCGGTGATTTTGTCGGCACGTTACGCTACATGGCGCCCGAACGATTGGACGGTTGGTCGGACCGCCGTAGCGACATCTACAGTCTCGGTGTCACCCTGTATGAAATGCTCTCGCCGCGACCCTTCTTGCACACCTACGGACGCAGCCAACTCATCGAGAAGATACTTCACGAGCTGCCTACTCCACTTTCGAAGTCAGATCGTTGGTTACCACGCGACTTGGAAACCATCGTACTAAAGTCGGTGGCCAAGGACCCAAAAGATCGTTATCGATCGGCCGAGGAAATGGGCGAAGATTTGCGGCGTTTTCTCGCGGATCGCTCGATTCTCGCCCGCCGGTCAACGCCTGCGGAGAATCTCGTTCGATGGTGTCGCCGCAATCCGGTGGTCGCCGCCTTGTCTGGGTTGGCTGCATCGTTGTTGGTGGCCACGGTGATCGTACTGACCGTAAGCAACTCCCGCATCCGCGAAGAGTCGGCGCAGAAAGAGTTCGCCCTGGAAGAAAAGACCAATGCCGTATTGGAAAAAGACGAAGCATTGCGAAAACAGGAAATCGCAACACAACAAAAGTCAGAAGCCCTATTGCTTGCTGAGAAAAACGAACAACTGGCAAATCGTCGATTTTATGCGGCCCAGATGAACTTGGCCTCAACCGCCTGGCACAATGGAGATCAACCGCGGACCGTCGAGTTACTGGAAACTTTACGCCCCACATTCGACGAATCCGATCTTCGCGGTTTCGAGTGGTATTTGCTTTACAATTTGAGTCATGAGGGAGTGGTCGGAAGCTGGCGTTCACAGGACTCTTCTGTACTCGATTTGGTCTGGTCGCCCGACAGTGAGTGGTTTGCCACGGAAGGAGTGGAGGCGATATGTCTGTGGGAAGGAAGCACCGGAAAACTGGTGGGATCGATCCCAACCGACGGGCGGTGGTTTTGGGATTTCGATGTGTCTGCCGATGGTAAAACGTTAGTGGGAGGGGACGGTGATGGTTGGCTTTTTGTGTGGGACATTCCCACTCGTCGGGAGACTCGCCGCTGGCTGGCTCACGACTTTGACAACGGTGTGCGAGCTGTGGCCATTTCGCCCGATGGTCGCTTTGTCGCAACCGGTGCTGATGACGGGAAAGTAGGTAGGGGCTCGATGGAACTATGGAGCATTGACGGCAGAAAGCTGCAGTCGCTTGCGGCACATTCCATCTGCGTCGGTGGGCTCGCGTTCTCTCCCAACGGCCATTGGCTTGCATCCGCCTCGATAGACTGGGGAACTGGCAATAACCGAGAGGTCATCTTGTGGAGTATGGAGGACGAAAAAATAGGACAGTCCGCGAGCATTTCCAGCGTAGGCGCATTCAAGCTTAGTTTCTCCCACGACAGCCAGACCCTCTGGGCACGCGGCAACAAAATCGAAGAGATTGATGTGAATACCGCGACGATCAGAAGCATTTCAGATAGACTCTCTGCACCGTTGGACCCGGATCTCCAATCTTCGATCCGCGGTCTTACTCCCCCTATCGGGCAGAACCGCTTGGTCACGGTCCGCAATCGCGACACTGGCAAAACAGAGGTGCTTGGCGCGGATGTCACACGACCGATGTGCGCCGAAGTGAGCCCGTCGGGACGCTATATTGCAACGGGTGGCAATGACGGGTGGATTACTCTACGCGACCTGGATGCACCGCCTGCGATACTTGAGGAAGCACATCCAAACTCGGCTGGCGGAACTCCTCACGTCAACGGAATCGCCCACTCGGCAGATGGCAGCAAGCTTTGGGTGCTTCGAGAGCAGTTTAGTATGCTTGACGCCGACTCGCTTGAACTCATTCAAGCGGGACCTCGAGGAAGGTTTGTAGCAGCCCTTCCAGAGAAACAACTGCTCGCCGAAGCTTTTGACGGAGGGGTTCGCATCTGGAACACCAAGACAAATGCGATTGTATCAACACTTGAGTCGGCCACGTCGGTGCACTGTGCGAGTTTCACCTTTGATGGAAAGTACCTGGCGACGGGGTGTGGCTACAATGCCCGCCGGGACTATTTTGACGTCTGGAATCTGAAAACAGCGACTCTTCACGCCCAGGTCCCGACCGGACAATACCAGGTATTCTCATTGACATGCGCACCTAATTCACTGCAAGTTGCTGCCGGCATAAAATTCCAAAGTGTCATCGTCTACGATGTGGCCGAGCAGCAATCGATCGACCAGGAAGTTGTGTGCCCGGCGATTACTATGGTGATTGCCCTTGCTTATTCGGAGGATGGCAAACTCTTTGCGGCGGGGGCGGAAGATGGCACTCTGGTGTTGTACGACGTCATCTCACCATCGGGGAAACTCGAGTACCGTGCCCACTGCAAAGGACACTCAGAATCGATTCGCCGCTTGGCATTCTCCCCCGATGGAGCAACGCTGGCCTCAGCGAGCAATGACCGTACCGTACGTATTTGGGATGTCGACCTCGCACAGGAACGCTGCTCAGCTGATCTAAATGTGAAAGACATGTCGTTTTCTCTCGATGGTAATCGACTCGCCATCGTGGGTGACGATAATACTGTATCGGTTCTTAGGGCGAGTAAATCGGACGTCGCTCGCGCGAAACGACTTTGGCGAGGTGGAACCGATCTCAACAGTCCCGACCGTCTCTACAGAAACGCTTACGCCGCCTGGAACCGCGGCGACTTCGTAACGGCGGAGTCTCAATTCCGCTTGGCAATTCGACAATTCGATAAGATTGCTGCGACGCCCTCGCTTGGCCTCGACGTCGCGCCCTTGATCAGGTGCTACGACGGACTTTCACAAATGTTGGAACACGCTGGGCGGCCCGACGAAGCGAACGCCGAACTAGCCAAGGCGATCAAGCTTGCAGTGGAGTACAAGCGGAAGCATCCCAACAGCACGGCGGCGCATGCACTATGGCTCGATCTCGTCTCGCGGAGCAACCGCGCAAAGGTCTATCGTTTAGCCATGGAAAAGAAGTGGGACGAGGCCTTATCGTGTGCGCAAGAAAATGTCCGCAATCATCCGTCGGATATGCAGGAGTGGTATTCGCTCGCGCTACTACAGCTGAAGCGAGGAGACGTTGCTAGCTACAAGAATACGTGCGAACAAATCGAACACCAATTGATTAATGACCCTTCTACGCCCCAAGGTCTTGGTGCCTGGACCCTTGTCATTGCGCCGAACGCACTTGAGGAGTATGAAGCACTATTGCAGCGAATGCAGCCTCAAGTGGACATGCAAATAGCAACTTCGGATGCAGAAGACTTCGCAGCACTCTTATACCGTGCCGGCCGGTATGACGAGGCAGTGATCCACTTTCAGTCAGTGCTGGAACGCATCGCACAAAAACCAGCCGAACAGACGGACCTCTATAGCTGGCTTTACCTGGCCATGACAAAATGGAAAGCGGGCGAAGTTGACGAAGCGCAAGCTATCTGGCGTGATCTGCAAATAGAGATAGAACAAGAGACCTCGGACTTTTCGGATTGGCGTCACACTGCGATCTTACAACTCTTGAATCAAGAGGCAGCCACACTGCTAGAGATACCGCCAGAAGGAACCATCAGCTGGTTTGTACGAACTGTTCAAACCTCCGGCGCGATGGACAAGCGACGAAGCGAACTCGCAACAGCGGAGTCACTGCGGTGGCTCGGAAAAACGATTGAGAGACTTCCCCACGATCCCCAGAGTTGGATTAATCGTGCAAGATTCTACCAATCGAACGGTAAATGGGATCTCGCTGCGGCAGACTATCAGAAGGCTGTCGACTTATTGGACGATAATTTCAGCTGGGACTCCCCGCGAAAGCAACTGCTTCGCGAACTCAGTACCGATCGGAAAGTCTGCCGGCAACTGAGGAAGCGTATGCCAAATGAATCTGCTCTCTGGGCCGCCGAAGGTCAGTTCCATGCCCTACGCGACAATTGGGACGCTGCGGCCGACGCCTATCGCCAAGGGTACGCGATCTTCACGCTCACGGACGATTGCACATTCGAATACGCCGGCGCTCTCCTGTTGGCTGGCGAACGGGAGACCTACCTGGCCGTCGGTGACCGATTACGACTGCATTGCGCTGGCCCCCATGACTCTCTGGAGGCATTCATTGCGGCCAGGACCTGCACTCTAAATCCACCGGACAATGACTACGCCCCAAGATTGATAGAGTTGGCGCTGGAGCGACTGGCAGTGGCAGGAGAACCGTGGAACCAGCAGGTGGCTGGGCTGGCCTATTATCGTGCCGGAGATTTCGATCGGGCTATCGGGCTCCTGCTACAGTCCAACGAAGCCAACTGGAGCGAGTCGGGGAAGGCGGCGAACGACTTTGGCCTCGCCATGGCCTATCATCAAAAGGGCGATGAACAAATGGCGAAAGGAGCTTTGCTGCGAGGTGTCGAGCGTATGCACGCGATAAGACCACAGAATGCGGTCGGAGCAGTGCATGAACCAGTACCCGACTGGATCGCGGCAATGGTGCTCATGGCAGAAGCTCGCACGTTGAACGTAGAAGAATGACGCTGGCCCCATCGACGCAATTCTCGCAATCAGAGATATGGCAAGGTGTCCTTAGAGCCCAAGCACGACTGGTCTTAAACGAATTGTTTATGCTCGGCCCGCTCCTGCTTTATCTTCGAAACCGCCAGTCGAAACAGCTCGTCGTATACGGCGGGAATAAGGTCGTCGTTGGCCTCGACTTGGCCTCCTTGAATCCTCTGCAAGATGAGAGTCACATCCGTCATGGCCGCCAGTATAGTCTGGGGACTAGACATGGACCACTTGGAGTTTGGGCAAGCGAGACCAAAAGTGCAGCGGTCGCGCCACCGCGTTCAGTTTCGGCTTCTCCGAATTGACAGTGGTTGGACCACCTGCCAGCTGGAAGGGCTCATGGCTATCGACAGAGGTCTCTCCCGAGTAAAGACACCGATGCGCGTTAGCCAAACCGCTCCGGCGCCGCGGGCGATGCACCCGCCTTGAGTTCGACCGGCGGCGAATTGCGGGCGGTGGGGGCAACCTCGGCAGAAAACGGTCCAGATTGGTGCATTCTGATGCCCTCGCCTTGACCTGCTATAATCGACCTTAATGGCCGACGCCACGCAAATCTTGTCGCAGATTGAATCGGGCGATCCTTCCGCCGCCGAGCAACTGCTTCCCCTTGTTTATGATGAACTGCGGAAACTAGCGGCCGCCAGGCTTGCTAGCGAGCAACCGGGGCACACTCTGCAAGCCACGGCATTAGTACATGACGCTTACATTCGGCTCGTCGATGGCAAGAAGGCTCAGCACTGGAACTGCCGCGGGCACTTCTTTGCGGCAGCGGCCGAGGCGATGCGTCGGATATTGATCGAAAGAGCGCGTCGCCAACGACGCCTGAAACGTGGAGGCGATTTGAAGCGTATCGAGCTTAACTCCGCCCAATTTGTGCTAGACGACCCGGAAATAGACATCTTGGCACTGGACGAAGCTCTCGCCGAACTCGGCGCCAAGAAACCGGAAATTGCGGAGTTGGTGAAGCTCCGATACTTTGCTGGTCTGACGGTAAGCGAGGCCGCCGATGCCCTGGGCGTCTCGACGTCAACTGCAGACCGTCATTGGACTTACGCGCGAGCATGGCTGTACCGGCGGTTGGCCCTGCCAGAAGATCCCTAGGCGTTTGGGCCTCCGTGGCCGCAAATCTCAAAAATGTGTGGGGTAGTTTCATGCCCGACGGCGCACTGTCTAATAGGGAACGGACACACCACACTCCTCCTTGTCTGAGTGGCCGTCGCGATGAACGAACAATCGATTTTTCTCGAGGCTCTTGAGCTACAAACGCCAGAGGAACGCCAGGCCTATTTAATCGAAGCTTGTAGAGACAACGGAGCGGTTCGCCATGAAGTCGAAATGCTCCTTAAAGCCCATGACTTGGCGGGCGATTTCCTGAAAGACTCGCCCGTGCGAGTCGATCGCAATGATACGATCGACCAACCCATCACCGAGCTGCCCGGTGATACCATCGGCCCCTACAAGTTGCTCCAGCAGATCGGCGAAGGGGGCATGGGCGTCGTCTACATGGCCGAGCAGACCGAGCCTATCGAACGCCGTGTCGCACTCAAGATCATCAAGCCCGGGATGGACACTATGCAGGTGATTGCCCGCTTTGAAGCCGAGCGGCAGGCGCTCGCCATGATGGACCATCCCAATATCGCCCGAGCGCTCGATGCCGGTGTGACTGGCGCCGGACGGCCCTACTTCGTGATGGAGTTGGTCAAGGGCGTGCCCATCACCGAGTACTGCGACGAGCACCAGCGAACGCCTCGTCAGAGACTAGAACTCTTTATCCCCGTCTGCCAGGCGATTCAACATGCGCACCAAAAAGGCATTATCCATCGCGACATCAAGCCATCGAACGTGCTGGTGGCCGACTACGACAACCACTCGGTCCCCAAAGTCATCGACTTCGGCGTCGCCAAGGCGATCGACCACCGACTGACCGAAAAGACGATGTTCACCGAATTCGGCCAGGTGCTAGGGACGTTTGAGTATATGAGTCCCGAGCAGGCCAAGCTGAACCAATGGGACGTCGACACGCGGACGGATGTCTACTCTTTGGGGGTGCTGCTGTACGAGTTGCTGTCGGGCGAGACTCCGTTCGACCGCCAGCGGCTCCGAAGCGCCGCCTTTGACGAGCTGTTGCGGATCATCCGCGAAGACGAACCTCCTAAACCCAGCACCCGGGCGAGCACGAGCCAATCGCTACCAACGATCGCCGACAACCGAAAGACCGAACCGGCTAAACTGGGCGCGGCGATCCGTGGCGAACTCGACTGGATCGTGATGAAAGCGCTCGATAAGGACCGCGGTCGGCGGTACGAGACAGCCAATGGGCTGGCGGCGGACATTGAGCGGCACTTGAACGACGAGCCGGTCGTGGCGGGTCCGCCGCTCGCGCATTATCGATTGGCAAAGTTCGTCAAGCGGAACAAGCTCCAAGTTGTTGCGGCGGCGGCGGTCGCCGCAGCTTTGGTCATGACGCTCGTGGGCACGAGCGTGGGGATGGCCTGGGCGCTGCGAGAGCGCTCGCGAGCGGACACCGAGGCGGCTCGGGCTACGCTCTCGGCGCAGGCTGAAGCCAAGGCCAGACAAAAGGCGCAGGAGAACGAGCAGCGCGCTGTCAAGCAGAAGGAGATCGCCGAGCGAGAACTGGCCCGCGCGACCGAGATCAAGCAGCTGATCACGCAGATGCTCGATAGCGTTGACCCCGTTCAGGCACAGGGAGAGGACACGACGCTGTTGAGGGGCATTCTGGACGACGCCTCCCAACGGCTGGCCGAAGGCGAAATTGCCGACGAACTGGTTGCAGCATCTCTCCACGACGTTGTGGGTCGCGTATACTTGAACCTCGGTCTCTACGGGGAAGCAGAGAAACACCACGGGGCGGCGGTCGCAATCGGCAACAGAGACTTGGGTTCTGAACACTCAGTTACTCTTAGTTATGCACACAACTTGGCACTTGCGTATGAACATCAGAATCGCGTGAAAGTAGCCGAACGGTTGTATGAGCAAACACTGAAAGCCAGGACACGGGTGCTCGGCCCCGAACATCCTAATACACTCCAGACCATGCGCTTACTTGCAGGCACGTACCGCACGTTAGACCGCACCGACGAAGCCGAGTCAATCTACAAAGCTCTCATCAAGATGGAGAACCGCGTTCTTGGCCCAGAACATACGCAGACACTCCTCTCCAAGTACTGCCTTGCCGGTGTTTACATCGACCAAGGCCGGATTTCTGAAGCGGAGATTCTGGCCCAGAACACACTTGCACTTCAATTGCGCGTACTGAGCGACAAACATCCCCATACACTCCATACCATGGCCCTCCTGGCGCTCATCCATGAGAAGCAGGGCAACTTCGAACAGGCGAGCGCACTATTCAAGCGGGTGAGCGAGAAACAGGAGCAGGTCTTGGGCCTTGACCACCCCGTCACAAGACATACGTACCACGGTCTTAACCACACTTCGTTCTTTCTTGCTCGCGAAAAGACTAACGCAGAAGTGCGGAACAGATCCGCCACCGAATGGGTGCGGGAACTCCAGCATTCCGAGGACAATCTATCTTGGGGATCGCCGCTGAAAATGGCCTGCAAAACTCTTGCTTCTCGGCCCGAAGTTTTTCGTCGCGTCGCAGAAATTTTGCCGGAAGAATCAACCCTTTGGATCGGTCGCGGGCAACACCATGCACTGCTGAGTGAATGGGAAAAGGCAGCCAGTGACTATGCGCGCGGATTCAAATCTCGCTCACTCGGCGATAGATCTATCTTCGAATATGCCGGTTCCTTGGTTCTAGTTGGCGACCAGCAGGGCTATCGGCGACTCTGTAAACAGATGGTAGGCCAACTTGGAGAGCCAGACGACGCGCGTACGGCTTTTGCGATGACTCGCACCTGTGCACTCAGTCCAGATAACAACGTTCCAAGACAACAAGTGGCCAAGTGGGCAGATATGAGCTTGAACGAAAGCAAGTTTGCCTGGGTCTTGCATGTGAAGGGCCTAGCCCAATACCGTGCCGGGCAGTACGAAGAGGCATTTGGTAGCCTAAAGCAGTCGATCAACACCGGATCATCAGGCGATGTAAACGCGCTTGGAGCCTGGGGCGATCTAAACGCACTGAACTGGATTGTGCAAGCAATGTGTCACCACAAGCTCGGGAATACTGATCGTGCTCAAGAATGTTTCGCCACGGCTACGACCTCGATAGAGATGCTAAATCCACCCGCTGGCGAAGCGGCAGCAATTAATGCTTGCGATTGGATTGAATGGCACGTCCTGCACCGGGAAGCAAAGCAGTTGTTAGGGATTGATTCCGACAACTCAAAAAAGTCGGAACTTCTGGACTCTTCTTAATCGACTTGACCGTCGAATGAGTTCGCTGCCTCGAACTCATCGACGTGCTTACGAGATGCCCATCTCTCACTGATGCAGCTGCAGAGTGATCTGCGTTCCTAGAGACGATATGTACTTATGGCTTTTCTAACAGAATGAACTTCAGCACGGGAGACGAAAGATGAGGTTGCAACAAATTACCACGACAAGCCTGAGTGCCCTTTGCCTGCTGATAATTACCAGCGTGGCGCAAGCCCAGTTGACGGGCACTATGGACATCGATATCGGTGGGTTGCCCACGGGTGGCGCTGATCCCCCTAATGACGAAGTCTTGATGATCGATTTGGGAACTGGCGGACAAGACGCGGTGATCATCGGAGTTGGTTGGGACGTCACGATTACGGCCAACGATCCGAGTTGGTTGTCACACGCTTCAATTCTATTTGCTGATTCTTTTGGCTTCAGTCAGAACCCCGCTGGGCTCCCCGAGTTTGGCGGCGATGATTTCTCCGGCACTGCTTCTTATTCCAGTGGCGGTATCGAAGACATCACGATGATCCCAATCCCTGGGATAGAAGATACGTTCGATTTATCGTTCACTGCCCCTGGGGGAATCCTGACGTTAGTGCTGAATGAATTTGTCGACGACTTGTCGTTGGCTCCGGACGGATTGTGGGAGAGTCCTAGTCTTGTCACGGTCAGGTACACGTATATTCCTGAACCTGCTTCGGTTACGTTGCTCTGCATGGCGACCCTCGGTTTGCTCAGCCGGCGATACCGGAACCATACAAACGAACGTTAGAAAATCCTCTGGGGGGCAGCTTCTCCCGTTCAATTGCGGGTAAAACGCATAACGCCTCAGGCCATTGAGTACGATGATCTAGGTTAGTTGCAGAGGTGGCAAAACCGATGCGATTTGGTGGATTCTGAAACTGAGCGAAGGTGGACCAACTTCAGCGTCTTTGCCAGCCGGCTGAAGTGCAGAGGTCGTGTCCGGGGTTTGACACCGCTGCGCGCTAGAAAAATCTCTTCGAGCGGGCGGTCGATGCATCCTCGCTCAGTTTGATCAACAGAGAACTGTAGGCAGCGGCGCGACCGCCGTACCTGGCAATCGCAATTTTCGGCGGGGCGAGTTTAGACCCGCGCTACTTCACCACCAGCGCTACACTGC
>NZ_JAMXLR010000067.1 GCF_024054565.1 Aeoliella straminimaris
GGTGCCTCCTCAGCAAGGACACCTCCGGCACTTAATCAAGCGGGCGGAAAGGTGCGGCCGCCCATCCTATAACTCCCCCCCCGGTGCACATTACCTCGGCAACCTAGCGGCCGGCATCTAGGGTACCCAAGCGTGACACACCGAGGTGTCTCAACAGGTTTGGTCCGACCGGAGCGGTGCGAAACCGTAGTAACGAGTTCCTCCATGGGCTCAGTGCACCCACGGCTGTGAGTGATGGCGGCTGACAGGCTTCTGCCGCAGAGCAAACACCTCTGGTGCTCTGCACACTTCTTCTCGCTGCGGCCTCGCTCGGCCAAAGTAATTGTGTGTCCAGAAATCGTGGTAGAAACCGCTCGGCGATTTGATCTAATAGTGCGTAGAGGGCGGTGCGTGGTTGGCAGTGGATTGTGGGAACGTTGGTTGGCCTGCGACACGACCAGGGGCCTGACGGGCCCCGCTCGCGGCGAAATGAGTTTTGCCGCGCCTGCGGTGATCCGCGCGCAACAACTCGCGAGGCTCCGTCCACAGCAGTCCGCGCAAGCCCTTTGAAAACCACGATTTACGGCGAACCACGCCAGCAACCAAGCGTGAGTTTTGTCGCAGTGAATCGATTTGCCGCAGAACTGCGACACTAAACTGCGACAAAACCCATTTTCGCCATCCAGACAACTACACTGGTAAACCCATGAGCATCGACCGTATTACCTCGCCCGACTCCCCTGCCCTGGCGGCCCTGTGTGCGCAATTGGCTGCGAAGGCCGACGAGGCCGATCAATCCGGCGCGTGGCCGGCCGAACAACTGCGGATGTGTGGCGAGGCGGGCGTGTACGAGTGGTTTCTGCCAGTTGAGTATGGTGGACAGGACTGGAGCGACCTGGACCTGGTGCGGGGCTACCTGGCCCTGGCGGCGGCCGATCTGACCACCACGTTCATCATCACGCAGCGCACCGGGGCCTGCCGCCGGGTGGCGGCTGGTGAAAACGACGAGCTGAAGTCACGCGTGCTGCCGATGCTGACCACCGGCGAAAACTTCGCCACGGTGGGCATCTCGCACCTCACGACCAGCCATCGGCACCTGAAAAAACCGGTGCTCACCGCCACGCGCAGCAATCGCGGGATTGTGCTCAACGGCTTCTCGCCCTGGGTCACCGGCGGCGACCACGCGCAGTGCATCCTGACCGGCGCTGTAGTCATTGACGGCGACGAGCCCACCACCGAGCAGGTCCTGGCGTTTGTACCCACCACCGATGCGGGCGTTCGCGCCGATGCACCGGCCAAGCTGGTTGGCTTGTCGCACAGTCACACCGGGCGAGTCTTCTTCGACGACGTCACGGTGACCGACGAATGGCTGGTCGCCGGGCCGGTTGAGAACGTGATGATGGCAGGTCGGGCCTCTCGGCCAGGTGGTCACGAGACTTCCACCCTGGCACTGGGGCTGGCAAATGCAGCGCTGAATTACATGAAGCAGGAGTCGCTCCAGCGCGAAGAGCTCCGCGAGTCGCAAGAAGCGCTGGCCACCGAGCACGCGAGCGTGGTCGAAAACCTGCTGGCCATTGCCCAGGGTCAGGAGCCGTGCACCAACGAATGGCTCCGCCAGCAGGCCAACAGCCTGGTGCTCCGCACGACACAAGCCGCCCTGGCCGCAGCCAAGGGCGCCGGTTACCTGGCTGGTCACCCGGTGGGACGTTGGTGCCGCGAGGCGTTATTCTTTCTGGTGTGGAGCTGCCCGCAGCCAGTGATGAACGCCAACCTGTGCGAACTGGCCGGGCTGTGGGATGATGGCGAGATGACGCTGTAGTTGGGCGGCGGGCCCCCGGAAGTAGGCGGCAACGGCGCTTGTCATCCTCCAGTCGCTTAGGCTGCCTCAGAATGACATAATGGGTCTTTCGTTGTTCTCCGTTCGTCTCTTAGAAATTCGTTATTTACGCCCCTATGTCTGATCCTAAAGTTGTTTGGCACGATCACTCGGTTACTCGCGACGAGCGGGAGCGGCTCAATGGGCACCGGGGATGCGTCGTGTGGTTTACCGGGCTCTCGGGCTCGGGCAAGAGCACCGTGGCCAACCTGGTGGAGCAGAACCTGTTTCACGCGGGCGTGCGGACCTACCTGCTCGACGGCGACAACGTGCGGCACGGTCTGAACGCCACGCCACAGATGCTCGCCGAGCGGCACGACGCGGAGTTTGCCGAGCGGTTTGGGCTGGGTTTCGGTAGCCAGGATCGCGAAGAAAACATCCGTCGCATTGGCGCTGTGGCCAAGCTGTTCTGCGAGGCGGGACTGGTGACTTTGACCGCGTTTGTGAGCCCCTATCGCCGCGATCGCCAGGCGGTCCGCGAGATGCTAGCACCGGGCGACTTCGTCGAAGTGTTTGTCGATACCCCGTTGGAGGTGTGCGAGTCGCGCGATCCAAAAGGTTTGTATAAGAAGGCACGCGCCGGCGAGATCAAAAACTTCACCGGCATCGACGATCCCTACGAAGCTCCGAACGCTGCGGAACTAACTCTTCCGGGTGGGGAGGGGTCGGCCGAAGAGCTTGCGGACTTGGTGGTCGGCTTTCTTCGTAAGCAAGGCAAGTTGGGCGACAAGTGAAGTTCAAGCAGACGGATATTAGGCTTGCCACGGGATTTACTGCAAAAGTTGCGTTGACAAACCCCGGGCGATGGACCTAGATTGGGCTTTTCAACGATTTCTGGACGGTAAGCGTCGACCGGAGCACGCTTCCTCTATCAGGGACGGTTCTGCCATGGCAAAACGCATGTCTAATCGCGTGGTGCGAGGCGGTTGGCAGTTGTCGGACGACAACCCAGGCGGTTTTTACGAAGGAGCTACAACCATCGCCACACACGCCACAACCAGCGACCTTTGTCAGGCCATCCGTGACCGAATTCAGCAGCGTTTGAACCGCCGTGTCCGCGACCTGGAAGTAGAAGTCACGAATCAGGGCGTCGTGCTAAGCGGCGTCTGCAACAGCTTCCACGCCAAACAACTTGCCCAGCATGAAGCCCGGGATATCTTGAGCGATCGTCCGCTCGAGAATCGCATGACCGTGGCCACGACCTAAAGCGTTTCCAGCTTTGGTGTACCAACCTCTGAAAACGCTCTAGCGGATTCGACGCGTGGTGTGAATCGACACACGCGAGATGGCTCGTCTAGGACTGCGCGCCTGCAGTTGGGCTTACTCCTCTTCCGAGGTCTCCGCAGGCGGCTCATCGGCAGGCGCGGCTTCGCCGCTGCTGGACTCCGCCGCGTCGGTCGACTCGGGCTCACTTGCTGATTCCGGCTCGCTTCCTGATTCCGGCTCGCCGGTCGACTCCGGCTCAGCAGCAGGCTCTTCTGCGGACGACGGAGGTGTCGCCGAGGCTGCCTCGCCGGTGCCACCGCCCACGATATCGGGCAGTCCCGGAATCATCGAACCCGGTGCACCAAACGACGAAGCATCGGGCGTGGCGGCCTCGCCTTCAGCGGCATCGGTGGCCGATGTCACAACCTGATCGCGGCCCAAATGGATCTTCTTGAAGACGTCGTTCGGAATCACGTAGTACCAGTCGCCGAAGCGGGCGTTGAGCTCTTCGACCTGCTTCTTGCCGGCGGCAACTTTTTCGTCGTATTCGTCCTGCGCCCGTTGGTTGTTCAGCTTGATCCGCTCACGTTCGGCTTCGATCTCTTCGCGGGTGGGCTGGGCTTCCGTGTCTTCGGCATCGGCCGAGGTTTCTTCCGCTTCCTCGCCCTCGGCGGCTTCGCTTTCTTCGTCGCTTTCTTCGTCGCTTTCTTCGTCGGTGGTCTCTTCGGCAGCCTCGTTCTCGCTGTCATTCTCCGCAGGGAGCTCGGGCAGCTCTTCCGGCGTGGGCTTTTCGATGGCCGACTCGTTGAAATGAGCCATCACGAACAGGTAGCGATTGAGTCCCTCGCCGCCGCCTTCGATCTCGTCTTCCTCTTCCTGCGCGGGAGGCTTCTCGCCTTCGGCCACCTCGGTATCGAGCTGGAGGTCGCCAAACCGCAGGACGTACTCCACCCCATCGTTCAGCGTAACGACGATCTCGCCTTCGCTGGACTGGAGTTCGTACCCCGCGGCGGGATTGGACATGTCCTTGGGTAACGGCAGGAACCCGCGCCGCGCCAGGCTCTCGAGCGCCTCGCGGCGGTTCATGAAGTCTTCGCCCGTCTGCAGGTCGGAGCTCAGCCCCTCGGGCTTCTTCTCCACGTCGACGATCAACAGGTCTTCCAGGGCACTCTTAAATTCGTCTAACTTCTCGGTGTTGATCTCCTGGTCTTCGCCAATCTCGAAAGGCTCGTAGGTTCCGCTGGCGGAGTTGTACGCCTCCAGCGAATCGGGTTTCCACTTGCTGTTGGCATCGTCGTACGACAGCACCATTCTGGCGCGGCGGTCTTCGTTGATCTTGGGACGAATCGTCCGGCCATCGAGCACCAGGTTCATCTCAATCGAGTAGTCGTCGATCAGCACCTTCGAAACATCGAACCCGCTGAGCTTCAGCAGGTCTTTCTCGATCCAGTTGCCAAAGTCGGTGGAAAATTTGTCGAGGTCGAACTGTACTTGATAGACCACATCCTGCTTCTCCTTGCGGACGTAGCGTTGCCCTTCGCGGTCCTTCACCTCGTCGCCGATGATCAAATCGGCCAGCACCTTATCGTCGGCGTCGGTCAATTGGATATGCGTGCCGAAGCCTTCGTCGGCGTCGGCGTTCAGCGGGTCGACAACACCGTACTTGGCGTGGTCGCCACTGCCGACGTTGTAGACGTCCAGAATCTCGCGGCCCACCACACCTTCGACAGCCTGTGCCATCTGCTGCGTGGCGTCCGCCGGATAGCCGCTGCGAGACGGGATACTCCAGATGCCATCGAGTTCGGCCACCTCGAATTCCTTCAGGTCGCCGGTCTCCTCGTCACGCGTCGTAATCTCCAGGCGCTTGGGCGCGTCGACGGGAAATTCTTCGACGAGATCGTCGCCCGTGATCTCTTCGACGTTGTATTCCTGGGACGAAGGGCGCGTGAACACCGCCAGGACCACTGCGGCCAAAGCAGCAACGAAGAAGATGTTGGTCTTATTGAGTTCAGACATCGTGGAAGCTGAAGGGGGTCAGAGTGTGGGTTCAGGTAGCCGGGGCCCAGGGCAAATGGCAGCCCTTACGCGGCGTCTTGCTGATCTTTTTGATTGAAACGCAGACGCGTCTTCGACACGCCCTCTCGCTCGCCGCTGCGACGGTGGAAGTACACCAAAATGCCTAGCAGAATCGGCAAGATCGGCGGCAGCACTGCCGCATACAGCTTGTAACGATCCTGCACCTTGCGGACATCTTTCTCCAACGTCCGTTGTGTTCGCAGCACCTCGCGCTGCAGGTCGTTCTGCAATCGCTCCATCGTGCGGTTCAGTTTCCGCTGACCTCGATCGCGGGCCTGTTCGATCTTGAAGTCCTTCTCGCGATTATCCAGCTTGGGATCATTTTCAATCGCCTGGATGGTCGCAGCGAACTTGTTGCGGGCCTCTTGTTCGGCTTCCGCCAACTCGTCGCGGGCGGTGTCAATCTTCTCCCGCGATTCTTCGCGAGACTTCTTCGTGGCTTCGTCGATTTTCGTTAGCACGCGGTGCGGGCGGCTGCGTTTACGAATGTCGAGATAGCGGTCGTCGCCGGCCAGGTAATCCAGAATGTTGAGCACAAAGGCCACGTTCTGGAAATCGAGACTGGCGAACTGCGAGAAGCTCTGGTCGCCCCGGGCCCGGATGGCAAAGATCTCGTCGCACAGACTGTCGATATCGGCCACGACCACGGCTTTGATGGGGTTCTTCTCGATGCCCTTGGTCGACTCTTCGTCCGATTCATCGGCCTCGTTGTCCAGCTTGAGCGCATCGGCCAGATCGTCGGTGTTCTCCATCTCGCCCTCGATCAGGGCGGACAGCACGTACGACTCGTTGGAAGGATTGCTGACTCGCCCCAGGGCCGAAAGATCGCGCATCGACCGCAATACCCGCGTCGGCACCGTGGCGGTCAGCGTGCCGGTAACCGTCAGCGGTTTGTATTCCAGCTTCGAGTCATTATCGTGACGCAGCGCGCCGGGCGCCAGGAACAACACCTGTTTGAAACCCGACGAGATGGCCACTTCCTCATTGAAAGGTTGCGGTGCGCCATAGGCCTTTAGGCCTTCGTCCACGAAGACCAGGTACGGCGGGAAGTCGTATTCGGCGTAGGGATTGTAATCCTGTAGGATGGCCTGGTCGGAGTAGGTCAACTCCACCCCCAGCAGGTCCCACAGTTGATTGATGTCGCCCTTGGGCTGAGGTTGGCCGCCGCCGAACATGGCCATCGCTCCGCCACCGGCAATGCGATCGTCGGCCGTGCCCGGAACGCTAAAGGTCATGGGCATCGGGTCCTCGAAAATGGCAATCGGTATGCCTCGCTTCACTGCCGCCACCAGGTTGTTCATGGCCTCGGGCGCCATGGCCGATGGTTGCACGGCCAGCAGCACGTCGTAGTCGTCGGAGATCGGTTGATTGGGATCGACCTGCACCACTTCGTATTGCTTGCGCAGCTCGCCAATCAATTGCGTCTCGGGATTCTGCGTCATGGCTTGCATGTTGAAGCCGCCGAACAGTTCGACGTCCGTCGTCACCACGCCTACCCGCTTGCGCTCGTCCTCGGCCACCGTGGTGATGGAACGGACCAGTTCGTACTCGATGGGAATACCCTTGTCGATAAACGGCACCACGACTTTGTCGAGCTTGTGCCGCACGGCGACGCCCATGAAAATCTCCTCGCCCGACATCACCCCACGCGAGATGGTGGTAACCGTCTGGGGAGTAATGCCAAACGCGGTATCCGCGGTGGTCGCCTGCTCGCTGAAGTTCTCGATCTCATGAATGTTGGCCTGGATCTTGCCACCACTCATCGACTCGAGTTCCTGCAGCGTGCCAATCAGGTTCAATTTATGAGCAGCGTACTCGCTGGGAACCGTGGGGCTAACGTAGGCATCGACCAGAATGGTGTCGACGTCGTCGTTCTTGCTCAAATCACGCAGCAGCTCCACGGTCGATGGCGACAGCGAGTTGATCTTCTCGGTCGTCACGTCAGCTCGCAGCGAGTTGTAATTCGACAGGAAGTAGTTCAGGGCTCCGAACAGGATAAACAGGGCAATTGTGCGCCCCAGGTAGTGTCCCCAGCGGCTGTCGCCGTCGTCGCCGGTGCCCCAGTGCCGTTTGCCGATCAGCACCATGCAGATGTAGAGCATCACGACCGCAATGCTCACGAAGTAAGTAATGCCGGGCAGGCTGATCACGCCCCGCTCGAAATCGGCCAACTGGGCGTCGGCACCCCAGCGGGTGATAAATTGGGCGAGTTCGGGATCGTTCACCAGCCAGTCGCCAAACGACAGGATGGCTAGCGGGGCGTTGAACACCATGCCCAGCACGAAGCCCACCGTCAGATTTTTGGTCAGGAACGAGGCCACCATGCCCACGGCCAGCATCGCGATGCCCAGGAACCAGTAGCCCAGGTACGTGCAGAGGAACAAGCCTCCGTCGGGCGTGCCCAGCCCCCAACTGAATACCAGCCAGATCGAGAACATGGAGAACAGCAGCGACACGGTAAAAATCGCCACTCCGGCCGCGTACTTACCGATCACCACGTCCATATCGGTGGCCGGGATGGTCAGCAGCAGTTCGTCGGTTCCCTGCCGCCGTTCTTCGCTCCACATGCTCATCGTGATGGCCGGGATGAAGACCAGCAGGATGTAAGGAATCCAGTTACTGAGCTGGTCGAGGTTGGCCAGGTTGTTATTGAAGAACGCCGGCGGCCAGAACGCCGCAAACGAACTGAGCATCACGAACACACAGATAAACACGTACCCGGTAGGGTTCGAGAAGTAACTGATAAAGTCGCGTTTGAAGATCGCCTTGACGACTGTGAAATTCATGTTTGAAAGGCGTTTGGAGTTTGGGAATTTGGCTTCAGGTCCCGGCGGGAACACCACCGAGCCGCTTATGAAGGAGGACGTTCAACCGGCCGCTTATACCTGCGGCCCCACCATGCCGGTGAGTTCGTGGAACTTCTGATCGAGTTCGGCGGGAGTCGAACCCAGCTCGCTGGGATGCCCGTCGAACACAACCCGGCCTTCGTTGATGAAGATTACGCGGTTACACATCGCTTCGACTTCCTGCAGGATGTGCGTGGAGAGCAGAATCGTCTTGGTTTCGCCCAAGGTGCGAATCACTTGGCGGACGTCGCGAATCTGGTTCGGATCGAGACCCGAAGTTGGCTCGTCCAGAATCAGTACCTCGGGCTCGTGAAGCAGCACTTGGGCCATGCCCACGCGTTGGCGGTACCCCTTGGAGAGCTTGCCAATTGGCTTGCCAAGCACCTCGTGCAGGTTACACAGGTCGATCACCTCGTGCATCCGCCGATTGATCTCGGTGGAGCCCATGCCGCGGGCCTCGCCGAAGAATCGCAGCAGCCCCCGGGGGGTCATGTCGGGATACAGCGGTCCATTTTCGGGCAAGTATCCCAGCACCTTGGAGGCTTGGAGCCGCTCGGTCTGGGTGTCGAAGCCGCCGATAAACGACTTTCCGGTCGAAGGAGCCAGGTACCCGGTCAGGAGCTTCATCGTGGTGCTCTTGCCGGCGCCGTTGGGCCCCAGGAAGGCCGCCACCTCGCCTCGCTGGATCTTAAAGTTGACGTCTTGCGTAGCGGCAAAATGGCCGTAGTACTTCGAGAGCCGAACGGCCTCGATCATGGTGTCGTTGGTTGATCCCGTAGTCGGATCGCTCATCGTTGATCACTCCACTCGTTTACGCAAAGCGTTGGGAGGTAAAAAGTTGGGGAGAATCCGCAGGTGGGCAGCGGGGCGGGGCCTCGGGGTACATTCCCCCACCAATCGCCTGCTTCCCGCTGAGCTAGAAATAGCCAGGGTAACCACCAACCCGTCGTAATGTCCATACCACACGGTACTTGTGGCTACGCGGATGGCGATTCAACGGTTCGCCGGGCACATGAAAACCGAATGTTGCCCCGGGGGAGGCCCTCGCATCGTCTCACGCGGGGGCGTAGGCCACGTCGGCCCCTTCGCTGAGCAGGATATGCCGGTGCCACGATTCGTCGTTCGTTTCCGGATAATCGTGCCGCAGGTGGACGCCGCGGGACTCGGTTCGGATGCGGGCCGATTCCACCATCAGCCGGGACACCGTGAGCATGTTTTGCAGCTCCCACCCCGCCGGATGGGTGAACTGCCGGGTCAGCGCGTACCGAATCCAGCGGTCGATCATCAACGCCGCATCGGCCAACACGTCCTCATTCCGCCACACCCCCGCATCACGCCACATCAAGCTTTTGAGCGAGTTGCCCACGTCGGTCAGGTCGATCGGTTCGGTGCTCTGCGAAACTTCGGCATTCTCCAGCGGAATCGCCCGAAAGGAGTCGGGCTCTTCCAGCGCCGCGGCGTTGGCGGCTCGGCCGGCGTGCGCACCGTATACCAGCCCCTCGAGCAAGCTGTTCGAGGCCAGGCGATTGGCCCCGTGCAGTCCGCTGGCGGTGGCTTCGCCGGCCGCCAGCAGCCTCGGCACCGAGGTCCGACCGTCGTGATCGACCCGCACGCCGCCCAGCATGTAGTGCGCACCCGGGCGCACCGGAATAGGATCGCGGGCGATATCGATGCCGAACTCGTGACAGGTTCGGGCAATGCCAGGGAAACGCTGCCGCACCCAGTCGCTATCCAGGTGGCTGAGTTGTAAGTACACGCAGGGATGATCGGTCTTTCGCATCTGCTCGACGATCGAACGGCTCACCACGTCGCGGGGCGCCAGTTCGGTACGCTCGTCGTAGTCGGGCATGAAGCGATAGCCATTGGCGTCCACCAGTTGGGCGCCCTCGCCCCGCATGGCTTCGGTAATCAGGCTGCGGCTCGAGCCGGCAATATATAGCACCGTGGGATGGAACTGCATGAACTCCATGTCCGACAGCACTGCCCCTGCGCGGTAGCACATGGCGTGGCCATCGCCCGTCGCCACGGGCGGATTGGTGGTCTCGCGATAGACCTGTCCGGCGCCCCCGGTGCAGAGGATGGTTTGCTTGGCCCACACGAAGGTCTTGCCATGGTGGGCATTCCAGACCAGGGCGCCGCGGCATTCGCCTTCGGTGGTCAGCAGATCGATCGTAAAGGTGTTGGGCCAGACCTGGGCCTTGATCTCGTCGTGCACCCGGCGAATCATCGCCCGCATGATTTCGGCGCCGGTGGCATCGCCCAGGGCGTGCACGATGCGGTGGTGGCTGTGTCCTCCCTCGCGACCGAGCATCAGTTCGCCCCCCTCTTCGGTGTCGAACTTGGTGCCCCATTCGATGAGCTGTCGAATGTGGTGAGGTGCTTCGCGCACCACCATCTCCACCACCTCCTGGTCGCACAGGTTGGCCCCGGCGGTCAGCGTGTCGGCCACGTGGTTCTCGAACTTGTCGGCCGTATCCAGCACCCCGGCAATTCCACCTTGAGCGTAGCTGCTGTTCGACTCCTGCATTTGGTCTTTGGTCACCACCAATAGCGACAACCGCGGATCGATCTCCATCGCCGCCCGCAAACCCGCGATGCCCCCGCCGATGATCATCACATCGACAAAGTGGTGCGGGATCCGCTTGGGATGAAACGGAACAAGATAACGTGGCGGCGAGAAGTTCATGCGACGATTATAGTCGCCGGGGGCCGCAAATGCAGGCAGCCCTGGCAGGCGGGCCGGTCTACTTCTGTCCCTGGCCCTTCGAAACACCCTCGGTGTAGGCCTTCAAGCGGTCGCGGTACTTCAGTGGCACTTTGCCGCTGTAGCCTTCGCGAAGGTTGCGGAAGTCGTCCTGAGTGCGCTCTCGGGTGCCCCCTTTGGTGCCCATCGTGGGTCCCAAGCTGCGGAGTCGGGCGTCGAGTTCCTGCTTGGCCCCGGTGGAATTGGGCCGCTCGGCCTCCGCTCGCAAGCGATTCCAACGATCGACGAATTGCCGCAGGTCGTCTTTGCTCCAGCCCAAGTCGTCCAGCATCTCCTGATCGACCTTGCCCTCGTCGAGCTGATCGGAGAGCTTGTCGAGAATCAGGTCGGTTTGCTTGCGGGTGTACTCCAAGTTGGCCTTGTCGCCCTCGGCCACGGTGCCGTCGAACTTGCCGTTCATGGGGCCTTCAGATCCGTCGTTGCCACCGGCTTGCCCGTTGTTGGACGACTGATTGCCCCCCTGCTGACTGCCATCCTGCGGCCTCTGGTTGGGGTTTTGCTGCTGGTCTTGGGGCTGATTGGCGTCTTGCCCTTCACGCTGTTGCTGGTCGGATGGGCGACCTTGCTGATTGGCGGCTTGCTGCTCGGTTCCCTGCTGGCCGTTCTGGCCCGACTCTTCGGCTTGTTGGGCCTGGGCATCGCCCTGCCCTGGGCGCGATTGCGAACCGTTGCCCTTTTCTTGGCCAGGCTTGCCAGTCTGTCCTTCGGCCTGCTGCGAATCGCCCCCCCGTTGGCCGGCTTCGCCCGGGCCCTGATCGCCCGATTCGCCAGCCCCTTCGTCGGCGGCCTGGTTCTGTCCGGCGCTGCCAGTGCCTTCGCGCGGCGCCTTCTGCCCACCACCTTCTTCACCGCCGCCGGCGCGGTCGCCCCCCTGCTCGCCTTGCGAGTCGCTTTCGTGCTTGCTGTGACCGGGCGTGGGGGGTTCTGTTTCGTCGCTTTCCGACTCTTGATCGCTGCGGGCCGTTTTGTCGCGCTGCTTCATTTCCTCTTGCGCATCGGGGGCACCTTGCGATTCGGTTTCGCTGCCCGCCCCCGGATCGCCCGAGGCGTTGCGTTCCTCGCCCCCGGCCGACTCGCTGGCGGCCTCGGGCTTGGTGCTATTTTCGTCGCCCCCTTCACTTTGCGGAGCGTCGTTCTTGGTGTCGGCGCCCGAACCTTCCGCTTCGCGCTGTTCGGCCGTACCTTGCTGACCATCCGGCTTGCCCGCACGCTGCTGCGAACCCTGCTGCGGATCGCCCGAGTCCAGGCGGTCGCCGGCCTGGCTTTGACCTTCAGCGGGGTTGTCCTGCTTGTCGCCTTCGCCAGAAGCTTGCTCTTGGCCGCTTCGTTGGGCATCGTTCTGAGCGTCGGCCTGTCCCTCCCCCTTGTCGTTCTGAGCACTATTCGGATCGCCGCCGCCAGGCTTCTGCTGCCGGGTGGCGTTCTGTTGTTCGTCCTTGTTCAGCTGACGCTGAATCTTCTCGAACGCCGAAGCATCGTCGCTGCCGTCGCTGGCCACGGGCTTGGAGTTTTCGCCGCCGTCACCTTCGCCACCTTCGCTCTGTTGGCCACTTTCGGCGCCAGACGGTTGATCGTTGGAGTCGGATTGCTTGCCACCGGAGCCCTGCCGCTGCCCCTCGGCGCCATTGGCTCCCTCGGAGTCTTGCTGGCCTGCGGAGTTGCCCGCAGCTTGATTGCCGTCGTTGGAATCCGACTGACCACCCTGTTGCTGCTCGGAACCGCCGTCCTGCTGTCCCTCACCGGCTTGCTGTTGCCCTTCGCCGCCTTGCTGACCTTCGCCTTTTTGCTGGCCGCTGTTTTGCTGATCGCCCTGGCCCTGCTGACCGCCGCCGTTCTGTTGGCCTTGGCCTTGGTTGCCTTCGCCATCTTGGCCTTCGCCTTTTTGGTCACCCTGACCTTCGTTCCCCTGACCTTCCTTGCCTTGGCCCTCGCTGCCTTGCCCTTCGTTGCCCTGGCCTTCGCCCCCCTGGCCCTCTTTTCCTTCGCCTTCGGCGCCCTCGCCCTCGCCCTGGTTTCCATCCTGTCCGTGTTGTCCCTCGCCCTGGCCCTCGGCGCCTTGCCCGGGGTTCCCTTCTCCGCCTCCCTCACCCTGCTGTTGGTTGGGGTCGCCGACGATGCGGAACTGCTTGTGGTCGGTGGCCGCGCGATTCGCCTGTGGGGAGCGGACGTCGGTCGCCTCGGCCCAGTACTCGACGATCTCGCCCGGCTTCAGGCCGAGGTCCACCGGCGTAAAGTCCCACTGCTTGTCGTACCGGCCTTCGTGCCGGCCGTCCTTCAGCAGCATCTGCTCGTGCACTTCAGTACCATCTTCCTTGGCGAACTTCAGCATCACTGTGCGGAGCGCGAAGTCCGGATCGCGACCTTCCACGGCAATCGACACCGTCTCGTTCACCTGCACGTCGCGGGTGCGCTGCTCAGGCTGCAGCACTTCGACTTCCGGCGGATAGTCGGGCAGGATCTCCAGCGTGTGTTGCGGCGGATTGTGGTTTTCCAGCCCTTCGGTACTGGTGTAACGCAGCATGTAGCTGGAGGTTTTGACATGCCGGCGATCGCCTTCCAGACGCAGCGGCAATTCCACCTGCGCGGCCTGGCCTTCGGACAGCATCCGCTTGTCACGCTTGCCGTCGGAAGCCAGGTCGACGAACGCCTGATCAATGTCGGTGTTGGCTTCGGCCCGTAAGGAGACCTTGGTTCCCTCGATGGCGCGGATGTCACCGCGGCCCTCGATGGTGCGATCTTGATAGCCGGTGTATTCGGGGAAATCGTAGTGCACGCTCCGCACGCGGATGTGCGGCGCCGTGAGCACACGAATCGTGAAGTCGATGCTGCGGCCATCGCCCGCCATGATGCGGTACGTCAAATCCTGGTCCAAGCCCGACATCCCGGTACCATCGGCCGGAAGCGTTACCGCAAACTTGCCCGCGTCGTTGGCTGGCTGCATGGTGGCTCGCTGATCCACGCGGTGGCCGTCGACCGAATCGTAAGAGACCTCGACCACTTCGTCGTCGCCCAAGCCAAACACGTTGGCCGTGATGGTCACGGTCTCGCCCTGCACAATTTCGGCGTCGCCCGGCTCGATGCTTTCGATCCGCACCCGGCTGGGCGCGGCAATGTTGGCCCACGGCATCAGCACCCGGGCGGCGGTGTCGAGCGAGCTCTTGGGCGACAGCGAGGCGTACGCCGCCGCCAGCACGATTACCGCCAACAGCACCACGCCCGACTTCACCAGGGTCGAACGATCGATGGAATCTTCGATGGACGTCACCGACAACCGTCGGGCGGCTTGCTCTTCCAGCGCCTCGTACACGGCGGCGGGCATTTCCTGTTTGTGCGAGCGGAACAACAGGAAGTTCAGCAGCGCGTTCTTCAGCGTCGGATGTTCGCGTTCGATGGCCGCCGCGGCGTAGGCCGGATTGATCGAGCTGGCCAGCAACGGCCAGACGTAACGGACCACGTAATATCCCAGCCCACCAACCAACAGGGCGAACATCGCCATGCGGCCCAGCGTGCTGAGCCCGCCGGCAAATACCCAGTGCTCCAGCACGGCCGCCACGAGCAGAAAGGCCAGCAGTCCAATCACGAGCACCAACAGCGACTGCGCCAGGTCGACCAGCTTCACCGCCCGGCGGGTCCGCTCGACTTGCCGGTCGATGTACTTGTCGTACTCGACGTACTCGACGGCAGGGTCCTTCCGCGGCGGTGCAGGCGATTGAACAGTGCTCATAGGGTATTTCTACAGCCATCAACGCAAGTCGATGGCCTCGGTTGGCGGGAAGGTCAAAAGTTAGACGCAGCGCGGGCCCTAACGTTCCGCGTGGCTCTGGCTGTATTATACGATTCTTCGCCTCGGCGGCTCCTGATTCCCGAGGTTTCCTGTATTCCTTGCATTTTTCGTACTTTATCCACCCCGCCACGTGTTCCAACCCTCCGACTTTTACGACCTGGTCAGCGGCCGAAGGCGGGGAATCGCGGCCACGGGCATGCGGATGGGGCTGCGGGCTGCCGAATCTCTCTATACCGTTGGTGTCCAGTTCCGCAACCGCCGCTACGACAACCACCGGGCCGAAACCACCAAGGTGGCCGCGCCAGTCGTGAGCGTCGGCAACCTTACGCTCGGCGGCACGGGCAAAACGCCCATGGTCAAGTGGATCGCGCGACACTTGAGGGCCCGCGACCTCCGCGTGGCAATTCTCAGCCGCGGTTACGGAGCCGCCGAAGGCGCCAAGAACGACGAAGCCCTCGAACTCGAGCAATCGTTGCCCGACGTGCCACACCTGCAATCGCCCGACCGCGTGTCGATCGCCCAAGCGGCCATCGAGGAGCTGGAGAGCCAGGTACTCGTACTGGACGATGGATTTCAGCACCGCCGACTGGTCCGCGATCTCGACATCGTACTGTTGGACGCGACGCAGCCGTTTGGGTTCGACCACGTCTTCCCCCGCGGCACGCTCCGCGAACCCGCGCGCAACCTCCGCCGCGCTGGCGTGGTGTGCCTGAGCCGCGCGAACCTGGCCACAACTGAAGAGCGGGAAGCCATCCGCCAACGCGCCCAGAAGCTGGCGCCGGACGCCGTATGGTGCGAAGTGGCGCACACTCCGGCCACGCTGCTGAACTCCTCGGGCATCCAGCAACCACTCGAGTCGCTCCGCGGCGCCAAAGTGTTTGCCTTCTGTGGCATTGGCAACCCGCAGGCGTTTCGCCGCACCCTCGAAGCGGCCGGCGCCGATCTGGTCGGCTGGCGCGAACTGGCCGACCACCACGACTACACGGCCGACGACGTTCAAGCACTCGCCACGGCGGCCCAGGACTCCGGCGCCGAAATGGCCGTCTGCACGCAAAAAGACATGGTGAAGCTCCGCGTGCCGGTACTCAAGAAGGTGCCGCTGTGGTCGGTGGTGGTGGAAATTGAATTCCTGACCGGCGAAGACGCCATGGTCGCGGCGCTCGCGAAGCTGCCGATTGCAAGCGATTAACGTTGAATTTGCGTGGCATCGCGCTGCAATATCTTCTAGAATCCTCTTAGCAGGCTTGGTTCTCAACGACTCCGAGGGGGAGCATCGTGTGTAACTCAAGAATAGGTTTTCTCGCCATCGCGGCACTTCTGGCCTCCGCTTCCACCAGCGCAGCACCTCTCAGGCCGCTGGCTGACAAGGACTTGACCAAAACGGAAGTAGCCACAGTCGTCACCGTGTTCTCGGGTGACAAACTATTGGCCCATCGCGACGACGGCTGGGTGCTTCACTTAAAGTTACTCGGCATTGCCGCTGGCAAGCCATCCCGCCAAGCTTTAAGCGAGTTAGTGCTCAACAAGCGGATAAGCATCCGCCACGCCGGCACTCGAGACGGTCAATCAGGTTACTTGCTGGCGTTGGTGCTGAAAGACGAGCTCTCCGTAAACCATCAGATGGTAAGTCAAGGGTACGCCTTGTATCGCGAGTCGGAGTTTACAAGCGAGGCGCTTTCCGCCGCGCAGGAGGCGGCGAAGAAATCAAAAATCGGTCTCTGGGGCGATGGTAAGCTTTTCGCGGCACCAGAGGAATACACGATGGAAAAGATCGCGGAGCGGACTCTGCGAGAACGGGAACGCAAACGCGCCGAGCAGCTTGCAACCCGGCAGGAGTCTATCGACCGCGACCTTGCCGCCTACTATCAGCTACAAGCGCAAGCCGAACCTATCCTGCAGCGTGCTACCAATTACTTTGGTGGCAAGGAGAACCTGGCCCGGCTCCGGCAAGGGCACGCCGTACTGCAGTTCAGTAACACGAAGGGACCCTACTCCCGCATCGAAGCCTATTGGTCTCTACCCGACCGAGTTCGTTACGAGAGATCCAGCCCACGTTACCCCGGCACCACTACCTCCATTTTCCGAGAACAGGAGGGTTGGCGAGTCAGCCCGGAGAAGCCGGGCAAGAGAACTCGGCGGCAAGTCCACAGCTTGGGCGCGTCGGAGGTCGCTGAATTCTGGCAGCAGCTTAACTTCGGACTTCACGCACTTGACCCCATAACCAGGGATGAGATTAACAGCACCCGCACCGCAGCATACGTCGCCCCCAGGCTAACAAAAGTTACACAAGAAGACGGTCACGACGTACTTGTATGCACTGGTGAAAGCCCCTACCACTCTCACGTTTACAAGCTCTTCTTTGAACCCGATAGCGGCAAGTTGGCTACGGTGATTGGACCTCGAGTTTTCGAAAAACCTCACTTTGAGCTATCCGCTGAAAATGAGGTCCGCGGAGTGAAGTATCCAAGCAAAGCGGTGGTCGGTCTTATGACGGTCGACGTTATCGAATTCGAATTGCTCGATGAAATCAACGATGAACTATTCACTGATCCCGAGCAAGCAGGCAAGTAACTCGCGGCACTTTCGATTCGCAAGCCGACCTCTCACACGCGAAGAGGTGGTTCGCCTCTTCAACAGCCGGACCGCCACGCGGTCCGCGAAGCTGCGTATCGTTCCCGGAGGCAAGTGTGCCTCCGGCTGCAGCGTGAGTTGAGTACCAAGATGCGCGTAATTCCGCTCCGGTCGCTACCAATTCCGGCTCGCATTTCGTTGTGATCCCCTCTACAATCACGTCAGCTCATCTACCGGAAAACACCGATGCCGCGACTTCGCCCCCAGCGCTTGCTGCTGCTCACCACGATTGCCGTGGCGATTTTCGCCACCGGTTTGGGCGTCTGGTGGCTGGTCCATCACGACTGGCATCGGCGGACCGTACTGGTCGATGGCACGCGGCGGGAGTACCTGTGGTACGCGCCGCAGACGAAGTCCACTGAACCCCGCCCGCTGGTGCTCGCCTATCATGGCTTCAGTGGTACGGCCGAGCGGATGGAGCGGAGGTCACTGCTGCACGAGCTGGTCGACTCCGGCGATTTCTACCTGGCGTACATCGAAGGCGATCCCACCTGGCATTGCTTCACGCCCATCGAACTGGACGAGAGCCCCGATGTGGCGATGGTCGATGCGCTACTGGCGGACGTGCTGGCCAAGTATCCCATCGATCCCAAGAAAGTGTATGCCGTGGGCGTGTCGAAGGGGGGCGACTTCGTCGTGCACCTCGGCTTGCGGCGGAGCCAGCAGATCGCCGCCATCGTGGCCCAGGGGGCGTGCATCCTCGAAGAGCAGCAGGCCGAACGGCCGCTGGCCATGATGTTCATCGTCGGCACCAAGGATGGCGAAGTGACACCCGAGACCATCGTGGCCGTACCGCAAACGTACCGCGACCGCGGGCACCTGGTAGAAGTCATCCGCCCAAAGGATGGCCCCCACTGTTGGGACCGCTCGTACAACCAACAGATTCTGGAGTTCCTGTTCGGGCACACGACGGCGGATGCGGAAGCAGCCCCCGAGGGCACCGAACAGGCAGCGCCCGACGACGAGCCAGCAACCTAAGCGTTACTCCCGCATGTTTCGCTCCAGCCACTCGTCAGCGGAATCCGCAGGGTGATTGCTAACCGCTTGCTTGGCGATCTTTTCCTGGGCCCCGCGAAGCCGACGTGCGACCATGTGGCTTTCGATGCATTCGTCCTCTTTCATTCCCAGGTTGGCCAACATGTTGTGCACCCACTCTCCCGAGAAACTACTAAACACCGGGTCTTGGAGTGACAGATAATGCTCCACCCGCACACGGCATGGCAACTGACGGGCGAACTCGACCAGGCGGTCGTCTTCCGAGGGCAGCGGGTGCCGTTCGGCGACCAATAGATCGATGGTCGACGTCTCGTCCAGGCCCAAGCCATACGCCAAATCGGGCGTCAGGCGATTGGCCAGCACCGCTTGGACGGGCACGGCCCAAGTCCCCGCGGCCACGGCTTCCAGCGTTTGGCGCACATCTTCGAAGTGAGCTACCAGCAGTATGCAGGCAGGGGCTGCCTTGGCGCGTTCGGCCACCTCGGTGGCAATGCCCTGAAACTTAGCCTGCTCGGTCAACCAGATTTTGTCCGGCACTTCCTCGCAGCGCGACTGGTCAGTCGAACCAAACAGGAAGTCGAAGATACCCACGGGCGACCTCCAAGAGCGAATTCAAGAAAAGGGGATTGCTGATCGATTGTACGGCAAGCTTTTTTCCGTTGCACCCACTCCCCCCGGAAGTTCGAATCGGATACAACTCCAGCGGCATTTCTGGAGACGCGTGCGCGATGAACCTGCTGACCATGGTGGTATTGTACCTGCTGGGGTCGATTGCGATCGGGCTGTACGCTGCGCGGCGGGTGAAAACGGCCAAGGACTTTGCCGTGGCGGGGCGGTCGTTGCCGCTGGCCGTGGTGGTGGCCACCACCTTCGCCACGTGGGTGGCCTCCGAAACGGTGCTCGGCCTGCCAGCGAAGTTCGCCACCGGCGGACTCCGCGACACCATCGAAGATCCCTGGGGCGCCGGCATGTGCCTGGTGCTGGTGGGGCTGTTCTTCGCCCGCAAGCTGTACCGCATGGACCTCATGACCATCGGCGACTACTACCGCGATCGCTACGGGCGGGTGGTCGAGGTGTTTTGCTCGGCGGTGAGCATCGTCTCCTACCTGGGCTGGGTCGCCGCGCAGATTACGGCGCTCGGCATCGTGTTCTATCAACTTTCCGACGGATGGATCAGCCCGCAGACTGGTGCCATCATCGGCACAGCCGTGGTGCTGCTCTACACCATGCTGGGCGGCATGTGGTCGGTGGCGCTGACCGATGCCGTGCAGATGACGATCATCGTGATCGGCCTGTCGGTCATTGCCGTGCTGGCCGCCAACATGGCGGGCGGACCCGGGGCCGTGCTCGATCACGCGGTCGAGCACGACCTGCATGTGTTCTTCCCGCCGCTCGAGTGGCGGGCCGTGCTGGCCTTCGTCGGAGCGGGCATCACCATCATGCTGGGCTCCATCCCACAGCAGGATGTGTTCCAGCGGGTGATGTCGGCCAAAGACGAACGCACCGCCGCGATTGGCCCGGTGATTGGAGGCGTGCTGTACATGGTGTTCGCGCTGGTGCCGATGTTCATCGCACTGGCCAGTTTGATCATCATCCCCGACGAGTCACACCAACTGCTCAGCGGCGAGCATGGCGACCTGCTGGTGCCGACGCTGGTCCGCTCGCACATGCCGGCGGTGACGCAAGTCCTGTTCTTCGGCGCGCTGTTGTCGGCCATCATGTCCACGGCGTCGGCCACCATCCTGGCACCGTCGACCATCTTCGTCGAAAACATCCTCCGGCACCTGATGCCCTCGATGAACGACCACCAGGAACTGCGGCTGATGCGCGGCGCCTCGGTGGTGTTCGCCGCCGGCACCCTGGCCTATGCCTTGCGGATGGCGGGCACCTCGATCTACGACCTGGTCTCCAGCAGCTACGAGGTGCCGGTCGTGGGTGCCGTGGTACCACTCGCCGCGGGGCTCTACTGGCCCCGAGCTACCAATCGCGGGGCCATCCTCTCCATCGTCCTGGGCGTGGGCACTTGGTTGTTGTTCATGCTCACCCCACTGGGTGAGACGTTCCCACAGCAACTCGCTGGACTACTGATGGCGGTGGTGGGAATGGTGATCGGAAGCCTGCCCGACAATCGTAGGCCGTAACAAGATCCCTTGGTCGTCTGCCAACCATCCTCCCCAAGCTGCCGTAAACGGATACAATGCTCCATCGCACGGCTTCCCCTTTTTCGAACCATTGGTGCAGCAAGGAAGATTGAATCATATGGCCAAGACATCTGCGTCCGAAATCAAGACGCGTCGCTGGAAAAAAGCGGACATCCCCGCGATTGTCGAATGCCAGAACGCCGCGTACCCGCACATTGACCGCGACAGCTTGAACGATGCCCGCAAGCTGGAAATGCAACTCGCCGTGTTTCCCGAGGGCCAGTTCCTCGCCGAGCACGATGGCAAAGTGATTGGCTACGCCACGTCGCTCATCGTGCTGCTGGACGACCAATCGCCCTGGTACTCGTACAACGAGATCACCGGCTGCGGCACCTTCAGCACGCACGACCCCAGCGGCGATACGCTGTATGGCTCCGACATCGCGGTACACCCCAAATACCGCGGCAAAGGTGTCGCGCGCAAACTGTATCAGCGGCGCAAGTCGCTGCTCAAGCGGCAGAACCTGCGGCGGATGGTTGCCGGCGGCCGCATTCCGGGCTACGCCGAATACTCCAAGAAGATCTCGCCGCAGCGGTACATCGAGCGGGTAAAGGCGGGCGAGCTGAAGGACATGGCCCTCTCCGCCCACCTGAAAGCGGGTTACGAAGTGAAAAGCGTGCACTACGCGTACTTGAGCGACGCGGAGAGCATGAACTACGCCACGTACCTGGAGCTGGAGAATCCACAGTTCGATCCCGCCAAGCGAATGATCGCCGGCGCGCCGATCCGCAAGACCACACGCAAGATCCGCGTCTGCGCCGCGCAGTACGAAATGCGACCGGTCGAAAGCTGGGACCAGGTGGAACGGCAGGTGAACTTCTTCGCCGAAACGGCCAACGAGTATCACTGCCACTTCCTGCTGCTGCCCGAGCTGTTCACCGCGCAGCTGTTCAGTCTATTGCCGCCCGACATGGACTCGCGGCACGCCGTGAAGGAAGTGGCCAAGTACCACGAGCGGTACCTAAAGCTATTCAAGTCCTGTGCCGAGGATCATGGACTGTACATCATCGGCGGTTCAACGCCGGTCGACATTGGCGACGAGCTACGGAACGTGGCCCACCTGTTCACGCCCACCGGACACGTCTACACGCAAGACAAGATGCACATCACCTCGGTCGAGCGGCACTACTACGATTGCCAGCCAGGCGACAAGCTGCAGGTATTCGACACGCCGCTGGGGCGGATCGGCAT
This sequence comes from Aeoliella straminimaris, assembly GCF_024054565.1. GTDB lineage: Bacteria > Planctomycetota > Planctomycetia > Pirellulales > Lacipirellulaceae > Aeoliella > Aeoliella straminimaris. Next base: position 21,551 of record NZ_JAMXLR010000067.1, read on the forward strand.
CGTGGTGTGCTACGATGTGGAGTTCCCCGAACTGGTGCGACTGCTCACGGTGGCAGGCATCGATGTGTTGTTCGTGCCGTTTGCCACCGACGAGCGGAAGAGCTACCAACGCGTGCGATACTGTGCCCAGGCGCGGGCCATCGAGAACATCATCTACGTAGTGCTGGCCGGCTGCGTCGGCAACCTGCCACAGGTGCGGAGCTTTTTGATCAACTACGGCCAGGCGGCAGTCTGCACGCCGTGCGACGTGGCGTTCCCCAAAGACGGCCTGCTGGCCGAAGCCGACCCCAACTGCGAAACGGCCGTCATCGCCGAGCTGGACCTCAACGACCTGGCCGTGCAGCGCGACCTGGGCAGCGTGCTCCCACTACAAGACCGCCGCAACGATATATACCAGCTCCACTCCAAGGTGCCGGTGGAGGTGGTTTACACGCAGTGAGCGGGGCTTCACCCTCCGCCCGGGATGGTCGCGGCCAGAGCCGCAGAGAGTCCAAAAGTTATGCGAACCGATGTCCCCGAAAAGCTGATCAAGATCGTCGAGGAGATTGATTCCCGAGGCGAAGCGAATCTAACCCGGCTGACGGTGCTCAAGAAATGGTTCGAGGCGCCACGGCGTTTGCAGCCGTTCGCCTTATGGGTTGCAGCGCGAGCAACTTCCCGCAAGGACAAGACCAAGGGCGAAGCGGCGCAGTTGTTCGCCGAGTCACGATCGCTGCTAGCCGGTCTCGACCGACTCGGTGATGATCTCGACCGGCCCGCCGCCCGGGCGCTATACGATCGGCTGCGGATGTTTCAAAGCGAGTACCGCAACGACCGCTGGGGACAAATCCGGATCGTTCACCACTGGCAATTGGTGCTGGTCGAGAAGGGGTTGGCAATTGCGCTGAGCGGCGCGCCCCATCCGTCGGAAGGTTACAAGCTGGCAGCGGACTACTGCCAGAACTACGACCCCAAGTACGGCAACAGCCTCAACGGCCCGAGTTCAACGAAGGTGCTGGAAATCGTCCGCTGGATGTCCACGCACGAGGCGCTCGAAGGTGAGCAATGACGCGCGGTCGGGGCCATGACGCTCCAGTGCCGGTGGAGGTGGTTTACACGCAGTGAGCCACTCGGCTTCACCCTCCGCTCGCAAAACCACTCAACTTCACCCTCCCGCTTGCGGGAGGGTCGCGGTCTCAGCCGCGGGGAGGGTAAGGGCTGCGAGGGTGGTACCCAGATACGCTGTGGCTGGACAGTGATACCCGGCCGGGTGGTACAGCTCAGCCGATTGCCGTTTTCGTCGTACTCGTAAGCTATTCCACGCTTGGTCTTGGCGTAACGGCCAAGGGTGCTGCACCGCAATCGATGAAGATGTCGATGCCAGTTCGGGACACCGTTCCGAAGTCAAAAAAATGGACATCCGGCGGTACACTGCTTGCAATCAAAAACCCCCTCGACTTGTTGAGGTGTTCTGGAAATACGTCCGTTCCATCCAATTCCCGCCAAAGGTGGTGGCAATTGAAGCAGCGCTTGGTGAACTCGCAGCAGGCTGGGCAAATGAAGGGGCTAGCACCGCAGTGCGGGCACGTATTTGAGAAATCGGGGCTTATAACTCCCTTCACATAGCGCGCTCGATACTCGGTTCGCATCATGTACAGCCTGGGAGTGTCTATAGCGGCCAGGTCGGATCGCTTCACTCCTTCTCGGTGCACATTCACAGGGCACAGTGAAAGTCCTTTAAGCTGAAGCCTCATCAGCCGATCAGCTAGCGACTCGTTTACGATCAGTGGTCGATAGTCATCTTTTGTCGCCACCACTGGGGTTAGTGTTACATCGTATCTGTGTAAATAGACGTCGGTCGAAGCAAGCACGCGGTGAGTGAGTTCATGGCACCTTCCTAGCGGACAGGTGCTTGCCTCGGGCTGGACGTACTTGTTTTCAATTCGAGCGAGGACTTGTACCTCACTAAAAAGCATTTGTTCAATCTCAGGTGGTACCGGCAAAAGTCGCTCATCTGGTTCGAGCAACCATTTTCGGAACTCTTCAGGCACGCCGCCACGTATAAGCGCAGCACTGACCGAATAGAAAGAACTGTTGAAGTTGTCAGTCGAAGTACTCATTGACTTGCATACTCCCCCTCTGGTCAGTCTCTCAGCCACCAACTGTACCATTTTTCGTAGTGTTGCTCATACCAATCGTTCCATTCTTGCATACCCCCCTCTGGTCGGAGATAGAGCTCCATCCACAGTGTGACGGGCGGGGTGGCACGGCCATCGTGTGTGCCACCCCGCCTTCCTGGACCTCCCACGTAGTTGGAAACTACCAACTCACAGAGCAAAGTCCAATAGTTGCAGGCCAAAGATGTTGAGGTAACAATCAGTTATCAGGAGACTGCTCACTTACTGCCAGTGTGAATTCATCAGCATGTTTCGGTTTTTCGCCCATCGACCGCAAGGCTTGGTTCGCGTGGCTTCACTTCAGGTTCGGCTCATCTTCGGCATTGTGTCCATCGGCTGCTGCTCAGTGGCGCCGGCAGTTGTGATCGAGCGGGACTGGCGGGCACCCGGGGATGGGCTGTTGACCTACGACGACGTGAACCAGCGGGAGTGGCTGGACCTCACGGAAACGCAATTGCACAAGTTTCCGGGAATAAGTCTCGAAGATCGGTACCTGGCGGTCCTCAGCGAGTTGGTTGCGGGGGGCCAGTTTGCAGGCTTCATCGCCGCTTCTAGTCCTACTGAAGTCCGTCTACTCGGTGAGTCGGCCGGAATCGATACATCAACGCTCGCCAACCCTATGAATCAAGCTCCTGCTATCAATCTGATCGATCTCCTGGGAGCTTCCGCAGCAGTCGACTATCCAAAAAGTATGGGGATGTTGAATGGAATTGATGGTCGCTCTGGCGATCGAGGGAAAATGACAGTTCTAAAGAACGGTCAGAACGCAGGTATGCAGTTTGGCCTCGGAATCGATTCCCTTGCCGGTGTCTGGCTGTACCGCCAGGTGCCGGAACCGTCGACGATCCTACTTTTGGGGACAGCAGTCCCAGTAATGGCCTTTCTGGGCCGTCGAAGCTGCAAGAACTTGGCCTCGTCGCCTATCTCGCAAACACGGAACGGACTTTGGGAGTAGCGGTGGCCAGTAACACTCGTCGTCATGAAATCGATTACGAATATCGAGTAGAAAACCCTTCGATGAAGCCCCTTTCTGAAATCAGACTGCAATGCGACAAGCCAGCCGAGGTGATGGATGCGGTCAAAGCCATTACCCCTGTTCTGGAAAATCAATATTGTCTGAAGTTGGCCGATGTTGTTCTCGGCTACCTCCAAACCTATGGGTTTAAAGAAACCTACGATCGCGTGAATGGAAAAACCGTCGCTACCATATTCGAAGAGGCAGCGGCTGGCTCGCAGCAGGCAATGGTCGATGAAGGTTGCGTCGAAGGCGTGAAGTACACCTTGTACGAGACGAACGATGCGGCGGAGTGTCGAGAAGACCAGTGAACACGACCGGGCCGATGGCCAGTGCCACGTTTCCGCAACAAATCTATTACATTCTCGTTGCCTCTTTGAATTGCGTAGTCTAGTGCTGATCGGCCGGCATGGTCTCGGGCACTCAAGTCGGCGGCGGGGTGGCACACAGAAAGCTGATGGCCCGTCAGTGCCACCCGGGGTGCGGAGGTGGCAAGATCGCCTGCGTGCCACAGGCTTCGGGCAGAGTGGCACCCTCGTCACGTGTGCCGCAGCTAGTCAGCCCCCACTCTTCTCGATTTCGGCGATCAGCGATCGGACTTGATTCCAGTCGCTTGCGACGAAGAGGCGACGCTCATCCACATAGTTCTGCAAGTGAGCACGGTCCTGGTTCCACGGCTGCGAAAACAGTATTGCTTTGCCATCGCTTCGATCCAAGTACTGCTCAACATTTCCTAGGTAGTCATCAATTAAAATCCACGCATCTATGTCTATGTTCTGCTTGCTACCTTCTTTGATGTTTACGTAGTCGTCGAAAGGAATGTCATTGTCCTGCAGCCAGCGCTTCGTCCAGCTATCTGACACGGGTGCTCGCGCGGTCACGATCACAACTTTGTACTTTGAGATCAATGCATTTACGCTTGCACTTGCCTGTGCGATCACTGGCATCGTTTGAACATATTTCTTGTGTTGTTGTTCTGCTCGAATGATCTCGGCAATGTCAGTGTCGCCAACCTTCAGGTCCCATTCTTTGACATCTTCGTGTGCCAATTCCACGTCGTGCTTATCTTTGATTATGGGAAGCAGGTTCTGGATTTGATTAGCCAACACTCCGTCAACGTCGATCGCTAGCCATTTAGGACGATGCGTCGCCCACATCCTTGTCAATCGGTAACCGATTGTGATGCCAATCGCGATCACGATGAACACCACATTCAGCCGCTCACGATTCGGAGAGTCTGCATAGAAACGCTGATACACAATCGCCAGCAAGAAAAAAGCAACTCCGTAGCCGATAATGATCCAAATTCGGCTTGCCCTTCGACCGTACTTGAGTATCCGTAGAAGTCCTGAGACCAAATACAGCAGGAATACCACAGATAGGCAGAGAAACAGGTCGAATAGATTTGCCTCCTTATCAGCCTGTAGTTGGTCGAGCGAGAACAACAGGAAGGCATACGCCATAACGATGAGCAAATCGACCAGAAATCGAACTCTCTCAAATTTGCCTCGCCCAAAATCGTAGGGGGCTACAATTGTCGAGAAACTGTAGTCAATCCAACTCCAGAGCGCTGTAAGATACACAAGCGCAAGACCAAGCGTGGTCAGGTAGTACTGCTCTGAGAATGGAGCAAGTATGCAGTCCTTGTATTCAACGAGCGAACGGGCCAATAGCAAGCTGAAAACCGTCTGAACAACCCAGAAAATGCGCTTCGATTGCTCTTCGCTGATGTTTCGAGTGCTCGTCATTCACCACCTGTATTAGGCATTCAAATTTGCGTAACGGGTCAGCCGGATCGACTATCCCCCCTAACCAATGTAGCCGTTCACGTGGTTCTCCACCACGTCGGCAAAATGGAGAAGCCGCCACACCCACCTGTGACGACTTCATTTCCGTGCGGTGCCGCGATCCCACATCGCATCAGTCTTTCTGCTGGGTGGTCAGCAGGCTGGCAATCCAGCAACCCGACCTGTGGTTATCCCGCTGTTCGACAGGTTTTTGGGCAACGAGACAAAATTGTTTTCATGCGAAAACTCTCCTATCTCAGCAGTCGACACAAAAGAGAATCCGTCCCATTGGCACGGCACCGAATGGCGACGGCTTCTGCGCCGGTCTGGCTACATTCTATTCGGACACGCAAGTGAATTCTTGGGGCCTCCCAATGATTTTGCATCCGCGGCAGGGGGGCACTGCTGGTTTATCGCCGGTTGCATCTCTGCTCGCCATGAGTGGCAGCGAAGACGGGGAGATTCGCCGCCCCGGTGAATCAAGCCAGCAGTGTTGGCGTTGGATGTTTCATGGGGCCCCGTTGCGGTCTCGGTCGCGCTCCGGCTAGTTGAGAATCTCTCGCTCGACCGCTGGGTGGGCTGTTCGTTGACCCAGGGTAGCGTTTAGGCTCGCGGAACTCGCCTGCACGCAACCCTGGGCTACGATGTCGAAACCCCTTCGGGGTAGCTTTTGCCGAGGTAACGCTGTCATCCCGCGTGCCACGCCCCTTCCCCTCTGCAACCGCCACCACCTCTTGTGCTCCGCACACGGACAACCGGCCGTGGATCGCTTGCCGAGTGGCAACGCGAACTCCGGCCGGCTGTCCGTGCTACCCAGTCCCCAGTACCGAGTTGGCAAAACCGGCGGGGTGGCACGGTCATCGTGTGTGCCACTGGCTCTGCCAGTGTAGGCTAACTGTGTTCGGTCTGCACACCACTCCGGTCGAACCACTGGGCAGAAGGCGTGGTGAGAAGTGGCAACTCTGGGTCAACAACTTCTTCGAGGTAATACCGTGCACTCGACCACTTCCAATCGGTGGCCCGATCGCATAAACCTCGTTTCACAGGATTCGTGTGGATGTAGTCGATGCTGGCTTCGATCGCTTGGGGGCTGAACAGATTACGATCGAAGCCCGCACCTTCTTGCCAGAATCGGAAGCAAGTCTTCCCGGGCCGTTCATGGACCATCAATCGGTCGAGCAGCGGTGCCTGACTTTGCAGAAGCATCTGTTTAACGGCCTTAGACATCGGCTGTTTCGTCCGAGCAAGCAGCCTACTGATCTTGGCCGCGGAATTGCTCGGATGCACGAGTAGATGCACGTGCTCTGGCATGAACACAAAAGCCACGAGCTCAAACTTCTCTTCAGCACATGCCGACGAAAGACTGCTCGCCAGTATCCTCTGCCAAACATCGTTTGTGAGAAGTGGCAGACGACGGTAGCAAGAGAAGGTCAGCTCATGCAAATGGCCGTTACCTTCAAAGTGCCGGACTCGTTTTCGATGGGGCTCCGCAGGCATTGCTTCATGGTAGTTCAATTCACTGGCGAAGCCAGTGGCACACAGAAACCTGAGGGCCGGTAAGTGCTCCCCAGTACCGAGTTGGCAAAACCGCGGGTGTCAAAAACTCGTTGTAGAAATCGTGCGACCGGCTGGTCTAATGGAACTGCGGCAGATTGTTGGAGGCTCTGGGCTCTAGGCTGTTAGCTGTAGGTGAGTAGATGACTCGGTGGTCGGATAGCCGGGGACCTAGGCGTCGTCGGAAAGAGCGGCGCTCTCTCCTTGGTCGGGGTCGGTGCTTTTCAACGAGCGTGGTGGTCGTTTCCTCGCTCGTTCGGCGGAGCGAACGGCCACGATGGGGTTTTGGGCCAACTACTGAGTATTGGGCCAACCACTGAGACATGCGGAGAACAACGTGGGGGTTTTGTCGCACCCCCCGATTGGTTTAGACGAAAAAACAAGTACTTTCACCACTTGGGGGGGACCAAAACACCTGGGGTTTTGGGCCCATGGATGTAAATCCCCAGGAGTTGGTGAACTAAGAGGTGGACCAAAACTGTGGTTGGGTTCCGGCGTGGCGCACCGCTCCGTCGTTTGGCCATCGATGGAGTGGGGTAGCTACAGCTATGGGCTTGCTGGATTTGCAGAAGTAATCAGCGCGCGGTCGGCAGCTCGACCCAGAAGCGGCTGCCGTGGCCTGGCTGGCTTTCGACCCCCACGGCGCCGCTGAACGACTGGACCAGATGTTTGACAATGGAGAGTCCCAGGCCGGTGCTGCCGAGTTCGCGGCTGCGGGCTTTGTCGACCCGGTAGAAACGCTCGAACACTCGCGCCGCATCGCCGCGGGGAATGCCGGGCCCGTTGTCCTTGACCTCCAACAACACCGTATCGTTGTCGCGGCGCCAGCGGACCTCGACCCGGCCCCCGTCGGGCGTGTACTTCAGGGCGTTGTCGATGAGGTTATTGCAGATGACCCGCAGTCCCTCTTCGTCGGCGCTGGCGTAGGTTTTGTCGGCGGGGGGCTCGTAGACCAGTTCGATGGACTTTGCTTCGGCCTGGGTGTGGTAGTCGTGCACGCATTGACCCAGCACGGCGCCGACATCCACCGGCTCGATCTCGAAAGGCTGCTGCGCCGTTTCGATGCGGGCCAGTCGCAACATGTCCTGAATCAGATTGTTGAGTCGCTCGCCCTGCTCCATGATGCGGGCCAGGAAACTATCACGAATCTCAGAATCGTCCAGGGCGCCGCGTTGCAGCGTCTCGGCGTAGGCCATCATGCTGCTAAGCGGTGTCTTCAACTCGTGCGACACATTGGCGATGAACTCCTGCCGGATGGTCTCCAGCCGACGCAGCTCGGAGTTGTCGTGCAGCACGATCACCGCACCGACGTCTTCCGAACCGGGCAGCGGTGTGACCTGGGCGGCGAGGATCTTCGGTGTGTCGAGTTGCCACTCGATCTCGAGCGTTTGCGGTTTGCGTTTCTCGAGCACGTCGCTCACGGCTTGCTGCAGCGTATGGTCTCGGACCACCTCGAGCAGTCGTCGCCCCTCGGCACTGGGGGGCATGAAGCCAAACATCCGGCCGGCCGCGGCGTTGGCGAACAGCACGTGCTCCTGGTTGTCCACGGCAATCACGCCTTCGACCATGCCTCCCAGCACAGCGGCCTGGCGTTCGTCGCTGGCGTGCAGCTGCAAGAGCCGGTTACCGAGTTCGCCGCTGATCTGGTTTACGGAGCGGGCCAGGTCGCCGAGTTCGTCGTCGGTCCGCACCGGAACGCGCTGGCCGTAGTCGCCCTCGCCAATGGCCCGCGTCGCCCGGCAGAGCTCCAGGAGCGGATTAACGACGCTCCGCACGATGAAGTAGCTCAACACGCCGGCAATGCCCAGTACCACCAAGACCAGCCGCACCAGCAAGGTGCCGAACCGATCGCTGTCGTGCCACTGGTTGGCAAGCATGGCCGTGACAATAGTCGCCAGGGCCACCACCCCAAAGATGGCAACATATCGTCGGAGGAAAAGTCGAGTGCGGAGAATCATGCCCCCTATCATGCCCGCCAATTCCCGGGCTGCGTAGGGTGGGAGCCACCTTCGTAGCAGCGACTAGCGGAAGGGATTGCCTTCGGCAGGCTCGGCCGCCACCCGCTCGTCGCCCATCGGAGGCGCGGGCAGTTCGTCGGACTGCAGTTCATCGGTGATGGAGAGCGGTCCCATCAGCTTGAGCTCCGCCACCGGGCCAAACACGGAGGTCGGCTCTTCGGGCTCGGGCGGCGTGACTTCCTCTACCGGAAGGTCCGGGTCGAGCTCCAGCTCCTCAGGAGCTTCGATGGGCTCGACGGTGGGATAACCCGCGTCGCCGGGATGCTGGTCGTATGCACCTCGGGTGACCACCGGAGCAAGCGACGAGGCGTAGCTCATCGGGCGGGGCCGCCCGCGACGGCGCTCCAACGCGGCCGCATCGCTGTAGGCCTTGGCAGGCCAGGCCCCTTCGGCCAGGTAGACGCCGTCGTAATCCAGCAGCGTGCCCTTGGTGAAATGCACGTTTTTCACCGCCACGGCGTACTCGGCCAAGGTTCGGTAGTAGTTCGTTTCGGAGTCGGCCACCCGTCGCTGGGCTTCGAGCAGCAGGTCGAGCGACACCTTGTCCGACTCGAACGCGGCGGTAACGGCCGCCAGTTGCTCGCGGCTGGCCTGCAGTCGGTTGTAGCTGGTTTGCGACACCACGAACGCCCGATCCAGCTCGGCAATGCTGTTCGAAGCCGCGTACACCACGCCCTTTTGCTGATCGCGCAAGATGGCTCGCGAGCGGGCCAGTTCCAATTCGGCGTTGCGGACCGCGGTGTGGGCCCGGCGGAAGCCGATGGGCACATCCAACTCGAAGCCCGCCTGCCACTCCTGGAAGTCGCCCGACATCAAGTCGCCGTAGGCGTTGTCGAACCGCGGCAGCGGGCCGTCGCCATTGTCGATCAGGTCCTTACCAAAACCGCGGAAGCGATACCGTCCCACCACATCCAACCGCGGCAACAGGTAGTTCTTGCTGGCAATAAGCTCCAGCTCGCGGCGACGAACCACGAACCGCTGGCGGCGAAGCTCGGCACGGCGTTCGACCGCTTCGATGGAAACCACGTCCCAGTCGAAGTCCACCGGAGCCAGCACCGGCTCGTCCGAGGGACGCAGCAGCTCGCCATCGCTGGCGGGCAGATTCAGCAGGCGTCGCAACCGGCGTTCGGCCACCAGTACACCGCCGGTGCCGCGGAATGTGCCAGCCAGGCTGCCATTGCCAGTTCGCGTGCCATCGAACAGTCGGCCGCCCAGCGCGTTCTGCACCTCTTCCTGGAAGCGATAGTATTGCTCGCGGGCCTGGGCTTCTTTCTCGGCCTCGCCACCCCGCCGACCGGCGTCGAACAGCGCCCGTACGCGCCGCCAGGTGTCGAGGGCCGCGTCCCGGGCTTTGATCCGGGCATCGAGATCGCGGTAGGCGAAGTACAGATCCCAGTAGGCGTTTTCGACGTTGCTCACGTAGTCGCGGACGGCGACTTCGAAATCGGCCAGTTCCACATCGGTGTCCACCCGGGCGAGCACCACACCGTCGTACACGCCGGGTGTTTGCGACGGTCCAGCGATACGGTTGAACTGCAGGCCGCTACCCTGGAGCAGCGGATGCCGCACTTCGCCTTCGACTTTTACGGTCCAGGCATCGTCGAACTGATTGCCGGGGGCATTGTTACCGTCGAACTCCACGATCTTGCGAGCCGACAGTTCGGTACCGGTGACGGCCCGCTTGGAGAGTTGGGTTTGGAACGAACCCACGTTTTGCTGCAGTGTCCGTGTACCGCCACCGAAGAATTCGTTGTTGATTTGCCGGTCGTTCTTCTCGGAGAACAGGCTGGTGGTCCACTGGGCGTCGAAGGCGCTGAGGGCGGCCTCGATGCCGGTGGCCGGATTGGTTTCGACAATGGCAGGATCGAACTTAGTCACCGTGTTATCTGGAAAGCGAACCACCGCGGCGCCCACGTCGCGGAGCACCTCGTTGCTCGAGAACGCGGTTCGCACCGCTTCGGCCAGCGTGATGTTGCGATAGTTGGCCGGATCGGTATCGGAGATGGTCCGCGGCGCGAGCGACTCGAGCCCTGCGTCGCACTCGGCTTCGGAGCAGCTGTTGATGGCCGGATACTCGATCTCGGCACTCACCAGTTCATAGTGTCCGTCGACCTTGTCGTTGCACGCCTTGAATTCACGCACCCCCCGGCATCCCACCAGGCTGGTGGTCAGCAGTACGACCGACATCAGGATGCGAAGCGTACGATGCATAAGGACATAGACAAGTGTGTGGCAAGTGCTGGCACTTGCCCGGTGGCCCCCCACCCTGGCATGACAGCACGCCGCGCGCACGGATGCGCCGGCGGGTGGTCGTCTTTGTCATCGGCTTACCGTGCGCGGCACATCCACTACAACCCGCAAGAATTGCCAGGATTCCCCCAACCAGTTTTTCACTCGCAGGCAGGCGGAATCTGCGGCGACCACTATACTGAAGGCTATGCGCCCCGCTGCCAGCAACCCGACCGACACCCCGCCCGCCGATCAATCGGTATGGGACGACCTGTCATTGGTGCTCGATGGGCTCGACGATCTGGCCCGCAGCCAGGCGAGTCCCGACCAGTTTTACCGGCAACTCATCGGTAGCGTCGCGCCGTTGCTAGCAGCCAACCACGCGGCCGTGTGGCTGCGCGAGCCCGATGGCACCATGCGGATCGTGGCGCACACTTCCGGTTGGGCGGAGTCGATTGCCGATCGCCAGAATCACGAGGCGCTCGTCACCCACGCCCTCGATGCGCCCGGCGTGCTGTCGCTCGCACCTGGGCAATCGCTCGACGTTGCCAGCAATGCTTCGAGCGACCACCTGCTGCTGGCACCCGTGACGCTAAGTGACTGGACCGCTCAAGCCGACGCCGCGGTGGCCGTCATCGAGTTGGCCCTGCCAGCGGGCCGCGCGCCGTCGAGCTACGCTGGCGCGGTCGAACTGATGCAGGCGATCCGCGCGCAAGCAGCCGAGTACCACGTCCGGCGACGACTGGCGCAACTTTCGAGCGAAAGCTCAGGGCGCGACGCGCTGCTGTCGTTCGCCGAACAAATTGGCGGTACCCCCGACCTCGGACTCACGGCTCAACGCATCGCCAGCGAAGGCGCCCGCATCGCCCGTTGCGACCGCCTGAGCGTGCTGCGGGCTTCGCGGCGTAGCGCGCGACTCTTGGCCACCAGCGGAACCGATCGCGTCGAACGGCGTGGCCGCGCGGCCCGGGCGCTGGAGCGACTGGCGACAATCGCCATGAAGCTGGACGAACCAATCTACTACGCCGACAGTACGGGCGAACAATCGACCACCGACTCGCTGCCCCAGGTGGACGACGTCGTCGGTCGCTATGTCGATGAATTCCACGCTCGCAGCCTGATGGTGCTGCCGATGCCCGCCGATGCCGAGAACCAATCGGCAACCCGCGGCGTGCTGGTCGCCGAGCAGTTCTCGGCCGAACGTGGCTCGCTCGACCAACTACTGCTGGGCGAGCTAGCCCGGGCCGCGGCACCGGCGATGACCAGCGCGCTGGCCTGGCACGATCTGCCGCTGGGCGGAGTTTTACGCACACTCGGCTGGCTACGCATGCCTCGGACGCTGTTTCGCCTGGCGGCTGCGTGCCTGGTGATGGCGGCAGTGGTCACGGCGCTGCTGGCCATTCCCGCTCCGCTGACGGTCGATGTTCGCGGTCACCTGGTTCCCTCCGCGCGGCAGGAAGTGTTCGCTCCCCGCTCGGCCATCGTAGACGAGGTGCTGGTGGCTCACTCCGATTCGGTCGACGCTGGCGCAACGCTCACACGGCTCCGCGATCCGGAACTGGGGGTCGAAATCGAGCGAATACGCGGCGAACAGATCAAGGTGCAGCGGCAACTCGAATCGGTCCGCGCCACCCGCACCACGGCCGACGCCACCACGCGCGACCCACTGGAAATCTACAAGCTGAGCGCCGAGGAAGAGGAGCTCAAAACCCAGCGCGACAACCTTCAGGCAGAGCTCGCGCTGCTGGAGACCGAAGCCGAGTCACTGGTGGTCACCAGCCCTCTGGCCGGCACCGTGACCACCTGGCAAGTCGACGAGCGACTGGCCGAAGGTCGCCCCGTCGAGCGAGGGCAAGTGCTGTTGTCGGTGGCCCAGACCGACGGCGACTGGATACTGGAACTCGAAGTGCCCGACGAACGCTTAGACATGCTGCGAAGCGCCGAGTCCGATCAACTGCAGGTTGAATATCGGCTCGGCAGCGATAGCAGCACCATGCATACAGCCACCGTCACCCGCATCGCCGACCGCGTGGACCTGGTAAACAAGCCTACCGGCGAGCAGGAACGAACCGTGCTGGTCGAGGCAACGCCCGACGCCCCGCTGTCCGCAGAACTTCGTGCCGCCGCGCTCCGCCCTGGCGGATCGGTCCGCGCACGGATTGTCGTGGGCGAAGCGCCGCTCGGCTACGTGCTGACCAGCGATCTGTGGCGATCCATCCGTAACTGGTGGGAGTTTTAGAACATGCCGAATTCCCTGAGCCGAAGCTCCCAACATCGACTCCGATTGCCTTCGCGATTGGCCGACGTGCTACGCCTTGTCGGAACGGTCCTGTGCGCACTCACGCTGACCGCTTCACTCGCTTCGGCCCAAACCATCGAAGTCGAGTCGGTGGTGCTGCGTCTGATTGACGAAGCCGACCTGGCCGCTGGTGAGAGCGGCATCGTGATCGAGCTCAATGTCAGCGAAGGCCAGGGCGTCAAACGGGGCGACGTGATTGCCCGCATCGACGACACGGCCGCGCGAATCGCCGAACAGACGGCCCGTGCGGAGCTCGCCCTGGCCAAGGCCAAGGCCGAAAACGACGTGGCGGTTCGTGCCGCCCAAACGGCACAGCGGGTCGCCGAGGCGGAACTCGCCCGCAGCCAGGAGTCGATCGCCCGGTTTCCCAAGAGTGTCTCGCAGTCGCAAATAGACGTCGAACGATTGAGCATCGACAAGCTGAAACTCGAAGTCGAAGCAGGCAAACAGGAACAGCATCTGGCGAGCCTCGCGCAACAGGTGGCCGAGCGCAAGTTGGAAGCCGCGCAGCTGGAGATCAACCGCCGCAAGATCGTCTCGCCCATCGACGCGATGGTGGTCGAAGTCGAGGCCGCCGTCGGCGAGTGGGTCGAGCCGGGTCAGAAAGTGGTCCGCCTGGTGAGCACCCAACGACTAAAGGCCGAAGGCTTTGTCTCCGCCAGCGAGGCCGCCCGCGACCTGTCGGGCGCAACGGCCGTTGTGCAGTTGGACAATGGGCAAACGGTTACAGGACGCGTGGCGTTCGTCAGTCCCGAGATCGATCCCATCAACAAACAAGTCCGCATCTGGGCCGAGCTGGACAACTCCGACGGAAAGCTCCGCCCCGGCCAGCCGGTGCAAATGACCTTGAAGAACGAAGACTGAAGTCGCCCGGCGCCGCGGCAGCTCCTCTCCCAACCTCCTCCATGATCCACTTCCCCGCCACCAATGATGCCCCGCTGGCGCTCGACGCGCGGCAGGACGTGTTGGCAACCGCCGTATGGGTGCCGGGGCGGGCGACTTGGGTATTGAAAGACCCGGTGACGCTCGAGCAGCATGAACTGCCCGAGGCCGAGTACCTGTTGCTCAAGTCGCTGGGCAATCGAACCTCGCTCCGCGATTTGCAGCGGGCGTACCAGCGTCAGTTCGCCCCCAAGACCATTGAAGTGGGAGAATTGCAGAACTACCTCGGCCGGCTGCATCGGGCGGGGCTATTGGTGTCGCGGTCGCGGGGCCAGGGCTCGGCGTTGGCTGAACGAGCCGGCGAGGACCGCGCGCGGCGGCTCCGCTGGAGCTGGACCGAACTGCTCGCGATTCGCCTGCGGGGCTGGAATCCCGATCGTGCGCTCGACGCATTGCTGCCGTGGGTGCGTCCGCTGCTCTCTCCCGCGTTCCTCACACTGGCGATGCTGCTGGTGCTGGCGGCGTTGGGGCTGTTGATTTCGCACAGCGAACAATTCGTCGCGCGACTGCCTGCGCTGTCGACGCTTACGGCCCCTAGCAACTGGTTGTGGCTGGCCGCCGTGGTAGCGGTGGTAAAGCTACTGCACGAGCTGGCCCATGCCTTGGTGGCCAAGCACATGGGGGGCGAAGTGCACGAAATGGGCATCTTGCTGTTGGTGTTCGTGCCCACCCTGTACTGCGACGTCACCGACATTTGGAGCCTGGCCAGCAAATGGCGGCGGATGGCGGTCTCGGCAGCCGGCATGGCAATGGAGTTGGTGCTGGCCAGTGTGGCCACGTTCGTATGGTGGTTCACCGAGCCCGGACTGGTGAACATGCTGGCCCTGAACACGATGGTGGTCGCCTCAGTTGGCACGCTGCTGGTCAACGCGAACCCGTTGATGCGCTACGACGGTTACTACCTGCTATCCGATCTGTCCGAAGCTCCCAATCTGTGGCAACGCTCGCGCGACGCGCTGCACCAACGGCTCACTCCGCTGTTCTTCAGACGTGCCAAGCGGACCGTCCGTGAACCGTTCTGGCTGGCCTGCTATGGGGCCCTGTCGAAGGTGTACCTGACGTTGGTGCTGCTCTCGATATTCTGGATGGTGATGCTTGCGTTCCAGCCACTGGGGCTGGGCGTCATCGCTTACGCACTGGGTGGCATGATGCTGGCCGGCGTGGTGGCACCTCCGGTGCAGCAGCTTTCCGCAACCCTGAAGAACCCGCTCCGCCGCCGCGACTTCCGACCCGCCGTGTCGCTGTTGGTGCTGCTTATCGTCGGTCTCGCGGCAGCGGGATTGTGGCGACTGCCGATTGCCGATCGCGTGCAGTGCCAGGCCCGCGTTGTGCCGGCGGGCGGGGCGGCAGTGGTCACTACCATGGCAGGCAGGCTCGAGATGGCCTTGCCGCCGGGCACCGAAGTCACCGCCGGAGAAGTGATTGCTCGCCTGCAGAGCTTCGACATCGAACGAAACGCGGCCATCTTGGCCGGCGAGTTGCAAGTGGCGAAGCTACGCGTCGAGCAACTCGAAAAACTCCGCGCTCGCGACCAGCAGTCGAGTCGCCAACTCCCCACTTCCCGGGCCGCCTTGGCCGACGCTAAGCGTCGAGTCGCAGAGATCGAGCGAGAACGCGAGCGACTGGTGCTTCGCGCCCCTCGCGATGGCATGCTGCTGCCACCCGCGAAGAAGCCAATGGAAGAGGAATCGGTAACGCTCACCAGTTGGTCGGGCTCGCCACTGGAGAGCGAGAACCGCGGCGCCTGGATCGACGCAGGCACCACCATCGCCACGGTCGGCGATCACGACACGCGTGAGGTGGCGCTCGCAATCGACGAGGCCGACATCGAACGCGTAGCGCTCGGGCAGCGAGTTCTTGTGCAGCTACATGCCGTGGGTAGCGAGCCACTGGTAGGAACGATTGGCGACATTGCTCGCGTGGGTAGCGAAGGCGACGCGGACGATCCCAACGGTCTGGCCGCGTGGCTGCCCCAGGATATCGCTACCACGACGCGCTACGAAGCCCGCGTGGTGCTCGACCACGCTGTCGACCTGCAGATCGACAGCGGCGGGCGGGCCAAGATCGAAGTTGGCGGCACGACCGTGGGCCAATGGATCAAGCGGCAGGTCCGCGACACGTTTCGGTTGCCGTAATCACGGTGTCACGCACAAGCTACGGCAGCACCACGATCATCCAGGCGATCGTACCGGCTTCGACCGTGCCGCCCAGCAGATCGCAGGGCCAGCAGTGGCGGCGATACGGCGGGCAGCTTCCCGCTCGGTAGTGCCCCAGCGTGTAAACGCACTCGCCTGGGCAATTGGCCGCCATCAGGTAAGGCAGCGCGGGAATGGTGCCAAAGAAGTGAGCCGTCGAAACCACCGGCTGCAGCACCCAGTTGCGGGAGTAGCCGTACCGCTCGGCGTTGATCTCCTCGAAGTACAACGGCTGATGCCGCGTCGCGGCGGGCATCCAGGTGTAAACCAGCGTGGGCCACGGGCGGGGCATTTCGGTCAGCAGCGGACCAACTTTCACGAGGCCCGTCGCCTCGCTTTCGGGCAGCTTGCCAGCTGGCAAGGCAATATTGACGCCCAACGCCGTGATCGGCACCTGCTGGGGCTCGGCGTATTGCTCGCTTCCGGGTGGCTCGCTTTCGGATGTCACCGCGTCGAGTCGCTGGGCCACTCTTGGTTGGGTAGCCAACCAACGGGCCGTGCGGAACGGGTTTTCCACCGTCTCTTCAGCAGCAACGTGCGTAGAGAGTGCGCCCCACATCGCGAGCGCAAAACACCAGGTTATGCTGAAGTTTGTTCGCATGGCTCCCCCCTCGAGCACGACTGCCCGGCCGTACGTACCGGTTTTCTAGTCTTCGGCTGCAGCCAGCGGGCAACTTCAGCAATGTCTCTGCAGAGGGGGCAGGAAATCACCCGCTGAGATCAACGGGGGCGATTTGGTCAAGCACTTTTTGTCGGTATTTTCAGGGTTGAATCAGCGCCAAAAGTTTGACATCCCCGGTCGCAGCTCGTGATAATGGAACTTGGTACCAACTCGACGTATGCTGCCCACCTTGTCACCGCGCGCGAGCGCGGCCTGCCCCCGCTGTTTGTCTTGGACGCCGTTACCGATGAGTCGCAACCCTTGGCTAGACCGACTGTTGCACTCGACGCGTAACGCGAACTCTCGTAACGCTAGCGAGTTGTCCATCCGGCACCTCGAACGTCGCCGGGTGCTGGATGCCACCCTGCCGGCAATTCTGGTCTCGCCGACCCCCACGGCCGAAGGCGACACGGTAACCGTGTCGGCCGACGCCGGCGAGATCGCCTCGCCGCAGTTCGATTGGACCATCTCGGTGGACGACGTCGTGGTTGCCACCAGCAACTCGGCGTTGTTCGAGTTCACACCGCCCGACGATGCTAGCTACACCATCGACCTGGTGGTCACCGACGCCAGCGAGGAGCAGTGCGCGGCCAGCCGCACCATCACCGTAAACAATGTGGCCCCTGAACTTACCATCGTGGGCGACCAAACAGCGCAGGAAGGCGCGCCGCTGGTTATCGAAAACCTGGGGCAGATCAGCGATCCCGGCTTTGCCGACGCCACGCTCGGCACCGCCGAGACCTTCACCTACCGCATCAACTGGGGCGACGGTCACATCGACTCGGGCAACGCCACGATCGATCAACTCGGTGGCCCGGGCACTCCTACACTCGCTTCATTCGACGCCCAGCACATCTATGCCGACAATGGCACCTACAACGTGTCGGTCATTGTGTTGGACGACAACGGCGGCCGCGACACGGGCAGCTTTAAGGTCACCGTGGGCAACGTCGACCCCACACTCACTGTGGTGGGCAACCAAACCGTGGTGGAAGGCGACTTGCTTGAGATCGAGAACCTGGGGCAGGTCAGCGACCCAGGGTTTGTCAACGTCGCGCTCGGCAACCAGGAAACTTTCGCGTACACCATCAATTGGGGCGACGGAACCACGCCCGATGCCGGCAGCGCCACGATCGACCGAGTGGGATTTGAGAACAACCCCACGCTGGCGTCGTTCGACGGACAGCACACCTACACCGCCGACGGCACCTACGAAGTATCGGTCACCGTGGTCGACGACGATGGCGGTATGGCGACCAGCAAATTCACCGTCAACGTGCTGAGCGCTGCCCCCACGCTGAACGTGGCCGGCAATCAGACTGTCGAGGAAGGCTCCCAGCTCTCAATCGAAGACATTGGCTCGGTCAGCATTCCGCTTTACGGCGAAGGCGACCAGGTCGAGTACTCCATCGACTGGGGCGATGGCAGCGCGCCGGACGTGGGTGTCGTGACGATCGACCAGCTCGGCGCGCCGACCCTTGCTTCGTTCGACGGCCAGCATACCTACGCCGACGATGGTACCTACTCGGTGACCATCACCATCGACGACGGCGAGGGGGGCTCCGACACCGGCACGCTCGATGTCACCGTAGGCAATGTCGCGCCGACACTCACCCTGGTGGAAGACCAAGCTGTTGTCGAAGGCTCCCTGCTCGAGATCGAAAACCTGGGCCAGATCAGCGATCCGGGCTATCGCAACACGCTTCTCGCCACCGACGAGATATTTACCTACTCCATCGACTGGGGCGACGGTACCACCGCGGACACCGGCGTCGCCACCATCGATCAACTTGGCAGCCCCGGCACCCCGACGCTCGCTTCGTTCGACGGCCAGCACACCTACGCCGACAATGGCGAGTACACCGTCACGGTATCCGTCGCCGACGACGATGGTGGCCAAACCATGCAGACGCTGCAGGTCACCGTCGGCAATGTCGCGCCGGTGCTCACCGTGGTCGAAAATCAGTCGATCAAAGAAGGTTCGCTGCTCTCCATCGAGAACATCGGTCAGATCACCGACCCCGGCTACCAGAACGACGCCCTCGCTGCCGACGAGACGTTCACCTACTCGATCGATTGGGGGGATGGAACCTCCACGGACACCGGCGCCGCCACCATCGATCAGCTTGGCAGCCCCGGCACCCCGACGCTGGCTTCGTTCGACGGCCAGCACACCTACGCCGACAATGGCGAGTACACCGTTACGGTATCCATCGCCGACGACGATGGTGGCCACACCATGCAGACGCTGCAAGTCACCGTCGGCAATGTCGCGCCGGTGCTCACCGTGGTCGAAGACCAGTCGATCGAAGAAGGTTCGCTGCTTTCCATTGAAAACATCGGCCAGATTACCGACCCGGGATATAAGAACGACGCTCTCGCGACCAACGAGACCTTCACCTACTCGATCGACTGGGGTGACGGGACCGCAACAGACACCGGCGCCGCCACCATCGATCAGCTTGGCAGCCCTGGCACCCCGACGCTCGCTTCGTTCGATGGCCAGCACACCTATGCCGATAACGGCACCTACACGGTGACCGTCACGGTGGTCGACGACGACCTGGGAGAGACGACCGCGACGTTTGAAGTGTCGGTGGGGAATGTCGCGCCGGCGCTGACCGTGGTGGAGAACCAATCGATCGACGAAGGTGCGCCGCTGGTCATCGGAAACCTGGGACAAATCACCGATCCTGCATTCGGCAGCGTAAAGGAGTTCACCTACTCCATCGATTGGGGCGATGGGACCACCGCGGACACCGGCACTGCCACCATCGATCAACTTGGCAGCCCCGGCACACCAACGCTGGCCTCGTTCGACGGCCAGCACACCTACGCCGACAATGGTGAGTACACTGTCACGGTATCCATCGCCGACGACGACGGTGGAGTGGCGGAGCAGACGTTTGAAGTCACCGTTAACAACGTCGCGCCTACGCTCACCGTGGTCGAGAACCAATCGATCGACGAGGGTTCGCTGCTCTCCATCGAGAACATCGGTCAGATCACCGACCCCGGCTACGACAACGACGCAATTCCAACCGACGAGACCTTCAGCTACGTGATCGATTGGGGCGACGGAACCACCACGGACACGGGCGCCGCCACTATCGACCAGGTGGGTTCCGAAGGAGTGCCGACCCTCGCTTCGCTGGATGGTCAGCACACCTATGCGGACAATGGCACCTACACTGTCACGGTGTCCATCGCCGACGACGACGGTGGCCAGGCCATGCAGACGTTTGAAGTGACGGTGGGCAACGTCGCGCCTACGCTCACCGTGGTCGAGAACCAATCGATCGACGAGGGCTCGCTGCTCTCCATCGAGAACATCGGTCAGATCACCGACCCCGGCTACAAGAACGACGCCCTCGCCAGTGATGAGACCTTCAGCTACTCCATCGACTGGGGCGATGGCACCGCAACGGACAGTGGAGCCGCCACTATCGATCAAGTGGGATCCGAAGGCGTGCCGACCCTCGCTTCGCTGGATGGTCAGCACACCTATGCGGACAATGGCACCTACACTGTCACGGTGTCCATCGCCGACGACGACGGTGGCCAGGCCATGCAGACGTTCGAAGTGACGGTGGGCAACGTCGCGCCAATGCTCACCGTGGCCGACAACCAGTCGATCGACGAGGGCTCGCTGCTCTCCATCGAGAACATCGGTCAGATCACCGACCCCGGCTACAACAACGACGCTCTGAGCACGGACGAGACCTTCAGCTACGTGGTCGACTGGGGCGATGGGACCGCAACGGACACCGGCGCCGCCACCGTCGATCAGGTGGGATCCGAAGGCGTGCTGACCCTCGCTTCGCTGGATGGCCAGCACACCTACGCCGACAATGGCGTGTACACGGTGACCGTGACCGCAATGGATGACGATGGCGGGGTGGCCGAGCAGACCTTCTTAGTCAACGTCAGCAACGTCGCGCCGCAGCTTACCGGTGTCGACACGCCGCATGTGCTGGACGAAGGGGAGATTTTCGATCTTGGCAGCCTGGGCGTAGGCATCAGCGATCCGGGCTTCGACAATTTCGGTCAGGGCGACCCGGAGACCTCGACGCCGCTGAGCACCGAGACGTTTACCGCCACCACGATCGACTGGGGCGATGGCGCCCTTACCTCGCCGGTCGACATGGTCGATCGTCTGAGCGGCTCGCCCGGCGAGTTGACCACCGCCGGCTTCGACCACGCTCCGCATGCGTACGCCGACAACGGCACCTACACCGTGACGGTGGAGTTTGCCGACGACGATGGCGCGATGGTCAGCCAGTCTTTCACGATCACCGTGAACAACGTGGCGCCAACACTCACGCTGACCGACGAGTCGTTCGCCATCAACGAAGGCGACACGCTCACCATTCCGATGTTGGGATCGTTTACCGACCCCGGTTTCAACAACCCCAACCGGCCCGGCGGGGCATCGACCGAGACGTTCCACTACGAAATCTCCTGGGGCGACGGCACGCCCGTCGAGACGGGGGTTCTGCCAACCTCGGTTACCGATGGCGGTCAGGGCGAACTGACCATGGGTTCGCTGTCTGATAGCCACCTGTACGCAGACAACGACGCCGATAACACCTACACCATCACGGTCAAACTACTCGACGACGATGGCGGCTTCGACGTCCAGAGCTTCGACGTCACGGTGTGGAACGTCGCGCCCACGCTGCATCCGATCGCCGCGATAGACGTCACCAGCGGTGGCAACACCATTCTGACGCTCAACTTCACCGACCCGGGCGCCGACACCTTCGAAGTGCTCGTGGCCTGGGGCGAGAACCAAGAGGTGCCGGTCGAGGATCGCTGGGTGATCGAGGCCTACCACGATGGCCCCACGCCCCAGTCATTCGTGCTGTACCACCAATACGATGGCCCGCCGAATCCCGACAACATCACAGCCGACATTCCGATCAGCGTGGTCATTCGCGACGACGACTTCTCCATGTCGACCACGTTGGCCATTGGCCAGAGCAACATCGAGACGGTCTTGGTTGGCCAACCCGGTACCGAGGCCGCCAAGTTTGCCATCGACACCACGCCAGACATTCCCGCCATCGAGTTCCCACAGCTCAACGAAACTCCGCAGGTAGTGGAGACGGCGTCCAGCTACGTATCGCTCACCCAGACCAACAACATCGAGTCGGGCGGCGGCGAAGTTTCCGCCACCACCGAACGCTTCTTCCGCCTGCACGTCGTACTGCCGGACGGCCGGATGCTCGAAGGCATTCGCCTGCCGGACGGTGTGATGGACGACCTGCCGGCGCTGTTCGCGCGGCTGCCCGACAATCATTATCGCATCTTCTTTGTGCGTAGCGACAGTCAGTCGGAGCGGCTGGTACTCGACGTGGTACTTCGCGATCATCGCCCGACCGATCCAGCGGATGCATCGGACGGCACGCGCGACCGTCCGCCCACCGAGGACTTGCAGCAACCGGCCGAACAACAGCAGCCCCCCGGCGAAGCCAATGAGGACATCCCTCAAACGCCAGCCCCGCAGGCGCCGGCCGCCGGCAACGCCGCCCCAGCTGATATGGCTCCTGCTGATGCCTTGGACGAGCAGACCTCGGCACCGCCGGCTATCGACACGCAGAACACCTCGAGCACCGCACGTCGGGCGGCGGCGGCCTCGGCCCTGGCGGCAGCAGCCGTGGTTTTGGACCCCAAAACCGACTGGGCAGTGCGGCTGGACCGTGCTTTTGCCCGGGCCGATCGCCGACATTGGCAGCGACTTCGCCGCCGACGGCCGCGGTGAGTACACTAGTATCTTATGAAGCCGGATTTTTCGGGGGGTTATCGCAGATCGCAAAGCACCTCGAACGCCGACGAGACCGTGGCGCCGTTTAGCGGCGAACCGCCCCTCGTCGTGAGATTTTCGACGAGGTGTCGCTCGTCGGCCAGGGCGGATTTGACAGGACGATTGACCAACCTTTCTGAACGTTCTCCTCACTCTATAACCAACTCATGCCGCACTGTCCGCATTGCGAACGAGAGCTCGACGCCCAAACCATGTCGGGCGTGGTATGCCCCCATTGCGGTGGGCTGCTACCACTGGGCGACGAGAGTCTGGCCGGCAAAGAGACCTACGAGCTGATTCCCGACGACGACTCGAGCGACAACGTCCTGGACGACATCGAAGCGACGCTGGACGACGACGATGGCGAAGCCACACTGCCGTTTGGCGGTACCGTGGAGTACCAGCCGCCAGACGCTCAGCAAGCCGACGACGATCAGGCGATTGCCGACGAGCCGGACAGCAAACCGCCCCAGGACGAGAAGTCGACGATCGACCACGCCGACTTCGAAGGGGATGCGACCGTTGAGGACGCAGAATACACCGACAGCAACGTGATCGACGATCTGCCACAACCGGAAGACGACCCGTCGACCACGATCGATTTCCATCCCGACGCCACGATGGAGTTCGATCCACCCAAGGTGTCCGACCCCCCGGACCAGCCCGATAAAGACGACCACTCGACCGTCGACTACATCGACCTGGAAGTGCCCGACTCCTCCGAGAGCACGGTGGACGAAGTGGTTCCGGACCCTGGCGATGGCGACGACGGTCCTTCGGCCACAGTCGACCATGTTTCCGACGCGACGATGGAGTTCGACCCATCGGCTGCAGCTCCGCATCGCAGTGACGCCACGCTCGACTTCGACTCCGACAAAACGATCGACCTGGCCGCGTCGAATCCCGAACTGGCGGAGAAGATGAGCAGCCAGTGGGCGGGCACCATCGACCTGGGCACGCCGCAGAATCAAACCATCCGCCAGCAGGACGAAGAGGGTGAGGGCAAACCCAAGCAGCGTTCCACGGTGCCGGTGAAGTCGCGAACCATGAGCGAGCCCTCCGAAGGTGGCAACGTTGCCTACATTCGGCCGCACGACGCCCCTGACTACGAGTTGCTCAAGCAAATCGGCGCCGGCGGCATGGGTGTGGTTTATGCGGCGCGGCAGTCGTCCATCGCCCGCACCGTGGCGGTCAAAATGCTCAAGCCGGGGGGCAAGGAGGGCGCCGATCAACGCGACAAGTTCATCAGCGAAGCGGTGGTAACCGGCGAGCTCGACCATCCGAACATCGTGCCGATCTACGACCTGGGCTCGAACGACCAGGGCGCGCTGTTCTACTCGATGAAGCACGTGCAGGGCACGCCCTGGGAGGACGTGTGGAAAGAGAAGAGCCTGGATGAGAACCTGAACATCCTGCTCCGCGTGGCCGACGCCGTGGCGTTTGCCCATGCTCGCGGCGTGGTGCATCGCGATCTGAAGCCCGAAAACGTCATGCTGGGCGAGTTCGGCGAAGTGCTGGTGATGGACTGGGGTCTGGCCCGGGTGACGCAAGTGTTCCGCAGCGTGGGGGCCATCCATCAAACCGGTTCGCTCGGCGGCACGCCTGCCTACATGGCGCCCGAGATGGCCCGGGGGCCCGTGGAGAAGATCGACCACACCAGCGACATCTACCTGCTGGGCGCTATCCTGTACGAACTGATCGGCGGCCGCCCCCCTCACTCCGGACGCGATGTAATGCAGTGCCTGATGGCGGCGGCGCAGAACGCCATCGACCCCATCGAGTACGTAGGCGAACTGCGCGACGTTGCCTTGCGGGCGATGTCCACCGAGCAGAGCGAGCGGTACCAGACAGTTAAAGACTTCCAGGAAGCGGTCCGCACCTACCTGTCGCATTCCGAGAGCCTGGTGTTGGCCTCCCATGCCGAGCATCGGCTGGCCGACGCGCGGCTGGAAAAGGACTATCAACTGTTCGCCCGCGCAATGTACGGCTTCGACGAGTCGCTGGCGCTGTGGTCGGACAACACCAAAGCCCGCGAACTGCACGAAACCACGGTGCTGGAATACGCCGGCCTGGCGCTGGCGAATGGCGATTTGGATCTGTCGAAGTCGCTGCTCGACAAATCAAATCCGGCCCACGCCGAGCTGCTGACCCAGATTCGTAAAGCCGAGCGGGAACGCAACTCGCGGCAGTCGCTCTTGAAGTGGTCGAAACGCGCCGTGGCGGCCCTGCTGGTCGCGATCGTCGGCCTGGGAACCTACTCGTACATCGAAATCGCTAAAGGCCGCAAAGAGGCGCTTACGCAGCGCGACGAGGCGAAGCGACAAGAAGGGATCGCCAAGGATAACGAGCTCCTTGCGGTTGAGAAGCAGAAGGAGGCGAAAGCCAGCGCCCAGTTAGCTGCCTTGAAGGCAGATGAAGCTGCTAAGGCACGCGACGTTGCGGAGAACAAACGCATCGAGGCTGAAGAGGCAAGAGCGGATGCCCTGGAGCAAAAGCGACTTGCCGAAATCGCTCGAAATGGCGCCGAAAAGAGCGAAGCAAAAGCCCAAAAAGCCCGCACCGCGGCCGAAAAGGCCGAGGACGAGAAGGACTACGAGGCCTACGTGGCGGGCATCGGTCTAGCGGCGGCCAAGATCGACGAGAACGCGTACGATTTCGCCAAAGCACTTCTCGACGACGCAACACCCGAACGTCGCAATTGGGAGTGGGGACGGCTGGGCTATCTATGCCAATTGAGCGCCGCAGAGTACGCACTGGGCGCGACGGTGGACGCCGTGGCCTATTCGCCCGATGGGCGGCTGATCGCCACGGGCGATCGCAACGGCACGGTGAGCGTCTGCATGGTTGAAGTGGGCGCGGACCGGAGCAAGGAGATCAAGCTGGTGTTCGACTCGGACGTCGGGCAATCCGTCTACTCCGTGGCGTTTTCCCCCAACGGCAACTACCTGGCCGCAGGTACGGCCGATGGTAAGATTCGCATCTTCGGCAGCAGCGATGGCAGGTTGCTGCGAACCCTGGAAGGTCATACGGATGGCGTGCTGGACGTCGATTTCTCCAGCGACAGCCGGCAATTGGTATCTGCTTCGTACGACAACACCGCGCGGGTGTGGGACCTGGCCAGCGGCAACGCCATCGACACGCTGGCGGGACACAACTGGTGGGTCTGGTCGGCCAAATTCTCGCCCGAGAATGCCAGCATCGTGACTGCCAGCCAGGACAGCAACGCGATTGTCTGGCAGCGCGACAACAGCGGCAAATACCAACCCACGGCCTACTTTACCGATCACGAAGGTCCCGTCTATACGGCCGCATTCAGTGCCGATGGCAACTACGTGGCCACCGGCGGGTACGACAAGACCATTCGCGTATGGCGCCCCGATCAAGTGGGAGCACTCGACCTGGCCTCGGAACTGCAGAACTCGTCCGATGATAACGATGTGGCCATCGTGCTCACCGGTCACGACGCGGCCGTTCGCAGTGTGGCGTTTGGACCCGCGGGGCGGACGCTACTCTCCGGCAGTCATGACAATACCCTGCGGCTGTGGGACCTGGAGCAGGCCAAAGAACTCAAGGCCCTGCGCGGGCATGGCAGTCGGGTGGAGTCGGTGGCCTTCGGACCGGAGGGCAAGTTGGCCGCCTCGGGCAGCCAGGACGGCACCCTGCGAGTGTGGGATGTTGCCGGCTACGCCGAATCGAACACCTTGGGTAGCAAGACACTGGCCGGCCACGCCGATGCCGTGCTTGCCGCGCGGTTCACCCCCAACGGTCGAGTGCTAACCGCCAGTCGCGATCGCACCGCCAGGCTGTGGGACGCCGACGGCGACGTGCTGGCGAAGTTTGCGCAAGGGCATGACTACCTGGCTTCGACCGCCGTGTTCTTCGACGCCGGCCGGCGACTGGCCACTGGCGCGGGCGACAACACCGTGCGGATCTGGGACGTCGGCACTGGCGCCGAGTTACAAGTGTTCCGTGGTACAGGACGCGTGGGTACCGTGGCCATCGATGCTGCCAGCCAATGGCTGGCGACCGGCGGTGCAAACAACACGGCGCAGTGGTGGGACCTGACCACCGGTCAGCGGCTTGCCCAACTACAAGGCCACGAAGCCGAGGTGACGGCCGCCGCGTTCGATCCCGAACTGGCCCTCTTGGCCACGGGCGACGACCGAGGCGAAATCCGGTTGTGGGAACTGGATGGCCAGCAAATCACACTCAAGAACACGCTTCGTGGACACAATCGTTCGGTCACGGCCCTGGAGTTCGATCCCTCGGGCAACACGCTTCACTCGGCCAGTGGCGACAACACATGCAGTGCCTGGAACGTAGCCACTGGCGAGGAGATGCCTGGCGCCCTGTTGAGCCATCCCCAATGGGTAGCGGCCATGGACGTTTCGAACGACGGCCGTGTTGTCGTCACCGCGTGCGAAGATGGCAAGACGCGGGTATGGGACCTCGACCAGGGCGAAGTCATCGCCGAGGCATCGCTCGACTCCGGCACCGCGACGGGCGTAGCCCTGTCGGCAGATGCCAAGCAAGTGCTGGTGACCTCGTCCGACAACAGCAGTGTCTGGCTGTGGGACGTGGAGGACTCGCCCACGGTCAACCTCAGCCAACAGCCGCCCATCGTCACCAATCGCGCGTCGGGCAGCTTGTGGTCGGCGCGGTTCGCGCCCGATGGCACGCGCCTGGTCACCATCGGCGGCAACGACGCCCGCATGATCGACCTGGCCACCGGTGAAGCGGGCGTGCGTTTCAGTCCTCATGGCGCGGTGGCGGCCGTGGCCATTTCGGGGGACGGACAAATCGTAGCTACCGGCAGTTGGGACGGCACCGCCAAGCTGTGGGACACGGCCTCGCAACAGGTGCTGCGCCAACTGGTGGGCGGTCACACGGGCCACATCAACAGCATCGACTTCTCGCCCGACAACTCCCTGGTGGCCACGGCCAGCGACGATGGTACCGTGCGATTGTGGGACATCACCACCGGCGAAGTTCTGCCCATCGCGTTCAAGGGGCACACCGGCCGCGTTCATTCGGTGCGGTTCTCACCCGATGGTCGGCAGCTATTGACCACCAGCAGCGATCACACCGCGCGATTATGGGATACCGAAACCATGCAAACGCTGCACGTGTTTGCCGGTCACGACTTCGGTGTGCTGTGCGGCGAGTTCTCGAGCGACGGACAGTACGTCGCCACCGGTAGCGAGGACAACACCGCGCGGCTGTGGAACACCACGACGGGCGAGTTGAAGACCACCATGTCGGGCCACACCTCGGCTGTTACCGGAGTGGCCCTCACCCCCGATGGCCAGCGACTGCTGACGGCCAGCCAGGACACCACGGCCAAGCTGTGGGACACCCGGACGGGCAACGAGATCCTCACCCTGTCGGGGCACGACCAGGACCTGACTTCGGTCGACTTCTCGGCCGATGGCAGCACAGCGCTCTCGGCCAGCCGCGACGGGACGGCCGTGCTGTGGCCCACCATCGATTGGCGCAAAGACAAGCCGCTGGAATAGAACGCCGCTGCTACGGGGTCTCGCCGGATATCTCGACAGTGATGATCGACGGAATGCGGCCCTTGGTGAATATCAGATCGCCATCTACCTCGCCGCTCATGCCGCTACTCAAATCGAACGGCGTAACGTGCCAGATGTCGCTGCCCAGTACGTTGCGGTTGCGGTCCATGGCCGTGTAGACCACCTCGACCCATTCGTAGTCGTCGGGACCGGTGTTTTGCACGGTTCCCTCGATGCGAACCTTGCCCAACACCCATTCCACCTTGCGCGCTTTGAATTCGAGCGCCACGCTGGACGAGGGGAGCACCTCGAACTTCACGGTCTTCAGTTCGCGCCCATCCACTCTTGATGGCAATGCAACGACTGCAGCCAGGACGGCGGCGGACACGACGAGTTTGAACATGGATCGACTCTGAACAGAAAGCTTACACTCAGGGGGCATGCGATTAACCGCACGCTGGACGTCTCTATTGAAAACCTATCACACGTTTGCCACCGAGCACCCCACCGGGCCCTCAGGTTTCTGCCGAAAGCCACATAAACTCCACCGGATTAGTAGTTAGGCACGAAAAGCGGGAGCGAGACCACAATCACGGCCCAAGATGCGTCCACCAAGTACTAGCACCTCTAGCATTTCGATGGGCGTCGTCCGCAAAACCGGACGAATCCTCAAGGCTCTCCCAACCATGTCCGATATTTGCCAACGGAAGCTTGGTGTGCGCCGCGCCGCGCGCTCCACGGATGATCGGCAGCATATAGGGGCATAAGGCAAGTGAGTACTTCAAAACAGAGCGAAAGCCAGAGCAGTACGCAGCAGTTGCCACCGGTGCTGGCAAGCCTCCCGTGGCTCGAACGCCCGTCCGCGGAAGCCAGTACGCAAACCGCGGTGATCGAACCGCCGCAGGCATTCGATGCGACGTTCTTTCAGCCGCACCAACTGCTCGCTACTCCCGACCAACCGCTGGAGACCCCGGATCCGTCGCCCACCATGGTACGATTCGATCCACCCCAGCCTGCGCACTCTGCCACGCCCGCACAAGAACCATCGCAGCCGGCCGAACCGGACAGCCCGGAAGAAGCCAGGGCCGTCGCCCGCGCGGTAGTGCAACCCAGCGAGTCGCGCGAAGGGGATGGGGTCACCCAATTGCGGTTCGACCCACCTGTGGGTGGCGCACCGCAGGCCGCGCCCGCCGTCGCCACCGAATCGGTGCCTGAGCCGTCCGCCTGGCATCAAACCATTGCCGCGATGGACAACACTATCCGTCAGTATCACCGAATCATCATGCTGGTAGCACTGCTCACGGCGGCTGGCTTGATGATGCTGGTGCTGGAGAGTCAGCAGGCCGAGAGCATTCCCGCCGGCGAAGCCGTCACGCCGGCCGCCATCAATACCGAAGCGATGCAGCCGCTGCCATTGGCCGAAGCCTGCAACGCCCCGGCCGCGGTGCCGGAGTCGATTGCCGTGGCGAAAGGTCCGCAGGACGTTTCCCGGCAGCTACAGGCCGAAGTTGCACCTCTGACACCCGAGTTGTCGGTGGCAGCGCAGCCAGCCGATCCACAGCCGGAAGAGCTCGACTTGCCTGCCGCCGATCAGATTGTTGAGTCAGCCGATGAAGGGGGATATCCGGATACGTGTAAGCCTGAATTCACGTTCGGCAACACCGAACATACCGTGGCCGCGCCACCCCAGGCTCGCTTGTCCAAAGAACTGAAGCCCGCCAACCAGCAGATCAGGTAATGACCACAACGAATAAAGCTTTCATCGACGCCTACAAAGGTTCGCCCAACCGCGTTGCTGCACGCCTCGCCGCCGAACAGTTACAGGCGGCCGAGCATCTGATGAGCAGCACAGAAATCGTGCTCGGCGAGCCGTTTAACTTCGACTCGACCACCCTGCCGGAACCTGCAGAGTTGGACGAAGCCGACCAGGCGCCACAGGCCGAGCCCGCGCACCCAGCGCCACACCAACCTGCGGTGCGTCGACCTTTGTCACAGGTGCAGGCCGGCGAGTTGTTTGGACTCACGCCGTCGCGAACCAGGACCTCCGAACCGCAATGGCCCGAAGCGTGCCAGCACCTGCTCGCCCGCGCCGCCGATCGGTTCGATCACCTGCTACGTCAATTGCCCACGGCCTCGACCGGCACGCTGATCGGCGTGATCGGCGCGGCACCGAGCACCGGTTGCACTACCACGGCCCTGTGCCTGGCACTGCGCAGCTCGGCCCTCGGCCAGCGGGTGGCACTGGTAGATGCCAACCTGCCATCGTGCGGCCTGGCCTCGATGCTGTCGCTGCAGCAGTTTGCCTCCTGGACCGACACCCTGACCACGGGCGAGTCGATTCTGAACGCCGCGCACACGGCACCCGAAGTGGGGGTCGATCTGCTGGTGTCAGCACCTCTGGAGCAAGCCCAACTCGAATCCACGGCGCGGTTCCGCGTGTCGCTGGCGGCCGGCGCCCTACGCCGGCACTACGACCGCGTAATCATCGATCTGGGCTGCCCAGCCAATGACGCCGGCCAATCGGCCGCGGACCTGGCCGCCGCGATGGGTGTCGACTTCCTGATTGCCTGTCGCACCGCTGCTTGCAGCGACGACGAAGTGGCCGCTTCCATTGCGTCGCTAGGCGAGTATGGCCTTCAGGTCGGTGGGCTCATCGAAGCGGCCTAATGGCTTGTTGGCAACTAGCGACTAGTTGCCGAATCGGAGACTGATAATCCTGGCAAGGGGACGCAGCTCCACAGACTTTTCTCTCGACCTCGTCGGATCTAAAACAATGTACCTCAATCATTGGCAGCTTGCCGCGAAGCCCTTCGAGCCGTCGGGCGACGGACCGTTTTACTATCCCTCCGAATCGCACCAGGGCGCCACGCTGAAGCTTCGCTACGCCCTGGAAAACCACCGCGGCGCAGCCCTGCTGGCTGGCCCCAGCGGAGTGGGCAAGACGTTACTGGTGCAAAAGTTGATCGACCAGCTACCCGGCGCCAAGCAGCCCGTAGTGCACGTGGTATATCCCCAGATGCCCAGCCGCGAATTGCTGGCTTATCTGGCGTCGCGACTCACTTCGGCAGCCGATGCACCGCAGGTAACACCGAGCATCGACCAGAGCCTGCTGGAGATCGAGAACCACCTTTCAGCCGCCTGCGAGCGGGACGAGCGTCCCATCGTGGTCATCGACGAAGCTCACCTGCTGGAAGACGCCGGCACGCTGGAGACCGTCCGCCTGTTGCTCAACTTGCAGCGTGAGGGGAAGCCGCTGCTGACGTTGTTGCTGGTGGGACAAAGTTCGCTGCTGTCGACACTGTCGCGGACGCCGCGACTGGAAGAGCGTATCGCCATCACGGCTATCGTCGATCCGCTGTCGGTCGAGGAAACGCACAGCTACCTCCAGCATCGACTGACGGCTGCTGGAGCGACGCAGGAAATCTTCACCTCGGCCGCCATCGACACGCTGCACCAACTAGCCCACGGCGTCGTGCGGCGAATCAATCGCCTGGGCGACCTTGCCCTGCTGGTGGGCTACGCCAGCGGCACAACGACCGTCGATACGCCCCTGGTGCAATCGGTCGCCAGCGAACTCGCCTTCGCGCGGGCGGCGTAGGACTGCGTTCGCGCAGAGAATTCGAGAGGTGCGGTCCACCTCAATTTCTGTTGGGCGCACAGCGACCAGCAGTCGGTTGGCCGCGGGTTGGGGGTGACTCTTCGCTGCCAATTCATAGCGTAGGTGGCTGGCAGTGGCTATGATGTGTTGTTTTGCTCAACTGCCCCGCCTCTACCTGCGCCCGCCATGCCCTCTGCCAACCGACTCCGTCTGCTGTTGCTGCTAACAATCTGCGGGCCAGCTTCGCTGGTTTCGGCGCAACTGCGGGTCGTGTCGTACAATTCGCTGCAGGGACCCAACGCGGGCTTCGACACCGTGATGCAGGCGATTGGCGAGGAGTCGTATAGCGGCTTCTCCAAACCGGTCGACGTGCTGTTGCTGCAAGAACAGAACAGCATTAGCTTCCCCGCCGGCAGCACGCAGCAAATTGTCGACATCCTCAACGGTATCTACAACACCAATACGTTTGTCGCGGGTACGCAGAACAGCAATTTCTCCAGCGACATCCGCCAAGGCATTGTCTACAACTCGGCCACCGTGCAACTGATCGACGAAATCGCCTTTGGCAGCCTCAGCTCGTCGGGACAGGCACGGCAGGCGCTGCGATACCAGTTGCGACCGGCGGGCTACGACGCGGCGGCCGATTTCTACGCCTACAACAATCACTACAAGGCGAGCAACACCGACTCGGACGAGGCCCGGCGATTGGTCGAAGCCAGCGCGGTGCGCAACAATGCCGATGCCCTGGGCGAAGGCACGCACGCCATTTACGCGGGCGACTTCAACATGTACTCGGGCAGCGAAGACGGCTTTCAGCGTCTGCTTTCCGCCGGACCTGGACAAGCGTACGATCCCGTTGACCGGGTCGGCAATTGGCACAACAACGCTTCCTATGCCGAGTGGCACACGCAAAGTCCCCGTGGCAATTTCGGCGGCATGGACGATCGGTTCGACTTTCAACTGGTAACCGGCGAAATGCTCGATGGCGAAGGCGTCGACTACATCTCCGGCAGTTACCACACGTTCGGCAACAATGGCAGCACATTCAACGGTGGAGTGAACCAGGGCAACTCCATCGCCTTCAGCGGAGTCACTTCCTTTACCAAGTCGCAGGTGCTCGACGCCCTGGTATCGGCCAGCGACCACCTGCCCGTCGTGGCCGACTATCAGGTTCCCGCCATCCTCGAAGCCATAACCGGCACCGTTCCCTCCATGCTGGGGCAAGGACAAGCGTTTAACCTCGACCTGCTGATCCGCAATGCCGCCAGCGTGTTGACCCCCGCCGGCGCCGACGAGCTCGACTTCACCTACACCACCACGGGCGACCTGTCGGGTAGTGGCTCGGGCATGGCGCCCGCGCTCGCCTCGGCGGCGAGTTTCCCTATCGCCTTTGATACCAGCACCGAAGGCACCAAGGCAGGCTCGATCATCATCGAAACCGCCAGCCAGGGAGCCGCCAATTCCTACGTGAACATCCCCATCAGCTACCAGGTGGGGGAGGGTTCGCCGCTCGAGCAGCAGGTCATTGCCCGGGCGCTGTTGCCCACCGTGGCGGACGACATCAATGTTACCAGC
Source organism: Aeoliella straminimaris (assembly GCF_024054565.1). GTDB lineage: Bacteria > Planctomycetota > Planctomycetia > Pirellulales > Lacipirellulaceae > Aeoliella > Aeoliella straminimaris. The sequence continues at coordinate 54,902 of NZ_JAMXLR010000067.1, forward strand.
TTTCAGTTCGGCGGCGCCTTTACCACCGAACAGCCCCTGGCCTCCGACGCCCGCACCTTGGCCTTCAGCAGCGACGCCGATATGTTCGGCATCGAAGATCGCAACGACAACCCGCCGTTTGTGCTCGTCGACGATTCCGCCTCCTCGTCCGACACCGCCGGCATCCTCCAGTCGAGCGATTTCGGCAACGCATTTGGCGTGGTCGACATCGAGAACGACGTCAGCTCCGGGCCGCTATCGGCCAGCTGGACGTTCGACATTTCCTCGGCAACGGGCGGACTCGAATTATCCATCGACATCGCGGCCATGGGCGACTTCGAAGCCGCCAACGACTCCTTCCTGTTCGAAACGTCAATCGATGGCAGCCCGTTCTCCACACTGCTGGAAGTCACCGTGGATGAGGATGCGACGCAGAACTACACGCTGGAAGATGGAACGGTCACATCGCTGGACGATCCGGTGGTCGTCGATGGAGTCACCCTGTCCAACCTGTTTCAAACGTTCAGCCAGTCGATCTCGGGGATCGGAGATGAACTCATCCTGCGATTCACCGCCACGGCCGACGGTGGCAGCGAAGCATTTGCGTTCCGCAATGTCGTCATCGAAGGACTGGTCGCCGCAGACGGGCTCGCTGGCGACTACAATGGCGACGGCACCGTCGATATTGCCGATTACACCTTGTGGCGCAACACCCTGGGCGCCGAGGTCGCCGAAGGCACCGCGGCCGACGGCGATGGCAACGGCCTGGTGGACGCGGCCGACTACCAGCTGTGGCGGGACCACTTCGGCAATTCGTCGAATCCACCCACCTCGGCGCAAGCGACCGTCCCCGAACCCTCGGGGCTATTACTTCTGATGGCGAACGCCTGCTGCGTGCTCTCCCTCCGGCGTGTCTCCCTCACATCCGGCATCTAGATCGCGAATCGTCAACAGGGCGACTCGGATGGAGCAGTTTCGCCGCGAGGTCGAACCGGCTGTACCCCAGGAAATGGTCTCGCGGGCGAAACAGCCTTACGCTT
>NZ_JAMXLR010000068.1 GCF_024054565.1 Aeoliella straminimaris
GTACCACCGCTGGCGGACCCAGTACGGAGGCATGAAGGCCGAGGAGGCGAAGCGGCTAAAGCAACTGGAAGAGGAGAACAAGCGGCTGAAGCAGTTGGTGGCCGACCAGGCGCTCGACATCCAGATGCTCAAGCATGTGGCGGAGGGAAACTGGTAAGCCCTTCCCGGAAGCGGGCTGCGGCCCAGGATCTGCAATCGCAGTTCAAGGTCTCCGAGCGAAGGGCGTGTCGAGTGCTCCATCAGCCGCGAAGCAGTCAGCGTTACACGGCCAAGGTGCCTGACGACGAACCGGTCCTGGTGAAGCGGATCTTCGAGTTAGTGCGAAAGCATCCGCGATACGGATACCGGTTCATCACGGCCAAGCTACGCCAGGAAGGGTGGCAGGTGAACTTCAAGCGAATCTATCGACTATGGCGTCGGGAAGGACTGAAAGTGCCGAAGAAGAAGCGAAAAAAGCGTCGCCTGGGCACCAGCCGCAACGGTTGTCACCGCCGTCGTGCCGAGTACAAGAACCATGTGTGGTGCTGGGACTTTATCTTTGACCGCACGACCAGTGGCAGCCCGCTGAAGTGGCTGTCGATCGAAGACGAGTTTACGCGGGAGAGTTTGGCACTGAAAGTCGACAGGAGCATCACCAGCGAGGACGTGATCGACACGCTGGCCGAGTTGTTTGCGATGCGAGGCGTGCCCTGCCACATCCGCAGCGACAATGGTCCGGAGTTCGTGGCGAAGGCGATCCAGCGATGGCTGGGACAACTGGAGATCGAGGCGCTCTACATCGAGCCAGGCAGCCCGTGGGAGAACGGCTATGCCGAGAGCTTTCACAGCCGCCTGCGTGACGAGTTCCTGGCGACCGAGGAGTTCGAGAATCTGGCCGCAGCACGGAGGCTGACAACGGCCTGGCGAGAGG
>NZ_JAMXLR010000069.1 GCF_024054565.1 Aeoliella straminimaris
GTACGTCCGCGGGGCCTTGCTGAGCTTCGCGACGTTCTGCGATCCAGGCGGCAATGTCCTCTGCCAGATCGCGACGCAGCGGCAACTCGGCCCGCTGGTGGTTCTTTGCGTTCGCGGCATCCAGTACCAAGTAGGGCGCGGCCATGTCTAAGACTACCGAACCGATCGTGAGCGAGCCCAATTCGCCACGTCGGAGCCCCGTGAGCACCAAGGTTTTGTAGATCAGCGCCCGCTGGCGGCCGAGACATTCGAGTTCCGCAAGTTGCTCTGGTTTGTCGGTCAGCTTGGTCCGTGCCCGTTCGACGCAATCGTCCAGCGTGGCTAAGGTCAGCGGCGCAAGCTTCCACGATTTGCGCCCCTTCGGATTGTCGGCCGGCACTGATTTGCGGCCCCGCTCGGCCAATGGTCGCCAACGTGCAGCGTAAAGCAGGCGAGCGAGTTCGTTGGTCGTGAGCGAGCGCCGCTGCCGGCGTATATCGGTGGCTTCGTTGAGCTTGCCTATTCGCTTCGTGGGGTCACTGGTCAGGCGGCCGGACGAAACGCACCAGCGGCAGAAACCGCGGACCGCTTGCAGGTAGCTGTTGCGGGTGCGAGGGGAACTGCCTTGGTCCGTGAGTCGCGTCAGCCACCGTTCGAGCGGTTCGCCGGTGACATCACGGAGTCTAGTGAATCCACATTCGTCGAATGCTCGCCCGACAAGCCGTTCGCAGTCGGCAATGTGCTTGGCCGATCGTCCCTTGGCTCGCAGGTGGCCGAGGTAGTCGACCAGCACCACAGTTAGCTCGGTGTGCTGGTGGTCCATCGCCGCGTCGTCGTCGGCCGATACGAGGTTGCCGCGCACCCGCTCGGCCCGCTTTAGCAGATCGTTCAGCACCGCCTGGGCGGCCGTTTTGTCGCGGCAACCGGTGGCGACTTGCTGCAGAATACCTTGCCCATCGCGATACTCGGCCATGTACCTGGCCGACTCCAGGCGGATTCTTGGCTGATCGTTCGCATCCCGCGCTACGGGGGCCGTACGAGGCCTACCCCGCTTGGGTGTCCAACGGGCGAACTCTTGCCCCTTGCGGGTGAACAGTTCGGCGCCCTCGGGGAGCGGTTTGGTGTAGGTTTGTTTGTAGATTCTGGCCAACGTTAGCCCTCCAATGAACAGATTATTGTTGCTTTTTAAGAGTTTCGTTTGATGCCACCGGACAGGTTCCTGACCTGAGATTGCAGGATTCCTAGACTTGCCTAGGCGGCGCGCCGGACTTCTCGCCAAAACGTTCTCCTACGCTGCTGTATTTGATTCCTCACGCCCCAATCCAATCCCTTTGTAATAGGTCCCGTTCGACCGTCGAGAGGTCACATCCGGGAGTGTTTTAAGTCGCTTGCCAAAGTAGCGGTTGTCTAGGTAGGATTCCCCATTGTTCTCGCACCAAGACTTGTAAGCATCGAATAGCGCGGATCCGAGAGTCTCTAACTGTGGTTCCAAGATACAGCCTTCCTCTATGAACCGGCGGAAGCTGTCCATGTCATTCTTATACTCTTTCGTAGCGACTAGCACCGATTGCGGTGGATTTAGACCGACTTCTTTTTTGTACATTTTATACCCTTCAACCATCCACTGCAGGATTGCCGGATACTCAGATTCGAGCTTACTTGCCAGCTCTTTGTCTTGCTCCTCTTCGGGAATTGTGACCGTGAATGGAACAAGGAGCAATCTTCGCCAGATGCCATAATCCGTTCCGCGGACAACCGGCCGATGATTGGTTACCATCAAACAAGTGTGACTGGGCTCAAACTCCCAAAAGTCCTGTCGCATCCTCCTAGCTCGTATCGTATCGCCACCCGTTAATTCCTTGATTTGGGCCTCGTCAATACGCTGTCCCTCATCGGTTTCGGAGATGATGGCCAAACGAGAGCCGCATAAGTCGGCGAGCTCTGTCGGATGTCTTTCGTTCTTGCGAGCAATCCCAAATCCATGAGGTGCCTTCACACAATAGTCGCCCATGATGTGCCTGATAGTTTCGACAATAACCGTCTTTCCATTGGCGCCATCTCCGTGAAATATCGGCAGTATTTGCTCCCGTACTTCGCCAGACAACATGACTCCGCAAAGCCGCTGAAGGAAACTGATCAATTCCCTGTCATTGTTGAAAATCCGCGCCAATGTCCGCTTCCATAGAGGGCATTCTGCATGATCGGTCGGATATTCGAGTCCGGTGGATTGAGTGATCAGATAACCTGGGTCGTGCCGAAGCAATCTCCGGGTTTCGAGGTCAACCACACCATTCTTGCAGTTCAGTAGCAGCGGATGCTGATCCAGTACACGATGGCTAATGGAAACTAGCTCTTGCGTCGCCGCTAAGTCCACCATGGCGCTTAGCCTCGCTCGAGACTGGCTCGTTTTTGCCCACTTCTTAAGTGAGGTGCGACGAGTTTCGTCGGTGGCATTGCGAACCTCGTCGGAAATGCTCATGGCTGTTGCTTGCGCCAGTCGATGAACCTCTCCGGTTTCGTCGCGTTTCCATCGTGTCCCATCCCAGATCAACCAAATATTCCGAGTGGCCACATAGCGAATAACGTTACCAGACCGAGCCACGAGGCGCTCGGCATTGCCCAGATCAGTTGCCTCGTACTCTTCATTGTAGCGGCCAACACTCTTGACGATCTTGAGTACTTCCGCCTCATCCAGGGGTGGCCTGCATTCCGATTCGTTGATCGAAAGAAGATGACTCTCGATCTCTTGGGCACTTGACCCTTGGCGGCACATTTGCCCGGCAATACTCGTCAGACGGTTGTTTCGCTCACCTTCAAGTATACTATTTCCGCGAACAGTTGGCTCACTTTGCCCGGTTGACACTTCGGAAAGCTCATTGAGCAACCATTCAGGTGGGAGTGGAAGACTAGCGGCAGGGACGTCGAGCGGTTGTATCCACTTATACTGACCCGTGTCACTACTAGAGGGCGGAACAACAACGTATCCACCGTTAGCGCGAACATCTACATTCTTGGCAAGTTTTCTTACTGAGTTGCGAAAGGAGAGACCTTCCGGCTGGCGGAAGATATGGTGTCTTCCTCCTGATTGAGTCTCGGCATAGGGGGCAGCTGATAGTTCCAGCTTCTTCTCTGGATCAATAGGCCAAGGGTTGTTTGCCCCGTCGATATCGATAACCAGAAGCCCCTCCGTGGACAGGCCAATATTGTAGTGCGGATCATCACTCCACCAGGCCTCGATCTGATCCGTGTCGCACGTGGCGTCTTTGTGGCCGTGTTTGCATGCCGGTTGCTTGCTTAAACAACGCAGTGGAAAAACTTTGTAGCCAAGTTCGGCATATTCTATTGCGGCCGCAAGTTCGTCTTTGTTCACCGCGCTGTTGTGGGGTTTTGGTTTCTCTGAACTCATAACCTTCTCTCTTTGTTAAATCAATTTGTAATAAGTATTCTGGTAGCATACGTCTATGGCGTCGCCGACCCTAAGCGCCGCACATCATTGTGTGCACAGAAGTTGTCGCAACAGAGTTGGAAAGCCATCAATGCTGGAACTAGGCTTCCCATTCAATGCGGCGAATGGTCTGCGGAACTACGGCAAGAAAGCCATTGCTCCTTGGATTCGCAACGACGCTTACAAACATGTCTACTGGTAATCGACCTAGATCAGAATGCAGGTCAATTCCGAGTTTCTTTAGTACTCTGCTAGATATCTCCACATCGGATTTCGATCCGAATCGAAGTATGGCTATGAGCCGTTTGTCCGACAGCGTTCCTTCGACCACCTCCAATCCCAATTGGTAGTCAGGTCGCCCAGAACTGCCTCCAGCCGGTTTTAAGTACATTACTCGGCAAGTTAAATGTTTCCGTTGTTTGCTATTACGTTTGTAGCGTTGTTTGCGCTTCGTTGGCTTGCTCTTTTTCATTTAGCCCGCCCTCCCCATTGTTGGTGGATCGGACAACCCCCAGTTATCCATTTTTCAACGTCGTTCTTGCGCCATCGACTTAGTACTCCGATCTTCACTGGCGCGGGCATCGCGCCACGGTCGGCAAGTCGACGCAGAGTCGAACAAGAGCATCCGCACAACTCTGCCAACTGCGTGATATCAAGGAGTTGGAGGCACGAAAGATCAACTTCTTTCGCTTGGGACATAGGAAGCCCCTTTCATAGTCACTCTGCGCATGGCCTTGCGTGGCAATTGCAGAGGCAATTCTGGTGGACCGCGCATCCAGCGCACACCAAAAATCTATTACGATTCCATCACATTCCGACCTAGATGGCCGGTCTTTTCCGTAGAAAGCGACTACCCAAGTAGACTTGGGCAACCACTGTGAGCTGAAACTTGGTCCAGAATCCATTGATCGGGTGGAACCCGAGTCATATACGACCGTGTTCAGCGGATACAGATCCTACCACACATGCACGCAGCCGAAGAGAAAAATCGCGACGGTTTTTCATAAAAAGATGAAATTGGTATTGCGTCCGTGCCGCAACTACGCTAGTGCACTCAGCTTGTTCAGGAGGCTTGGACTTGAAGGCACTTGTGGCGGCCAGCGATTGTGCTGTTGTGTAAACCACGCGGGTGGGGAGGGATGATTGACAATTCTTCTAATCATCATTTGGACATTACGGACATGAGTTCTGTATTCCCCGCAAATCTCTCAGCGCATTTTAGACTAATACGAATTCAACCTCCAAGTTGTCCAATCTGTCCACGACTATCCTTCATAATCTGCCACAGCAGCCTTAGTCTGATGAGCGATGGCAGCTCCTGATGGCTACTGAGAATTGGTGAATAGGTCTTCGAGTCTGACTTGTGAGTTTTTAATCTAAGTACGTGTTTTAAAAATGACCCACAACCTGCTCCAAGTACTGAAATGGCCACATTTCGACGCTAGCACTGGGCAAAATCAGGGTGTTTTATTGCTTGAAGGGGCATAGGCGTGAATTTCAAAACACGTTCTAAGAACTCCTGCGCAGATTAGAAGCTTCTTGACTGCCCGAATCTCGCGGGTAGAAGAGTCTGAGAAATACCCGTAATGAAAATGCGCGCCAGGCGAAGGGCGCGAATCTGAACTTCCCCGGATTCAGATTTGTCAGGATGGTCCCTGCAGATCGATCGTATAAGAGCAGCTGCCTAGCGGCGTGTGCCAAATAGGGTGCATTGTCTGTTGCGCATGAAAAACTCGGTGAAAATTGCGATTATTAGAGCTGAAAAGCCATGCCATAAAGTGTATACTCTTATTGTCTTACACGTGGACGCACCGAGGCAGTTCCCATGAAGTCGAAGAAACGAGTAAAGTCGGCCGCGAAAGTCGCGGTCTATGTTCGCGTCTCTACTACTTCGCAGAAGGCTGCCAGTCAGCGCGCTGAGATCGAACGCTGGATGGCCTCTCAGAGGCTCTCAGACGCCGTCTGGTACGTCGATAGCAAGTCGGGCACTGATCTTAGGCGCCCAGAGTTCGAGCGATTGCAGACGGCCGTGTTTGCCGGAAAGGTCAAGACAGTAGTCGTCTATAAACTCGATCGCATCTCACGTTCGCTGGTTGATGGTATCAACACACTCGTTGATTGGTGTCAGCGAGGAATTCGCGTTGTAAGCGTAACCCAGCAGCTGGACTTCAATGGCGCAGCTGGGCAACTCATTGCATCGGTGCTATTCGCCGTTGCGGAGATGGAACAAGAGATGCGAAGGGAGCGGCAATCTGCCGGTATCGCTGCTGCAAAGGCGAGAGGAGTCTACAAAGGCCGGCAATCAGGCACCACGAAGGCCAAGCCCGACCGCGCATTGGAGCTGCGAAAGATGGGATTGAAGGACCAGGAAATCGCCACCGCGTTGGGGGTCTCGCGGCGGACGGTGCAACGCTACTTGCGCTCCGTAGAGTAGTGACTTTCGATTAATCCAGTCGGGACTGCGCATCACGCGCGATGAGCGGGTATGTAGTGAGGCATGTGCCATCACCATGTCGTGGCGAAACCTGGGCACCGGGATTCGTGACAAAGGACGCACTAGTAACTATCCACTGATGCGATAACAAGGTGGTGTATGGCTCCTTCTTTGTAAATGAGTGATAGCGCGATAGGTACTCTAGAGCATCAGATTGGTTGATTGCACGTCCTTTCAAGCATGCGTGCTAGCTGCACGTCCTTTGCTTCGACCGATCAGTGGGCTGGCTTTACGGAAGGCTACCGAGTTGATCTGTGTTGTAGATTCACCAGATGTATTCATTTGGGCGTCACATGATGATTCGAGTCAAAGATGTCCTTATATTAGTTCTTTAAGATGCAGGAAACGACATGCAAGCAAGCGGTTGCGTGCGGTTCCTAGGGCCGATCGGCCAGTTTGCCGACCAGATCTTGTATTGAAGTCGAGGAGTCAACAATGATTGTCGCAGATCACTTATTAAGAGTGAGCATAGTGCAGCCTGAAGACGTTTAACGTGGCGAAAACAAGACCGACATTAAGGCTTGCCAATGACGACTCTGCTCTCGATCGGGATAGTTCTGAGGTGGACTGAGGGCCGAGAAACATCCAGGCCTTCTTGCACAAGTATCAGTTGGCTCGGTTGCTTATTGATGCTCGCGATAGCGATTGGGCTCCCGACAGCGTGGTCGATGCACTACGCGAAGCCATTAGAGATTCTCATTTCAAGCGGGTGAGGATGACAGCGATGATCTAAGAGCGGTTAGAACGGTTGCTTACCAAATTGCATAATCTGGTTTCACTTTCGAAGAGGGAGTCGGTGGGCCATTGATCTGAACCAGAACAGTGGCGACACTGGATCTTGGCCGTGAGTTTGCCCACGTCAACCCTGGGGGCGCAGTCGATCAGTTTGCTCGCTGTGGTAAGCAGCTCGTCTGCTGTAAATTGATGCAAGAGCCATGCTTCGTCCCCTACGGACTCGTGTGCCTCATTCCATCGGCTGCCAAGGAAAGGTCATGCAGCATTCCGCAGTGTCAGGTGTGTTCAACTGCTGCGCCACCAGCTGCCCATGTCGGAAAAGGGTCGTCTGTCTGCAGGGTTATAGAGCAAGTAGACTGACTATTCATCCCTTGGTCGGGGAGGAGTCTTTGTGAGCATCCATTCTCGCGGATCTCAACACTGGGCGGCGTTATTCGAGTCAAAGTTTTAGAGTTGCCGCCAGGGCATCCAGACTCAATGATCCGAGCGAAGTCAGGTGGTCACTCAGCCGATCTCTCAGCTGCTGAGGTCGTTCTCACTCATCGTTCCACACAAGTCATCAACTAAAAAAAGCGAACTAGCCAGGTCCGAAAGTCTGCCAAGCGGTGGACAGGTCGTAAACACGCTGCAGTCCGAACCATAACGTTTGCGGCCCTGGGCGCGTCGATTGGCGGAGGACATAACCGCCTAGCGAAGCGATCATGCGGATCATCTCATTCAATGGGGGTGGGGTAGATGGCGGATCGGCTTTGCGGACCGTCATACATACCGATTTCCATTCGCTCGGTTCAAAGATCAGCTCACAGCTCAAGTCTGGACACTCGCTCCCCAATCGCGACAGATACATCACCTTCCAGGCGATGATCGCGTAGACTGCCAAACAGTTGAGCATTCGCTCCACCGTCTCCAACTGCCGCTCTTCGATCCGACAGCCACTCTTCAACGTTCGGAAAAAGATTTCGATTTGCCAACGAATGGCGTAGTAAGCGACGATTCGTCGGACTTGCTGAACCTCGTCGATGGGAAGTGTCGTTGCCAGCAGCCATTGGATCGGTGTAGCACCGTTCGGGGGATTGGGTTCTTCGGCAAGGACGACGTTCAGCGTGATGTCAGACAGATTGCGGTGACGGCCTGGTCGATAAGGATGGCGCACCGTCACTGTAGTGGCTCGAACCTCTAGTTCTGCCAGGCGTGCCTCGCGAGTTTCGTGGCGTTTGCGTTTATCCGTGGACAGTTTCGCAATGCGAGCACCGACGTTCACGCTACATTGATACAGACACTTCGTAGCGCGAGCTGCTTCAAACCATGTCATCTCCGTGTCCACAGTGATTCGCTTCTTGCAGGCACGCACTAACAGATGCACCTCGCCACGGGAAGTACCGCGTGGTTCGCAGAACAGTTCGTAAACGTCGGCGTCACTATCGGCAATGCAGACGCAAGTCGTCTGGGGACAAGTGTCGGCAACTTCGCGGGCTGCCCTCAGGCCTTCGATCCACCGGTAGGTCTCCTTTCCTTCGATGGGTGTCTCGCGGATCCAGCGTCCTTTGTCATTCACAGTCATTTTCTTGATCTTGCTCCGAGTCCAGCTCTTCTGCCAGACGATGCCGAGGGGCAAGCCGTGCTCAGTGAAGGCCACCATCGGGTGGAAGAAAGCACCCAGGCGAGTGTGGTATTCCAGCGGTCCTGCGCCGCGGACCTGCTGCTTCGGTCGGGTCAAGTCGAGATCGGTTGTATCCTGGACCAACAAGGCAACATCGGTCTGAGAAACTCTTTCCCGGGTGGCCTCGATATGCGGCCGGAGGATTCTTTCGGGGGAAACCTTATCGTTGTCGAAGAAACGATACGCGGCTTCCATTTCCGCTCGACCGCAGGTAGCGGCGGGCACGCTCATGTTAGGCTTCGCGCCGAGCGATTCAATGACTTTGACCAGCCGTTTCGTCAACCGTTGGTCGCCGAGCACGGCACCGCGAACTTCGTCTCGTAGCGAAACGGACATCGGGAACCTCCATGGAAGAAGCGAAGAGAAGTAAACATGCTTCTCACCACAGTCCCTCGAAAATGACAAGCTAACAAATCGTTCGCAACGAATCAGATCCAGGCAAGGTCGATAGCAACACTATCACCAGAAGCTGCCATAGCAGTGCTTGCGAGACTTATGTGGAACGATGAGTCGTTCTCACCGCCCGCAGTTAGCGGAGAAGCGAAAGTGCTGGTGTTGGTCCATCCGCTGTCATTCTGAAAGATCGCAAATTGCAGGAGGGTGGCTAGAATGTATGCCGTACCACCAGTCCCACTCCATTCAATGATATGCCAATAAAGCTAATCAACGCGATTCCACTCTGGATAATAACAGCTCTGATATTGGCTTCTTTCTTCCGAACGCGATTACGTGCCCGCAAGACTGCTGATTCCGTAATTCAAACTTATGGTGATTGCCAAATTGGAGAAGACCTCTTGATGTTTGAGTACAAGCCGCGTGTTGGCGGCAGGCAACACATCGCCGTCGATCCACAACAGCAACAGGTTTCTTTTGGGCGCTGCTTTTACCCAAGTGGCTTTTGGGTATTAGGTGTTAGTGGTTTTGTCGCGTGTTCTTTCGATGATATCCTTGAAGTTCATCGGTACCCCGACCTTGAAGGAGGGTGGATCACGCAGGTCCTTACAACGCTAGGCAAGGCACAGTTGTCATTACCCGCCAAAGACGATGCCAGATTCCGTCCGCTCCGCGAAACGCTGACGGCGATAGCCGAATCGACCCCCAACGCAGCGGTTCACGAGCGGCCCGGTTTGATTTTCGCTGCCTCGTTGTGCCTTGCAGCTGGAATCATCGCCGCGATTATTTTGCTTACGTAAATACCCTACCAGGACCACGAGCTGCGTCCTGCAGTGAGATTTATTTACTACAAGTTACTGCGTGGGAACCAAGACCTGGAACATTACGAACGTCTGGCACCGCAAGCATGGATGAGCCGTTTGGTGCAGGATGCATCGAGGAGTTGTTTAACAAGAGCCGACAGGCACCACCTTCTCGACCGGCAGAACCAACAAGCTAGATCAAGCTCTGATCTTCAAGCTGCATGAGTGCTGTGAATTCACACTGCCCGCAATTTGGAGTCGTTTTAATTTGCTGAGAATGCATCGACCGCTGGCTCGAAGGAGCTTTTCCAAGGCGCGGAGGTGTCAAATTTCGGACAA
>NZ_JAMXLR010000006.1 GCF_024054565.1 Aeoliella straminimaris
AACGATTTCGTAATACTCCTGTGGCATTCGTGCATCGGACATAGCAACCTCCTGGTCTGTAAAGTTGCTATCTATAAGGCGCAAATGGCGTGCCAAACTCGCTTGGGTTCTCTGTCCGGTTCTTAGTCTTACTTCCCTGGATATACAGTCGGGATTCTCCAATCCATTAGCAAGTTCGCCGACACGAGAGCAGAATGTTTGGTATCACGTACCGATGCGATTCTTGCGACTTTGTATTCTGCTCCGGATGGTCGCATCATTCTGCTGGCCAACATGTCGTGTGCAGTGACTGTGCTACTCACTTCACACTTGGCGGAGGGCATTCCGAATGGGGCACTAAAGAAGGTGAGCAACTCCAGTTATTTGCATTCGATGGCGAGAATGATGTGCCAACCGGCGTCTCCATTACGGTACTACAAAAGGATTCGGAGGTCACAATCCTTCAAGAACAAGATGGCGTGTCGAGGCTGAAGTTCGAGCCTGTTCCGTGTCCGCAATGTCATGGACATGACACGCTGAAGCAGTGGTTTGACGAAAACGCCGAATGCCCAAAATGCCGCCTTGGCACAGTAAATCGCAGAGGTTCATGCATTTACTGAACGACTGCATGACAAGGTGCTTCGGCCACATCGTCCGACGCACCTGAATTTATCGAATCGAGCGGACGCCCCCCCAGCCTCTTGTGCTCCGCCCACGGACAAACGGCCGTGGCGAGCGCACCACATGGCTGAATCTGCTCCGGCCGCCCGGCTCTGGCGAGAGACCACTCGCGCGGAGAAGCGGATTTTGTTAGTGTCGGTCGGGACGACCGACCTACTGGGTTGTAAGAAAATCGCCGTAGATACCGCGCGGCGATTTGGTCTAATGAGGGTGTGGCGATAGGCTCACACTGCTCTTTGACAACTTAGATTGCATGCGCGGTCGGTGGTGCGCGGGTGTTCTCCACTGGCTTGCCCATCGCGGGCTGGCCAAAGAGTTTTGGTACAACTTCGAGTTTTGGGCCAATTCGCCAAACATGCGGGGAACAACGCGTAGGGTTTTGTCCCCTCCCCCACATGGTTTGGCCGGGAAAACTAGGGGTTTCACCACTTGGGGGTGACCAAAACCGCTCGAGTTTTGGGCCAGTGATCGTAGAACCCCAGAATTGGCCCAAAACAGTTGGCCCAAAACGATCCTCGCATGGAGAACGGGTAAACTCGGCGGCGACAACATTCGTCAGCCAGTTCTCGCAATCGTCGCCGTCGGAACCACCCACCCCACAAACTACCCACGGTGGAAATACAGCCCCTCACATCGACTCGTCATCGATCGAAACCACCAATCCGTTCTCGTCGAAGTACACGGCGTACCAACCGGGTGCTTCGGGTCGATCGTAATCGAAACAGAGTTCACTAGTCTGCGTGCCAGTCGGAGTGCCAAGAATGTCGAGCACTTCGCCCTGGGACATTCCGATTTGTATCCGACGTTTGGCCGAAGGTTGCACTTCTCGAAGACGAGCGGCCGCGAGGTGAAAACAGGCTAGCAGGATACAAATGATTGCCGTTGTCCAAAGCAACGCACGAATTCCGAAGCTGAACCTTGGTAATAGTTCTTCCTTTGTTGCTACCATTGCTGAACCGGAGGTCGTGATACCATCGACGCTTCTGAATTGACGCCAATTCAGTGCTGGTAGCAAGTGTAGCGAACCAGTTGATCGAACTCTAGGAAGACGCAGCGAAGTTAATCCCCCCTATCCCGAAGGGATTTTGCTATCAACCCAGTGTTGCGGCGTCAGCCGCTACGCTGGGAAGAGGGCTGCTCCGCCCGCCCCATCCTTCGAAACTTTCGCCACACCGGGAACGCCGCCACCACCGCAAACAAACATCCGTTCAGCGTGGTGAACTCGATCTGCCCACGAGTCGCCCACACGTACAGGCAGGCCAACAGGCCGATGGTAACGCCAATCGTCACGATGACTAACGCAAGCAGATGGAAACGGTAATCCAGGCTTCGTTTCGATTGCTCGAAGGCCATTACAGGTGCTCCAAATGCATTCGAGGAACAGGAAAACTTTGATGAGGGGCTTGGAGTGATTCGCGGGCAGAGGCCGTTTATTGTCCCCAATCCTGGTTCGAGCACCAAGCGGATACTACCGACAATCGGTCGAGGTGCGCCTTCCATGCGGCTGGGTCAACTTCGGTCGACTGTCCAAGTTACCCGCTAAAACAACCACTCGTGCAAGACAATCATCTCACCTGTCTCCGGGTATTCGGCAACTAAGAATAGATCGACGCCCTCAATGTGCTGACTGCCATAACCGGGCGTCGCATACCAGTTGTAGTCGGCGCGATCGCCAGAGATCCATTTGCCGGGGGCCGCTTTGAGGAGGTCGGGTACCATGGGATGATTCGAAGTGGTTGCTACCAACTGGTGTCCCGCAAACAACCGTTGGCGTAGCGGGGAGCCCGGCTTGATTCGCCAGATGGATGCGTGGTCGACAAAGCTCCCCAGCCCGAGTGGCTCTACATCGTCGACCAATGCTGCGTCACTATCAATCAAATCAACGAGTGACCGAGGCCATTCGTCAAAACTGCTGTACGGACCATAGCCCCAGCTCTGTCGAAATTCGTGATACAGCATGGCTGCACCGCAACACAGAAGGGCAGCAACACCCATCAGCACTAGAAGGGTCTTGAGTGAGAAGTGAAATCGCTTGGCCATTGCGAGGCAATTCTACGTCCAGATCCTGGTCGACAGTAACTCTATGCAAGTGAGTCCTCCAGCTCCACGAGGCTGCGGCGAAAGCAACTTGCTCGGCAGCGTGATGGCGGCTTGAAGCGACCCTGCAATTGCTATCGGTCACCGCGTACCCAGGTCGGATTTGCCACTGAAGTCGGAAATACGACGCCTCCACGACGAGCCGGTGGAGACGCTAACGAGGATTAGTAGCCCAACTCCGCACAGGCCGGCGGCGGCCGGCTCCGGGACGACCGAAATGAACGTGTCGTCGTCAAACGATATGGACAAGGTGTTGAAAGCATCGGCTGTGCCCTGGTACGAACCTGCCGCCAGGTTTGCGTAGATGCCAAATGATTCGCCGGCGGTGACATCAAACTCCAGATAATCGGTCAGACTCGGGGCATCTCCGCCGTTGTACAAGTTGGAGAAGTTCAGTCCGCTCTCTGACTGAGCGATGCGGTTACCGCACAAATAGGTGCCATCAAAAGTATACTGGCCGGGACTGCAGAACGTGTCGGAAACACCAAAGCCACTGCCCCCAATCACGTAAACGTTCGCCAACACGCCCGACGTCCCGCTGGGGCCATTGGTCACCACGCTATCAAGGGCGACATCGATCCGAATGGTTTGCGCAACACTGCTGGTAAAGACCTGGTAGGCTTCTGCTCGCGTATTGGTTCGATCATCATCGAAGGTGGCGTCCACTCCTTCGGATTCCGCCCGCAGGACCGGCAAGTACGTGGAGAGCGGGTCGAAACTAGCGTCCACACGAAATGTGCTGAAGCTCACCGCTGCCGAGAGACTCCCCGGGCCACCATCTTCGAGAAACACACTGACCGGCTCCAGGTCAGACCCACTCGCCTTGGCGCCAAAGGTCGGCGCTGCGGTGGCAATGTTGGAGAAGATTGTCAGCACCAGGCTGCAGAGAAGACATCGTTGAAGGGATTTAGAAATCATTTTTCTGTCCACCGGGGGGCATTCACCAACACTACTGCACAGACCCTATCCGCAATTCATTCGAACTTCGTAATACAGTATCGCTGCACCACTACACGGAAGCACAGCAACGCACATCAGCATTGGAGGAACTTGAGAGAGAAGTAAATCGCGCCGCGATCGAATTTCAAAGCCAACCCTGCACCGTGAGTCCTCGATTCTACGAGCAACCCATCTTGAAATCCAGAGAAACATATTGCCGATGCAACTGACAGCGAAACAACGCACCCGCCCCAACTGGCCGAGGGGTGCCCCATGGGATGCCGGCAAAGTAAAACAGCCTTCGGCGCGATGCGCCGAAGGCTGTTCGGATTTACTTTAGTCGTGCGACGGACCAGGAGACTGGCACGTGCGAACTACCAGTGGGGCGACTAGCGTTTGGTGCCGGCCGCACGCTGGCGTCGGCGACCTGCCACGACCAGTCCCATCGCGCCAATCGCACAGAGGGCCAGCGTACTGGGTTCTGGCACCCTTACCACCACGTTGTCGATCAGGCCGAATGTCGATCCGGCAGGTTCGGCAACCGAGGTGAAGAAATCGGCGTAGAAGAGCGACAGGTTGCCCGAGGTCGAGAAACCGCTGGAACCGTCGGACATGTCACTTCCGTCCAAAGTGGCAATCAGCAGGCGGTCGCCATTGGGCTTCTCGATCCTGACGTCCACAATGCTGCCATCGACGTCAAACTCCCAGGTCACCCACTGAAAACCGGGTGAGCCAGCAACGCTTCCGTTGACCGAAGGCAGGAAGTCGGCGTAGTAGGGTTCGGAGCCCTGGCGGGTGCCGGCGGTCATATCTTCCGCAGCAACAAAAAAGCCACTCTTCAAAGCCCGCCAGTCGTTGGCGGACCCGCCGTCTCCGGTAGTGATCGCTTGGGCACCGCTCGTCAGGTCAGCATCGGTGTCGTTGTAGCCGATGCCCCCGCCGAGGAATTCCGTGGTGCCGCCGGTTCCCCAATTCATCCAGGCATCAAACCGCAGTTGGTAGTCGCCGGAGAAGCTCTGGCCTGTCGGATAGAGCGTGAAGAATTGGCCCGAACCTGATTCAATGTTGGCTTCCAACTTGACGCCGCGGGTGGCGTCATCGCCACCGACCGAATTCGGGGCCTCCGGAATGCCATCGGCGCTGTAGTCGTAGTTGAACGTGGCAGCCGAGTCGCTGCCGCTGGCGTTCACGCCCCACGCTGCGCCATTGTTCATCTGGTCACGAAACAGTTCCGCAGAGGCAACTCCCGGAACGGTGGTGAGTAGCGCTACTAGCGCTACGGAGAAAGATCTCGATGCTGACAACATTAGCGAATACCTCAACTTCCTCTTGGCGAATGATCGGCGCGATGGCGCGACTTAACGGTACATGGCGTGACGCTCAAGCGACCGGAAAACCTTGTTGACTAGGGTCATACTCGATGAGCGTTGCGCCAGGCGTTGGGTCGCATCCGCGCGGACCGGAAAGAAATGCCCCCAACAAAACGGATAAAGCCTGTCACTATCCCGATCCTGCCCAGAACGGACAAATTGTCAAGAAAATAATGCGGCATCTCGACAATTTGCGATTCTTTCGCGTACTTGCTCGGTCGATAGGCAGGCACCACGCTGCGTGATGCCGCACCTATCGCGCGTCGGTGCGATGGCGACCGCACAATGGCCGCTACCGCTACGATGCCTGCTGCTTGCCGTCGAATTTAACCGCGCGCCGTCCACCCCGTTGCCGGAGGCGAGAGCTTCGAACCAGCGCCAGCCCAACTAGTCCGAGCAGAGCAAACGCTATGGACGAAGGCTCGGGCACTTCCGTCGTGATGTCGACCAGTTGCAGCGTCACGCTGTGCGGGTCGTACAGCACCTGCCAATGGAATGCTTGACCATTGGCAAACGAGACCGGATCGTGCTGGAATTCGCCCAGGATCTCTTCCAGTGAAGTGAGCACCGTGAAGGCATCGCCAATCTCGGGCAAGAACAGGCCATCGCCGGCGTCGATCAGACTCACGTCGATCAATCCGTCCAGATTGGCGTCACCGGCCAGCAGTAAATCGTACTCGCTGCCGGCAACATGGCCGCCAATCTCCACCAGCCAGTTGCCCTCGGCCGTGTTAGTGAACTCGGGCACGCTGATGGTGCCCGGTGAGTTGCCAATTTCCAACAGGCCGCTATTCACCAGATTGATGTTCCCCATGTTGACGCCGTCGGCCAGTCGCATGTAACCGGTGGCAAGATTGTGGAGCGCGCCCGCTCCATCGAACGAAGTTCCCGCTTCGACGAGCGTCTCGGCTTGCATCATCAATGCGGTGTCGGAATTGGCAAAGTTCAGTTCGGCGCTGGGAGCGAACTCGGCGTTGGCGGCGATGCGGACCCGGCCAGTACTGTTGAGTTCGCCTGTAATCCGCACCGGGGCGCCGTCCAGGCGTTCGGCACCTAGCGGGCCGAGGCCGGCCGCCAGGTCCATTTCGCCGTTCATGGTCCACTTGTCAAAACTGCCCGTCAGTTGGACGTTTAGATTGCTGAAGGGACTGTCGAGTTGCAGTACGCCGTCGAACGTGTTGCTAAGCGTCGAGTCGAGGCTCTCGGCCGTGACGGTGAAGAAGTGATTGATGTCCCACGTCGTGCCGCCCCCTCCATCCATGTCGAACACGCCCGCGGTGATGCTGGTAATACCGTTGACCGTGGCGTCGCCATTCTGCAGAGCGATACCGTTGATTTGCGTAGCGCCGGTCCAAGTGGTCTCGCCATTGAAACGGACCGCGCCATCGACGCTCAAGTTGCTGTGCGTGTTGAACGTTCCACCTTGGACCGCGACTGCCGATTGAAAGAGCAGGTCGTTGTCCGGGTCGAGGTTGAACACGGCCGTATCGAGAATTGTGGCTTCGGACTCGAAGTGTACCGGGTCGCCCAGTCCGCTGAAGCCGTTGACCAGATTGACGGCGCCACCCAGACTAGCGTGGCTGCCCTCGATGGTGGCGATTCCATCGGAGTTTTCCGTTCGGCTCGTAATATTGATCACGCTATTGGCGTCTGCGGTCCAGCCATTGCTGAGGTTCATCGTCAGGATCGACGCGGTTGCCATTTCGATGGTGCCGCTGAAGTTGTCGCGCAGGTGGGTGCCGTTAACGGTTAGTTGGTCCTGCCCGAAAATGCTGTTGCCTCCGTCGACCTGCAGTACTCCGTAGCCCGTGTTTCCATCCAGATCCATCGGTGCGTCGCCCCCTTGATTCAGCACCAGCCCTCCGAAGCCTGGCGAGGTAGCGATCAGCCCGTCGTTGATTAGCGCCACCCCAGAGTTATCCAGGCACTCGACCACTCCGCGGGCCCGCATTCGCGACTGGGCATGGATGTTGAGCGTATCGTAGACAATCACTTCGGCACCGTTCGCGATGTCGAAGTGCGCCCCGTCGCTGACGAGAATGTTGTTGGCAGACATGCCGAAGCCGGCCAGCCTCTGCACCAGCAATCGGCTACCCTCGCCCGAAACAGTGGCATTGCCCCCAATTGCGAGTGCGCCGGGTTGGTTGACGTACAAACTGGCACCGTTGAGGACTTCGAGTGCTCCGACGGCCTGGTTGTTCTCAACCAACACGTTGCTATTGTGCGTGGCCGGTAACACTCCGAGTCGGGCCACATCGGCCAGCCCCGGAGCGCCCGCTGGGCTCCAACTGGCCCCGTCGGTCCAGGGGACGTTCGCGCCGCCATTGATCAGTGTCTTGATTTCCGCGCTGGCGCTGCTGGCAACCATAGCGCTGCCAACGCACGTCAGTACAAACGCAATGGACCACTTAACCGTTGCCGTCTGAGTGCGCCCGCCTTCCGAGAAATTGTTGATCTCCACTAGTTCCGCCTCCCCTGTTTTGGTGTGAATGCGTACCGACACAGTTGGCCGAGATCGAGCTTGGATGCTCCATGGCCCTAGATAGTTCCCTAGATAGTTCCCTCGATAGTCGTCGTTGTAGTCATCCACTTCAAATGCTGGAAGCCATGAACAAGGTTTGTGCGCAGAAACGATGCAACAAAGGTGCACAACCAACCGCCCGATTGATTCATTGACAATCCGGTGAACGCCCGTTGGCGATCGATGCGCAGGAGCGACGCAGGTTTGCTCACCACAGCGCAAACCCGCCACTTCCCTTGCGTCGCAGGTTGCACGAGATACGAAGACCCAGTATCGGGTTGATGGCCAACCATAGGTCCGCCAACTATGATCAGTACTGCAGGGGGTCGTCTGTCCAGGTGGCAACTCAATGAATCGTCAAATGCCTCAACTCAATCCAATCATCCTGCTGTTGTCGGCCGCGTTTTGCACGTTGGTTTCAAGCACCTTCGCACAGAACTCGATCAACGTTGGTCTGCAGCGGGCGAAAAATCCGCCCATGCAAACGGTCTCGCGCGAGCCACCGGTGTTGCCGGACCCGCAAGAGCCGTTCGAAGTCCGTGATGACTTTACGCTCATCGAGTCGCTCGACGAGTTTCGCGCGGCCATCAAAGCGAGCGGACAGAAGGTGCGACTGAAGCCGGGCATCTACCGCGCCGAATCCGTCGACCCGCCCGTGGGAAGCGACCAGCACATCTTCGCGGCGACCGGCTCCAACAATCACTTCGACCTGCGGGGCGTGGTGATCGAGACACCGGTCTCAGTGCAAAGCAAGCTGTCGCGCGCCGCGCACGTGTCCGACTGCTGGCATTTGTTTGGTGACAACAACACCTTCGAAGGTGGCTACTTCCGCAACGTGATCGATCGCCCGTACCCCGATTACAGTGTGGCAGAGAACGAGTTTGAGGTGCTGGGGAGTGGCAACTCGTTTGTCGACTGCACCTTCGTCATTCAGGGCTCGGTTCCCTATGGCTATTCGGACTTCTATGGCAAGGGAGGTCCCAACTTCGGCCGCTTGAACAAGCATGGATTCCTGTCGATCGTCGGAGCACAGCACACCCGGCTCAGCGGCTGCCAGGTCTACATGCAATCGTTTGGCCACTGCATTCATTTCCATGCCGCCGATGGAGTTGTGATCGAGAACTGCTTGCTCAGTGGCACGCTGCGCCCAACCAACGACATCTTCGCCGAGCAAGTCGGCAGGGCAGTGGAGTACGATTTCCAAGTCATGTACCGCGGCAAGCGGCCCATCCCCCATGACGAGATGATCCCGCTGACCGAGGATGGCATTCGTACTTATGGTGGCGATAAGAACATCACCGTGACGGACACCACCATCGAACGATTTCGCGGGTGCGTCCAGATACTGTGTGAGAGCGACGTGACCCTGAAGAACGTCACGGTGCTCGAAGCGGGCGACTTCAGTTTCGACGTCAGCGCGGGCGACCAGGGCAAGGTCGAGCTGCGAAACTGCCGGGCCGACGTGGCTTACAACCCGGTGTTCAACCTCACTCGCGGGGCAACGCCCAAGGACGCCTTCTACGAAGTGACGATTCTCAGTCCCGCCGAAGGAGTGAAGCCAACGCCGCGTTCGTCGCTCGGCACCATCTGCGGCGAGCGATGTACCTTCATCCTGCACGACGGCACCACGCGCCCCCTGCCGGCGGAGGCGAACCAACTGCATTGCGGCGGTAACAAGGGGCTCGCAAACTCGACGGTCAAGAACTACACCTCGGCCAGGCTGCTCTTGAGCGAGCGGGTCCGCGATTGCACGATCGAGTCGGTGGGGCCCGTGGACGACCGAGGTGCCGGCAATCGGGTGATGCGGATTGAGCCGGAAGATTGAGCCGAGGAGGCTCGGAATGGGCGCCGCCTCCACTGCTTGACCGCCAGATAGTTTATTGCTAAAATAAATAGTGATCGACAAACCAGCCGACACGTAACCGCGTTGGCAGAAAGGCGGGATGCCATGGCGCAAAAACTCGAACAGGAACTCAAGAAGAAGAAAATATTCGACTCGGTGCAACAGGCGGCCGTGGTCGGTTTGTTACGCACTAACGACCTGTTTCAGTACCGGTTCGCTCAACTGTTTCGTGAATACGGACTGACACAACCTCAGTACAACGTGCTGCGAATCCTCCGCGGCGAAGGCAAACCGCTACCCTGCCTGGAGATCGCCAGCCGATTAATCACCATGGTGCCGGCCATCACCAGCTTGATCGACAAGCTGGAGAAGCGCGAATTGGTCGAGCGGAAACGTTGCAGCAAGGACCGGCGAGTGTGGTACGTGTCGCTCCGGCCCGAAGGGGGCAAGTTGCTGAAAAAGATGGATAAACCCGTGGCGGAGCTGCACGCCGAACTGTGCCGAGGCCTGACGGCCAAGGAGTGTAGGCAGTTGGCGGAACTGATGGAGAAGGCGCGGAGCGTTCACCCAGCGAAAGCCGAGCTGGAATGAACGGGACGAACCAGGCGCGTGTTTTTTTCGTACGATAGTTTATTGCTAAACAATTTACCTCTAGCCCAAGTCTCAATGCAACGGAGCCCCCCTCATGAATGCCAACGAATTCCTGTTTCGCCCCCTGCAAACCGGCGACATCGAACTGCCGAACCGCGTGCTGATGGCGCCGCTGACCCGCGGTCGAGCCCCCGGCCGCGTGCCTAACGAGTTGATGGTGGAATACTATCAGCAGCGGGCAAGCGCCGGCCTGATCATCTCCGAGGCCACGGCCATCAGTCCGCAGGGTTACGGCTGGCACCAGGCTCCGGCCATCTACAACGACGAACAAGTGGCGGGCTGGAAACGCGTGACCGACGCCGTGCACGAGGCGGGCGGACGCATCTTCGTGCAGCTCTGGCATATGGGTCGTGTATCGCACCCCGACTTTCAGGATGGAAAACCGCCCGTCGGCCCCAGCGCCATTGCGGCCACTGGCGAAGCCCACACGCCCACTGGCAAGAAGCCTTACGTCGTGCCGCACGCGCTGACAACCGACGAGATTGCCTCCATCGTGGCCGACTACGCTGCCGCGACGGTGCGTGCTCGTCAGGCGGGATTCGACGGCGTCGAGATTCACGGCGCTAACGGCTACCTGATCGACCAGTTCCTCCGCGACGCCGCCAACCAGCGCGACGACGAGTACGGTGGCTCGGTGGAGAACCGTCTCCGGTTCCTGCGCGAAGTGGTCACGGCCGTTGCCGACGCTTGGTCGCCAGTACGTACTGGCTTGCGACTGAGCCCCACGATGAACGGACAAGGCATGCATGACAGCAACCCCGTGGCGTTGTACACCGCAGCGGCGGAGATGCTCAACGGCTTCGACCTGGCCTACGTCCACACGGCCGAGGCCATCCAGCCCGGCAGGTTGTACAACGCCGATGCCGAGCGAGTGACACCGCATATCCGCCAGGCGTACCAGGGCGTACTGGTAACCAATGGTGGCTATGACAAGGAGTCGGCCGCCGAAGCCATTGCCAGCGGCCAGGCCGACGCCATCGCCTTCGGCCAGCCCTTCATCGCCAACCCAGACCTGCCCGAGCGCCTCCGCGTCGACGCGCCGCTCAACGAACCGGTGGTAGCCACCTACTACTCCCAAGGCCCCACCGGGTACGTCGACTATCCGACACTGGCCGAGGCCACTGGTTTTTGAAGGGCAGCACTAACTTGCTTCGGTGTGTGGCGCATCAGAGCATTTCACTGAAAACCACGACCCATTCTCGAATGAGCGTGGGTCGTGAAGTTGTTGACTTGGCTATCTGAATGAGTTAGTTTGATGGCGTCATGGGAATGATGGGTTTAGGCTGCAAGTCGCCTTTTCAATTCTTGCAGCGGAACCGAACAGATGAGAGCAACTTCTCTCGCGCGTGCTGGCAACACACAACTACCCGCCGTTGGCAGGCGGCGACCATCCCTTCACAGGGCTGCGTGCAAACCGTGGGAACTATGGATCGTGGCCACAGCAGTGCTTCTTTCGTGCTGCGAAACCAGCCGCGCCGAAGTTTCCTTCGCAGGGGACGTTGAGTTCGTCTCAAGTGGACAGAACTCCCAACTCTACATCGGACAAACATCCGATGGCCACATGCGCATCGATACCGGTTCGGAGCTCTCGGTTTACGGCACGCATGTGGGCATGTCCAGCGACAATATTTCAGCGCTGGACATTACGGGAATTGGGTCAAGGCTGATTACACCGGATGGCCTCACTGTCTCCGGATTCAGTCGTGTGAGAATAGCTGATGGCGGATTTGTTGCTAGCGGAGCGCTAACATCCTGGCCGTTTGAGTATGGTGTTTCGACCATCGAGCTGTCCGGGGAGGCGACGTCGATGGCAGTTCGGGGCCATGTCACACTTGGCCAAAAAAACCAAGCAAGTCTCTATGTACACGACGGTGCGTCTATAAATGCCCCGACGGCATTGGGCTACCTCGGTCCTCACCTGAAGGTCCTTCTTGATGATGGGAGCATCACCTTGCGCCAAGTCAACCTTTCGGGTCACCTGAGCGGCACAGGAACGTTGCGACTATCTGGCGGTGATTTCAGGAACTACGGAACGATTGTGGCGGGATCGTCACTCACGATTGATGCCACCTCCAGGCTTAAGAACGCTGGTACGATTGATGTGGACAATGGCTCAATCATATTTCAGAGCGTTTACGACTGCTTGCTCGACAACACAGGAACCATCGCCCTTCGCCAAGGGAATCTGCTGTTCAACACAATAAACGACAAGACTCTATCCAACGGTGGCGACCTAATCGCTGATTTCGGAGTCAGTCACATCTATGGTTCCGTTGCGAATGGAGGAAGTGTGCTAGCTCTCGCTGATCTGGACATTCACGGAAACCTGCTGAATGGAGGAGTGGTGCACAACAATGGTGAGATGCTAATCCACGGAAACTTGTCGAACGCCACTACTGGTGTATTCAACCTGGGAGCTGGATTAGCAGTCGTCGAAGGCGATTTCCGTAGCAACCACTCAACATTGGCAACCGAACTCACCGAATCCGACTCTGGCCATCAGTACGGGGCTTTGCAAGTCGGAGGAGAAGCCCACTTCACAGGAGACAACACACTCGAAATAAAGGCCCCTTTTCGACACACATTCCAGCTAGGCGAAAGCTTCGAGCTTCTTACCACTGCTGGCGGTATCTTCGGCGACCTCACTCTCGGCGATGTGCCATACCTCGACGAATCGCTCGCATGGAAACTCTTCAGCGACTCGCACACGTTGACCCTCTCCGTGGGGCTGGCTGGTGATTTCAACGACGATTCGGCCGTCGACTTGGCCGACTACCTTGTCTGGCGCAACTCGCTGGGCAGTCGTGAGTCGTTTCCCGCGGCCGATGGCTGGGGGCCACGTGGCGTGGCCGATGGAGTGGTCGACCATTGGGACTACGACATCTGGAAGGAGAATTTCGGAAACTCGGCTGCCGTCTCCGCAGCACCTTCGACGGGAACCATCCCCGAACCTGCTAGCTGGTTGGTGTTCGTACTGTCCGGACTTGTTGTGTCCGTCTGCAGGGTTCGCATCGAAACCATCTGGTCGACTTGCTGCAGCTATGTTCAAACACATCGCGCCGCGTTATTCTCAGACTACACCTTGTTCGTCCGCAGGAGGCCATGCACCTCCTTACCCATGATGGATGCTGCTGAGGGGGAGAGCTTTGTCAGACCAACAACAGAATCGGTTTCAGGTCGACTTGCGGGGCCTGATCGACCTGCTATCGCAGCACCTTTATAGCGGACCAGAGGTTTTCGTTCGCGAACTGCTTCAGAACGCCGTGGATGCGATTCGCGCTCGCCAGCAACTTGATCTAGGGCACGTGGGAACCATCGAGATCGAAGTAGTTGAGTCCCGCAGTGGACCACCGACGCTGGTTTTTCAGGATGACGGTGTTGGACTCTCCGAGCAGGAGGTTCACCAGTTCCTGGCCACAATCGGGCAGTCGTCCAAGCGAGGAAACGTGGCGCGGCGGCCCGACGATTTCCTTGGCCAGTTCGGCATCGGGCTGCTTTCCAGCTTTATGGTCACCAATCAAATCTCGGTGCTGACCCGTTCGGCACGGGAAGGTGATCACCCGGCCGTGGAATGGCGGGGCAATACCGATGGCACCTACTCCGTGCGACCGCTGAAACGGGAGATACCCTGCGGCACTCAAGTGTTCCTGCAACCTGCCGAGGGATTTGAGGAGTTCTTCGAGCCCCAGCGCATCTTGAACCTGGCCCGCAATTTCGGCGAGTTCCTCGAGCCCCGCATCGTGCTCAATAGCGGTGGTCAGACTCAGGTGGTTAATGGCGATGCTCCCTGGGCCGAGTGGCCAGTCGACCCCGACGAGCGCGAGCAATTGCTCGACTATGGACGAACCACTTTCGAGCGAGACTTCCTCGACGTGATCCCCCTCCGGTCTACCGCCGGTAGCGTCACTGGCGTTGCTTATGTCCTGGCGCAGGCAGTTCACGCGGGGGCGCGGCAGCGTCATCGGGTGTACCTGAAGGACATGCTGCTATCGAACGAAGCGCACGACTTGCTGCCCGAGTGGGCTTTCTTCGTGCAGTGCGTGCTCAACGCCCGCGGCCTGCGACCAACCGCCTCCCGCGAGTCGTTCTACAAGGACCGAGTGCTGGAAGACACGCAAGAGGAACTGGGTGGTTGCCTGCGGCGATATCTGGTGGAGATGGCCCGCACGCAGCCCAACCGATTCAAGCAACTGATCGCGGTGCATCATTTGGCCGCTAAGGCCCTGGCCATCGACGACGACGAGTGCCTGGAACTGTTCGCCGACTGGTTCCCGTTCGAAACATCGCTCGGCACGATGACTCTGGGCGAGTATCGACAACAACATCCAGTGGTGCGTTACGTTGCCAGTCGCGATCAGTTCCGGCAGATCGCTCAGGTGGCGGCTTCCGAGTCGCTGGCAGTAGTCAACGCCGGCTATGTATACGAGGTTGAAATCCTGCAGCGTCTGGGGGCGATCCGCCCGGATATTCGCGTGGAACCGTTCGACGCCGACCAGCTCTCCGAGCGATTCGAAGAGCTCACCCAACAGGAACGAGAAGAGACCATCGAGTTCGAGCGGCTGGCCGATGTCACGTTGCAGCGATTCAAGTGCGCCGTGGAGATCGCGAAATTTCACCCCACGGAACTGCCGGCCCTGTACGTGGCAGATGAAAACTCCGGCTTCATGCGGTCCATCGAACAGGCCCAGGACGTTACCGAAGGGGTCTGGACCGACGTGCTCGGCTCGTTGGCTCAGGACGTGCCTTCGACGTACGCCCGACTGTATCTGAACTATGGCAATCCTCTGATCCATCGCATTTGCCACCTGGCCGACGAGCGTGGCCAACAGCGATCCATCGAGATGGTTTACGTACAATCGCTCTTGCTGGGGCACTTCCCCTTGAAACAGAGCGAGATCAAGCTGCTCAACGAAGGGCTACTGGGACTCATCGACTGGGCAGTAACCACGGATCGCGGCCATGAGTGAAGACACCCTCGAACGCATCGAAGACCTGGTGGACGAAGCCATGCAGCTACCGCATGGCGAGGTGCAGGTGCGGTTGTTGGATGAAGCGGTCAGGCTGGCGGACATCGTCCGCGACCAGGACGTCATGTTCGCCACCCGCATTTACCTGGTCGACTCTGGAGTGTTCTCCGGGCATTTCGAGAAATCGCTTCCCGCCTTTGCCTGGTGCCTGGCGCAATTCGAGCAGGATCCGCAGCGCTATCGGGACCAGGAACGCACGCTGTTGTGGTATTTCAAAAATGTGCTGCACAACGCCGACGAGCTGCCACAACTCACGCGAGAGCAAGTGGAAGAGCTGCGGGGCCAAATGGCCAGGCTCTACGGTCAGTGCGGGTACAACATGCGTCCGGTGCACTACACGCGACTGGTGTTCGCCATCCGCATCGGCGACCGTCAATTGGCCGAGGAGTCGTTTGCGAACTATCGGGCGGTGCGGCGCGACTCGATGGCGGACTGCATCGCATGCGAAGCCGACAGCGAAGTCGAATACTTTGAGTTCATCGACGAGCCCGAGCAAGCCCTCAAAACAGCCGGCCCGAGCCTCCAGGGACGGCTCACCTGCGCCGAAGTACCCCACCGCACGTACAGCTATGTTCTGCGTCCTTTGGCTGTGCTTGGCCGATACGAAGAGGCCGACGAATACCACCGCAAAGGCTATCGTTTGATTCGCAACAATCCGGCTTTCCTGCGACACGTTGCCTGGCACATGGCGTTTCTGATGCACCGCGGCAAACAATCCTCGGCAGTACGGATGCTCGAACGCCATCTATCGTGGGCCATCGACACCTTCCACCTCGGCGCACGCTATCTGTTCTACGTCTCCTCGAGACGCACCCTCGCGTGGCTGGCTGAGAACTCGGATACCGCGAAGCTGGACCTGCCGAAATCGTTCCCTGCCTACCGCCCCTCGGGCGACTACGACCTGGCCGAGCTGATCGCGTGGTTCGACAGTCAGCTTGCCGAATTAGGAGCACGTTTCGACGCCCGCAACCAGAATGACTTCTTCACGCGAAATCTGGTCGAACGGCTGCAGTATTAGGGGGAGATCGAGCGACTCGCAGCAGGACTACTGAAATCAGCGTACCGGGACGCAAACGCGGACCACAGCCATGAGTGATACGAATCTGGATCGCATCGAGGAGCTATCGGCCGAGGCCTGGAGCCTGCCGCATGGCGAGGTGCAGGTGCGGCTGCTGGAAGAAGCGGTCAGGTTGGCGGACGTGGTGCGCGACCAGGACCTGATGTTTCGCACTCGCCTCAGCTTTATCCACTCGGCCGTGTTCTCCGGCCACACCGAACTGGCCCTGCCCGCCTTTGCGTGGTGCCTGGTTCAGTTCGAAAGCGACCCAATCCGGTATCAGCGGCAGCAGCACTCGGTGCTGTGGTCGTTCAAGTACATCCTGCACTTCGCCGACAACTTTCCGCAACTCACCCGCGACCAGGTCGAGCGGCTGGAAGGCCAGATGGCCGAGATTTACGATCGCTGCGGCTACAACATGCGTCCGGTGCACTACGTTCGTCTGGGATTCGCCACCGGCATCGGCGATCGTGAACTGGCCAAAGAGTCATTCGCAAACTACCGCGCTGTACCGCGCGACACGATGGCCGATTGCATTGCCTGCGAGGCCGATGGCGAACTCGAATACTATGCGTTGATCGACGAACCCGAGAAAGCGGTTAAGGCCGTCGAGCCAAGCCTTGCGGGACAGCGAACGTGTGCCGAGGTTCCGCACCGCACTTACAGCGACGCCTTGCGACCGCTGGCCCTGCTGGAACGCTACAAGGAGGCCGACGAGTATCAACGCAAAGGCTATCGCCTGATTCGCAACAACCCGAAGTTCCTCCAGCAAGTTGCCTGGCAAATGGCCTATTTGGTGCACCGCGAGCGCCGAGAGCCAGCCTTGCGGATGCTTGAGCGGCATTTGCCATGGGCATTGGACACCTACTACCTTCGCAATCGTTACCTGTTCTACGTGTCCGCCAAACGGACGCTCAACTGCTTTGTCGGCAAGCGACGCACCAAGAAACTGCATTTACCCTCGGCCTTCCCGGCCTTCAGCCCCACCGGTAGCTACGACCTGGCCGAGCTGATCGCGTGGTTCGATAGCAAACTGAAGGCATTGGGGGCACGCTTCGACGCCCGCAACCAAAATGATTTCTTCACACGGGATCTGGTTGATCGGCTGCAATACTGAGGTGCCGCTGCCGGAAGGATTAGCGGAGCCCCCCCCGAGCGACAAGCTGGCAACAACTTGCCCGGTTCGCTCCGCACCGATAGCCAACCTGTCGGTTGATGACTATCATCGGTACTCCGTGGCCGCATTCGATCAGCGAGGGAGTATCGACCAGATGTCTCAGATTCAGCGTATTTTGGTGACCGGTGGGGCAGGGTTCTTGGGCTCGCACCTGTGCGAACGGCTGGTGGATCAGGGGCACGATGTCATTTGCCTCGACAATTTCTTCACCAGCCAGAAATCAAACGTCGCCCACTTGCTCGACAAGCCGAACTTCGAGCTCATCCGGCACGACGTGACCCACCCGCTGTTTCTGGAGGTCGACGAGATTTACAACTTTGCCTGCCCCGCCGCACCGGGCCACTACCAGTACAACCCCATCAAGACGATGAAAACGTCGGTCATGGGCGCCATCAACGTACTGGGCATGGCCAAGCGGTGTCGTGCCAAGGTGCTGCAGGCTTCGACCAGCGAGGTGTACGGCGACCCCGAAGTGCACCCCCAGCCCGAAAGTTACCGTGGTTCGGTGAACACCGTGGGGCTGCGGTCGTGCTACGACGAAGGCAAGCGGGCGGCTGAGACCTTGTTCATGGACTACCATCGCATGAATGGTGTGAACATTCGCTTGGTGCGGATCTTCAACACCTACGGTCCGCGGATGCATCCGTACGACGGCCGGGTGGTGTCGAACTTCATTCGCCAGGCCATCAATGGCGAGGACATCACCATCTTTGGCGATGGATCGCAGACGCGATCATTCTGTTATCGCGACGATCTAGTAGAAGGCATCATTCGCATGATGAACGGCTCCGACGACTTCGTGGGCCCCGTGAACATCGGCAATCCCGGCGAGTTTACCATTCGCGAGTTGGCGGAACTGGTGATCGAACTGACCGGTTCGAAATCGAAGATGGTCGAACGACCTTTGCCAGCCGACGACCCCACGCAGCGGCAACCTGACATCACGCTGGCCAAGAAGCACCTCGATTGGCAGCCCAAAGTGGCGCTGCGCGAAGGACTGAAGCAAACGATCGAGTGGTTCCAATCCATCGACCTTGGCGATTACCGCGCTCCCACGCCCAACTACAGCTGATCGCAGCCCCACCGGCGCTCGCAAACGGCGTACACTCCCAGTCCGATAGCCGCACCAATCACGTCGGCTACCAGATCGAACGGATCGAACGTTCGGTTGAACCACGGCTGCGTCACCTCGTCGAATAGCCCGTAGAGGGCGACGATGGCCACCACCGCCGCGGCTCGGCGGAGCGTGAACCGCTGATTGGCATACATGCACCAGGCAAGAAGCCACGCCAGAGTTCCAAAGGCGACAAGATGCTGCACCTTGTCGTAAGACGTGACTGGCACCCCCAGCTCGATTTCCTTCGGCCAGTGCGTCGCCGTGAGCAGCACCAGCCAGTACGCCACCAGCAGCCCCACTCGCCAGACGCCAGGCCTGAACGGGGTTGAATCGTCGCTTTCCGAAGGGAGGGCCATCGAGCGGCAGGCTGACGGTGAAAGGTGAGCTGGCTTAGAATCAAGGCAAAGTTCGATGGCCAGCAGCGGCAACTTCAGCCAGCCTGACCGTCTGGTTCCATGACACCCACCAGTATGACCAACTCGCCGCCCAGGACGAAGATGGCCGACGAAGAACTACCCAAAGATTTTCCGCTGCACCAGCGCCATATGCGCGAGGCCCTGCGACAGGCGGAACTGGCCGCGGCCGAGGGCGAAGTGCCCGTGGGCGCCATCGTGGTGCACGAGGGGACGATGATCGCCGCGGCCTACAACCAACGCGAGGCGCTGCACGACCCGACGGCCCACGCCGAGATGATCGCCATCACCCAGGCCGCCGCCGCCCTGGGCAGCTGGCGACTGGCCGGCTGCACGCTGTACGTGACGCTGGAGCCCTGCCCGATGTGTGCGGGGGCGATCGTCAATTCCCGGCTCCCACGGGTCGTGTACGGTGCGGCCGACCCCAAAGCGGGAGCGGTCGACACGCTATACAGTTTGCTACGGGATCCGCGGCTCAACCATGCCTCGGAAGTGGTGGGAGGCGTGCTGGCCGAGGAATGCGGCGACATCCTGCGGCAGTTCTTCCGCCAAAAGCGACAGAAATAGCCACCGCTTGCGTTGCCAAGCGGCCCGGCGAATAACCGGTGTCCCCAGGGGCCAATTTGCCCGGCCGGCGGCCAGCCAGCGGTTCACGCCACGCCGGCAGCAGGCCCAAAAACCCTCTAATCACTGTGATTTACCTGAATCTCACAGTCCCCCAGCATTACTGTCACAGTAAGGCAAAAAACGTGCCGCGCGACCCTTGCAGGGGGCAGCCGGTCGCCATATATTCAAGCGTTTCCCCTCGTCGGAACCTCGACGCCCGGGCCGCGCTCGTTCTTCACGGTGCAGACCCGCTCGGTTTCGGCGATGGCGACCACCGCTATTTTGCCCCACGGGCTATCCGGATTTCGGAGGAACGGCACGATGAAAGTTCGAGCCAGCGTAAAACGTATGTGCGACAAGTGCAAAATCGTCCGCCGCCGCGGCGTGGTGCGAGTGGTGTGCGAAAACCCCCGTCACAAGCAGCGACAGGGTTAAGCGACGAAGCACGAATGACCGGATGACGAAACAAGAGATGTTCGGCATTCGAGCATTCGTCATTAGGAGGCCGCTGTGCCTTCTTTTGCAAGTTTGAAAGTAAGAACCGCGTAAACACTAGAGCCGACCAGGACAAGAAACATGCCACGTTTGTTGGGTGTCGACATTCCGGCCAACCGCCCCACGGCGATTTCGCTGACGTATTTGTATGGCGTGGGCAACCACACGGCCCGCGAGTTGTGCCACAAGGCGGGACTCGACCCGCAGGCGCGTGCTTCGGACCTGACCGAGGACGAAGTGGCTCGCATTGCTGCCTTGCTGGACAAGGACTACACGGCCGAGGGTCAGTTGCGTCGTCAGACCAGCCAGAACATTTCACGTCTGCGGGACATCGGCTGTTACCGCGGCATTCGCCACCGCCGGGGCCTGCCCGTGCGTGGCCAGCGTACCAAGACCAACGCCCGCACTCGCAAAGGCCCCAAGAAGACGGTGGCCGGCAAGAAGGGCGTGAAAGACCTGCGTTAATCGCACAGATACATTCTGCGTAAGCAACCTATCGCGACGGAGATTATTGGCGGATGGCCAAGCAAAGTACCAAGTCGAAGAAGCGCGTCAAACGCAACGTGGCCGTGGGCATTGCTCACGTTGTGGCCACGTTCAACAACACCACAGTCACCATCACCGACACCAAGGGCGACACCCTGTGCTGGGCCAGCGCCGGCACCAGCGGTTTCAAGGGCAGCCGCAAGAGCACGCCCTTCGCCGGTCAGTGTGCTGCCCAACAAGCGGCCGACAAGGCCAAGAAGTTCGGCATGCGTGACGTGGACGTCAAGGTTCGCGGCCCCGGCAGCGGACGCGAGAGCGCCATTACGGCCCTCGAAGCCGCTGGCCTGAAGGTCAAGAGCATCGAGGACGTGACGCCACTGCCCCACAACGGCTGCCGTCCCCGCAAGAAACGCCGCGTTTGATTTCTGGTCGAGCCGAACTTTTTGCATTGCGAAAGCAGCAGTTGTCAAAGAGTTCCGGCCCGCTACCAGATCGCAACTCAAAAACACGCGTTTGACAAAACACTAGTTGGCCAGCGGCCTCTCAACACAACACCTACCTTTCAACAGCTAACTAAGTATGGCCAGGTATACCGGACCCGTTTGCCGCCTCTGCCGTCGCGACGGCATGAAGTTGTTCCTCAAAGGCACTCGCTGCGACACGGCGAAGTGCGCCTTCGAGCGTCGTGACTCGCCGCCAGGCATGCAGCAAGGCCGTCGCGGCAAGCCCACCGACTACGCGATTCACCTTCGCGAGAAGCAGAAGGTCAAACACTACTACGGCGTGCTGGAGCGTCAGTTCCGCCGCTACTTTGCCGAGGCCGAACGGCTCAAGGGCAACACGGGCGATAACCTGCTCACGCTGCTCGAGCGTCGCCTGGACAACGTAGTCCACCGGTTGGGCTTCGGCCTCAGCCGCGCCCAGGCTCGTCAGCTCGTGCATCATGGTCACATCACGGTCAATGGCCGCACCGTGACCATCCCCAGCTACCAGGCTCGACCGGGCGATGTAATCCGCGTTAAGAACAAGGCCAAGAGCCTTGGTTGCGTGCGTCAGGCTTTGGGCGAAGGCTCCGGCCGAGACGTACCCGATTACTTGTCGGTCGATCCTGAGGGTGTGCCCGAAGGAATTGTGGGCCGCATCCCCAGCGCCGACGATATTTCGCTGCCGGTGCAAACCCAGTTGATCGTCGAGCTCTGCTCGAGGTAATCCATCGGAAGGTCGCTGTCGCCGTGGGCACACGTGTGCCAGAAGGCGTCGCAAATTCGTCATACAATTCCTCTGAGGGAGGCATTCGATGCATATTCGTTGGCGTGGCTTGGAACTTCCCAGTGTGGTGGAATGCGAGCAGGAGTCGCTGACCGGAACTTACGGCAAGTTTATTGCCGAACCGTTCGAGCGAGGCTTCGGCACCACCGTGGGCAATGGCCTGCGACGCATCCTGCTGTCCAGCCTGGAAGGCAGTGCCGTTACGCAGATCAAGATCCACAACGCCCAGCATGAGTTCACCACCGTTCCAGGTGTGCTGGAAGACGTCACCGACATCGTGCTGAACGTCAAGTCGTTGGTCGTGAAGAACCACAGCGAATCGACCAAGGTGTTGCGTGTCGAACGCAACAGCGCCGGCGAGATCAAGGCTGGCGACATCCTGACCGACGACACCGTGGAGATCGTCAACAAGGATCACGTGCTCGCCACGCTGACCGACGATGTACCGTTCGTCATGGAGATGGTGGTCGAGAATGGCCGCGGCTACGTCCCGTCCAGCGAGCACAGCGACAACGTGCAGGAAATCGGCATCATTCCGATCGACGCCATTTTCAGCCCCGTGCTGCGTGTTCGCTACCAAGTGGAAGAGACCCGCGTTGGCCAGAAGACGAACTACGACAAGCTGACCATCGAGATCACCACCGATGGTTCGTTGGGCCCCGAGATGGCGGTGGTCGAGGCCGCGAAAATTCTTCGCAAGCACCTCAACCCGTTCGTCCAGTACTCGAGCCTCGGCCCGCAAATCCGCACGCCGGCCCGCACCACCATCAGCGACGGTGTCGATCCCGGCCTGGAAGCCAAGCTCAACCTGCCGATTGCCGAGCTGAAGCTCTCGGTGCGGGCGAGCAACTGCCTGGAAAGCGAAAACATCCTGACCGTCCGCGAGTTGGTAACCCGTAGCGAAGACGCCTTGCTGGAAGTTCGCAACTTCGGCGAGACCACCCTGACCGAGGTTCGCGAGAAGCTGACCGAACTCGGCCTGCACCTGGGCATGCGTGTTCCCACCACCGCCGGAGTCTAAGCTCCCCATCGCTCACCTTTATTTGTAAAGACCAGAGTCATGCGACATCGCCGCCGTGGCCGCAAGTTGGGCCGCAATCCGAAGCACCAAAGGGCACTGCTCCGCAGCCTGTCCTGTGCGCTGATCCTCACCAAGTACAATGACGAAGTCTCCTACTCGGAGAACTTCGACATGCAGGTTCGGCAACTGGGAATGTCCGACACGCTGCCCCGCGTTCCGGGACGAATCATCACCACGGTCAGCAAGGCCAAGGAAGTTCGCCCCTACGTGGAGAAGTGTATCTCTATCGCCAAGAAGGGCCTGCTGGCCGAAGAAGCCGCGCGTCAGCATGCAACGGATGCCGAGCGTGGCACCGATGCCTGGCGTAAGTGGCGTGATAGCGAGTCGTGGTCGAAATGGAATCAGGCCATGGCTCCGGCCCTGGCCGCTCGCCGTCGCTGCCTGCAATTGCTTGGTGATAAGCTGGCCGTGAGCATCCTGTTCGCTGAAGTCGCTCCGATGTTCGAAGGTCGCGATGGCGGCTATACCCGAATCGTGAAGCTGGCTCAGCCTCGCTTGGGCGACGCCGGTCCGCGGGCGATCTTAGAGTTCGTGGGCGTTCGCGATCGCGTGGTCCAGAAGGCCGAGCGTCCGACATTCGACGACACCGAGGACGAGACGCAAGAAGAGGCAACCACCGAGGCACCAGCCGAGGAAGAAGCCTCCGACGAAACCGCCGCGGCTGAGTCGACCGAAGAGGCAACCGCCGAGGCCGACGAGGAAGAAAAGAGCTAACACCCGGTTCTTTCGAGATAACACGGACCCATTCGCCCCCCTGGAAGCTGCGAGCCTCCAGGGGGTCGTTTTTTGCGCTTTCAGCGAGATTCCGCCGGTTAAGTCGCACGCCACACTCTTTGGTGCGTATTTTCTTCGGCCTTCCCCTTGACTGTCTAGGGGAGCATCGCGTAGACTTCCATAGAACGACAAGGGGAAGACCCTGGAGACCCATCAAATGCCAGCCAAGAACCAAAACAAGAAGGCCGAGCTGCTGCAGGGCACGCTCGACATGCTCATCCTCAAGACCCTCGCCGCTGGCAAGCTGCACGGCTACGCCGTGGCGCGGCAGATCCAGCAGGCCAGCAACGAGGCATTGGTCGTCGAAGAGGGCTCGCTGTACCCGGCGCTGCATCGCATGGAGCGACGCGGGTGGATCGAACATGAATGGGGTCTGTCTGAATCGAACCGCCGGGCGAAGTACTACCAACTCACCGCGGCAGGGCGGAAGCAACTCACGACGGAAAAGCAGCGATGGAACCGGTTCGTCGAGGCAATTGCCATCGTCATGAATCCATCTCTGCCGGAGGCCTGATCATGGACCTTGTGCAAACCCTCGGGCAGTACGTTCCCGCCGTATGGACACAAACAACCGCTGAGATTGACGCTGAGATTCGCGAAGAGCTCGAGTTCCATCTCGACATGCGAACCGAAGAAAACATTCGCGCCGGCATGGCGCCCGCCCTCGCTCGCCGGGACGCGCAAGAGCGATTTGGCGACTTCGAATCGAGCCACCGCGCGTGCAGAAAGATCACACTCGGACCACGACTCGCCCTGCGGCGACTGCAAACAGCTTTGCTCGCTCTGCTGATCGGAGTGGTGGTGTATCAGGCGGTAGTGCTGGCCAGGGTGCAGCAGGCCAACCAGAGCCAGATTGAGAGCTTGAAGAATACCATCGACCAACTTCAAGCGGCCCAAGTATCTCCATCCAACGAGCGCGCCCCCGTTCCATCTTGGCATTGGGATCCGGGCCTGCCCACCGAGTCGTTGACGTCGACGCTGGTTCCAACGGTGCCGGAGGACTGGGGCACAGCGCCCGGGGTGCTCGATCGTCCGTGGTGCGACTGGCAGGCGCTCGACGAGCCACCTGGAGAGCATTAACTGGAGACATTCTGTCTCCGTATCTAACCATCTCTTTCGAGAGGAGACATTGCGATGACGAGGCTTGTGCATTCGTTATGGGCAGCGTCGCTCGCGGCCCTGTTGGTTGCGCCCACGTTTGCCCAGAAGACCGAGCTGCTGAAGTACGACGACGGTTCGCAGGAAAGCAAACGCAGCATGACCGGAGGCGTGCACGTCGTTCGGTTTGAGTGTCCCGACGATCAGAAGTGGTACGTCAACGCGGTCCGGCTGCACGGATCGCGGTATGGCGCGGCCCAGGCGCCGAACGAAGACTTCGAGATCGTGATTGCCAACGACGACTTCAGTAAGCGCCAGGTAATCAAGAAGCCCTACTCGCTATTCAAACGAGGCGACGAGAAGTGGGTGCGTATACCGATTGATCCCGTGGAAGTTGAGGGGCCCTTCCACGTCGCGGCGTTCTTCAATCCCACCCGCACCAAGGGCGTCTACGTCGGCATCGATACCGACTCGTCCCCCTCCCACTCAGCCACTGCCACCGTCATGGACATGGGCGCAATGGAGAACAACGTGGACGGCGACTGGATGATTCGCGCCTACTTAACAAATGAAATCGAAGGCGAAGCCAAACAGCTACTCGACGAAGGGCAGCGTGCCGAACAGGCTCAAGAACGCGAAATCCAGATG
Source organism: Aeoliella straminimaris (assembly GCF_024054565.1). Lineage (GTDB taxonomy): Bacteria > Planctomycetota > Planctomycetia > Pirellulales > Lacipirellulaceae > Aeoliella > Aeoliella straminimaris. The sequence goes on from NZ_JAMXLR010000006.1 coordinate 25,330, forward strand.
GACAAAGAGATTGTGGGCGAAGCTCGAAGCCTGACGCTCCGGCAGGACGACGGGCCGACGGACGACCACATGAACATCCAAGGGGCGTTGTACACCGTGGAGTTTGAAACGCCGCAGGACGTCGAGGGCTACGTATGGCAAGTGCAATGCTACGCCTCGCAGTTTGGCCGCGAGCACGACAGCGAAGCGGTGAGTGGCGACGTGTACATCCTGGACGAGAATCGCAAGATCCTCAGCCGTACCACGTTCCCTTACAGCGTTAGCACGCAGGTGAAGCATTGGATCTCGATCCCCACGCTGCCCACCCGTGTGAAAGGGAAGTTCTACGTCAGCATCGACACGCACGGCACCAAATTTAAAGGGCTGTACATGGGCTACCAGGACGGCAACCCTCAGGGGATCGGCTCGACCGACGCTCGAAACGGCGAACGCATCGTCCCGGCCGATTGGTCGAAGCGATTCGACAACATGCAATGGTTGATCCGCGTTAAACTGGCGGATCGCCCGGTGACTTACGGCGAGCAGCAAGAGTAAGCGTTAGCACCTTGCTCACCGCAATCCACACTGTGAATTGAGTAGTAAAACCATGCAGGTGGTCGGAGCGAAATCGCAATCGCGTCAATGCTTCGGCCACCTTTGCCCTATCGTTGACGACGGCTGGGCTTTGAAGTGCTGAACGACGAGAGACTTCTGACGGTAGCTGTTAACGCTGGCCGTAGAACCTTGACCCGACAATCGGTCCTGTGATCATGGGACCGACAAGGAAGATCATCAGGAAGACACCAATTCCCGCTCCTGTGATCGCCGCGGATGTCACCGTCATATTCGGCGCTTTGAAATTCACCATCACAGCAGCACCAATCGCCGCTCCAAGAATCGGCGCGAACAGCCAATACCACACGGCCCACAGAGGTGCTTCGCATCGCAATCGCTTGCGGTAGTCAGAGATGGATTCGCCTGTATCCTCCCAGTGGAAGTCTTTCAGGGATCCAGGCCCACAATTGGCGCAAATGGTACCCAGGCAAACGTTAAACGGGTTACAGAGGGTAGCAAAATGCCCCTCGTTAATGACGGTTGTCGTGCCGCACTTTTGGTGAACATACGGCCTTCCACTGACTAGCGTATACCTGTCGCTCATTGCATCCCCTTTTCACTTGACTTTCGCAAACACAGTCAACCGCAGTGCGAAGTATAGCGACTATCGGCAACGACTCCAATCGCGCACTCGCCCTGCAGTTCAACATTCGGAAGAGAAGTAGCGAGTTGGCTCTAGTGGACGCCGAGGTCAAGAAAGAGAATGGCGACGCGACAATCTAGTATCTACCTTTGCTGGTCCGCCACCACGCGAATAATGCCAAGATGAAACTGGCCGCCGTGGCGAAGGAGTCAGGCTCAGGCACCTCCACAGGGGTGACCGGGACTTCAGCAGACTGAACTGCCAACGTCGCCCCCAGGTGGTTACGCCACAACGTATAGTCCGCTAGGTCGACGATGCCGTCTTGATTGCCATCGGCGCCACTGCCGAGAAGGACGCTGCTACCAAATTGCTCTAGCCATAGCGCGTAGTCTTCCGCATTGACGGTGCCGTTCTCGTCGTAGTCGCCGGTGAGTTCTGGCAGGGCCTCAAAGTAGAACGTTACTTCGGCAGGCGTGAAGCGGCTATCGGGTTGGCCTGTCGTATCATCGCCGATGTACACGCGGTACTCGGCGAAGTACTCATCTCGCAGCGGCGAGGCGACCGCGTACAGGTTGTGTGTCATGCTCAGACTCCATCGCCAGCGTGGGTTGCTGCCATCGGTGCCGAAGATCGCTTGGCCGCTCGGCGAGGCCGGGGGACGCTGATAAACCTCCAGCTCGGGCGACGCGTCGAGTTGTTCGATCCAAATCCAGGTGCCTGCCGGCGGATAGGCATCGAAGCGACCGGGGTTCCAGCCGTACTGAAAATTATAAGCGTGCTGGTTAATCGCTCCCCAGGTGCCAGCGGGGTCGAACTCGTCGCCTGCATCCAGCGGACGTAGCACGGGCGTGGCGATGGTATCGTCCACATGGACGCTGAGCACACCGGCTTCGAACGAAATATCGGCGTGCTTCATGCCGGCCTCACCCTGGCTGACTTGCCCGCCCCCCATCATTGGCTGCACGTACGCAGCCGAAGCCCGTTGTGCGGACAGCAACAGACAGATAGCGATTGTAAAACGTATCATGGATCTCACTCTGAGTTAGAAACCATTCGGAGCAGAAGGGACCGCGCGGCCCTTTGCCGCGCGGTCCCCGTCACCAGGCCGATCAGCCGCGAGACTTTCGCCAGCGGCAACCCACTACTGCCAACACGGCAACTCCGGCCAACGCGGCGCAGGAAGGCTCGGGCACGGGCGTGGTGAAGTACAGCGTCGTGGTCGCTGAGCCGTAACCAGCCAGCGGCTCGCCGGTCGTCGCGTCGCCCAGGTATACCTCGAAGCTCATGCTGTACTCGCCGGGCAGGTCGGCCACGTACAGATCGTGCTGCATATCGCGATCCCACTTCCAGGCTTCGGCCGCTTCGGTGTGAATCTGGTTCATGGTCCAGGACCCCATATCCATGCCCATGCCACCTTCAAAAACCCGGAACGTAGCGCCCCCTGGCATCGTGGCACCGGTTCGCTTAATCCACACGTCACTCGCAGCCGGCGGAACGATTGGCAGCTCCTGCAGCCAACCATACTGGGCATTGAAGTAGTGGTTCTCGAGCACCTCGAACGACATGGCATAGTCGTGGCCCATGCCCGACATCATGGTGACCGGCGTGGCAGGTGGCTCGGCCACATGCACTGCGAGGTCGGTACCGTCGAGCGAGACCAAAATGTGCTTCATGCCGTTGTTGGCGGGGTTGCCGTCGCCATTGGTCATGCCGGGCATGGGTGGCATCTGTCCCCTCGTCGTGCCGATGCAACAAGTCAGCACAACGGCAACAACACAAAATCGAATAACTGTCATTCATCAAGACCTTATGAAATATGGAAAGCGAAACTCCATCGCTCATGGTTCCGCGGCGGTGCCCGGATCCCAGCGGTCGAAGCGTCGATTCCAGTCGAAAGTTTCTTCAAACGGGTGGTTCGAAACGTGACCGTCCACCCACAAATAGTTACTTGCACCCTGATGGCGATCGGCGGCAACCTCCACGGCTCCGCCCAGCTTCCAGAAGTGCGCCATGATGTGGTCGGTGGTCGAGCCCGATTCGAGCTCGCCCACCAACACAGTGCGGCTGGTGCTGGGAATGCTCTTCAGCCGCGCGTAGGTGGGGCCGCGCTCGGCACCCTCCACGTCGCCGGTCTCGGCGCTATTGAGTTCAAACCACACGTTCTTGCCGTAGCTCCACAATCGTTTGTCTTCGCGATCGTCTTCGGGACAACGATAGATGCTCTCCATCAACCCCTCCGGCACCGGGCCCATCGTGGGCTCGATGGTCGGGTCGAGGTACGGCGCGATCCGCATGCCCCAAGTCAGTTCGCGATGGGCGAATGCCGAGTGGGTGCTGCGGGGAAACCTGCCTTGGTTGAAGTCCAAGAACAAGTGAAACGCTAAGCCGATTTGCTTGAGATTGTTCGTACAGTGAGTACGACGAGCTGCAGCGCGCGCCGATTGCACGGCCGGCAGCAACAGGGCTACCAACACGCCAACAATCGCCAACACCACTAACAGCTCGACCAGCGTAAAGCCACGTCGAGTGAGCATGCTGCCAATGCCTGCGCCAAGCGGCAGTATCCGCGCAGTGATTGCACACGCACGAACGCACCGAGGCGCGGTTAGGAGAATACGGACGGAGAGTGAGAACTCACGTCACCGACTTGGGCGGTGGGGTAGGGGGGGCCAAGCCCAATAGAGGCACGAGCTGTGCGTTAGTCGCCGCGATCGATTCACACGGCGCGGCATTCGTTTCACAAGGTTCGCAGGCATACGGCGCCACGGTGATCGAAAGCCACAGCTTCAACGATCCCTGGCACGCGGCTACTTGCCAAATTGACGTGCGGGGCAGGGGGGAGCACCGCTGTTTGTCGGCCGCTTTCGAAGGCTCGTTCGGCTTGCAGCAACAGCAACAGGACGCCTTGGCGGCCGGTGCGGGGGACGCACAGCAGGAGCCCGCCGCCGGCGGAGTCGACTCGATCCAAGGTCGCACGTCGTGCCCTTCGCTCAGTGCCAACTGCAGCACTTCCTCCGGCGGTCGCACTGCTTCGCTGCGAGCTCATTCCAGGCGCTGGGCCATGGTGTGGCAGCAGCAGTTGGTCCAACAGACATCGGCCGAATTGCACCCGCAGCCGCAGATTTCGCAGGGAAAACGCTCAGACGACAGCCGGGCGAGCTGCGGCCGCGGTAGCGGCACACCCGTTGCCGCGGCCGCAAAGGCCACCAGCAACAGTGCGGCAATCGGTCGACGTTGGCGAAGCAACCAGGGCATGGCGAGGCGGGTGAGCAACTTGGGTACAGAATCCCATATTCTCGACTATTTCACGCTCGCCTGCCACCAATCGCAGTGCGGCAGATTGTCGCACCTGCAGCCCACATCGTGGCGTGCGGCATGGTATAAATGAAGTTCTGCCAGATTCATCCCGCACTGTTTCACGAGTCTTTATTGTGTCCTACTTCTCACGATCCGCACATACGTTGATCCTGCTTTCTTTGCTCACCACCGTGGCGTCTGCCCAGCGGCGGAATCCGTTGCTGCAAGGCGCACCCGACCCAACCGCCGTGGCCGCCGTGGACGAAGCCGGGCAGACCGCTTACTACGTGGCCGCTACCGGCCGGGGAGTGCAACTGCTCAAGAGTACCGACCTGAAGAAGTGGCGCCGTGTTGGGCGAGTGTTCGACGACGCCGTACCCGAGTGGGCTCAACGTGAAATACCTGGATCCAGCGGCATCTGGGCTCCCGATCTGAGCTATCACGACGGATTGTACTACCTGTACTACAGCGTATCGACCATGGGCAGCCAGACCTCGGTGATCGGCCTGGCCGTGAACAAAGCCATCGATCCGGAGAGCCCCGACTACAAATGGGAAGATCGCGGACTGGTGATTGAGTCGTCGCCCGAAACCACCAACTTCAACGCCATCGATCCGGCGCTACTGGTCGACCAGGACGGCCGCTGGTTGTTGTATTGGGGCTCGCACTGGACGGGCCTGAAAGTCGTGGAAGTCGACCCTGCGACAGGCAAACCAAAGCCCGATGCCGAGATCATTCCGGTAGCGGCTCGCCCCGATACACGCTCGCACGCCATCGAAGCGCCGTTCGCCCTCTTCCACGACGGCTATTACTACCTGTTTGTGTCGTGGGATGCGTGCTGCGATGGGGCCCGCAGCACCTACAATATTCGTGTGGGACGCAGCCGTAACGCCACTGGCCAGTTTAAGGATGCCGAAGGCAAGTCGATGCTCGAAGGGGGTGGCACACTGGTGATCGAAAGCAGCGATCGCTGGCGCGGCCCCGGACACAATGGCATGCTGACCACCGATGATGGGCAGTGGATGGTGCTGCACACGTACGACGTCGAAAACTTGCGTGCCCAGCGCATCCTGCAGATCCGCCCGCTCACGTGGACCGAAGCGGGGTGGCCCCAGGTGGGCGAGCCCGTGGCGACGCCCTAGCTTCACAGCTCACTTGGCAGCAGTTTGCCTGCGTTACCTCCACAACGGGGTGTAGCGATCAATTTGCGCCGTTCGCTTGGGTGTCGCTGGCCCCAAGGCCACGGCCAGCCACCCATCGTCCACCACCAACTGGGTGATCATCAGCCCGGCGAGCCGCGGGTCGTCGGCAAACTTGGTCCCCACCGCCAGATTGCTGTCCTCCGGAAACACTTTGCCGAAGATGGTCTGCAGCCGAATGCGCTGCGAGTTCCGCATGCTGCCTTCCAGGTAGGGCCCCGCACTGTGCTCGAACCGCGCGACCAGCCCATCGGCCTGCGGCGTGTAGTACAGGTGCACGGTAAAGTCGCGGATCGACCGACCTCGCACCACCAGCTCGCGAACCCGCCAGGCGAGGTGCAGTTTGCCATCGGTCAGTTCGAACGTAACCGGCGTCTGGTCGGCAAACTCGATCACCGTTTCGCGGGCGTCGTCGTCCAACTTTTCGCCCGACAACTTGGGGGCGAACCTCTGCAGCCGCGCGGTGAACTGCTCGGCGGTGAGTCGCTCACCCGCCAGGTTCAGTGCTCCCACCAGGTTGGTGAGCGCCGACTGATGCAGTTGCACACTGGCCAGGCTGTCGGATGGCGCCCGCGGCCGAGGCGAGTGCGACGTGAGCGACGTGCCATGCAACAGGCGAGCGCGGGCAATCAGTCGCTGCTCGGTGGTTCGCATCTCGACAGGCTCGATCGATACCCCCCCGTCGGCCAGCGGGTCGGTGACACGACTTTTCCACTCGCGCAGTGCCCGATCGGCCGCCGTATGCACCGTGGTGCTCATTTCCTGCTCGACGCGATCGCGGGCCTTCATCGACACTTCGCGCTGCGCCCGCCCGCGACGCTCGGAAAACGCACCGGCTGCCTTCGAACGAACCACTCCGCCGATGATGGGCAGCACATCGTAGCTACTGCGGGCGTTGACGAAACGGCTTACGCTGTTGGCATCGGAAACCACCCGGCCGAAGCGCAGGCCCTGCGGATCGATCACCACCTGCTGCCGCGCGGCGAAGTTGGTGGTGCCGTTGGTTCGCACACGAACGGTTCGCTCGAAGGCGATGGTCTGCGAGTCGGCGTGCCCCATGACCTCCAACCCTAGCCGCCAGGCCTGCGGATCGGGCAGCAGCGTCACGCTGGTCTCCGATTGCGTGGTCGCCCGGCCGCTGACGGGAGTGCCGAGGATGCGGTCTCGCACCGGTTCGGTGCGAGGCTCGGATGGCGGTAGCAAGCGATTCACCAGTTCCTTGCTAATCGCAATGCGGGCGTTGGCGTTGCGGTACTGATCGGCCATGGTCTCGGCCAGCTGCTGCCTGCCGGCGCTGCCCGATTGCGAAAGCTGGGCCATTCGCACGGCGAGTACCCGACCGTTGGCCTCGGTGGGGGCACTCTCGTACTGCTCGACTTCGCTGAGCAATTGGTCGAGCTTCACGGGGGTGTGGAGCGATACCGGTGCTGCATGCCCACTGTATCGAGCCATCGAGGCATTGGCCAAGGCGACGCGACCCACCGGCGGAGTCTTCAGGTCGGCTACCACATGCCACAACGCGATGCGGCGCCACATCGCGTACCGAGTTCGACGCAGACGCGTCGCCAACCCTGGGGCGTCGGTCGTCTCGGCCATCCGCCCAGCCTGATCAGATAAGCAGGCCAGGCGATCAATCACGTCCGCCTCGGTCACGCATGCCGGCAACTCGCCAGTAGCCAGCATGTCGATCCACTGCAGCGACTCGAGCGCCCACTCCTGGCACTCAGGCACCACTGCCAGTTGCCGCAGCATCGCCACCAGCGAAATCGGGTCGGCGACCATGGGCTCGCGCTCCGCATGGTCGTAGCTCGACTCCAACAGCGGCCGCATCGCCAGCAACACCCGCTCTTCCCACCCCTGTTGGCGGTCCGCAAGTTCGCGCGTGGTCTGCGAACGCGGTAGCATCGCCAATCGTTCACCTGGGCGGGTGAGCATCGGACCGTACAGCAACGAGGGGGGCGAGGCGTACCGCTGCGAGGCAATCGCCTGCTGCATCGGATCGCCGGCTCGGAACCACTGGTGCAACGCCGACTGCGAGGTGGCGTACCAGCCTTGCACGTGAGGCGGCCCCAGCAGCGACCAGGCGGGATGCCCACCATCGAGGCTCTGCAGCTTGCTGAACCACGGACGTAGCGACGGATCGAGCGACTCGAGCGAGAACCTTGGCTCGGCCGGCAATTCGCGCGCCGCCAGGTGGTCGCTCGGGCTTTCCACGACCTGCAGGAACGTCGGGTCTTTCAGCAACTGGCGAACCAGGGGGTCTTCCGCCACGGGAAACTGCGAGACCAGCAGCGGATCGACCGTGGGCTGCACCTTCGCACTCGCCTGCTGCACCGACAGTTGCGCTGGTAGCTGCATCCAGCGATAACGCGGGGGGGAGTCGGCCGCCAGCGAATTCGCCAGCGCCAGTTGGTGCGAAGGTCGGCCGACCAGCCGAGGAGTTGAGGTGCGACGCGGGGCGTCCGGCTGCCAGGTGTCGATCGTAACCCAAACCACGATCATGACGAATGCCGTAAGCATCCAGCGATCGTGTGTGGTGCGTATTGGTGTGTGATTGCCAACCATGGCGCGACGCCTCCTGCGTCGATTCCTACGTAGCTCCCTAAATCCAGGTCAGATTCACTCTCACGTACCGCTAGCAGCACTCCGACCATCCCGTCTGAGGATTTAAATTCGGTGGTCTAGGCAATATGATTGAGCGCCATCCGGCAAGCTGCACGAATTAGAGAAAGACTGACGAGTGATCCTCGACACAAACGCTGCAACCTGACCCCCTGAAAATTGATTGTGGATACTCACCTGATACGAATTTTCGCCATTGCCGGCGGCGGCGCCGTCGGGGCGCTGCTGCGCTACGGCGTGGCGGTACTCGCCGTCCACACGCTGGGCGACAGGTTTCCTTATGGCGTACTGATCGCGAACCTGCTGGGCTGCTTCTTGATTGGCCTGCTGATGCACGAGGCCCTGGTAGAAGGCAAGTGGCTGCCCGTGACCAGCCATGTGGCGGTGACCATCGGCTTCCTCGGAGCCCTGACCACTTTCTCCACGTTTAGCTACGACACCTTGCGACTGATCGAATTGGGACGACCGCTGGCGGCCGCGACAAACGTGCTCGCCAATTGTGTGCTGGGCATCGCCGCGTGCTGGCTCGGCGGACACGTCGGTTCGATGATTGAGAAGTCCGTCCAATAAAAAACGCGACCGCACCCCAAACAGGGGCGCGGCCGCGCGGCATAGAAGTCGCCGTTTTCTAGTGTTACGCCGTCTTCACTTCAATCCGCTTCGGCTGCAGCTCGGGCCGCTTGCCGATGGATACTCGCAGCACGCCATTGCTCAAGGTCGCCTCGATGGTTTCGGGGTCGACCGTCTCGGGCAGCGACACCGTACGGGTTACCTTGCCGTAACCTCGTTCGCTGTGCCATAGCGTGCCTTCGTACTCCGGCGACTTGCGCTCGAGAGTCAGTGATAGGCGGCCCTTGTCGAAGGTGATATCGACGTCATCCAGCGTCACGCCCGGTGCGTCGACCTCCATGTGCAGGTGCTCCTTGCCTTCCCAGATCGAGGCCGGAGCCCGCCAGGCGGCGCCCCGGGAGCTGACCGGACCAAAGAACTGGTCGACCAGCGAGTCGACCTCGGCCATGGCCACAGGGAAGATGTTTTGAAGACGGTTGTTGGTTTGAGTGGCTTTCATCGTACTTACCTCCACTAACTGAGAATTGAGAACTGGCGAACCAGCGTACCGGCGGTTGCGGTGGTGTCGGCAGGCCCGACGACCATGCCAGTAGAGAAAGCAAGTGGAATGCCAAACACCCCACCATCATCGCAAGTCGCCAAATGACAACGACTTACGAAAACAACCATTTAGGCCGCCACGCCGGAGGATGCCAAATCGGCAGCTTCAACCCGCCCCCAGGCCTGTATCAGATGATAGCGAAGACGCCAATTTGGCAGTCTTCGCGAGTGACCACGTAGGAGCCCATGAACGTCACCGCGGGGCGATCTTCGCCCGAGATTTCGACCGCCAAATCGAGCTTCGCTTGGCCCTTCTCGGCGTACATCTCGGCGAAGTGCTGCTCAGCCAGCGGATCGACTGTCAGGCAGCAGGCGGTGACGCGGCTAGTGGCCACAGGCCGGTGGTATTTAATGCTGCTGCGGCGAATGACGATGTTGCCGGAGGTCTCCAGGCGACGCAGCAGCAAGTACATGGTTCCCCAGCCGGCAATGGTGCACAAAGCATTGAGGCTACCAGCGAAGGCCGTCTGCTGATGATTGTGATTCAGTTCCAGCGGCATCGAGACCGCCAGGCGGCGGTCGAGGTGTTCGGATACCTGCATCGCCATCTGGGCGCACATAGGAATGTCGCGATCCAGCACCTGCTGCAAATCTGCCAGGTGAGCGGCGGGGATTTCCGATGGTGTGGGAGTGATACCGGGCACAGGGCGAAGTGTCTCGGAATGGGAGGACTTGGTCGTGGCCATTCTACCGAACTCGGTGGTTTTCTGCTAACGATAGCCACTGCGGATTACAGCTTCCAAAGCAGCAACACGGAGTAGTTGAAATTGTTGGGATTAGCGCCCTGCGGGTCGCTATCGTGGCGATTGTTCGCCGCAAACTTCAGGCTCACATTCGAAGGCGTTGCCAGTTCCACTTCCCAGGCGATTTCGGTCAGCATGCGGTACTGGCTGAAATCTTCCCATTCCGGGTAGTAGTCGAGGCTGGCGGTCAGCTTCTGCGTCTCGGATAACTTCTGCTCGTAGTCGAACCCGAACTGGGCTTCCGGCACCCACTCGTCGTCAGGTCCGCCGAACTCCCGATACGTACCGGCACCAAAGCTACCTGTTAGCTTCAGCCAGTCTTCATCCACCACGCGATAACCAAGACCACCGTTGAGGTTCATATTCAGGTCGAACGCCTGAAACCGATCGTAGTACAGTTGCGTCTGACCATAGACTGTCCATGGCGACTCGGGCAGCAGCCAATCGTGGCGGAACTTCATCTGCGCGTTGTTCTGAGTCTCGACGCCATTTGCCTGTGTGCGATTGAGATAGATGTTGAAGTCGACCTTGCGAGAGTCGCTCTCCCGTTTGAGGTAGCCACCGGTGCGAATACTGAAACTATCGCTGGTGCCACTCGAGCCATTGATGCCCAGTTCCACGGCGGTGTCCCACCCCGGCAACTGGATCCAATACGATGGATAGTACCATCGGGGTTCTGCTTCCACCTCCACGGTCACGTCAACCGCTTCAGGATCGGAGGCGCCCACTTCCTCACCCGCCGGGATGGGCTCGGCCAAGGTGGGAGATTCCAGCATCAGCGGAGCTTCGTCCGGCGTGGCGGTCGAAGGGTACGGCGTCACAGTCTCCGGATAGCTCCAAGCGGCGGTCAAGGGAGCCTCGGGCGTGGAACCAGTAGGGGAGGGGGGGGCGAACAATCCTTCGTACGGATTGGCCACTGCACCACCGGCCATGGCTACCGCCAATACGAGTGAAAGAATCGCACTGTTGTACAACACAGGCATGAGCAAATTGGCCCACAATGGCCGAAACCCTAAGGCGTAAGACAGAGGCTGGAAAACTCGTGGGTTCTAGCAAACCACACCAGCTCGGACAAGTTGAGTCGCAGCTTCTGGCTAGCGTGCTGGCAGGAACACTTCGAGTGGGTGCTAGCACTACCTAAACAAAAAGCGGGCCGACCTCCAAAGGAAGTCGGCCCGCTAGGGTTACTTCAATCTGTTGCAGCTAGCGATAGCTCAGTTGCAGCAGCCACCACGGTGGAACAGACGGCCGAAGCAGCCACGGCGAGCGCGGCAGCAGCTGTAGCTTTCGCAACCGCAGCTGCTAGCACAGCCGCTGTCGCAACCACAGCCCGTCTCGCAAGGCACGGTCACTTCTTGAGCAACCATCTTGCAGACCTTCACGGGCACTTCCTTGGTGACCTGGTGAGGGACGCAGACCGTGTAGGTCGAGGTCTTCTCTTCAGGTACGCAGTCGTAAGTAGTGACCGTGTAAGTGCGGGTCCGCTCTTCAGGGACGCAAACCGTGTAGTTCACTTCCTTGGTCATCGTCTCGGGCACGCACTTGGTGACCGTGTACTCGCGGGTGCGAGTCTCGGGGCGGCACTTGTTGACCGTCACGGTCTTGGTGCGGGTCTCGGGAACGCACTTGGTGACCATGTAGGTGCGAGTACGCTCTTCGGTACGGCACTTGCGGACGGTGCAGGTGCGAGTCCGCTCCTCGGTGGTCATCTTGCAGACCTTCACGGTCTTGGTGCGGGTCTCGGGAACCATCTTGCAGACCTTGTAAGTGCGGGTCCGCTCTTCGGGACGACACTTGGTGACCGTGCAGGTGCGAGTCCGCTCTTCGGTCTTGCACTTGGTAACGGTGTAGGTGTAGGGCACTTCTTCCGTCACGCACTGGTAAGTGGTGCAAGGAACCTCGCGGGTTTCGCAACCGGGAACCCAGCAACGTTTGCAGACGGTGCGAGTGCAAGGAGCACAACCGCAGTCGTCGCAACCCGAGGCACAACCGCAGCCACAGCCGCATCCGCAGGGCACCTCAACCATCTGGGTTTCCCAGTGGCCGGTGTTGACGGTAACGGTACGAGTGCTCTGAACGGGGACGCGCTTGGTAACGGTCCGCGTACCGGTCATTTCCTCAGTGTAAGGAACCTGCACCGTGTAGGTCTGCTCGATCTGTTCCGTGTAAGGAACTTGCACGGTGTAGGTCTGAGTCTTTTCCTCGTAGGTGGGGACCATCACCGTGTACTGAACTTCCTTATCCTCGTAGACGGGCACCTGAACGGTGTAAGTCTGCTCAACTTCTTCGGTGTAAGGAACCTGGACGGTGTAGGTCTGAGTCTTCTCTTCTTGAACTGGCACCATCACCGTGTAGTTCACGGTCTTCTCTTCAGTGTAGGGAACCATCACGGTGTATTCCGCGGTCTTGGTTTCCTGCACAGGCTTCATTACGGTGTACTCAACCGTCTTAGTGCGCGTCTGAGGGACCTGGACGGTGTAAGTCTGGGTCTTTTCCTCGGTGCGAGGAACGCGCTTGTACACCGTGTAAGTGCGGGTCCGCTCTTCATTGGTGTACTCGGTCGAGGTGACCGTCTTCATCACGGTCTCGTAGGTGGGGACGTAGATGGTTTTGGTTACCATCGTCGGGCCACAACCACAATCGTCCGCCACAGTGGCAGAGCCACAACCACAATCGGAGCTTACTGGCGCTCCGCAGCCACAGTCGGCCTGAGCCGATCCGACGGTGAGCAGCATCGCCACTGCAACCATCGCAAAATAACGCAACATACAAGTTCCTCCCATCCCACGGATGTAAAAGTTTTAACTCCCGCTGTTCCCGTCCGCTTCGTCGCGCTCGGTTTTCCAACACACGCGAGACCAACCCTTGGAAGAGTGGGAAAGTTGGGGAAGAGTCTTCCACTTCGGCGGGTTACCGAATGATTCCCCCTCAACAAAATCCAGCCAGGGCGGAGCCATGCCCTGGAAAAACGCTTGTTTTCTCGTTTATTGGCGGGCCCTACCTGGCCCTTGCTCCCGGATAGAATAGTACTCGTTTTAGGGGTTTGGAAGCCTCCGCCTGACAATTTCGGCAAAGTTTTTCGGCTGGGGGCTCGGCGAAGACTGGGGCAATTCAATGGTGATCCTCTTCCATCCAACCTGACCGAGTTAGCGCCAATGGGTGCGGAATCCACTAAACCCCTACCATCGTTTGGGTTGCGCCGTAGATCGGGGAATCACACTGGTCGATGTGCCGTCAGGTGTCTTCTACTATTGCGGGAAGACCCTCCTCTCTGGATGAGGGATCCGGCCCGCAAATTGGGTACAAACTGTTTCTGCTGAAAACATGCGGTTCGCCGTTGCGCTTTCCCGCCATTCAACCTAGGGTTTAGATAGCCGAGTCGTTCGCTCGAGTGGTTTGGCCCCAAGGGGGCACCCTCGACGAGACTTGTCTCACTCATCACCTACCCTTTTCACCCCAAATCGCGACTCACAGGTCGCACCGTCGCCGCGGTGTGGCGAGTCCCTCAGTGCCATGCGACTATTCAGCCGCAAGCCAACCGACCGTCGTCGTACGCAAGGTACGACCATTGTCGAAACGGCCTTTGTGCTTCCCATCTTCCTGCTGTTCGTACTCTCGCTGGTTGAGTTCGGGCACGCCTTGATGGTGAACAACGTACTCCGCAGCGCCACTCGAGCAGGCGCACGAATGGGATCGACCGAAGGTCGCTCCACGTCCGACGTCGAGCAGTACGTCCGGGACATCCTGGACGGGGCCATCAATGCAGAACTGGCCGAGGTCATGGTGAAGAACGCGCAAGTGTACGACCAAGGATCTTCGGTTCCCGCCAACGGACAACAGATCGAGGCGCTGCCCGACATCGAAGTGGCCGACGCCGATCCTCGACAACTATTTCTGGTTCGCGCTCGCGTTGCCTACAACGACGTGGCCCTGGTGCCGATGCCGTTCATGAGCAACGTGGTGCTCCAGGGACAAGCCTTCATTCGTCACGAGTAACCCCCTTCCTCAAGCAACGTATTGCCCCCATGTGCCGCAACATCAGAAGTGTCGCCGATCGATCGGTTGGAACCCTACTTGTCCAGAGACGTGGAGCGGTAGCCGTTGAGTTTGCCGTGGTGGCTCCGGTGCTGATCGGTGTGATGTTTGCCATGGTGGCGCTAAATCGGGCATTCGAAGCGCAGAATCTGCTGTCGACCGCCGCCCGCGAGGGAGCCCGCTTCGCCTCGATGGACCGCGACGGCATGCCCGAAACCGGCATGACTGGCAACGAGAAGCTTTCGGAGGACATCAAAAATTTCCTGGCTTCGAATGGCCTGGATCGCGATTCGGTTTTCGTCGAGGTGAAGGATCACGAGGATCCATCGCAGGAGTTCAACATCGACGATCCCGCCAACGATCTAAAACTGTTCGAAGTCCACGTTTCGGTCGACTATTCGGCTGTCAGTTTCACACCAGTTGCCAGCAACAGCGATTACACGCTGGATGCGGTGGTAGTGTTCCGCAATGGCCGCGCTACGCTTTCCGATTAACCAAGTTAGTATCCCTCCCTGCTTCGCACGTCCCTTCCTTGTCCCGCACGTCCCACCCCTCGAGTCCACCATGCGTCCCACAGCCCTCCCACAATTTGGAATCCGTCCACTTTTCCTGACCCGCCAAAACTCACGCCGTGGCATCATCGTGGTGCTCACCGGCTTCCTGCTGGTGGTACTGTTCGCGTTCATGGCGCTGACAGTGGACACGGGGCGAATCGTGCTGACCGAAACAGAGATGCAGAATGCAGTGGACGCAGCGGCGCTGGCTGCCTCGCAGGAAATTGCCGCCGCAATTCATAACGCCGGGCAGAACGGAACTAATCCGAATGTCGACCCCAACAGCATCGCAGCCGAGGCAGCCCGCCTGATGGCGGCCAACGTAGCAGATGCCAACGGGGTGTACGTCGATCCCGATTCGGACGTGAAGTTCGGCAAACGCCGCTACGACCCCGACACCGGCACCTGGCCCATCGAGTGGGGCGGGACGCCGGTCAACGTGGTGCAGGTTGTTGCTCGCAAGACCAACACCGATAGCGGGGCCCCCGACGCCCAGTTGCCGTTGGCGTTTGGCTGGGCCGTCGGTCGCGACCAGGTGCCACTGCAGGCCACGGCCACCGCGTTCGTCGAAGCCCGCGACATGGTGCTGGTGCTCGATTTCTCCGGCTCGATGAGCGACGACTCGGAACTGCGTGCCATCGGCACCTTCAGTCAGGCCGATGTCGAAGCGGGACTCGACACCATATTCAACCAGCTATACGAGTCGAACGCCGTATGGCCCGATGTATCGCCAGTCCGCCCGAAGTTCACCCTCGCGTTTGGCGAGATCGACACGGCAGAGGGAACTTACATCTCCAGCGATGACACCAACTACATCTTCTCGCTGCTGAAGCTCGACGAAGAGTACCCCAGCAGCCACCCCGACTGGCCCGGCCAGTTAAAGTACCCCTACCCCCAAGCAGGTCGATACAGCAATGGCACCCCCAAGGGGATGCCCAGTGAGTACACCAGTAAGAACCTGTGGAAGGGGTACATCAACTACGTCAAAAATCTGGGCGGTCCCTACCACAAGAAGTATGGATATCGCACGCTGTGCGACTACATGCTGCAGAACAACCAAATGAAGTGGACCGTTTCGGAAGACTTGTGGCGGACGTCGCACTACCCGTTCCACGCGGTGAAGAACGGTGCCTCGTTGTTCCTGGGCTTCCTGAACGATCTGGACTTTGGCGACGAGGTCGGACTGGTGAGCTACGGCACCTACGCCGTGTGGGAAACCAGCCACTATGACGGCGAGGTTTCGCTCGACACGTCGACCAATCCGATCACGGCCAACTATGCGATGATCGATACCATTCAGCGACGCCACCAGGCTGGCCACTACGACGTGTACACCGGTATGGGCGAGGGCATGCTGAAGGCCCGCGAAATGCTGGTCGGTGCGGCCAACGATCCAAACGACGACGGCTACGTCCGCTACGGTGCTCGTCCCACGGTGATCCTGATGACCGATGGGCAGGCCAACAAGAGCCCTGGCGGCTGGAGCCTACCCGGCAACTTTAAATGGAAGGACTGGACCGACTACGACGGCGACGGCAACGCCGACTACACGACCGGCGATCGCAACAAGCAGTACGCCTTCTACGAGGCCACCGAGGCCATCAAGCGTGGTGTCACGATTCACACGCTGGCAGTGGGTGCTGGCGCCGATCGCGACATCATGCGGGCAATTGCGTTCGCTGGCGATGGCGTGTTCATCAGCGTGCCGGGTGGTTCGACGGTGGCCGAGATGGAATCGCAGATGCTGGATGCCTTCAGCCAGATTGCGGCCAAGGTTCCTCCAGCGAAGCTGGTGTTCGAACTGTCGCAGCCCGAGGACTAGTCATCCCACATCGTGGTGACGTCTACCTGACGTCGCCGGATACACCCCGCTAGTTCGCTTCACCCATGAGCGAGCTACCCCGCTTGGCCGCCGGTTGCCTCTGCAATCGGCGGCCATCTTTATAGCGCTGGCATCCGGCATTACGACATCAGTTTGTCGAGTATTGCCGCCAGTCGCTCGGCCCCCTCGCCGGTCATCATCGTGAAGTGGTCGCCAGGAATGCTAGTGCGTTCGATGCGCTGCCCCACCAGGCTATTCCAACCGTTGTCCTCGGGCAGTTGCTGATCGCTGATATCCTCCAGCCCGCCACCTACGGCCGGCTGGAACAAGTGCATCTCCAGGTCGATGGGTTGCGGCTGGTAACCTTGGCTGGCGCGGATCAGCCCGCTGCCGACATTGATTAGCCGATGGACATACTCGTCGCTCACGCTGGGTGGGAACATGCCTTGGTCGCGGGCTTGCTCCAATGCAGCGGCGAAGCGTTTCTCCTTGGGCAATTCAGCCAGCTTATCGACCGACACCTCAATATTCGTGCCGGCGAAGCGGTTGGTAAAGCGCACCAGGTCGCAGAGGAACAGCGCGTCGTCGTCGACGTCGATGTCGCGATAGATCGTCGGCAGCGGCGTATCGAACAACGCCAGCAGCTTGACCTCGTGGCCGCCCTTCATCAGTGCTTCGGCCATCGCGAAGGCACTCACCCCACCAGCCGACCAGCCGGCGAGATAATACGGACCGGTGGGTTGCAGTTCGCAAAGCGCCGCGGCGTAGTCGGCCGCCAGGTGATGCATCTCGTTGTGCGGCGGATTGGGATCGTCCATGCCCCGCGGGCGGAACGCTACAATTGGGCGATCGCCTGACAAATGCTGCACCAATTGCTGATAGCAGCCGACGTCGCCACCCAAGGCAGGCAGCAACACCAGCGGTTCGTCCAGCGTTCCTTCGCGCAGTTTGACCAGCGGGCTCCAACCTTCCGCCACGGAGTCTTCGGTCGAGGGTGCTTCTTCGCCGGTGATCAATCCCACAGTGTCGGCTGCCAACGAGGCGATGCTGGGCCCTTCCAGCAACTTGGCCATCGGCAGCGTAAAGGCCAGGCGAGCCTCCAGGTTGTTCTTCAGCTCCAGCGCCATCAACGAGTCGAGCCCAAACGCCGTGAGGGGTTGGTCGACGTCCAGCTGGTCAGGGTCGAAGCTCATGATACGGGCGAGCTCGGCCTGGATGTAGTCGCGCACCAGCGGTACACGGGCCACCGGCTCCGCTTCCAGCAGGCGGTCGCGGAACTCGTGATCGACACTCGATCCGCCACCTTCGCCATCGCCATGCTCGGCAGCGCGATCGTCCAACAGGCTCAGCCGCCGTGTGCCCAACAAACGCAAGAGCGCTTCCCAATAGACGTCCATCACGGTGGTTTGCGTCGTGCCGGCGTCGATTAGGTCGCCCATCAACTTCAAGCCGGCATCGGCGGGCAGCAGGTCCATGCCGCGGGACTGAATGCCGGTCTCCCGATCGGTGTCGGCAAAGGTCTCGGCCGCCATGCCACTGCCGGCCCACGGCCCCCAGTTGATGCTGGTCGCCGGCAAGCCCTGGCTGCGACGATAGTGAGCCAGCGCATCGAGCGTGGCGTTGCCGGCGGCGTAGTTGGCCTGGCCGGGCGAGCCAATCATGGCGGCCACCGACGAAAACAGCACGAACAGGTCGAGCGGCATCTCCGCCGTAAGCGAGTGCAGGTTCCACGCGCCCACCGTCTTGGAGAGCATTGCGCGATTGAGTTGCTCGAGCGACATATCGGCCAGCACGCCATCGGCCAACACACCAGCGGCGTGAATCACACCACGGAGCGGCGGCAACTCGCCGGGCAACGACTTGAACCCCTGCTCGAGCGCGGCGTAGTCCACCACATCCGCCTGCATGGCAAATACCTTGGCGCCCTTGGCTTCGAGCGCGGCGATGGCCTTGCGCCCGCTTTCCGAAGCAGCGCGGCGAGACATCAGCACCAGGCCGCCTGCCCCCTGCTCTGCCAGCCAATCGGCCACCAGCAAGCCCAATCCGCCCAGGCCACCAGTGATCAGGTACGTCCCGTCGCTGCGAACCGTCTGCTTCCTGGTCGCGGCTGGCTCTGCGGCTTCCGAAACCGAATCGGCAATCGCCACGACCACCTTGCCAATATTCTTCCGCTGCGACATATAACGGAACGCGTCGATCGTTCCGTCGAGTTCGAACCGCGTGAACAGCTCGGGTTGGTACTTGCCCGCCTCGAAGTACGGCATCATCTCATGGTACAGCCCGCGAATGTAGTTCGGCCGCTGGCGGAGCATGCGATCGAGGTCGATGGCGTGGTACGACAGATTGTCCTGGAATGGCAGCAGGCCGATCTTGCGATTCTGGTAGATATCGATCTTGCCGATCTCGAGAAAGCGGCCATACGCCCGCAGGATCGAAAGACTCTTGGTAATCGCCTCGCCGGGCAGCGAGTTGAGCACTACATCCACCCCTTCGCGGTCGGTATCGGCGAGAATCTCTTCGGCGAAGTCCAAGGTACGCGAGTTGTAAATGTGTTTGACGCCCAGCGAGCGGAGGAACTCGCGTTTCTCATCGCTACCGGCAGTGACAAAAACTTCGGCGCCAACATCCTGACAGATCTGAATGGCTGCCAGGCCCACGCCGCCCGCGCCGGCATGAATCAGCACGCGGTCGCCAGGCTGAATCTCGGCCAGTCGCACCAGGCCGTAGAAAGCAGTGAGGAACACGATGGGCACGGTCGAAGCTTCGTCGTGGCTGATGTTCTTCGGTTTGTGAACCAGCGTGTAGTCGCGGGTCGTGGCGTGCGACGCAAAGGCATACGGCGCAACGCCCATCACTTCGTCGCCTACCTGGAATCGGTCGACCCCCTCGCCCACCGCGGTGACGACGCCCGAAGCCTCGATCCCCAGCGGGACGATCTCGTCCTTGATGCCCGGATAGAGCCCGAGCGCTTTGAGCACGTCGCTGAAGTTCAGCCCCGTCGCATGCACAGCGAACTCCACTTCGCCAGGGCCGGGCGGTTGCCGCTCGATGGCGACATACTTTAGTGCGTCGAAAGAACCAGGATTCGTGATGCGCAATTGGAACGCCGAGCCGCTTGGCACCGTGCCGGCGGCCGCTTCTTCAGCAACAACTGCCTGACGGCTGGCTTCGTCTTCCACCAGGCGAGCGACC
The DNA here is from genome assembly GCF_024054565.1 of Aeoliella straminimaris. Lineage (GTDB taxonomy): Bacteria > Planctomycetota > Planctomycetia > Pirellulales > Lacipirellulaceae > Aeoliella > Aeoliella straminimaris. Next base: position 45,141 of record NZ_JAMXLR010000006.1, read on the forward strand.
ATGCGTTGGCCGTTGCGGTAGGCAACCTGGCTGTCGGTCGAATCGCCGCCCAGTTCTGCAAGCAGGTTCGCTGGGTCCAGTTGCTTGGCGTCCAGGTCCACCAACGTGGGGGTGAGTTCCGTATGTTCCACTGCCGCCACGCGGACCAGCCCCACCAGCGGCGCTTCGGCCACCATGGTCGGCTCGCCCTCGGTCACGGCTTGTGCTCCGTTCGTGGCGAGCCACAACCGTGGCATCTTCGCCTGGCCACAGCGAGCGAGTTGCTTGATGGTGAACATTGCACTAGCGACGCCAAGCCGCGACGATTCGGCCCACATCTGCGTCGCGTCGCCAGGTTCGGGTGCTGGAATGTCGAGCGACCACAAGTGGACGACGCCCACCAATGGATGTTCCTTGCTGGTGATCTGCGAGATGAGATCAGCGTAGTGCGACTCGTTGAGTGGGTCGATAGTCGCTTGAACGGAGCCGGCGGACAGGTTGTCGAGCTTGAATTCTTCGCCCGGCCAAACGAGTGCCACTTTACGATTGTCCGAGGTCAGTCGCTTCACCAACTCGCTATGCACGCCCGCCGAGTCGCCAAATACCAACCACGTGCCGGCAGCCGGTTCCGCCGTACTCTCCAGCGGGGCACTCTTCCACGTCATCTGGTAGAGCCAGTCGGCCGGACCATGGGCCTCTTCGCCCGCCGCACCGCGCCCGATGCGTTGCACCTTGGCGGCCAGCATTTCCACCAGCACCTGTCCGTCGGCGTCCACCAGGTAGACATCGCTGGTCACGCTGTCGGGACTGGGGCGGTCGTCGTCCGAGCGGCGGACGGCGTAACAGTACACCGGCTTTTCGAATGATTCGATCGGTCGCACCACACGCACCTGGCCTACGCCAACCGGCATGTAGGTGTAAGGGCTGTACTCGCCGTTTTCTTCCAGTGGCACCGTCGAGGCCAAGGTCTGCCAGCAGGCGTCGCCCAGCACGGGATGCAATTGGTACTTGGCCAACTCGGCCACCACGGCTTCGTGCGGCTGAAGCGTCGCAATGGCCTCGCAGTCAGTCCGCGCCACGTCGCCCAGCACTTGAAACTGCGGCCCATACACCAATCCGCGCGCGGCCAGGATTTCGTAGTACTCTTCGCGAGTCTTGGGATCGATGATCCGCGATCGGACTTCTTCCAAGTCAATCACAGGCAGCGAATCGAGTGCCGGCAACTGCGACTCATGTAGCAGCGTGCACGTCGCGTGAAGATTCCAATCGGCGGGATCGGCGTCGGCAGGCGAGCTGTAACTCTCCATCTCGCTGCGCCCGCCAGCCTCGGGCTCCACGGTAACTTGCACTAGCCGAGAACCTTCGGACGGCAGGAACATGGCGGCTTGAATCGATACGTCGCGAATGGCGTGCTGGCCTTCGTCGAACGTCAGCTTCGTGGCGGCGAGGCCCTGCTCGATGAATGCGGCGCCTGGCACCACCACCGACCCCTGCACCTGGTGATCGATCAGATAGCCCGGCGTGTTGGCATCGACCACCGTTTCGTAAACCGAATTGGTCCACACCGTGGGCACTCGACCACCCAATAGCGGATGTCCGCCCGCTGCCCGCCGACGCGCGGCGCCCCCCGTGGCGCTGTTGTCCATGTCGAACCAGAATCGTTCGCGATGGAACGGATAGTTGGGCAGCAGCAATCGCTTGGGCGTCTGACGCTGGTCGCGTGCTCGCCAATCAATTTTCGCGCCAGCGGTGTACAAGTCGCCCACCGCGGCGGCGATGGTTTGATCGGCCGCTTGCCCCTTGCGCAGTGAAGCCACAGACGCCGCTTCCAGGTTTGGCAGGCATCGTTTGGCCATACCCAGCAAGCTGGCCGCGGGACCCACTTCGAGCAGAATGCTGGCCTTCGACTCGCCCACTCGCTGCACCCCGTCGACAAAGCGCACGGCGCCCCGAACGTGGTCGCGCCAGTAGCGGGCCGTCGGCGCCTGGGACATCGCCTGGCCGGTAAGGTTCGAGATCACCGTGATCCGTGGCGGCTTGAAGTCGATGCCATCGGCGAACTCCTCGAAGTCGTCGAGCATCTCATCCATCAGCGGCGAGTGGAACGCGTGTGAAACGACTAACCGTTGCAGGCCAATGCCCGACGATTCGAACTCAGCAACCAACTGATCCACGGTCTCCGCATCGCCGGAGATCACGGTGTTCTCGGGCCCATTCACGGCCGCGATAGTCACCAAGTGTTCTTTGCCGGCCAGGCGGGCTGCGACGTCCGCTTCGGGCGCAAACACCACGGCCATCTTGCCCGGCTTGGAAATCTGCTGCATCAGCCGCGCCCGTTCGCTGATCAGCCCCAGGCCTTCGTTCAGGTTCATGCAGCCGGCCACCGTGGCGGCGACGTACTCGCCAACGCTGTGCCCCAACAAGATGTTCGGCTCCACGCCCCACGACTGCCACAGTCGGGCCACGGCGTACTCGATGGCGAACAGTGCGGGTTGCGTGAAAACCGTTTGGTTTACCAGCTCCGCATCCCTATCGTTTTCAGGGAACAGTACCGTAAGTAGCGACTCGCTCAAGCCCGTGCGCAGAATCTCGTCGCACTGGTCGATGATCTCACGAAACAACGGCTCCGTCTGATACAGTTCGAGACCCATCTGAGGATACTGCGAACCCTGGCCCGTGAAGAGCATTGCGATCTTCGGCCGGGTGATTCCTTTGATCTGCCCCCGTTTGACGGTGGGGCTAGCCTTGCCGGCAGCCAGCGTGGTCAGCGCCTTGCCGAGCGATTCCCGTGAATCGCAAGCCACGGCCGCTCGATAGTTGAAGTCGGACCGCCCGGTATTGGCCGAATAGCAGAGATCGTCGAGCTCCACCTCGGGGCGCTCGTTCATGTAGGCTGCCAGGTTCGCAGCCTGTTGTTCGAGGCTGGCCGCATTGCGGCCCGACAGCTTCAAGACGTGCCGCGTACGCTCGGATCTATCCGATTCGGCCACGCCAATGCGCTCGATGTCTGCGGTCGAGCCGGCGTCGCTTCCTTCATGGCTGGCAGGGGGTGCCTCGATCACAATATGTGTGTTGGTGCCACCAAACCCAAACGAGCTGATGCCCGCCAAACGCCGGCCCATGGTCTCGGGCCAGGGCTTATGCTCGGTGGGAACCTTGATCCGCGAACCTTCCAGCGTGATGTGCGGATTGATCGATTCCAGGTACAGCTGCGGCGGAATCCGCTCGTGTTGCATCAACAGTACGGCCTTGATCAGACCAGCAGCGCCCGACACCGTCTCGGTATGCCCAATGTTTGCCTTGACGCTGGTCACATGCACCGGCCGATCCGAATCGCCACGGCTCTTGAAGATCTCGGTCAGCGCCTGCATCTCGATTGGATCACCCAGCGGCGTGCCAGTGCCGTGTGCTTCGATGTAAGAGATGTCGTCGGGCGTGATGCCTGCCTGAGCGTGAGCGGCGCGAATGCACTCCTGCTGCGACTGGCCATTGGGGGCGCTGATGCCCGACGTGCGACCATCCTGATTCACCGAAGTGGCGCGAATCACGGCCAGCACCTGATCGCCATCGCGCTGGGCATCGGCCAATCGCTTCAAGAGCACCAGCCCGCACCCTTCGCCTCGCACGTAACCATTGGCTCCGGCGTCGAACGGTCGGCACTTTCCCTCGGGAGAGAGCATTCGCGCCTTGGAAAACGCGATGGTGGTTTCCGGCGTGATGATGGCGTTCACTCCGCCGGCAATCGCGGCATCGCACTCCTTGCGTCTCAGGCTCTCAACCGCCAGGTGAATGGCCAGCGAGGCACTGGAGCAGGCGGTATCCACCGCTGCGCTGGGGCCATGCAGATCGAAGATGTACGAGATCCGGTTGGCAGCAATCGACAGCGCGTTGCCCGTGCCAACGTGTGCATCAATGTGGTGATAGTAGTCGGCGAACTGCGAGGGGACCTTCGAATAGTCGGCGCCGCCGATGCCGACGTACACGCCGGTCTTACTGCCGGCCAGCGAATCGGCCGAGATACCGCCGTTCTCCATCGCCTCCCAGGCCACCTCCAGCAGCATTCGCTGCTGCGGGTCCATGCGGGCGGCTTCGCGGGGGGCGATGCCGAAGAACTGGGGATCGAACTGATCGATACCGTCGACGAAGCCGCCCCACTTGGTGAACATTTTGCCCGACTGCGTGCCGGTTGGGTCGTACAGCTCCTCGATATCCCACCGGTCGGGTGGCACTTCGCTGACCGCTTCCACTCCCTGATCGATCACTCGCCAATAGTCGGCCAGACTTTGCGCGCCGGCGAATCGGCACGACATGCCGACAATGGCAATCGGCTCGGCGGTGGGTTTCTTGCCAGCGAGTCGTTGCTCGAGGAGTTTTCGCTGGGCGGGCGAGAGACTCGCCATGCGTTGAGCTAGGTCGGACATCAACGGAATAAGATTGGAGGGCGGGCAGCCGACGGCCAGGGACACCAAGGTTAAGTGACGGTCCCTCGTCCGCAGCTTGGCCGGCGAAACTCCCTAGAATACGGCAAACGGCCAGGGGTGTTCAACCCGCGACGATCCCGCGAGAAAACCACAAAGCCCCTAAAAACCAAAAAACAGGCCGAGCCCCGAAGAGGCTCGGCCTGCGAATGGCTGCTATTTAAGAGGCATTCCGAATCGGAAGTCCTCGTAGTGTTGCCTACTTAGCGGCGAGCGTAGCGACGCACACCAGCCAATCCAACCAGTGCCATGCCAGCCAGCAGGAAGGTGCTGGGCTCGGGGACGTTCACGGTGATGGTAACACCGTCGAAGTCCTGCTTGTTGATCAAAGCACTACCACCACCACTGGCGGCAGCGGTCAGCGTATTCTCGAGCAACACGTTGATCTTGGTGGCACCCACGCTGTAGTTGATGCCTTGCTCGTCCAGATGCTGCTTGATGTCGACCATCAATTCGCCATACCAGATGGTATTGTAGGACGTGGTACCATCCACACCGAGCTCGAAGTCGCCTTCGGAGGGGGTGAAGGTCATGTCAGCCTCGATGTTGTACTCGATACCGCCAACAGGCATTCCGTCGATCTCAACCACATCGATGATGAAGTGAGCGGCCACGCTGCTGAAAGCTTCGTCGGCGCTGAGACCCACCAACTGTGTAAATCCACGTTCGGCGAACGACAGATCGTCGATCGAATTGTTCGGCTTGGCCAGCACGGTGAAACCAAGAACGCTATCGACAATCGTCGAAGTGGACGCACCTGGCGACTGAATGTCGGCGACAAAGTTCTGGGGGGTGAAATCGATGGCGTCGCTACCGACACCCGTGGGCTCCCCAAACCGCTCGACAGTATCCGTGTTCGATTCGGACACACCAAGGAACCAGACAGAGTCGGACATCCAACCCGTTTGACCGTCCGGACCAACCATGGGTCCCTCATAGTCAATGGTTCCGGCAATAGACGGCGCTGCGATAAGCAGTCCGAGCGCCAATGCACAGAAAGAAAAAGCTGCTACCCGATAAATTGATTGAGCACCACTGTTTAAGATGCTCCAGTTGCTTTTCCGACTCATTAGTCACTCCCCGGTGCGATATCGCGGTTGCGTATGGTGATTTGACAGCAGGTGCAGAGGCACCTGCCACTGCAAAACAATACTCCCCTGTGAAGGTGACGCCTCTTGCGACCACCACATGGGCAGCAGAATGGGCGTCGCTGGTGCCACACATTCACATGTAAAACACACTCCAGGCGTGCTTACGTCCCCCACTTTAACAGGAAAAGCGGTTTACGCAATAGTTGTCACAGATTTTTCTTGCACATTCGGTGAACTTGCACCCCCCCATCTTGGTGGAAAACGTCCGAAGATAGGGCATTTATGCGGCCTGTCGAGCCGATAAAATCGGCCGAACCGCCACCAAATCTCGGCTCTGGACCAGGAATTGGTACCTCTTCTCCGCCAGCACGGCGATGCAAACATCGAGTTTGCGAGAGTCGGTGTGCAGATATTCCAGGCGAATAATGTTGGGCTGCCAGCGATCCAAGTCGAGCGTTGCTAGCACCGCCAGGTCATGGCCTTCGGCGTCGATCTGCAGCACATCGAGCCGCTTCAAGCCTGATTCGGCCAGCACGTCGTCCAGCGGCAAGCACCGCACCGGGCTGCTCTGAATGTCGTCGGCCGCCACGCCATGCCGCAGCAGGTTGCCGCGGTCGAACGAGGCCAGACGCGACGCCCCCCATCTCGGACGGAAGAACTCTCGCTCGCCCCGCTCGGCGGCAATGGCGGCGTTGACCAGTCGCAACCCGGTATTGTTCGCGAAGCGGGACTGCAACTGCTCGAATGGCTCGGGCTGCGGTTCGACCAGCACGCCTTCGACCTGGCCCAGCGGTAGCAAGCGGGTAAGATCGTCCTCGCTGGTGCCGTCGAATGCGCCGACCTGCACAAAGCTCAGCGTACCCTGCGACAGCAGGATGTCGGCCGCCAGGGCGCGAACCACATTGGGCTGCTGCCAGCCGCGGCGACGAACCAGTTCCATCGGCACGTGCGAACGGGCCAACCCTAATCGCCGCAGTACGATGTCGCGCCACCGCCGACGCTGTTCGACGGTGCCCAGCAGGCGATGATGCCATTTCGTACGTCGAGCAGCCATGAAACCTCTTTCTACAGGATGTACGACGCTAGGCCGCTTTCTTCGACTTCGTGGCCTGGGGCAAATTGTCGCTGGGAGATTCGACGTACTGGGCCGCCTTGGTGCTGCTGTGCGACAACTCCCACAGCTTGGCGTATTTCATCAGGTTGTAGTAGGCCACGATGCCGCACCACATTAGTCCCGGCGTCCGATCCAGGATTCCCAGGCGAATAAAGTAAAACTGCATGAACTTCATCGGCGGCCGCAAAGCCAGGCTCCAGAAGCTGGCCCGCTTGCCGGCGTCGAACGCGTCGAGCGCCGCCCAGGTGGAGTAGCGATTCTGGGTCTGCATGAACCGGTTCAGGCACTGGCAGGTGTGGTGCTCGAGCTTGCCATCCAGTATGCCAGTCTTATCGGCGGCTACATCGATGTCGGCATGCACCCGCCGGGGATGATACCGCAGGTGACGGCGAAACAAGCGGATGCAGGTGGCGCTTTGAGCGCCCGAGTAGCGGAGCCGGTGCCCCAGCATGTAGGTGTCGCGGCGTACCGCAAAGGCCTCGTGGTCGCCGGGTTCGGCCAACGCCTTGCCGATGCTCAGGGCCACGTCCATCGTCACCCGCTCGTCCGAGTCGACCAGCAGCACCCACTCGTAGGTAGCCTGCGGAATGGCCCAGTTCTTGAAGTCGGCGCTGTTGACGTACTCGCGCTCGATCACCCTTACACCGGGCAGATCTCGGACCAACTCCAGCGTGCCATCGGTCGAGCCGCTATCGGCCACCAGGATCTCGTCGGCGATGTCTCGCACCGAATCGATGCAGTCGAGGATGTTGTGGCGTTCGTCTTTGCAGGGAATAAGGACGGTGAGCATTCGAGGCGCAGGGGGCTAGGAGCGAGGGGCCAGGTAATATCGGTGGCGGACCCTAGCAAATCTGTCACCGTTCGCCCACAGCAGTGAATGCTAGCAACTGAGCAACCTCTCCAGGTCGCCGCTGAAGGGTGTGGTTGGAGTCACCGCGGGCTCCTACTTGCCGAACGTCCCATCACGGGCCGCCGTGTTTCGCTGCCCTGGCAGCGTAGCGACCCAGCCAGCCACCAGCCCGCAGGCCAGGGCGAACATCGAGTGGAACACCCGGCCGGCCCAGGTCTCCTGGGGGAGCGCTCGATCGGCGGTGCCTCCGTTCAACCTGGCAACGGGTCCCACGGCCCGCTCCCAATACAGTTGCGCGCGCCCACGCTGCTGCACCACAAGCCGTTGGGGATTGTCCGATCGATCTGCCGACTCTTCGTACAGAGATGCCTCGAGTCCGGCGAATCCCGTGGTGGTGATCAGCCACGCACCAACTCGTTCATCGGCCACTGGCAGGTACAGCATCCCCAGGTACGCAAAACCGGCGAGGCTGAATGCCAGCAGGTAGCGGCGCCGATCGCCGCACGAGGCGGCTCGGATCAGCGCGAGCGACAATGCGGCAATCGCCACGGAGAACGCCAGGCTAGCCGCCCACGCGGACGGCCGGACCGTGGCGTACATCACCAGCGACAGCACCGCCATCCCGATCAACATCGAGGCGAAGCTGTAACCAAATGTCGAGCGGGGCGACGCGGTCATGGTTCAAAAACCAGGGCCCTGCAGGGCCCCGCTCCCTGGGGCTGATAGCTTACAGCTGACGGCCAACAGCCCTAGTACTCCACGTCCACCCACTTGCGTTCCTTGTTGCTCTGGACCATCGCTTCGCAAATGGCAATCTCGTTGTGGCCGTCGATGAAGGTGGCAAAGTCGCCGCCGGGGCGGGTACCGTTCAAGTGGCCGTAGACGTTGCGGAACAGGTTCTTCGGGCCATCGGGCCAGGCTTCGCCATGACCGCCGGGGAAGTGGGCGTACTCCTTGGCCTCGTCGTGCATCAGGCTGGCATCCTTCAGCATCATCTGGTTGGGCGTGTCGCGGTGGCCGATCCACAGTTCGTTGGGCCGCTGTTGGTCCCAGCACAGCGCAGAATTGGCGCCGTCGATCTCAAAGCTCAAGCGGTTCTTCTGCCCCGCCGCACACTGGCTGACGGTCATCACGCCATGGGCGCCGCTGTCGAACTCCAACAACACGCTGGCATAATCCTCGGTGTTGATGGGCATCGCTTCGTACTCGCCCGGCTGCAGTTCGCGGCCCGAGTAGGTTTCCATCTCCACGGTGGGCTTTTTCCGCTCCTTGTGGATGGTCACCAGATCGGCCATCACGCTCTTGATCTTGGCGCCGGACACGAACTGCACGATGTCGCACCAGTGGCTGCCGATATCGGCGATGGCCCGCGAATCGCCCGACAATTCGGGGACCAGCCGCCAATTCCAGTCGGTCTCTTTGAGCAGCCAGTCCTGCAGATAGCTGCCATGGATGGAATGCACCGGGCCGATGTCGCCCTTGGCCACCATCTGCTTGGCCTGCTGCACCAGCGGCATGAAACGGTAGTTGAAGTTAATGGCGTTCACCACGCCTGCTTCATCAGCCAGTCGGACCAATTCTCGCGACTCGGTGCTGTTCATCGCCAGCGGCTTCTCGCTCACCACGTGCTTCGAGGCCTCGATGATGGCCTTATTGACCTCGAAGTGCAGATGGTTGGGCGTGCAGTTATGCACCACCTGAATTTGCGGATCGGCCAGCAGCTCGTGATAGTCGCCGTAGGCCTTGGGAATGGAGAGTTCGGCCGCCTTGGCCTCGGCCAGTTCCTGGTTACGCTCGGAAACTGCAATCACGTCGACAAATCCAAGTCGACGAATCGCCTCGACGTGCGCGGGGCCAATAAAACCAGTACCGATAATGGCTGTTTTAATCATGGGAGGTGGGTAGGGTTCGGGTTCTAGGTGAGCCGGAAGCGTCAGCGCCCGGAGGTAGGATTCGTTTTCACCACGGAGAACACAGAGGTCACGGAGTTTCTGGGAACACCAATCTCCGCCAATCGACACCAATCATGACCAGCGGAGAACAGCTAACACTATTGTTCTCACTTCCTCCGCGTTCTCTGTGCCCTCTGTGGTTAGTGTTCTTAGCGGTTGTCCATTTACTCAATCTTCTCCACATCCGCCCAGCTGCCGGAGTCGATCGACTTGTCGACCGCATCCAGCACGGCGACCACTTGGGCGCCGTCGCGGAAGTCGGGCCAGCAGGGGCGGTCCTGGGCGATGTCTTCCAGCAGGTCGTACACCGCGTGGGTGAAGCCGTGTTCGTAGCCCAGGATGTGTCCTGGCGGCCACCAGTTGCCGACATACGGGTGACAGCCTTCGGTGGCCATAATGCGGCGGAAGCCCTGCGAGTGCTCGGGGCACTCGGTGCTGTAGTACTCCAGCCAGTTCATGTCCTCGAAACACCAGGCCAGCGTCCCCTTGCTGCCGTTGATCTCGAAGCGGTTGAAGTTTTTCCGCCCCGGTGCGAGTCGCGTAGCTTCGAAGGTGCCAAACGCACCATTGGCAAATTTGGTGAGCCACATGCTGGTGTCGTCGACGGTGACTTGTTCGGTGCCTTCGCCGGCCGTGGCGGTGAGGCCGTCGCTGGTGCCCTCGGCCGGCCGCTCGGTGATGAAGGTTTTCTTCTGGCCGACGACGCTGGCCAGGTCGCCCACCAGGAAGTGGGCCAAATCGATGGCGTGGGCTCCCAGGTCGCCGTGGGCGCCGCTGCCGGCGGTGTCCTGCCGTAGTCGCCAGTTCATCGGGAATTCGGGATCGACCAGCCAGTCTTGCAGGTAGGTAAAGCGGGCGTGGCGGATCTCGCCAATTTCGTCCGCCTCGATCATCTTCTTGGCCAACGACACGGCGGGCACCCGGCGATAATTGAAGTTCACCATGTGCTTGACCCCCGCGGTGCGGACTTCGGCCAGCATGCGGCGGGCTTCGTCCAGCGTGGGGGCCAGCGGCTTCTCGCAGAACACGTGCTTACCGGCCTGGGCCGCGCCGATGGCCATTGCGGCGTGCGTGCTGCCGGGAGTGCCAATGTCCACCAGATCGATGTCGTCCCGCTGGACCAGCTCCTGCCACATGATTTCGAAGCTTTCCCAGCCCCACCGCTTGGCGAATGCGGCAACCGCTTTCTCGTCGCGGCCGCAAACGGCCTTCATGACAGGTTTCGCCGTGGTGTCGAAGAACTTGTCGACCGTCATGTAGGCGTTGGAGTGTGCCTTGCCCATGAATTTGTAGCCGATCAGTCCGACATTGATGTCCGCTGGCATAAAGGTTGACTCCAAGCTGTCGTGGGGAAGAGTGGCCGCCCGCTGGTGTCGAAGGCGGTAGTAAAGGCATAATGCGAAGCCATCCAGGATAATGGCACCCGTACACCGCTCGCAACCATGGCCCGATGAAAGATGGCCCAACGAAAGATGGCCCGATTGAAGACCGTACCTTTCGACCCGCCGGCGCTGCTATTGCCCGAGCGTGTGACTGCTTTATTAGACGACGCCGACGAGCGAATCGACGGTTTTCAGTTCGAGCATCGCGATACGCCCGTCGCCGCGTTCGTGCCCAGCGACTTTGTACTGGTCTACCAGTCGCTGGCAGCCATTGCCGCGACAAACCTCGCGCCGGGCCGGCGGTTCGTGGAATGGGGTTCGGGCGTGGGCGTGGTGACCTGCCTGGCCGCGATGCTGGGCTTCGACGCTGTGGGCATCGAGATCGAGGACGACCTGGTGGACGTTTCCCGCGAGTTGGCCTCCGACCACGGCGTCGACGCCGACTTCGTCGCCGGCAGCTTTGTACCCATCGACGAGGTGGATCTGTTCGACCTGACGGGCGACTTCAACTGGGTGCGGACCGACGCGGTGAGCGCCTACGACGAACTGGACCTTGAGCCCGACGACTTCGACCTGGTGTACTGCTACCCCTGGCCCGGCGAAGAGGCGTTGAGCGAAGAACTGTTCGCTGAGTGCTGCGCCACCGGTTCGCTACTGTTGAGCTATCATGGCCGCGACGGTGTGAAGTTGCGTCGACGGATGTGAGCAGCAGTCCCTGCCGACGGACTGCGCCCAGTCGGTCGGTGGCGGCGGAATAATTGAGCTGCGTACAGACGAACGATCGTCATCGGTGAAACCTGGCCTATTCCAGAACAGGGGGAATTTCGATGAACGCGAGAAAACTCTGTCTCCTACTTGCAGCCTGGGCGTGTGTTGCTCTACCAACGTCCGTCGCCCAGCAGACCGACATCGACACCCTCCGCGAAGAGATTCGCACCGCCTGGGCCAAACGTCGCGAGGGCATCAAGACGCTGCGGGTGGAGGCGACGATTGAACGATTCGTCCCAGGAACGAAGGACCAGGACGTCAATGGCAATCCATTCGGCCAGGTGACATCCAGTAAGTACCTGAATACCCACCTCGAGCTGGCTTATAGCCGGGCTGGCGAGAAACGCTGGGTGCGGCTTCATACGGACGAGAATCTAGTGCAAGCTAAGCCGCTGATCCTCAAACCGTACACCCTTATACAAGGCTTCGACGGAGAGGAGACGCGAATGCTGCTTGACGGGGGACTGACTCCGATACCGTCTTGCCAAGTGGAGCAGAGCGAGACGCCTGATAGTTTCCTGACCGACGGCACGACTCTGCTTCCACTGTTAGTTTGGAGCGAACTGGACGAGAAACTGGAGCGAGGAGGATGGCAACCCGATCGGATGACGCCGGAGAGCCCAGCGGAGGTAGTCGATCGTACGAAGCTCGTACGCTTTAGTGTGCCACGCAACAACGGCTGGACATCAACCTTGGAACTCGACCCGAAACATGGTTGGGCTCCCGTTCGCTGGAAATCGCAGCTAAATGGACAGCCGAGGTTTTCGCTCAAGCTACAGTACGACACTTCGGACCCCGCTGACCCAAAAATAATTGGCTGGAAGTCGGAGCGATACTTTGGAGAGGGCAAGCTCGAATCGAGCGAGGTGGCCCAGGTCACTAAGCTGGAAATAAACAAGCCCGTTGCCGACAAAGAATTTGAAGTCGCCTTCCCAGCTGGGGTGCAAGTGATGACCATTAACGAGAAAGGTCGCAAGCATATCGTCCTGCCGCGCAAGGATAAGCCAATTCCCGCAGACGAGTGGCAGTTTGGCAAGTCCGAGGATTAGGGGCGGTGTGCGGTGGGGGGCTGGCGGTGCTACGATACTCGTAACCCACTGCACACCGCCCACGGCCCGCCATGACCTACCGCTCCCTAAGACAATGCACCGACGACCTCGAGCGTCACAAGCACTTGGTGCGGATCGATGCGCCGATCGACGCTAACCTCGAAGCGGCCGCCATTCATCGCCGGGTGTTTGCGGCTGGTGGGCCGGCGCTCTTGTTCACGAACGTGGTCGGCTGCAAGTTTCCGATGGTGAGCAACCTGTTCGGCACCTGGGAGCGATGCCAATTTCTATTTCGCGACACGTATGATGCCGTAGAGCGATTGGTGCAGCTGAAGATCGACCCGATGGCCGCGCTGCGCTCGCCGCTCAAATACGCCACCGCGCCGCTGGCGGCCATGACCATGCTGCCGAAGCTGGTGGGTGACGGGCCGGTGATGGCCCACGAGACCACCATCAGCCAGCTGCCGCAGTTGGTAAGTTGGCCGCGAGATGGTGGGCCGTTCGTCACGCTGCCGCAGGTTTATACCGAGGACGTTCGCGCTCCTGGGCTCAAGCGGTCGAACCTGGGGATGTATCGCATTCAGCTCGCCGGCCGAGACTACAAGGCCGACGAGGAGATCGGGCTGCACTATCAGATCCATCGCTCAATTGGTGTGCATCAGCGGATGGCCATGGACGCCGGCAAGCCGTTTCGCGTGAACATCTTCGTCGGTGGCTCCCCGGCCATGAATCTGGCGGCCGTGATGCCGCTGCCCGAGGGGATGAGCGAGTTGACGTTCGCCGGCGCGCTGAGCGGTCAGCGCATCCGGATGGTTCGCCGCCCCGATGGTCTGCCGGTGCACGCCGATACCGACTTCGCGATCTGCGGCACCGTCATTCCCGGCGCGCTCAAGCCCGAGGGGCCCTTTGGCGATCACCTGGGATACTATTCGCTGGAGCATCCCTTTCCGGTGCTCAAAGTGGAGCACGTCTATCATCGCAAGGACGCCATTTGGCCATTCACGGTGGTGGGCCGGCCGCCGCAGGAAGATACGTTTTTCGGTAGGCTGATTCACGAGCTCACGGGCCCGATCATTCCCACCGTGCTGCCCGGCATCAAAGCAGTACACGCGGTGGACGAGTCGGGCGTGCATCCACTGCTCTTGGCGATCGGCAGCGAACGGTACATGCCGTTCCGCGAGGTCGACCGCCCGCAGGAGCTACTCACTCAAGCATGTGCGATTCTCGGGCAGGGGCAGTTGTCGCTAGCCAAGTTCCTCTGGATTGCGGCCGAGCACGACGACCCCGCGCTCGATCTGCACGATATTGAAAAGTTCTTCACCCACATGCTGGCCCGCGCCGACTGGACACGCGACCTGCACTTCCACACCGAGACGACGATCGACACGCTCGACTACTCGGGCAGCGACTTAAATGCCGGCTCAAAATTGGTGGTCGCGGCGGTTGGCCCGCCGCGGTTCGAACTTGCCACGGAAGTTCCCAGCAACCTCCGCCTGCCGGAGGGCTTCAGCAACCCGCGCGTCGTGATGCCGGGCGTGCTGGCGGTTGACGGCCCGAAGCTGCCCGCGCCAACGTTCGAACTGCCGAGTTCTACGCCCGACACGCAGTCCGAAGTGCGCCGCTTCTGCGAATTCTACTCGTCCAATGACGCGATCAATCGTTTCCGCATGGTACTAGTGGTGAACGATGCGAACTTTGTGGCCGAGTCGCTGAGCAACTTCCTGTGGGTGGCTTTCACACGCACCAACCCGGCGGCCGACGTCGATGGCATCGAAGCTTTCACCCGCAACAAACACTGGGGCTGCCGCGGGGCGTTGGTGCTGGATGCGAGGATCAAGCCGCATCATGCACCGGTGTTGGAGGAGGATCCGGAAGTGACGAAGAAGATTGAGACGATGGCTGTGAGCGGAGGACCATTGGCTGGAGTGATCTAGCCGATGATCTACTGAATTGGAGCTTGTTTCCACTGTCAGAGCAACATTGAGAGGTACCAGATGAGTTTTGACATCTTCTTCATTTCCAGCCGCTGGTCAGATGAGCCCCAATCTAGGACCAATCCTTTCACGGGAGAAACATCGTGCGAGAAGGTGCTATTGCCATTGTCCGATAGAGAGCGCATAGCGGCACAAGCTGTCCTAGAAGAACTAACCCCAGAAGGGCTGGACAATCATGGCTGCTATTCTCGTGACTTCGCAGAAGGTGGTTCGGTTGAAGTGTTTGCGGAAGATCTGGTTGACGGGTGCATGGTCGCCATTCGAGGCAGTCTATCAGACCCGGTGCTTGACCTGCTGCTTCGGCTTGGGACAGCAGGCAATATGAGCATGTGTCCCGCAATGGATCCACCAGTCGTAGTCGCCACGTCGGATCAAGTACTGCGAAACGCTCCTGCCACTTATAAGAACCGCGCGCTATGCACTACCATAGAAGAATTACGTGCAGTCCTCGCTAATGGCTTTGAAGGCTGGAAGCGATTCCGTGATATGGTGGTCGACAGTTAGTCAAGAAAGCAACGGCCGAGCGTTTTATGCTCGCTAGTTCCCTCAATCTGAACGACGCCCAGTGGTGGTTGGTGATGGTGTTCGTCGCCTTCCTGGGTGGGTGCGTCGGTAGTTTTTTGAACGTGGTGATGTACCGCCTGCCGCGCGGCGAAAGCATCGTG
Source organism: Aeoliella straminimaris (assembly GCF_024054565.1). Classification (GTDB taxonomy): domain Bacteria; phylum Planctomycetota; class Planctomycetia; order Pirellulales; family Lacipirellulaceae; genus Aeoliella; species Aeoliella straminimaris. The sequence goes on from NZ_JAMXLR010000006.1 coordinate 60,463, forward strand.
TGGCCCGGCTCGCACTGCCCCAAGTGCCAGCATGCCATTCGCCCCTGGCACAACTTGCCGGTACTGGGCTGGCTGATGCTCCGCGGCAAATGCTACGACTGCAAGGAACCCATTTCGCCCAAATACCCACTGGTCGAGTTCGTCACGGCCGCCGTGTTCGTCCTGGTGGCGCTCGCCATGGGGATGAGTTAGACTCAAGGAACTGCAAGAGAGAATAACCACAGAGGCCACAGAGGGACACGGAGAAGAGATTTGGAAATCGCTCGCCCCATTGATCCCGGTTTCTCTACGGCGGATGCCGATCACCCTGCACTTCACTACGAGGACCATACACTCGTCTTGGAGTTCGTCGATTGGCGTGAGAAACAAGTGCGTGTGTGCTTTGACACAGTGTATGCAATGCGATGGCAATCTATCGAGGAGCTATTGGACCAAGAACGCTACGATGGAGCCTGCGAGGTTCTAAACTCAGATTGGTTCGCCAAACACGTTTCTCAGCAGTGCCTGGACGACGACGGCGAAGAGCACCACCACTATAGATTCAATTTTAATTCAGCAGGATCTCTTGATGTGATTTGTAGAGACTTCAGCCTTGAATCACCGTGACACTCTCGGTGTCCTCTGTGCTCTCTGTGGTTAGTCTTCTTCGAATCCTTAGCGGTTCCATACGAAATTCCCTGATCCCCGACCCCTGACCCCCGACCCCTCATCTATGGTTCAACTCACTTTTCACGGTGCGGCTCGTACGGTAACTGGTTCGAAGTATCTCTTGGAGGCCGATGGCGCCCGGGTGCTGGTCGACTGTGGCATGTTTCAGGGGCTCAAGAAGCTCCGCCAGAAGAACTGGGAGCCAACGCCGTTCGATGTGAAGTCGCTCGACGCGGTGATGCTTACCCACGCTCATCTCGACCACGTTGGCTATCTGCCGAAGATCGTTCGCGAAGGTTACAACCACCGGGTGTTCTGCACGCCGGCCACGGCGGAGCTGGCCGAGTTGATCATGCTCGACTCGGCAAAAATTCAGGAGTACGACGCCAAGTACGCCAACAAGAAGGGCTTCTCGAAGCACAAGCCGGCGCTGCCGCTGTACGAAGGGCGCGATGTGCTGTCGGCGGTGAAGCTGCTGCGCGAAGTGGAGCGCGAAAAATGGCATCACATCGCGGGTCCCATCCATGCCCGGTTCCACGATGCGGGGCATCTCTTGGGTTCGAACATGATCGAGGTCGAAGTTCGCGATCGCGACCCGGCGCTGCGGATCTTGTTCTCGGGCGACGTGGGCCGTTACGACGGCCCGCTGTATCACGACCCCGCGCCGGCGCCTGAGTGCGACGTGCTGGTGTGCGAAAGCACTTACGGCAATCGCGACCACCCCGACAAGGACCTGTCCGAAGGGCTGGCCGACGTGTTCAACCGCGCTGTGAAGCGCGGCGGCGTGATCCTGATGGCCTCCTTCGCCGTGGGGCGAGCGCAGCAGCTGATCTACCTGATGCAGGTACTAAAGTGCGAAGGCAAGATTCCTGACCTGCCGATTTACCTCGACAGCCCCATGGCCTGCAACGCCACGGACATCTACCGCGAGTTCTCGGTGGATCACGACCTGTCCGAGGGCGATCTGTGCGGCGACCGTCCCGTGCTCGGCGGGCCGGCCGTGCATTTGTGTCGCTCGGTCGACGAGTCGAAGGCGCTCAACCACATCGAGGGGCCGGCCGTTATTATTTCCTCCAGCGGCATGATGACCGCCGGGCGGATCGTGCATCACTTGAAGCGGCGGCTGCCCGAGAAGAAAAACACCATCGTGCTGGGCGGCTACATGGCCGTCGGCACCCGCGGTCGGGCGATCGAGGAAGGAGCCCCCACAATCCGCATGCACGGCATGGACGTCCCTGTACACGCGGCGGTGGAAAAAGTGCCCGGTCTTAGCGGTCACGCCGATCGTAGCGGCCTATTGCGCTGGCTGTCGCACATCGAACAGCCGCCCAAACAGGTGTTTTTGACGCACGGCGAGCCCGACTCGGCCGAGGCGCTGGCCAAAACGCTAGCAAAAGATCGCGGGTGGAAAGTGACAGTGCCCGATCTGGGCGAATCGCATACGCTAGGTTAGATAGGGCGCGAAGTTCGCCCCCCCATGGAGCCATCGGCCATCCTCACGCAGCGAGAACCCTGCGAGCGGGTGGCGGAGACCGCTTCCGACCTACGTATAACTGCCAAACCACTCGTATCCCCCATGCCCAAGCCCGCACCCGACGAATTCACCCTGGATGCCCATCGCGAGGACCTCGAAGAGGCCGTGGAGCGTAACCGGCAGGCAATCCTCCGCTCGCCCAGCTACAAGCTGGCCGAGTACGACGTCGACTTTCTAAAGCGGTCGGAGCAACGCCCGGTGCGGATGCAGCTCGAGCTGCAGAAGACCGAACAACTGCTGCGCGACCACAAGATCGAATCGACGGTCGTCGTATTCGGGGGGACGCAGATCGTGCCCAAGGAAGAAGCCGAGGAGCGGGTGGCGGCTGCGAAGCTCGATCTGTCCGAAGCGCCCGACGACGAACGCCTGCAACGTACGCTGGCCCGGGCAGAGGCGCAAATGGCCAAGAGCTATTACTACGACCATGCCCGAGAATTCGCCAAGCTGGTCTCCGGCGTCTGCCAGACCGATGGCAAGTGCGAGTTCGTGGTCACCACAGGTGGCGGCCCGGGCATCATGGAAGCCGCCAACCGGGGGGCGTTCGAAGTGGGCGCCAAAAACGTGGGCCTGAACATCGAATTGCCCCACGAGCAGGAGCCCAATCCTTACATCACGCCGGAGCTGTGCTTCCAGTTTCACTATTTTGCCATGCGGAAGTTCCATTTCATCCTCCGCGCCGCGGCGTTGGTGGTTTTCCCCGGTGGCTATGGCACGCTCGACGAGTTGTTCAACACGCTGTGCCTGCGTCAGACAGGCCGTATGCAGGCAATTCCCATCATCTTATACGGACGCAAGTATTGGGAGTCGGTTATTAACTTTCAGACGCTGGCCGACGAAGGGGTGATTGCCGACGAGCATATGGACCTGATCTCGTTCGCCGAAACGCCGCAGGAAGCCTGGCAACTAATAGCCGACTTCCATGGCGTCAAATAGCGCAGCAGATCCTGCCGGCTCGCATCACCGGCATGCTGGCACTGCTGTCCATGGTCGGAGGAATGCCGTGGATGTGGTCCTCCAAATGTCCGCTTTCGACTTTTGGCTTACCTGTTTCGCTTTTGGGCTGCTTTCGCATTCGGAGTGTGATATTCCGCAGCGGTCATATTGACCGTTTTCGCTTGCTTCTTGTCGCCGAATCGGAATACTAAGGAATTAACCATCCAGCTCGGCGGTTCGAGTCTGGCAGAGAACAGGTTCTTTGTGACGATTCCCAGGGCAAGGCGGCTCTCCCCCACCATTTAGCAATGCTCGGCAAGCAGGAATGCCAGGCGATGCTCCTACCGACTGGTTTGCAACGCGGCCCGACAGTGCCATGCACTGACGCCAGGTCATCCGCGGCAACCGTCTCCACAGGTGAGTTGTATGAATGCCACAAGGTCAGGCTTGTTGCAGTTGACTTCTTCCGCGCTGCTGCTGGGTACATGCATGGTGCTGCCCTGCCCCTCGATGGCCGAAGAACAGGACACCCAGGCGAAGGCGAAAGCCAGTAGCGATCCCTACAAAGTTCCCGATGGCGACGTCGACCGGATGATGCGCTACCTGCGTACCGGCAAGCAGAAGATGGACCCCAAGACCGTGCCTGACGCGCAACGGATGTTCTGGGCGCTCGACAAGGCGGCCGAGCGAGTGTTCCGTTCGCCCGACGCAACGGTCGACCAGCGTCTGAAAGTGGCGCGGTACCGCACGTTCGACTACCTGCGATCGCTGCAGGTGCTGAATGCCGATGGTGCGACCAAGAAGCTCAACACATTTCTCGACGAAGCGGCGAACGATTCGGTGCCCGAAATTCAAGCCTTCGCCAAGCTGACGAAGTTCGGACAACGCATGGAACAATGGCCACGCATGCAGCCACAGGACCGCGAGAAACTGATTGCCGAAGTGCAAGAAGGCGTGAGTGGCGACGACGCCCAAGGGGCGGACGTGGCCGTGCTATTGATGCTGGCCGACACGGTGGCGCAGACTCCCGAATCAGGGCGCGTGGTCGAAGTGATTCGTGGTGCGTTGCCACAGCTGGCCGACAACCCCGACCCAGGTGTTGCCCGACGCGTGCAGCGGCTCGAAGGCGTGGTGCGGCGGCTCGACTTGCCTGGCAACCCACTGGAAGTCGAAGGCACTTTGCTCGATGGCGAACAGGTCGACTGGCAGTCGTACCGAGGCAAGGTGGTGCTGGTTGATTTCTGGGCCACGCAATGCCCGCCTTGCATCAAGGAATTGCCCAACGTGAAGGAAGCCTACCGCACGTATCACGATAAGGGCTTCGAAGTGCTGGGCATCTGCCTCGACTCGGATAAGGAGGCCGTCGAGCGGTTCCTCAAAGCGCACAAGGTACCCTGGCAGACTCTGTTCCATCACGAGCTGGGCGAGGAGGCCACGTGGTGGGAGCATCCCATGGCCAACAAGTACGCCATCAACGCTATTCCGCGCGCCTTCCTGGTCGACCGAGAAGGGAATGTCGTGCACATGAATGCCCTGGGTGCCGAGCTCGACAAGGCGCTCGACGCCCTGCTGGGGCCCGGTGAAACCAGCTCGGCCGCCGTGCCCGCCACCGAAAGCACAGCCCAGATCGAGCCATAAGGCCGCCGCCAGCAGCGGACTTCGCCTCGCTTTTAAAGGACTCGGGCCCTAGAATGGGGCGATGAACTTTACGCCGCTACGCTCCCCGGTCCCGCTCTTTATTCCTCGGCTGGTGATTTGCGCACTGGTGGCCAGTCACGCGGGTTGCAGCCAGGGCCAATCGCCTGGCGAGTCGCCGTCGCGCAGCAAGCCGGCCGCCAACCAGGTAGCGGTCAAGCAGCCCGCCTCGGTGACGCCGCGGAACGGTTCGCGCGAGAATCCGCTGAGCGCCACCCGGGCGATGAGTTACCTGGAGCAGATCTGCAAGTTGGGCCAACGCCCCAGCGGCAGCACCGGCATGATTCGCCAGCAGTCGATGCTGCAGAAGTTCTTCGAGAAGCATGGCGCGAAGGTCTCCCGCCAGGAGTTCTTCGTCGATCACCCCCTGACCGGCCGCCGAACGCCCTGTGCGAACCTGGTGATTGAGTGGAATCCCGAAGCCAAAGAGCGGGTGCTGCTGTGTGCCCACTACGACACGCGACCGCTGCCCGATCGCGACCCAGATCCCAGGGCGCGTCGCGAAGGCGTGTTCATCGGTGCAAACGATGGCGCCAGCGGGGTGGCCGTGCTAATGGAGCTGGCACATCAACTGGAGCAGGCCAACCTGAACATTGGCGTCGACATGGTGCTGTTCGATGCCGAAGAACTGGTGTTCGAGGACTACCGCGGCCAGCGCGGCGACTACTTCGAAGGCAGCACGTACTTCGCCCGGCAGTACCGTGAAAACCCTCCCCAGCATCGCTACAAATGGGGCGTGCTGATGGACATGGTGGGTGACAAAAAACTCGAACTGATGCAGGAGAAATTCAGCATGACCTGGCCCGATACCAGGCCGCTGGTGCTCGACATCTGGAACACGGCCGCGCGACTGGGGGTGAAGGAATTTGTTCCTCGCACCAAACGTGGACGCGACCAGGGCTTCATTCGCGACGATCACGTTCCGCTACGCAACATCGCCCGCATTCCCACCTGCGACATCATCGACGCCGATTACCCGGACGCCCCCTTCGGCGCGGCGGGCAGTTACTGGCACACCGAACAGGACCTACCCAAACACTGCTCGGGCGAGTCGCTCGCCAAGGTGGGCTGGGTGGTGCTCGAGTGGCTCAAGTCGGTGGAACCCGGTAGTAAGTAAGCGGAGGCGGGCCGCCGTCGGCTCACCTCCATCGGGGAAGCATGCCACTTGTCGATTCCTGTCAGGGCACATCGCAAGCCGAAAGCCGACGCTACTTCGCATTTCTCACTCCACACCATGGCCTACCTTCCTTTCATCGCCCTGGCATTGCTGGCCCTTTCGGGACTGCTGATCGATGCGCACCGGCGGACCTGGAATGCGGTGGCCGAAGACTCCGAGCTGGACGAGCGGGACCGACGGGCTGCGCGGGCCCAGTACCTGCGGCGGTTGCGGGCCAGTGGCACCATTGGCGTGCTGGGGGCCCTGTTAATTCTCCGCCCACTGGTGCCGGCCGAGCCGTTGTGGTTTACACTGTATCTTCTGTTGCTCGTATTGCTCTGTGCGTGGATGCTGATGCTGGCCCTGGTGGATGGGTTCGCCAACGCCTTGCGTGTCCGCCGAGCTCGCCAGCAAACCGAGTCGCTGGAAGCCAAGCTGGAGCGAGAACTGCGGGCGGCCCGCGATCGATTAGACGATTGAGCCCCCCTACCCCCGTTCACCCCAAGCCCGCCCGAACACTGTTGGATCCTGTACGCTACACCATCGCCATCGTCCCGCTGGCCGCCTATCTGGCGGTGCTCGGTTTGGTGAATTGCCGTCGCCGTCCGCTGGTCACCAGCGGCGCTAGCGAAATAGCCGCCCTGGGTATTGGCCTGGTGGGCCTGGTTTTTGTAGGGCCGATCGAGCTGTTTCGGCCCGAGCTGGCCACCGTGCAGTTTCTCAACTACGTCTGGTTTGTACTGCTGGCGTTCTACCTGCTGTGGGTGGTGCTGGCAGCCATGATCACCCGGCCGCGGCTGGTGATTTACAACATGACACCCGAGGAATTGCGGCCGCTGCTCTCCGATGCGGCTGGCACCGTGGACGCGACGTTCCGCTGGGCGGGCGACTGCCTGGTGCTGCCCAAGCTGGGGGTGCAGCTTTACGTCGACGGATTTCCACTCATGCGAAACACCTCGCTGGCGTCCAGCGGCCCGCGGCAAAGCCTCGAGGGCTGGCACCGCTTGGCCCGACAGCTTCGCGCCAACTTGCGTTCAGCCGTGGTGCGCCCTCACCCGCCAGGCGTATCGCTGGTGGTGCTGGCCGTGCTACTGATTGCTAGCTGCGAGCTGCAACTGGCCCGCCACAGCGACCAAATCGCCGAGTCGGTGGCCGAGATCCTGGCCTTTGGCTGGCAGCGAAGTTAGCTAGTACCCGCTAAGACGGCGCTGGCTGGTCGTCTCCGACCCGAAATCGCACCCGAAAGGCGTGATAGCCGGCGGCCAGCTTTTCGCCGTAGATGCTCCTGAGCTCTGTTTTCAGCGTCTCGGCATCGGCAAATCCATCGGGCACGGCATCCTCGTCGCGCAACTGGTCGACTGCCACCTGCTCGACCGAGAGAATGCGGATCGGCCCAATGCCCGGTATATAGCTCCGCTGCCCGTCGCGCATCATGCGGTGCTTCCACAGCCGGATGGTCTGTGTCTTCTGGCCGCTGCGGATAGCCTCAAGGAACTTTTTCTTGAATAGTAGCATTGCCCCATCTTACCCAAGTCCAGGGCTCAGCGAGCCGATAAGGAATATTCCAGGGCCGACTGGCACGCACCGCGAGCCAGGTGGCCACGCCCCTCAGGCGAAAGACTTGGCGTAAGATGGTAAAACCAGGGGGCGTCCCTTGAAAGGCCTCGCGCAAGGCATATAATCTGAGGTTCGGCAGTGGCGAGACTGCCCGCCCCTGGCGGAATTGGCCTCGCAACCGCCGGGAAACGATGCGGCTGTAGCTCAGTTGGTAGAGCATCACGTTGCCAACGTGATTGTCGTCGGTTCGAATCCGATCAGCCGCTCTTGAGTCAGGTCAAATCGAGGGTTCAGAGTGCAGTGCGTCGAAGCGCTTTGGTGATTTAGAGCTTCGCAAAGCACCGCCCTCCGAAAGCTCGCTTGACGAAGAACTTGTGCCCTCGCGTGTCGCGTTTGACAGTTGTGATGGGCGATTTTCCCCAACGAGCGGCCCGCGCTTCCTTTTTAATCCAAGGGGTGCGGGCCGTTGCAGTTTATGTACGCGGAAGTACACAAGGCGACAGTTCGAGGCCTCTGCTAGGCCGCCAGTGCACCCTGTGCACCGACCCCCGTCGCCCAGCCAGGAGAAAGGTGACTTTCCATGTCCGACGAAACCAATGCCCCCAACGACGACGCCGGCGTTGCTGCCGAAGAGACTCCGTCTCTCGACCTGATTGTGAACGTCACGTCGCCCTCGGCATGCGAGCGGCACGTCACCGTGACGGTATCTCGCGCCGACATCGATCGCTACTTCGACGATGCCTTCAGCGAGTTGGTGCCCACGGCCAGCGTGCCCGGCTTCCGTGTAGGCCGCGCGCCACGCAAGCTGGTGGAAGGCCGCTTCAAGAAGGAAGTGTCCGATCAAGTGAAGGGCAACCTGCTGATGGACTGCCTGGAGAAGATCGGCGAGGACAAGCACTTTGCCGCGATTAGCGAGCCGGAAATCGACCTCGAGGCCGTCGAAATTCCCGAAACGGGCCCCATGACCTTCGAGTTCGACATCGAAGTGCGTCCCGAATTCGAGATGCCCAAGTGGAAGGGCCTGTCGATCACCCGGCCCACTCGCGAATTCACCGACGAGGACGTGGCCGAGCAGCTCGAGAACATGCTGACCCGCTACGCCCAATTGGTGCCCACCAAGGAAGCCGCCAAGACGGGCGACTACGTCACGTTGAACGTGAAGACCACGCTCGATGGCAAGCTGGTCGAACAGGAAGAAGAAGTGGTGGCTCGCATCCGGCCGACCCTCAGCTTCACCGACACCACGCTGGAAGGTTTCGACAAGTTGATGGATGGCGCCAAGGCGGGCGACAAAAAGACCGCTAAGGTCGAACTGTCCGAAGGTGCCCCCAACGAAGAACTGGCTGGCAAGACGCTCGACGTCGAGTTCGAGGTGCTGGAAGTCAAAGTACTGAAGCTGCCCGAGCTGGACGAAGACTTCCTGCAGGAACTGGGCAACTTCGAAAACGAGGACGCCCTGCGTGACGCCATCCGCCAGAACCTGGAACGTCAGCTCGAGTACCGCCAGCAGCAAAAGTCCCGCGAGCAAATCACCTCGCTGTTGGTCGAATCGGCCGACTGGGAGCTGCCCCCCGGCTTGCTCAAACGGCAGAGCGCTCGCGAACTGGAACGGGCCACCATGGAGCTTCGCCGCAGCGGTTTTGGCGAGGCCGAAATTCGCGCCCGCGAGAATCAGCTCCGCCAGAACAGCAGCGCCAACACGGCCACGGCCCTGAAGGAGCACTTCATCCTCGAGCGGATCGCCGAAGAAGAAGACATCGACGCTGCCGAGGGCGATTACGAGCAGGAAATCTTCCTGATGGCCATGCAGAGTGGCGAGTCGCCTCGCCGGGTGCGGGCCCAGCTCGAGAAACGCGGCCTGATGGACGTGCTGCGAAACCAGATCGTCGAGCGGAAGGTGCTCGAGCTCGTGCAGAACGAGGCCAAGTTCGAAGACGAGCCCTACACGCCCGAGAAGAACGAGGTCGAGGCCATCCACATGGCAGCCGGCGGACCGGGCGATATGCCCGAAGCCAGCGAGAAGGAAAAAGCGGCTGAGGAAGCCGAAGCGGCCGACGAATAGGAACGTCGCGCCCGCCCGGCGACCCGACGGCGGGCGAATGTCCCGCGATCCAATCCCAATGACCAATGGCGCCATCTCCTCGGGAAGGTCCATTGGTCATTGTGCATTCGTAAGCGGCCCCTCGCCCCCCCCGTTCTGCCCTATCCCCAACTGCGGAGTTTGGGGTAAGTTGGAGATGACTTCCCGGGTGAGTGCGCGTACACTTCCTAGGTGCACTCAGTGGCCTGCGGTCGCTCGTCCCACCTGACAATCCTGCTGTTTAACATATAACTCGCATAAAGGACTGGCGATGAACCTGCCTTTTGGACTTCCCTCCGGCGCGCTCGAGGCACACGCCCGCGAGCCGCAACTCTCCTACCGCGACTATCAGCGGCAGCGGCAGATGACGCTAGGCGACCTGCTGCTGGAGAACCGCGTGATCTTCCTGCAAGGCGAGATCTACGACGGCAACGCCAACGAACTGGTGATGAAGCTGCTGTACCTGCAGAGCGAAAACCGCCGCAAGGACATCCATTTCTACATCAACTCGCCCGGCGGTAGCGTCACGGCTACCCTGGCCATTTACGACACCATGCAGATGATCACCTGCCCGGTGGCCACCTACTGCGTTGGCCTGGCTGCCAGCGGCGGTGCCGTGCTGCTGGCCGGAGGCGAAAAGGGCAAGCGATACGCCCTGAAGCACTCGAAGGTCATGGTCCATCAGCCTCACGGCGGCGTCGGCGGGCAGATCTCCGACATCGAAATCCAAGCCCGCGAAATCATCAAGACCCGCGACCTGTTGGATCGCATCATGGCCGAGCACTCGGGCCGTACCGTGGAGGAAGTGGTCAAGGAGCGCGATCGCGACCGCTACTTCTCGGCCGAGGAAGCCAAGGACTTCGGCCTGGTCGACGAGATCATGATCAAACCGCCCACACCCGAGGGCGACGACGAAGACGACGACGAATAGCACCGCCCTGGTGGCGGATGGCGAAATCGACTCTCGTCATTCGCACCAGCGGAAATTCGTCCTTCAGGCCAGCTAGTCAGCGTTGCCGAATCGAACAAATCAGAGCGCATCAGGAAGCCCTATCATGCCCCTAATTCCTTACGTTATCGAAAAGAGCGGCCGCGAAGAGCGGGCGATGGACATTTACAGTCGTCTGCTCGCCGATCGCATTATCATTCTCGGCTCGGCCATCAACGACGAGGTGTCGAACAATATCGTCGCCCAGTTGCTGTTCCTGCAGTCGGACGATCCGAAGGCCGACATTCACCTGTACATCAACTCGCCTGGCGGTAGCGTCACGGCGGGCCTGGCGATGTACGACACCATGCAGTTCATCAACTGCGACGTGGCCACCTACTGCATCGGCCAATGTGCCTCGATGGGGGCCGTGCTGCTGGCCGCCGGCGCCGAAGGCAAACGTCATGCGCTACCCAACAGCCGCATCATGATCCACCAGCCGCTCGCCGGCATGGAAGGCACCGCCGAGGACATCATGATCCACGCCGAGGAGTACCTGAAGACCAAGAAGAAGCTCAACACGATCCTCAGCAACCACACCGGCCAGACTTACGAGCAGTTGGAAAAAGATACTGACCGCGATAAGTTCATGAGCGCCGAAGAAGCGGCCGAGTACCGCATCATCGACAAGGTGATCGAGAGCATGGATTGAGATAAACCCAATTACGAATGACGACTAACCAAATCGTCGCCTTTCAAAACAACCAAATAGCCCGCGGCTTCAGGCCGCGGGTTTTTTATGCGCCGACAGTAGCGTCCCTACTGGAACATCTCCGTGAACCGCCGCTGCATCTCTTCCGGCGAGACGTCTTCGATGTGCGAGCCGAGCAGCCACTCGTGCCCGAACGGGTCGAGCACCTTGGACGACCGCTCGCCGTAGAATTGGTCCTTGGGCTCCATCACCAGCTTCGCGCCAGCGTCGACGGCCGCCTTGGTCACAGCGTCCACATCGTCGACGTGCAGGTGCACCGAACTGCCGGTACCACCAAACGCCTCGGGCCCCTGCACACCATACTCGGGATACTCGTCCGAGAGCATCACGATCTGCGAACCGAATTCGAGTTCCGCGTGACCGATGCGGCCAGAGGGCTCTGCCAGGCGGAACTTCTCGGTGGCGCCGAACGCTCGTTGGTAGAACTCGATGGCCTCTGCAGCGCCGCGAACGCGCAGGTAGGGAAACGCCTGTTTGATCATGGCAACGGTTCTCCAAACAGAGGACGGGACTTCGCCTACGCCGACAACGTATCAGACACCGCCGAGGTCCACAACCATTTCGGTGCCTGGCGTACAGTAGTTAGCGGTTTCGCAGTAATCTCTCCACCCGCTTGTCTTTCGCGGGTAGAATCGAGGTCATGTTCCGCTTCCGCCTCCGCACGTTCCTCGTGGCCATCACATTGTTCTGCCTGCTACTCGGTTGGCGGATCAGTGCGGTGGAAAGTGTAGAGCGGCCAATTCGGGAGTTGGGGAGATTGGGGTGGAAGATCGAGTACAAGGCGCAGATATTCTACCCGCTGTCTGGCGATCCTATACTGACGGATGGACCACGTCGCACGTACTGGAAGAAGTTGTTACTGGGACATCGACAGTACGACTTGCCCAACTTCGTGTGGCTCGGGACAGAGTCCGAGATCGACAGCTCCCATGAATTGCGTCCAGTCTTACAGCAGACCGTCCCCTGGATCAACGACCTGCCCACCATTGAATCGGTCGATCTCTCCAGAACACCGGCCGCCAGCGACTGCATAGAGCCACTTTCGCATTGGCGGCACCTGCGTACACTTAGCCTGAACTCCACGAACCTCGACGATACCTCTGTCGATCAACTCGCCAAGCTAACTCGACTCAACTATATCTCCCTCTGGAACACGGACCTCACCGCCGAAGGCGCCGCTGAACTTGAGCGTCGATTGCCGAACATCCAGATCGAACACGACTTCAACGACGACTAGACGCTCCAGTCCCTGTCATTCTGAGGGAGTCCCGACGACTGAAGAATCTCGGTTGCCGAACGCCAGGATTGGCCAATTGGAAAGCTCGACATTCCGAGTTCCCACTTGTTGTGATACGTTCACCGTTGCATGCTAGATCCTTCAGTCGCTTAGGCTCCCTCAGGATGACATGAACTTGGCTCCCTCAAGGTGACACGACGGAACACACACCGAACACACTGACTATGTCAAAACGCCTCCTCGGATACCTTGCCCTCATCGCCGGCGCGATCGGCCTGGCCGCTTGTGTGGTGGTGCTGTTCGTTGAATGGAGGGCCGCGTCGCGGGCGCATCAGGTGACCGATCGGCTGTTCGCTGCAGTGGATCACACCCTGGACGGCACCCAAGAGAAAGTCGTGCAGGTCCAGCAGCGCGTGGCCGCCATGACCATCACCGCCAGCGACGTGGCCGATGGCCTCAAAGACCGTACGACCGACGAAATTCGCGAGCGGCTCACCTCCGAGCTCAAGCTCGCAGAACGATCGGAACAACTCTCCGCGGGCATCGAGCAGGCGGATGAGTGGGCCGGCGTGGCGGAGTCGTCGGTCGAGTCGGCCCATTCGCTGGTCGAACTGCTCACGGTCGCCGGCATCGAAGTCGATACGGCCGGCATCGATGGCGTGCTGGAAGAAATCACAGCGCTCCGCAGCCAGCTCACCGAGACGGGCGAGCAGGTGGCCACGTTCCGCGCGCACCTCGAAACCGACGATGAGGAGCACGCCGGGCAGATCGTAACGATTGTCGCCCGCGTTGCCGCGACGCTCACTTCGCTGGATGAACGGATCGACAAATTTAGCGACCGTCTCTCGGTAGCGCAAGAATCCATCGCCACGGCCGAGCGAACGTCACAGCGGTGGATCACCACCGCGTCAATCACCCTCATGCTGCTACTCGTGTGGCTAGCGGCGGGGCAAGCAGCGCTGGTATACGTCGGGTGGAAGAACGTGCGGGCGGGGTAGTACGTGCCAAGAACGCTTCCGAGCGTAGCGGCCAACGGCCGCAACACTGGAGAACGCTAGCTTGCCAGCTTCGCCGCAATCTCCGCCACGTGCTTGCCCTGGAACTTGGCGATCGACAGTTCGTTCTCGCTGGGCATTCGCGAGCCATCGTCCTTAGCGAGCGTCGTCGCGCCGTAAGGGGTGCCGCCGGTGATTTCGTCCATCACGGTCAGGCCGGCACACGAGTAGGGCACGCCGACGATCACCATGCCGTGGTGCAAGAGCGTGGTGTGGAAGCTGGTGATGGTGGTTTCCTGACCGCCATGCTGCGTGGCGGTGCTGGCGAACACGCTGCCCACCTTGCCGACCAGTGATCCGTTCTTCCACAGCCCGCCGGTGGCGTCGAGGAACGAACGCATCTGGGCTGCCATGTTGCCAAACCGAGTGGGCGTGCCGAAGATCACGGCGTCCGCTTCGGCCAGTTGCTTAGGCTCGATCACCGGCACGTCGGCGAACGCCTTGCGAGCCTCCTTGGCCCCCATCTTCTCCAGCACCACCTCGGTAAGCGTCTCGGGCACCTGAAACAGCGAAACCTCGGCCCCGGCTACCTCGCGGGCGCCATCGGCCACGGCTTCGGCCATTTGGTAGACATGTCCGTAAGTGCTGTAGAATACGACGTGAACTTTCATCGAGTGTTCCTTTACCGGCGTGTTGATGTCATCCTGAGGGCGTCGGTCGACGAGTCGACCGCGACGTCGAAAGACATTCTACCCCGGTTGTCCGGTTTGGCGAGCACCGGGGTTCCGTACCCAGGGTGTCCTGGCAGTGGTAAGCATGAACACCCTAAGGACGCGGAGAATTCGGCACCACTTAGGTCACGACCAGCAGGCACACCGGAGGACTGCTCGCCATCAAGCATCCAGGGCCGCGCGGGTCCGTTGCACGAGATCGTTGTCCGGGCTCTGCGAACCGCGCAGCATGAACACATTCGAGGCCAAGTAGAAATTCCTGAATTGAGGTGACACGTGATAGTTGTTCCTCAGCACCGCTGACCTGAACTCATTGTCGTGCGCGTTGTTGCCTTTAAGAAACACCAACACGCGGGCGGCATCCATCAGTGCTTGGGGGCGCCCGTCCGGTTTAATTAGCCCACCACACGTGTCGCAGCGTGTGGTGCATCGCTATTGAGTTGAGAAAAAATCTCTTCCACGCTCGAGGGGCTGGAGCATCCCAGTTGTCCCTGGCCGTGGCGAACGCTTGCGGCGACTGCAGCGGAGTTGGCAAGGCGGACCCGTCGACTCGACCGGTCGAGGTTCTACATTCTTCACGCCCGCCAGCAACAGACCCGCGAGCAACTCGCGATAGCTCCAGCCATCTCGGGGCATGGCTCTTATGAATAACTCACGGCCTCCCACGTGCATTGTGGCGTGTTTCACTCGTGATCGCATCGACCGGGCAGCTGGCCGCTATCGGCGCTGCCCGATTCACGCTTGCAAGCAGCGAAATGGCAACGGATAATAAACAACAGTGCGTTAATTTCAACAACCGTCGCCTGGCCAGTAGAATCGGGCAAGGATCGTTCAGCAGAATGACTACGCGACAAGCAAGAGAACTTTTGGTTCTACTGGTCTTGTGCGGCATTCCCAAGGTCGCAAGCTGCGAGCATCTGGGACCGGACGACTGGCCACAATTTCGTGGAACCAACGCAGCGGGTGTAGCCAGCGGCGACGCGCCGCCTGCGAGTTGGGACATCTCCGCACCCCAGAACATCGCCTGGAAGACCGAGATCCCAGGACTTGGCCTCGCCTCGCCCATCATCTGCCGCGACCAGGTGATCATCGTGACAGCCGTGGGCCCTGCACAGGACTCCAGCCTACGCACTGGCCTGTACGGCGACATTGATTCGGTGGACGACGAAGGATCGCATTCCTGGCAGGTGTACTCCCTGTCGCTGGGCAACGGACGAGTCCTTTGGAAACGAGTACTGCATACCGGTCCGCCCACGATGAAGCGGCATACCAAGTCGTCGCATGCCAACGCGACGCCCGCGACGGACGGACAGCATGTGATCGTGAACCTGGCGTCTGAAGGACTCTACTGCTTGGACCTGTCTGGCAAGCTCTGCTGGAAGAAAGACCTCGGGCCACTCGACTCCGGCTACTACGTGGCGCCGGACGCCCAGTGGGGGTATGCCAGTTCGCCGATCATCTTTCAGGGCACGGTCTTCGTGCTAGCCGACGTGCAGGAGGATTCGTTTCTGGCAGCATATGATGTTCGCAGCGGCCGCGAGCGATGGCGGACCAACCGGCACGACGTTCCCACCTGGGGTACTCCCGCGGTGGTCGAAGGGCCGCACTCCACAGAGTTAGTCGTCAACGGCTACCGGCAGACTAGCGGCTACGAACCACAAACGGGGCGTGAGCTATGGACGCTCGATGGCGGGGGCGACATCCCTGTTCCGACACCGGTCGCCGGCCATGGATTGATCTACCTGAGCAGTGCTCACGGACGAAACCGACCGCTGAGAGCGATCCGACCTGGCGGCGCCGGCGACCTCCGTCTTCAAGAAGACGACGCAGAATCCAAGTCCATCGCATGGACGAACCCCAAGGACGGAATCTATATCCAGACACCCCTGGTCTACGGTCCACATCTTTACGCTTGCCGAGTAAACGGTGTGCTCAGTTGCTACGATGCTCGAACCGGAGAACGCCTGTATCGCAAGCGCCTTGGCGGTGGCGGAGGTTTTACTGCTTCGGCAGTTGCCGCTGCTGGACAGCTTTATTTCACGAGTGAGGATGGGGAGGTATACGTGGTGCAAGCCGGCCCGGAGTACGAACTGCTCGCCAAGAACCAGATGAACGATGTGTGCTTAGCGACACCCGCCATCTCCAAGGGCATGCTCGTCATCCGCACGAAGGGGCACGTCTATGGCATCAAAGAAAAGTCTGAGAACGATCGCAGCTATCACATCGATTCAATCGCAACCCCACCCAGCCAGTGACGAATGGGCCGCCCGTTTGTAGGCGGTGGCGCCACCGCTGCACCTAAGCGGCCGCCCATTGAACGCCCAATTGGCCTGCGTTGCAGTGGCCGACTATACTGGCGCCCATAAAGAACGTCACACTCATATGGCAGCAGATCCAGGAGGGCTTGGTCGAGGCCAATCTACAATCACGCATTCGAGTGGCCCCAAGATAGAAAGCTCAACTTGCCCGGCACGTACAGCGAGGTTCTCTCGGCACAAGTGCTGGCAACTAACGAGCTGGTCGATGTCACGAGCCCCGAACCAAGGCTGGTTGTGCTAAGGGTCCCCCGCCAGGCCGCCCCCCCATTCAAGCGTGATTAAGACTAGCACGAAGGATATCTCAAGCCGGGGCAGTACGTGCAGTAAATCCAGCCGTGAATCACCCACTCCCTAAGCCTTCCGTCCGGACTATAGGATGCCACGCAAAACAACGTTGATCAGGTGTTGGTCCGTCGTGCTGACTTGCTTGTTCATGTCAACCGCGGTGCTGGCATCGACGCCAAACATCATTGTGATCTACGCCGATGACCACGCGCAGCACGCGATCAGCAGCTACGGCTCCAAGATCAACTCAACGCCGAACATCGACGTGCTTGCAAGGGAGGGGATGCGCTTCACTCAGAGTTTCGTGGCAAATTCGATCTGTGGGCCAGCTCGTGCGACCCTGCTGACAGGGCTTCATTCTCACGCGAATGGACAGACGAGCAATCGAGCAGTCTTTCGAGACGAACTGCCAACGTTCGCCAAAACGCTTCGGGACAATGGATATGCAACGGCGGTTGTTGGGAAGTGGCACCTATCGACCGAGCCCAACGGTTTCGACTATTGGGCGCTCAAGAAAGGAAGCTTCTTCAATCCGGACTTCGAGACGACAGACGGCATCGAGCATAGTGTGGGCCACGCAACCGACGTCATAACAACGCGGTCTTTGGATTGGATCGAACGAAACAGCGACCAGCCGTTTATGATCTGGATCTCTCATTCTGCTGCGCATCGCACGTGGGAACCACCTCTGCGTCACCTGAATAAATATGCCAACCAGAGGATTCCAGAACCTGACAATCTATTTGATGACTATGAGGGCAAGAACTCGGGTGCCGAGACCGCGCAGATGCGAATCTCCCGAGATCTTTTCCCCGCCTATGACCTGAAACTGCCAGCTACCGGTAAAGGAATCCTGGACGGGGCAGCAACCGCACAACTGGCGAGGCTCACTCCCAAACAACGGGAGCAATGGGACAACGCCTTTGGGCCACGAAACAAGGCGTTTGCGGAGATGAATCTCCAGGGTGATGAATTGACCCGTTGGAATTACCAGCGATACATCAAGAACTATCTACGAAATGTGGACGGACTGGACGACAGCGTTGGGCGTATTTGCCATTTTCTTCGCGAGAACAATCTGGAAGAAAACACGGTGGTGGTCTACACGTCTGATCAGGGATTCTTTCTTGGCGACCATGGCTGGTACGACAAGCGTTGGATGTACGAAGAGTCTTTCCGAACTCCAATGATCATTAAGTGGCCAGGAGTGACACCGCCTGGCACTGTTTGTGACTTGCTTGTTCAAAACATCGACATGTCTCCCACGTTCCTGGACGTTGCAGGACAAGAAATTCCCGATACCATGCACGGGCGTTCTCTGGCACCTCTACTGCGAGGCGAAACACCCGAGCAATGGCGTGATGCCATCTACTACCACTACCAGATGCAGGAGCCGATGGCCCGGACGTCGCACCTTGTTGCCAAACACTATGGGATCCGAACAGAGAAGTACAAGTTGATCTACTTCTATGAACTCGATGCATGGGAACTATACGATATGGGGAATGATCCGCATGAGATGCACAACCTCATTGGTAACTCCGAGTATGCAACAGTCGTTGCAGGCTTGAAGCAACGGCTGGCGGAATTGCGAACCGAGTATGGCGATACGACAGGCACTTCGTTTAAAGAGCACTGATCAATGATTCAGTTTTGCCGCTACCGACGTAACGAAGACCTGGGCTGCTCGCGTTTGCCTATCAGGAGGCAGAGCGTCTGGACGAAGCGTTGCCGTTGTTCGACAAAACGCTACGTCTGACCAGGACGTTCTGGCGGCGCGAAGACATGTACACGTTAATCTGCGTAGCCCACCTTGTCCAAGACTACGAGCAAGCGGGCTAGCCACATTCCTTGGGGACTCCACCCGCTGTCAGCCAAAAATACCGTAGTGGTACGCGCCTTCGATCACCCCACTGGTGTAGTATCCGCTCAGTCCCATGAAATCTCCCTTGGCGAAGAAGGCCTGAAGTGAGGGGTCCTGATCCAAAGCGTTTCTCACGTTTTCCAGCAATTGATCGTCAGCGTTTTTCACCAGAACGCCGCGGAAGCCAGCCGTTAAGGGGAAGATATCGTTACCACTGTCGCCGCAGAACACGACTTCGTGCTTCGCTACTTCAAACGAAGCCGCAACATATTCCAATGCCGTTTGTTTCGTAGCGCTGTTCGGCAAGAAATCGAGCAGCCCCTTGCCGTCTTGTGAGTCGAAGCTGTAGATGATGACCTCGTCAAACTTACCCTTAATCAGGCTTTCGACCTGCCGCAATACGTCGTCCTTCTTTTCGTGCTCGACGTAGTAGCTTTGCTTGAATTGGTTCTGATGCTCTTCCTCCTGCTCGCGGATGCCCTGGACTTCTGCAACGACTTGCCGGATACTAGCTGCATCCCACCGCGGGCTGGACCGCTTCACGTGCTCCACCCAGCCGGCGTCGTCTTGCCACCGGCCATGCTCGTATTTACGGATGGTGGTTCCGACATCACCGCACAGGTAGTGCGGGTATCGGACGCCATATTCGCGGATGGCCCTCTCGGTCAATTTCAGGTTCCTGCCGGTTACGTAAACGACCAACGTATTGTGTTTCTCGGTGAGTTCGTTGAACAGCGGGATTGCTGACTCGTCAGCTTTCCATCGACCGTTAGGCAGTAGCGTTCGATCCAGGTCGGTTGCGAGTATTTGCATACAGGTTTTCTCCTCTTTACTCTTCTCTTGCTTTTGCGTTATCGAAAGCTCGCCGCTAGCATCCGCCTCATCTAACGGTAGGTCAACAGAGTTTCGACCCGGTCCGAGTCTCCAAGCCTCACTGTAAAACTGAGATCTATCAGATCTGCGTATAGAGATGCGGTACAGTCGCCATTTGCCCAGGTAAGTTCTAGCACATGATCTGGAGAATCTGAGATTGTCAGCTCGCCATGAAAGGCGGACGACGTGTTACGAAGCTTAATCAACTCCAACTGGTCGCGTACGACGATCCGCTTCAGACCGTGTTCCACATCATAAGGACTGAGTGAGGTGCGATTAATCTCCTTGTGTCCGCCAGCAACGCGCCGGTCGGCTGCCTCGTAATTATTCACGCCAGCAAACAGATCGAGATACCAAACTTGCGGAATGCCGGGAGTAAATAACTGAATTGCGCGTGCTAATCGTAGCTTCCGCTCGTCCTCGCCTAAGGCGCTAAAGTAAGTTGCATTGACTTGGTAGTAAGCGATTTTCGTTCCGTCGGGGCCGTAGAGATTTTTCACTCGTCCTCCACGACTCAATATCCTCTCAATCACCGCCTCGATCTCCTTCTCGCTCAACAATCCCGTTTCGCACTTCGTGCCCCCACTGAGATCGAGGACGGGAATGCCGTCGTGACAGCCAAGCATGTTAACGGGCTTGATGTTCTTGGCGACAAGTTCCCGGATCCAATGGAGCAGATGCCGATTGGTGCCGCGATCCAGTGCATCGATCACGAGTCCCGGCAGAAAGAAGTCGTAAATCGGGAAGCCCTCATCAGAAACTTCCTCGTGCAACTTGTTGCCATATTGCGAATGGATTTCAGGAAGCAGCGTCAGGTCGTACTTCTGAGCGATGCCTCGCAATCTCGCGAGATACTCCCACGTACCAGGCCTATTGAAGAAATTAGGCTGCCCCGGCTCTTTGTGGAGATAAGCAAATGCATCCAAACGAACAAGCGTCGCTCCGTAATCGCTTAGCTTCTTCATGGTTGCATCGTAGAAGTCCCATACCTTCTCCGATTTCGCGTTCAAATCCATTTGCCCTAGATAGGTCCGTTTTCTTCTGGCTATGTCGAGGACTGCCTCCCGATACTGCGACATCTCGCCCAGGTCGATTCCCTCCAGATTGCCGCTAGCCGCCAACGACTCGTTGAATATTCGAACGATTGGTTCGATCAGTTTCTGTGGAATATCTTCGCAACCGCTCAAATCCTCTGGCTTAAGTTGGTGATAGGTTTCTTCCTGATAGAAGGTGTTCCAATACGGACGGACGGTCCCATCCGGAAATTGGACTTTCAGTATCGGCAGTCCGGGCTTACGCATGAACAACTTTTCGAGATGCTGTTCATTCGGTAGGATTTGCCCGTCGTTGTCCAATTCTCCCTCACCTCGCCAGAATTCATTCCAATCGATGAAGAAGTCCTTGTATTTCGAGACGTCTCCGTGCCGCAGCAGGTCCTGAAACTGAGGAGATCCTACCGAGAGATGATTCAGAACCATATCGAATTTGAGCTTGATGTTCAGCTGCTTGATTTCCTCTAAGTCCTCAGCTGCTACAAGTTCCTCTTCGAAGTTGTAGTCAATCACGGAAAAGCCGCGATCCAAATCGCTGTGAAAGAACGTGGGAAGGATGTAGAAGAGTGAGAAGGCGCCGTCGAACTCTGGTCTCTTAAGCAACTCGACAGTGTCAGACAGTTTGCGACCAATGCTATCAGGGTAGGCATTAAACATCACGCCTTGTGGTAAGTTTTTGCTTGCTTCTCGTTCGGATGTCATTGTGATGGTCAGTACAGCTGAGTATTTACTTGATTTCGACGGCCCAGTCGATTCTGTAGAAGCTGCCGAGCGAAACGGGCCACTCGCTAAGACCGATGAGCGCCGCTTTCGGTCACTCGCCAGAGCGAAAAGAGTACGCCTGTATTTCTCGCGTGCTGTCACGAGGCAAAACCAACGAGCTTCAAGTGACAACCCGCGAGACGGCCCACTGCAATGCAGGCTACCCATCGCAGTTTAGCAGATCGCTGTCCACTTGACTGGTCCGATCATGGGGCGGCGAATGGGCATCTGTGATGCGAGTGATCGATTGGAGCGTCACGCGTCTTTCGTCACGGATTTTCAGTCGCTTACGTGCTCCGTTTCCAATTACAACCACCCGCGGCTAGCGCCGTCGGCCCACGGACGCTTTTTTGCTCTTGTTGGCCGCTGCTCGTAGGAATCTTACACGGGCTGTGAGAGAATGCGGGGTGCGGGAGGCTTTGTCAGTCTGGACGTGGCGCCGAAACAGCTCCGGGCGGTAGCACTTCCGGCTTGTCAGTCTCCCCCGACCCCGAATGCTGCCCCCTCCTTCGAGTTTCCCCCACCGCGGTAAACCGAAGGGGCAAAACTCCAGGAGTGCCAGATCGCTGTTGTGCGAAAAACCTCGACAAAACGTGTGTTTCTGGGCTCAGCGGAGGGCCAATCCCGCAGGAGTTTTGGGCCCATGGTTCGTTTTGGCCCCCTCCTGGGGAACAAAGTCAGGGGGACAAAACGCTGGCCGGCGGCTGACCAATCTTGACCCCCACTGGCGATTTGCAGTATTCACCGCGGCATGAAAGTCTCTTCCGCCCAACCTACGCGCGCCGCTGCCAGCATCCTGGGATTGCTGCTGGTGGTGCTGTGTGTTGGCTGCCGCAACGATGCGTCGCAGCGGGATGCGTACATTCGCGAGCTGCGGTTGCATGAGGATCGGATTTACGAGTTGCAGAGCAACATGTCGGAATACCAGCAGTTGCTTCGGTGCCAGCGGATGGAGAACGCCAAGCTGCGTGAGCAGTTGGACGAGGACGGCGAGTCGCTGGAAGCCGCGCGGCTGGAAGAAGAAGCCGATGACATCGAGCAGAGTCTGCTCGATCGCCCCACCAGTGACGACGACGACATTGGGCTGCCTGACGTGCAGTTGGGCGAACCCGATCTGCCAGAGGTCGACCTGGGCGAACCGGAAGTGCTGCCCGGACCTGACGATGATCTTTCGATGCGCGCCGGCGAGGGCGAAACGCAACTGGCCTCGGCCACGGTGTTTGCTCCTCCGGCCCGGCCAAGCGAGCCGGCCGAGTCGTGTGCCATCTACGCCGAACAGATGCCGATTGAACCGTCGGCCGCGGCGGGTGAAAACGGTATCGGTCTGATGGCGATCGTGGAACCGCTGACCGCCACGGGCGGCAACGGATACTTTACCGGCGAAGTGTCGTTGATGCTGATCGACCCGGTCGAAGGCGAAGACAACTGGCAGCTCGCTCGCTGGGATTACTCACCGGAGGAAGTGGAGTCGGCCTGGCGCGATGTTTCGCGACGGGTGCTCGACCTGCCACTGGCGGTACCGACCTCCGCGCCGCGGGGCCGACCATTGGAGCTGTGGGTACGACTGATCCCTACCGAAGGAGATCGCAAGATTCT
Source organism: Aeoliella straminimaris (assembly GCF_024054565.1). Taxonomy (GTDB): domain Bacteria; phylum Planctomycetota; class Planctomycetia; order Pirellulales; family Lacipirellulaceae; genus Aeoliella; species Aeoliella straminimaris. The sequence goes on from NZ_JAMXLR010000006.1 coordinate 83,479, forward strand.
GTGCTCGACGTCGATATCACTGGCCGAAGAGGTTGCCCTGCTGGGCGTGCCGGTCAGCGGTGGCGAGAGCAGCACCGATCCAGCCGCCCGCATCACCACGGGTTGGCAAGCGGCCGACGACTTGACCTCGCCAGTGGCCAAGAAGCCGCAGGGTCCGTCGACCACCTGGCAGGCGGCCACCCGGCTGCCCCCGCCCGCTGTGGTGCGAGCGGAGGCCACCGACGGTGAGGGCAGCCGTGAATCGAACGTGGCGCGACGAGCCCCCGGTTGGAGCCCGTTCCGTTAGGGGACGTTGCGAGAGTCACTCCCATCATTTCAGGCGACTGAGTTCTCAGGCGACTCGGCGGCGCAGTAGTAGCAAGCCGAGCGCTCCCATGCCGGCGATCATGTAGCTGGCCGGTTCGGGAACCACTTGGAACGAGAACGTTACGAAACCCTCGTTGGCTGGCGGCAGCGAATTGAACGTCGTGCCGGTGGGCGTGGTAAGCCCCAGGTAGGTACCAAACTGGTCGTTGAGATCGCTGACCAGCGACACGGGACTCGAATCCTCGGTGCCGAGCGCGGCGTCGCCACCGTCGATGTACGCGGCACCGGCCAGGTCGTTCACCTCGGAACCGGCGTCCCAGATTTGCGACCCGGTGAGCTCGAATCCCGCGCCCACGAAGTTGCCACCACCGTCGAACAGTTCGACGCCCATCGGATCGTCATTGCCGATGAACGAATCGTTACTCGGCACCACCATCGCGGCGTAGCTGAAGTAGCGATTCATCGTGGGGTCGAGCGACAGGACGTACGAAGCTTCGGCGCCGGGGATCAGGATGCCAGGCCCAAAGCCGCCAGACGTGGCGACGCCCACTTCGGTGACCGCGGTGGCCTGGGCCGTGGTGACTTCGCCAATAAGCGTGGCGCCGGGACCACCCATTTCGGCGACGTCCTCGATACCGGCGCTCGCCAGCGAGCCCGACGAAAACAAGTCGACCGAACCATCGTGGGCGGCCATGATGATGGGCGAGAGCGCCACGCTGTCGCTTACGCCGGTGTTGCGAACCGTCACGCGAACTTGCACCGCCGCAGCGGATTGCATCACGCAGGCCATGGCCGCGACGGTGAGCAGCGTGGAGAGTTTCGGGAGAGTGAGATTCAGCATGTCTTGTTCCTTGGTGAGTAAGTTCGTGGGATGGCAAGCGCCGCCTCAGCCGGCGCGCACCGGTAGTGCAGAGGGAACCTTCGCTAGCGAGTTCCGATGAAAAATGCGTCCGCGGAGAAACCGCCGCCCCCCTGCCGCGGCGGTTTCAGGGAGTTAGTCGTGCACCGGGAAGATCGATTACAAGGAATCGAGAGAAGATGCCAGAAAAAGCGCGGTAGCTACTGGGTGTCGCGCATCGAGTCGGCGATTCGCTGCTTGGCGGAGGGCGACAACGATGCGGCGTCCTGCGACATAGCGGTGCGAACGTCCTGGGGAAGGGCGGAAAGGGCAGCGCGTATCCGACGCAGTTGTTTGGCCACCTTGCGGCACGGCCCGCACACCAGGTGGTGCATGCGCACTGCCCATCGCTCGCTGGCCGTAAGTTCGCGATCGAGCGACTCGGAGACCAGCCGCGACGATTGCTCGCAGCTGCAGTTGAGGATCAAGAGTATTTTGGAAAGGGACATCAGTCTTTCTCACGCTCACCTAACCAACGAGCCTGCAAGCAGCGCCGCAGCAGCAGGCGTGCACGATGCAACCGAACCGCCAGATTCTTCCGCGTGATACCCAGCAGCTCGCACGCCTGATCGACGGGGGCCGCATCGAGCTCGCGGAGGCTGAACGCCGTGGCCAGGTTGCCCGGCAGCTCGGCAACGCACAGGTGCATCATCTGGCGGAACTCGTCTCGTTCGACCTTGGTCTCCAACTCGAGCGAGAGCTTGCCAATCGGCTGGCTCCACACGCCACGCTGGTCGAACAATTCGCCCACCGGTTGCTCGGCATCCGGCGACAGGGTCTCGCGACTGCGACCGGCCCGCCGGAAGTGATCGGCAACCTTGCGCTGCAGGATGGCCACCAGCCAGGTGCCGCGGGCAGAACGGCCGTCGAAATTGTCTCGACTTTTCCAGGCCGCGAGAAAGGCTTCCTGCACCAGGTCTTCGGCCGTCGTGCGATCGGAAACGCGGGAGATGGCCACTCGATAGAGCATGTCGCCGTACCGTTCGACCCATGCGTCAGGCGATTCGGACGGGTCGGTCCGAAGGTTGCTCGCAGTGGTGGGGTCGTCCACTCGTGGTCTCCGCCGCTTTGGAACAGATACTTCTACGATTGGTCGTTCCCCGTGCCCTGCGATTACAGGCATTCCGAAAAAAGTGGGCCGCCGGCGGCGCCGAGTGCCATTCTACCTCGCCAGGGAGCGGACCGCGCAACAAAAACGGGACGCTCGCCACGAAGTGCGAACGTCCCGTGCGGTTTCACGCTACTCGGTCGAGCAGGGCTCTTACATCTTGGCCAGCTTGTCGATCAGGTCGACGGTGCGGCACGAGTAGCCCCATTCGTTGTCGTACCAGCTGACAACCTTGACCATGTTGTCGCTGATGCCGGTGGTCCAAGGACCAGCGAAGATCGAGCTGTGCGAGTCGCCGATGATGTCGGTGGAGACAATCGGGTCCTCGGTGTAGCACAGGATGCCCTTCAGCGGGCCTTCGGCAGCGGCCTTCATCGCGGCGTTGATGTCCGCAGGCTTGGCGGCCTTCTCGAGGTTAACGGTCAGGTCGACCACCGAACCGGTGACGACGGGCACACGCATGGCATAGCCGGTGAGCTTGCCGTTCAGATCCGGAATCACCAAACCAACCGCCTTGGCAGCGCCAGTGCTGGTGGGAATGATGTTCATCGCCGCGGCACGAGCCCGGTAGGGATCCTTGTGCGGCAAATCCTGCACGTTCTGGTCGTTGGTGTAGGCGTGGATGGTGCACATCAGGCCTTCCTTGATGCCGAACGATTCGTGCAGCACCTTGGCCACGGGAGCCAGGCAGTTGGTCGTGCAGCTAGCGTTCGAGATGCACTTGTGATCGGCCGTGAGCTGATCGTCGTTCACACCCATCACGCAGGTCAGGTCGGCTCCGTCCTTGGCGGGCTGGCTCAGCACAACCTTCTTGGCACCCGCCTTCAGGTGGGTGTCGTAACCGGCCTTGTCGGCCGTGGAACGAGCGGCGAATACGCCAGTCGACTCGACCACGACATCCACGCCCAACTCGCCCCAGGGGCACTCGGCCGGGTTGCGGATAGCGGTAGCCTTAATCTTCTTTCCATTGACGATAAGGTTGTCCTTATCGTAGTCCACGGTGCCGGGGAAACGGCGGTGAGTGCTGTCATACTTCAGCAGCGTGGCGAGCATTTCGTTGTCCGTCAGATCGTTGATCGCAACGACTTCGAACTCATCGCTCCGCTCTACAAGGCCCCGGAAGGTCAGCCGGCCGATCCGGCCGAAACCGTTGATTGCGACTTTGATAGCCATAAGATGTTCTCCTGCTAAAAGAGGGCGCCGCGGTAGACGCCCGCAGCAAGGTTCGCCTGTTTGATTGTTTCAATGTGAGGCAGAACCGGAATTATAGTGCTCGGGCTATCCGGTCAAAAGGGGCCGCAATTGTGCAGGACGGCTGCCACTGCCCGTATTTCGGAGTATCTTGTCGTAATGCAGATCCCTCATTGGCAGCTACCCCCTGGCGTTTCGCACGGCACCTGGGAATATACCCAGCGCGACAGCATTGCCACCGACTACGACGAATACTTCGCCTTCAATTCCCTGTTCGACTTCGACCAGGCCCTGCTGGCAGACGAATTCCAACCACCCGGTCTGGTGGCCGATCTGGGGTGCGGCACCGCGCGGGCCCTGGTGCCGCTGGTCCGCGGCGGGCATCGCGGACTGGCAATCGACCTGTCGGAGCCAATGTTAAGAATTGTGGAAGAAAAGGCGGCCCAGGAAAATCTGGATATTCGCTGCCTGAAGGCCAACCTGGTGGAACTCAATTCCGACGCCGTGCCTACCGACTCGGTCGACCACGCCATGTGCATGTTCAGCACGCTCGGCATGATCCAGGGCCACGTGAACCGCGAGCGGGTAATGGCCAACACATTTCGAATGCTGCGTCCCGGCGGCAAGCTGGTGGTGCACGTGCACAACTTTTGGTTCAACCTGTACGATCCGGGTGGACCACGGTGGCTGGTGCAGAACCTTGCCGAGGGGATGTTCGGCCGACGAATCGAAGTGGGCGACAAGTACTTCGCCTACCGCGGCCTGAACGATATGTACCTGCATGTGTTCCGCCCCCGCGAGTTGCGGCGGCTGTTCACCGAGATGGGCTTCAGGATCCATCGCTGGGTGCCGCTGGAGGTGACCCGCCGCCATGCGCTCGAGCGTCCTTGGCTGTTCCCCACGCTGCGTGCCAACGGCTGGATCGTGGTGGGGCAAAAACCGCTGGACGCAAAAGTTGCCGAACCTGCCAATAGAGGTTAAGGTCCACATTGCTACTTACCTATCCCCCTCTCCCCCCATTCCCCGCACCAAACCATGATCAAACACCTCCTCACCATCGCTCTTGCCTGGTGTCTGCTCTGCACCGCGGTCCTGGCTCAGCGGGACAATCCACTGAAGAGTGACTACTACAACATTGGCGAGATCCACCAGCAGGTTTCGACCAAGTCGGAAACAGCCCAGAGCTGGTTTGATCGCGGCTTGGCCATGTGCTACGGCTTCAATCACGAAGAGGCCGTGCGGTGCTTCGACAAAGCCATCGCGGCCGACCCTGACCTGGCAATTGCCTACGCTGGCAAGGCGTACGCCCTGGGGCCAAATTTCAACAACATGGAAATCACTCGCGAGCAGATGCTCGAGGCCTACGCCGCCAGCGAGCAGGCACTCGACCGACTGGACAGCGCCTCGCCCGCCGAGCAGGGCATCATCCGCGCGATCGCCGAGCGGTCGGGTCCGGACATCCCCGAAGACTTCGAAGAGCGCGCCCCCTACAACCAGGCCTATGCCGACGCCATGGGCGAGGTGTACGAGAAGCACAGCGATAATCCCAACGTGGCCGAACTGTACGCCGAGGCGTTGATGAATCTGCAACCCTGGAAGCACTGGACCCCCGCTGGCACCCCCGGCGAACACACCGAGCGAATTGTGGAAGTCATCGAGAATGGGCTCAGGGACCATCCCGATCATCCGGGCCTGTGCCACATGTACATCCACGTCATGGAATCCTCGCCCTCGCCCGAGAAAGCCCTGCCGATGGCAGACCGCCTGGCGGGCTCGGTGCCGGGCAGCGGACACCTGGTACACATGCCTTCGCACATCTATGTGCTGCTGGGCGACTACGACCGAGTGATCAAAACCAACCAACACGCTATCGAAGTCGACAAGGAGTTCCTTGACCGCGAAGGGGCAATGAACTTCTTCACGCTGTATCGTATCCACAATTACCACTTCATCGTGTACGGTGCCATGTTCGACGGGCAGCGCGACGTGGCTCTGAAAGCGGCCCGGGCGATTAACCAGCAGGTACCCGAGGCGTTGCTCAAGGACCAGGTCGATTTCCTCGATGCCTTCATGCCCACCGCGCTGCACGTAATGATCCGTTTCGGACTGTGGGAAGACATTCTGAACGAGCCCGAGCCAGCGGAGTATTTGCCAATGTCGCGGGCCATTCGGTTCTATGCCCGCACGCTGGCCTACGCGGCCACCGAGCGTGTGGCCGAGGCCGAAGCAGAGCGGGAGTTGTTCCTCGAAGCGGTGAAGCAAGTGCCCGAAACCAACATCCTGTTTCAGAACACCTCGCTAAGCATCCTGGAAGTCGCCCGTGCGATGGTGGACGGTGAGATTGCCTATCGCAAGGGAGAATACGACGCGGCCTTCAAGCACCTCCGCGAAGCCGTGCGGCTGGACGACAGCTTGAACTACGACGAGCCGTGGGGATGGATGCAACCCGCGCGGCACGCTTTAGGAGCCCTGCTCACCGAACAAGGAAAGTACGCCGAGGCCGAGCAAGTCTACCGCGCCGACCTGAAGCGGCACCCCAACAATCCCTGGGCGCTGCAAGGGCTGACCGAATCGCTGATGGAGCAGGGCAAGATCGACGAAGCCCGCAAGTACAACGTCGTGTTCGAAAAAGCCTGCGAGCGGGCGGACGTGAACATCAACCGTTCGTGCTTCTGCCGATTGAAGGTGGCCGACGACCAAAAGAGCAACGAAGAGTAAACACCGTTCCCCCTCATTCCCAAGCATGGGATCGAAGCGAGCATCCAATCACCCTTGCGCCGACGCCTGCGGCAGGTGCAACTCGACCAGTTCGTTGAACTCCTCGAGCTGAGACGCGATCCAGGCGTCATCGAACCCGAACTCGCTAGCGATCATTTTCGCCACGCGAGGGGCAGCCCTTCGCGCCGCTGCCGCGTTCAAGAGCAGCGCCCGGGTGCGACGGGCCAGCACGTCCTCGACGGTCACGGCCATTTCGTTGCGAATCGCCCACAACGCTTCGCCGGCCGAGTAGGGGAGCGAAGGGTCGAGCGGCTCGGCCAGCGTGGGGTCGTGGTGCGCAAGGTCGGAGATGGCCTGCTTGTCTTGTGGGCGAAGGGCCAGCGACTCGGTGCGGCACGCCAACTTCGGCAGCCCCGCCACTTCAATCGCCCGATCGACCGCGTCCTGGGCCATCCGACGATAGGTAGTCCATTTGCCACCCATCACGGATATCATGCCCGACTCGGTGACCTCGATCACGTGGTCGCGGGCTAGCTTCGAGGTGGTCTCCTCGCCGCTTGCCACCAGGGGACGGATGCCGGCAAAAATGGAGCGGATATCGCCCCGCGTGGGATTTTCGCTCAGGTAATCGCTCACGGTGGTAATCAGGAAGTCGATCTCCTCTTCCTGCGGCACCGGTTCGATAGGGGTCGATTCGAGCGGGGTGTCAGTAGTGCCCACCAGCGTGGCGCCGTTCCACGGAATAGCGAAGATCACGCGTCCGTCTGATGTTTTCGGAACGATCATCGCCGAGTCGCCCGGCAAGAAGCGGCGATCGAGCACGATGTGTGTACCCTGGCTGGGCTGAATGCGAGCTTTGCGGGAGCTGTCGTCGAGCTGCCGAAGGTGGTCGCTGAACGGCCCCGTGGCGTTCACCACCACGCGAGCGCTCACTTCGTACTCCACACCTGATAGCGTATCGCGAGCTACCAAACCAGAAACCCGATCGTCGATGTGCTGCAGTCGGTCGACGTTCATGTAGTTGACGCAGATGGCCCCCTCGTCGATGGCGGTCTCGACCATCGAGACCAGCAGCCGGGTATCGTCGAAGCCAGCGTCGAAGTAGCGAATGCCCCCTTTGAGGCCGGAAGTTTTGATCGTGGGCAGCGCCGCCCGCGTGGCGCTGGGAGATAGATAGCCCGAGCGACCGATGTTCAAGCTGCCAGCCAACAAGTCGTAAGTCTTGAGCCCCGACCAGTAGTATGGCACCTCCCACGTGGCATACACCGGCACGATGGTGGGCAGCGGATACACCAGCTGCGGTGCATTCTTCAGCAGCAACCCACGCTCGTGCAGCGCTTCACGCACCAGCGACACGTTGCCCTGCTGCAGATAGCGCACGCCGCCATGCACCAACTTGGTGCTGCGGCTTGACGTGCCTTTACCGAAGTCGTACCGCTCGCACAGGGCGACGCGAAAACCTCGCGAAGCCGCATCGAGCGCAATACCGACGCCGGTCGCCCCGCCACCGACGACGGCCATGTCGAACGCGTCGCCCCGCGCAAGAATGTCGATTTGCGTTTGGCGGGAATAATCCGGGTTGGGGGGCAAAGCGGACATAGGCGGTGACGGTTCGCGGTGGAAGGTCGGTTGTGGGCGAGAGTCTGCGGAGACGCAGTCTAATCGAGCGCCCACTCCCGGGCCCGCTCCACGGCGCGATTCCAGGTGGCTCGGCGCTCGGCTGCCAGGTCGGCGGGTATCTTGGGTCCGAACCGTTTGTCGACCTGCCACTGCGCCTGGAGTTCACCGCGGTCGGACCAAACGCCGGTGGCCAGTCCCGCCAGATAGGCGGCGCCCAGGGCCGTGGTCTCGGTCACGGCGGGGCGGACCACTTCGGCCTGCAGCAGGTCGGCCTGCATTTGCATCAGCAGATCGTTGTTGCTCGCGCCGCCGTCGACACGAAGCTCGGAAAGCGACAGGCCCGAGTCACTCTGCATGGCCGAAACAATGTCGGCGACCTCGTACCCGATGCCCTCGAGTGCCGCGCGGGCGATATGAGCCGCCGATGTACCTCGCGTCAAACCGACGATGGTACCCCGGGCGTAAGGGTCCCAGTGCGGTGCGCCGAGGCCCGCCAGCGCCGGCACAAAGTACACACCGCCGGTGTCGTCGACGGAGGTGGCCAGTTTTTCGATATCGGCCGCACTCTTGATGATGCCCAACTGGTCGCGGAGCCACTGCACCACGGCCCCGGCAACGAAGATGCTGCCTTCCAGGGCGTACTCGGTAATGCCGCCAATCTGCCAGGCCAGCGTGGAGAGCAGCTTGTGCTCGGAGGGTTTGGCCTCAGTGCCGGTGTGCATCAAGGCGAAGCAACCGGTGCCGTAGGTGTTCTTGACCATGCCGGGCTTGAAACACGCCTGGCCAAACAGCGCGGCATGCTGATCGCCTGCCATGCCAGCAATCGGCACCCCGGCCAGGGGCTGGCCTTTGGCCACCGTGGCATACACTTCGCTGGAGGAGTGAATCTCCGGCAGCACTTCGCGCGGCACACCCAACAGGGCGAGCAGTTGGTCATCCCACTGGCAGCGGTGAATGTCCATCAACTGTGTACGACCTGCGTTGGTGACGTCGGTGATGTGTAGCGCACCGCCGGTAAGCTGATAGACCAGCCAGGTGTCCACCGTGCCAGCAGCCAATTCGCCCCGCGCGGCCCGCTCGCGAGCGTCCGGCACGTGGTCGAGCAGCCAAGCGAACTTGGTTCCCGCGAAATACGGATCGATGACCAAGCCGGTCCGTTCGGCGATCCTTGCCTCGTGGCCGCCCAGACGCAGTTGATCGCAAGTATCCGCGGTACGGCGATCCTGCCAGACGATGGCCGGGTGGATCGGCTCGCCGGTGGCGCGATCCCAGATAATGGCGGTTTCTCGCTGATTGGTAATGCCCAGGGCCGCCAGATCGGCCACCTCCAGGCCCGCCTTGGCAACGGCTTCGACCGCCACTTCGAGCTGCGACTGCCAGATCTCCAGCGGATCGTGCTCCACCCAGCCAGGCTTGGGGTAGAACTGCTGGAACTCGCGTTGAGCGATGCTGACGATATTGCCAGCCTGGTCAAACACGATGGCTCGGGAAGAAGTGGTACCCTGGTCAAGGGCCAGAATGTGGGGCATCGCCTATTACCTCGCCTGTTTGGTTGAAGTGGCACCCGCGAAAAGACGGTCCGTTCAAGTTACAATGCATCCGCAGAAGTTACCACAGGTGGTTCCCAGTACGTGATCGTGCGTACGGTGCAGTGCTGCCTGGGGTCTGACCTCCGAATCCTGTCTCTCGCCCCTTAGCTATATGCCTCGCCCCAAACGCATTACCGTACCCGAGTTCACCGCCTTCAAGCAGTCGGGCCACAAGATTTCCGTACTTACGGCCTACGATTACCCCACCGCTCGGCTGCTGGACGAGGCGGGCGTCGAGTGCATTCTGGTGGGTGATACGCTGAGCATGGTGGTGCAGGGCCGCGAGAATACCCTGCCGGTAACGGTTGAGGAGATGATCTACCACGCCGAAATGGTGGGCCGCGCCGTGGATCGGGCGTTGGTGGTGGTCGACATGCCGTTTCCCAGCAATTACCTGGGGCGCTACAAGGCCATCGAAACCGCGGGCGAGATGCTCAAGCGGACTAGAGCCCAGGCCGTGAAGCTCGAAGGGGGCAGCGAACAGGCCGAAACCATTCGCTCGCTCACCTGCGCCGGCATTCCCGTCATGGCGCATTGCGGTTTGCGGCCGCAGAGCGTGCACCAACTGGGCGGCTACCGCGTGCAACGCGACCGCGAGCACCTGCTGGAGGATGCCCGCGCGGTGTCCGAAGCAGGAGCGTTCGCCATGGTGCTGGAATGCGTGCCCCGGGACGTGGCGGCCGACATCACGGCCCGCGTGCCGATCCCCACCATCGGTATCGGCGCCGGCCCCGACTGCGACGGGCAGGTGCTGGTGGTGAACGACATGCTGGGTCTCACCAGCGACCACGTGCCAAAGTTCGCCAAGCAGTACGCCAACCTGAAGCAGGACATCATCGACGCGGCCACCAAATATCGCGACGAGGTGCGGGACGGCACTTTCCCTGGGGAGGAGCATGGGTACAAGTAGCGGGCGAAGAGCCACCAAGGCCCTCGCAGCTTCCGTTGCGGGCCATGGAGTATTTCAATTGCTCATGGAATTGGGACATCGATCTTTCGTACGACGCTATGCCGCCACTGATTGACATCCAGCACGTCGACTACACGCAGGGTACCACCAAGATCCTGCGTGACGTTTCCTGGCAGCTCGACGCCGGAGCACACTGGGCGGTGCTCGGGCCCAACGGCTCGGGCAAGACCACGCTGCTGAAGATCGCCTGCGGCTACATCTGGCCGTCGAGCGGCTGCGTACTTCGTGGTGGCGAAGAGCTGATTGACCTCCGCGAATGGCGCAAGCGAATCGGCTGGATCTCCAGCGAACTGGTAACCCAGGTTCCCAAGAAAGATACGGCCGTTGAAACGGTCGTAACCGGTCGCACTGCACAGGTGGGGCTGCGTTACCTGCCGACGTTCCATCCCACCGAGGCCGAATTCGCCGAAGCCCACGAGCGTCTCGAGGCGATTGGCTGTGCGGCGCTGGCCGACAAGCCGTTCGGCGTGCTCTCGCAAGGCGAGCGGCAACAGGTGCTATTCGCCCGGGCAACAATGGCCGAACCGGTGCTGCTGGTGCTCGACGAGCCCTGCGCCGGCATGGATCCGGGCGTGCGCGAACGGTTCCTGCATTGGCTCGACGCACAACTGGCCCAGCCGGACGGCCCCTCGACCCTATTCGTCACGCATCACGTGGAAGAGATCATGCCGAGCGTCGAACGCACGCTGATCATGCGCGAAGGGACCATCGTCGAGCAGGGAGCCACCAGCGAAGTGGTCACGCAAGCGATCATCGAGTCGGCCTACGAAATTCAACTGGCCGAACTGCGCGAGTCGGGCAGGCGCCGCTGGCCTATTTGGGCTGAGTCATAGGTCGCAAGCAAACCCGGCCGCCAACGCCCAATAGCCGCTGAGCTACGCCTCGTCGGAACAAGCGCCATCACACGTCGCAAACCGCTTCGGGCCCTACTATGGTCTGCAGCGCGCCCGGCACCACGCGGAAACGAATGGGCTCTTCGTCCACCAGGTCGCCATCGATGGAGAACTTGATTACGGGCTGCGAGCGAACTTCAATCGACTTGGCCTGCCGATAGAGGACCTTGCCCGATTGGATGTACTCGTCGAACAGGTACCTTCCAGTCAGAGCCGCAATGTCCATCACGGACCCCTCTTCGATCACCACGACGTCCAACAGTCCATCGTTCAGTTTTGCGTTGGGAGCAATGCGAATCCGACCGGCCGAGGTCTGGCCGTTGGCAACAATCAAGTTCCAGACCGGCAGAATGGAGGTGGAGCCGTCGTCCCAAGTGACCGATGTCTCGAAGCTGCGCAGATCAGCCAGCACCGACAAACCGGAGATCAGGTAGCACATCGCCCCCCAGGTCTGCTTCTGCTCCGACGTGATCGATTCGGTCACGCGGTGGCTGTTGCCACCGGTGGCGATGTTCGCGAAGCGTGTGGACCGCGAAGCGGTGTGGAGTTCGGCCACGTCCAGCCGGCAGGCTGTGCCGTGGCGGATCAGATCGAGCGCGGCGTCGAGGTCGTCCGGCACGTCGAGCGATGCGCAGTAGTCGTTGGCCGTTCCCAGTGGCAACACGCCAAACACCACATCGTCGGCCGCGTCGGCCATGCCGTTGATCACCGAGTTGATGGTGCCGTCACCGCCGGCGGCAATCACCCGCCGCACCCCCTGCTGGCAGGCAGTGCGGACCTTGGCCTCCGCATCGCGGGAGTGCTCGGGCGTAATAAGCCGTGTGCCGGGTTCGGCCTCCAGTTGCCGGCGGACCTCGTCGGCCTCCTGCACTCGGCCAGCGTGGGAATTCCATATCACGAGGGTGTCGACGGGGCCGTCCATGAGCGAGGGGATCTCGGCGGGGGGATTCTGAGGGGGAACCAATACGTGGCCTCAGGCGTCGAATACCCAAGGCCCGAGGTGTTAAATCGTTACGATTATCGCGTTGGCTGGCCACGGGGGTAGCCGCCGGCGGGCAGATTTCTGCTGGCGTGCGGCCAATCCTGCGTGACCCCGCAGCCTGGAGCCGATATACTTACCCGTAGTTCTCGCCCTCAAACGGACACTTGCCGGAGGATCGTTGGTCATGGACAAACTGCTCACCCAGGTTCGCCGCGCTCACCGCCGGTTGTTGGTCGAGAAGTTTCTGCACTTTCTGGTGTGGTCGGCGTTTATTGCCCTGGCCGTGGCCGCCGTGGCGATTGCCGTGCCCCAGCTGGTGGCCATCGAGAATCTGCCCGCCAATTGGACCCAGATCTGGCTGTGGCTGGCCGGTGGTGGATGCGTGCTGGGTGCCCTGGTGGCCACGTACCTCACCCGTCAGAGCACGCTGGATGCGGCCATCGAAATCGACCACCGCTATCAGCTTCGCGAGCGGGTGGCCAGCAGCCTGGCGCTCTCGCCACACGACCTGGAGTCGCAGGCCGGACAGGCTCTGCTGAAAGACGCCACCCACCGCATCGACCGGATCGACATAGGCGAGAAATTCCGTCCGCACATGGACCGCCGGGCATGGCTGCCACTGGTGCCTGCTGTGCTCGTGTTCTGCCTGATCACCTTTGGCAGCAACAAACAGGCCATCAGCAGTGTGGAACCCACCACCAAGACCGCCTCGCAGGCCAAGGTGAAGAAAGCCACCGAAGAGCTACAGAAGAAGCTCGAAGCCATGAAGAAGAAGGCCGAGCAAAAGGACCTGAAGACCGCCGAGGAACTGCTGAAGGAACTGGAGAAGGAAACCAAGGACCTGGCAAAAGACGACGCCGAGGAACGCAAGAAGACCACCGTCAAACTGAACAACGTCGCCAAGCAGTTGGAAGAACGCCGCGCGAAGCTAGGTACTTCCGAATCGCTGCAAAAGCAGCTCGAAAACATGAAGGAGCTGAGCCAGGGTCCCGCCGACAAGATGGCCAAGGCGATGAAACAGGGCGACTGGAAGAAGGCGCTCGACGAGTTGAAGAACCTGCAGGACAAAGTCGCCAAGGACAATCTGTCGCAGGCGGACAAACAGAAGCTGCAGAAACAGCTCGAACAACTGAAGCAAAAGCTGAACGAAGCCACCCAGGCCAACCGCGAAGCAATGGATCAGCTCAAACAGCAGATTGAAGAGCAACGCAAGAAAGGCAACCTTGCCAAGGCAGGGGAGTTGCAGCAGAAACTCGACCAACTGCAGAAGAACCAGCCGCAGATGCAGAACCTGGACAAGCTGGCTCAGAAGCTACAGCAGTGCCAGAACTGCATGAACAAGGGCGACAAGCAGGGCGCCGCCCAAGCCATGTCGGAACTGGCCGACCAACTGCAACAAATGCAGCAGGAAGGTCAGGAGCTCGAGATGCTCGACGAGGCCATGGCGCAGTTGCAAGCCGCCAAGAACGCCATGAACGGCATGGACATGGACCAGGCCTTCCCCAACGGCATGGGGGGAATGGGTAACCAGTTTGCCGAGAACCCCGGCATGGGCATGGGCGCTGGTCAAGGCTCCGGACCACGGCCCGATGAAGAGAACCCCACCCAATTCCGCGACACCCGCGTCCGTCAAAAGCCGGGCCAAGGCGCCGCGACATTCGGTGGCTTTGTTGATGGCCCCAATATCTCGGGCCAAACTGGCGTGGCCGCCGAACAAGAGCTCGAGGGCATCAACGCCGAACCTGCCGATCCGCTCACCAGCCAACGCCTGCCCCGCGGCCACGGCGAACACGCCGAAGAGTATTTCAAGCAACTGCGGGAATACTAGACCACTCCAGTTGAAAGCCGATTGCTGAGCCACCAACGATGGGAGCGTGCTGCGCGCAGACGCTTCCCTTATACCCGTAGCTCCATCTGTGCCGATTCTATCGGTTATTTTATGGCAAAAGGACGCTTTGACCGCGCTGGCAGTGCGTAGACAACCTGCGCTGGCAAAGGTAGATTAGGAAGACTTTGAGGCCCCCCTGCCGGGGCGGTAACGTTGGCCGTTCGCGGGTGGTCTCTGATGCGAACGAGTGAAGGATGAACTCCCGATGTGTAGCACGAGCCACTCGATGAAGTGCGCCTGGGTTCTGTTGGCGGCTACTTTGCTGGTAGTGTCCGCCGAGTCGGCTCGGGCCGTGAGCGAACAATTGGCTCAGGCAATCGACGGGACCAAAAGCTCGTTCGAGCCGGTTACGCCTGAACAGGTGGCCGCCGCCCGCGAAGAGCTGATCGCTACCGCCGAACAGTTTGAGCAGTTTCTCGACTCCGGTGGCGAGCGCGGCGAGGTTTGGAAGCGTTACCTGGAGTGGGAAGGTGTCCAGCAAAGCCTGGGCGAACCGCTGAATCCTGCGCTGGCCCCGCTGGCACAGTCGCTCAATCGCTTTCGCTCCGGTGCTGCTGGCACCGAATTGCCGCAGTTCCGTCGGGTGGCTGTGGCCATGGAAAAGTTCATCGACCTGTCGACCCTCGCGCGTGCCAGGGATCAGCAAGCGTTCGTCGACCGCCAACTCGACCTGCTGGCAAAGTACCTCGACCGTTACGCCGAGGACAACTCGACCCGCGCCCGCTTCGAAGTCGAACGGCGACTCGACTTTTTTACCGGTATCGGTCAAGCACCCGAACTGATTGCGGCGTTGCGGAACGAATTCAACCACCCGAATTTTCGCGCGGAGATCTCGGAGAAATTCCTCGCCCGCGTGGCGTCCGATCCCGTGGATAACGTTTCTCCGGTGCGCGACTGCATCCTGGGCACTACCATTCGTGGTACCGGGCACACGACCGGTTCGGTGAGCCTTTCGACTGTTCCCAACAGTCAGCAGGCCGAACTGCTGCTGACGCTCAGCGGAGTGACGCACTCGGAGACCAACGGCTACAACGACCCGGTGGTGATACGTAGCAGCGGCACCACCCCGTTTACCGCCACCAAGCGAATCGCCCTGGAAGACAGCAACTTCTGGAACTATCCCACTCACGTGAGTGCTACCACCAGCACCACCACGCGAAGTGTGAAGAAGCAGGGGGGTGGCATCGGAAGCCGACTGATCGAGGCCATCGGCGAGCGCCAAGTGGAACAGAAGAAGCCCCAGGCCAACCGCATCGCCGCCCGCCATGCGGAGGATCGTATCTCTGAAAACATGGAAGAGGAGCTGCTACCCAAGCTGCAGGATGCTCGCTACGAGTACGAGAACCAGTTCCAGAAACCGCTAGCAAATCGCAACGCCGAGCCGCAGATGGTGGCCTTCTCGACCACCGATAGCAGCCTGAACTTCGACCTGCTGCAAGCGGGGCGGGGTGAACTGGGAGCCGACGCTGCACCGCCCGCCTTCGCCGCGGGACACGACCTCGCCGTGCGGTTGCACGAGACGGGTGCTTCGAACCTGGCTGCGGTCATTCTGTCGGGTGCCACGCTGTCGCAGCAGACCAAGGACGGGCACCCCAAGCTGAACGTTGAATTACCACCGGCCATGCGCAAGGCAATCGACAATGCTCGCGAGGAAGCCGAGGACGAGCCCGCTGCGGACGACGAGCGCGAGTTCAAACCCTGGTCGCTGACGTTCCGCCGCCTCCGCCCGATTACGCTGGACTTCAAAGACCAGAAGATCGTCGTCCGCATCCACTCGGCCCGCATCCAGGTACAGGACGACACCTACGATGGCTGGGACATCGTGGCCACCTACGGCATGCATCTCCAGAATGGCGGATTGTTCCTGGTCCGAGATGGTGACATTGAGGTGATTCCCACGTCGTTCGATCCGGCCGAGGGGGGCAGCTTGAACAATCGCCAGGTCGGCACCCGCGGTGTGCTCGCCAAAGAGCTCAATCGCCAGTCCGACGCCGGCCGTGGCTTCCCCGAGGAGATCGAGATTCCGATGATCGATCTGCCCGAGGCCATCGCGGAACATGGCCCGCTGTTGCTGGAAGATGCTAGCAGCGACGCCGGTTGGCTCCAGCTGGGTTGGCAGCTGCCACCAAGGTAAATCGGCCCGCCTGCCTACTTTTTCTGCCACGCGAATCGCCCATGTGGCGCTCGCCCTGCACCGCGAATCCACGGCTTTTCTCCTCATAAACTGCGGTCGTATCGCCAGCACTGGCAGGCCGACTTGCGGATTTTTCTGCGCTCTTCTCGCGCGCCAGCCTCGATTTGTCAAAGTTTGACGGTTAGGCCGACGATACCAACTGTGCTGAATACTCACGGGGGGGTGAGGATTCGAGCGACTGCGCCCTGCGAATTGCGAGCACTGCTGGCAACTCGCAGGGGCGGTCGACTCGATGGTCGGAATCCCTAAGACTTTACCCCCCGAACTGACATGAGTCGGAACACCCGCAGCAACCTGAGTCTCGCCCTGGCGTTCTTGATGCTGGCAACAGGTTGCCAGCCGACCCAGCCGTTCTTCTTCCATGAAGACGGCGATCTGTCGCACTACGTCGACGTGTCGACCGACATCGAGTTTCCGGACGTGGAAGAACCGGTGCTCGACGAGGTGACCCAGGCGCAGCGCCCCTTGTCGCTGAAAAACATGGACGACTACGAGATGTGGGACCTCACCCTCGAGGAGGCCACCCGCATCACGATGTGCAACAGCCAGGTCATGCGCCAACTGGGCGGCCGTGTCGCCACCAGTGCGCCGGATACCATCTCGCGAACCATCGTCAATGCCGCGCAGGTTACCACCACCTACGACCCGGCGCTCGTGGAGACGGGCAACGGACAGTCGTTCGGCTCGCAGTTCGATGGCGTGGGCGTCGAGTCGGCGCTCAGCGAGTTCGATGCCCAACTGCAAGGTAGCATGGTCTGGCAACGCAACGACCGGCCGGTGAACTTTGGCAGTGCGTTTGGCACCTTCTTCGCACAGGACTTCCAGCAGGACCTGGGCGACTTCAACATGGGCGTTACCAAGAACACTGCCGACGGCAGCACCTGGGGATTCCGCAATGCTACGACCTATGACAGCAACAACAATGGCAACCGGCAAACCCCCAGCGACTGGGAAACGAACTTCGAAGCCTTCTTTAATCAACCGTTGTTGCAGGGACGCGGCACGCAGTATAACCGTATCGCGGGCCCCTACTCGTTCGATCAATATGCGGCCAACGCCCCGAACAGTTTCGACGGTGTGATGATCGCCCGTATTCGCACGGACCTGACGCTGGCCGACTTCGAAGGTGGCATTCGCAATCTGATGCGGGACGTCGAACAGGCATACTGGGAACTCTACTTTGCGTATCGCGATCTCGATGCTCGCAAGCAAGGCCTGGAAAGTGCTCGGGGCACCTGGCAGCGGTTGAATCTGCTGTACCTCAACGAACTGGCTCGTGCCAGCGACGAGTCGCAGGCCAAGACGCAGTTCTTCCAATTCCGTGCACAGGTGGAGCAAGCCCTGACCGAAGTGTTCCGCGCCGAAGCTCGCCTGCGATACATCATGGGTCTCAGCGTCTCGGATGGCCGCTTGATTCGTCCGATCGACGAACCGGTCATCGCCCGTGTCGACTTCGACTGGGCCGCCACCAGCGTGGAAGCCTTGTCGCGACGCGTGGAAGTGCGGAAGCAGAAGTGGCAAATCAAGCGTCGCGAACTGGAGCTAATCGCCGCCCGCAATCACCTGCTGCCTCGTTTGGATGCCGTGGGTCGCTATCGCTGGGTGGGTGCCGGTGACGAACTGATCGACTACAACGCACCGACTGGCATGGGACGTTTTGCCGAAGGGACCAGCGCCTTCCAGTCGCTGACCTCCGGCGACTTCCAGGAATGGGAACTGGGACTGCAACTCGCCATTCCAATTGGATTTCGCCGTCAACTCGACGGGGTGCGTCACGTCCAACTGTTGCTGGCTCGCGAACGGGCGGTGCTGCAAGACCTGGAATTGGAAGTTTCCCACCAATTGGGCGACGCCTTCCGCGATATCGACCTGAACTACCAATTGGCGCAAACCCAGTTCAACGCTCAAGTTGCAGCCGAACGGGAGGTCGCCTCCGTAAAGCCGGCCGTCGAACAGGGCCTGCTTAACATCAATGTTTTGCTCGACGCTCAACGGCGGAAAGCCGAAGCCGAAAGTGCTTACTACCGTTCGATTGTGGACTACAACTTGGCTATCCTGGAAGTACACTATCGCAAGGGATCGTTGCTGGATTACAACGGCGTCTACCTGGCCGAAGGCCCCTGGCCCGGCAAAGCGTACTTCGACGCACTGCGTCGGGCTCGTCAGCGTGACGCCAGCATGTACCTGGACTACGGCTTCACACGTCCCAACGTGATGAGCCGCGGCCCGGTCAGCCAGTCGATGGGCCAACCCGGTACGATTCCTGCTGACACTTATTTCCAAGGTGAAGTAGTTCCCCGTGGCGAACCGACTCCGGCTGGTGAGCCTCAGGAGACCGTGCAGCCTACCGACACCGGCGCGGCACTGATGCCCGTCTCGCCAGTGCAGCCGGCAGGATACATGGAAACCGCTACGCCACGGTCGGGTAATCTGCAAAACGCCGGTTACCAGGCACCGACCCCACAAGGACGCATCACTTACGCCGCCAGCACGCCCCATGAAGGACAAGCCAATCACGCGCCTGGTCCGCCTGCTGCGGGTGCTGGAACTGGAGGGGGCTCGTTCCGCTAGGGAACTGATGAAGGCCACCGGCGCGAGCCGCCGCACGCTGTTCCGCGACCTGGACGCCATCCGCGAAGCGGGCATCGAGGTTGCCTATAGTCGCCGCAAGGGTGGCTACCAGCTGGCCGAGTCCTGCGGGTTCTCGGCAGGCGAGCTGACCTCCGACGAGCTGGTTTCGCTGGTGGTGCTGGCCGAGCAGGTGGGCAACGACCAGCATGTGCCATTCTTCGAGCCGGCTGGCACCGCGGCCCGTAAGCTGCAGTCCAACATGGCGCCGAAAGAGAAGGCGCAACTGGCCGAACTGGCCGCTGCCATTACGCTGATACCCAATGGCGTGGCCGATCTCGACTCCAAGTCACAGCAGTTCGGTCAACTGCTTGACGCCCGCCGCGAACGAAGAGTTCTGCGGATGAAATACGCCAGCCTCACCGAGTGGGACACCATTGTTACGAAGCTGCGGCCGTACCAGTTGATCTACTCGCGCCATAGTTGGCACGTCATCGGCCGATCGAGCGTGCATCGCGAAGTACGCACCTTCAAACTGTCGCGAATCGTGTCACTGGAACCGCTCGACGAATCGTACAAGCTGCCTCGCGGCTTTAGTCTGCGACGCTACCTGGGCAATGCCTGGCGGATCATCCCCGAAGCGGGCAGCGACATGAAGGTGGCCGTGCGATTCTCGCCGCTGGTGGCAACAAACGTCTCCGAGGTGCTCTGGCACCCCACCCAGCGGCTCGAGCCCCAGCCGGATGGTTCGGTGGTTTTTCACGCTACGGTTTCGGGGGTGAACGAAATTAGCTGGTGGATCCTGGGCTACGCCGACCAGGCCGAAGTGCTCAGGCCGGCAAGACTGCGAAAACTGGTAGGCGACCGCGCCCGCAATATGGCCCGAGTGTACGATCGATAATCGTTCGGCCGTGGGGTATACTCGGGCCGTTCCCAGTATTCGTTCTTCAGCCCCCAGTCCCAAAATTGTTCTTTACGTTCGATGGCATCGATGGTGCAGGAAAGTCGACCCAGATCGACTTATTCTGCCAATGGGTTCGCGACCAGGGACACACCGTGACACAGTGCCGCGATCCGGGAAGCACGCCACTGGGCGAGCGCATTCGCGATCTGCTGCTCACGCACGATACCAACGTTTCGATCCATCGCCGCAGCGAGATGCTGCTGTACATGGCGGCGCGGGCGCAGTTGGTCGAGGAGGTGATCCGCCCGGCCCTAGGGCGGGGTGAAGTGGTGGTGTCGGACCGCTACTTGCTCGCAAACATCGTGTACCAAGGCCACGCAGGACAGTTGCCACTCGAGCAAGTGCGGGCGGTGGGCGAAATAACCATCGATGACGTGCGGCCCGATGCGGTGTACGTGCTCGACATGAGTGTCGAGGCCGCCGATCAGCGGATGGCCCGCGAGCGTGATCGAATGGAAGAGCAGGGGGCAGAGTTCCGACGACGCCTGCGCGATGGCTACCTGACCGAAGCGACCAGCGATTCCGCCATTCATGTGATCGATGCATCGCAGAGCATCGAGAAGGTGCACGCCTCGATCGTAGCTATCGCCAGCGAGTTGATGCAGCGCGGGGCATCAACCTAGAACGCTTTGGACTCTGGAGTACCGGAATGGCTTGTGGTGTCGGTGGGCTGCTTTGTCGGCCGGCATCAATGGCTCGCCCTTCGCCTACTCCGACCTCCGCACAGCGAACCAATTCTTAAAAGGCTCTAAGCCTTCGTAGCCTGCTCGTGGTCCTCGCTGGACGAGCGTTGGGCGAAGTGGTCGGCCGCGACCACGATCGCGAAGGCGACCACCGCAATCACCGCACACCAGATAACTTGCGAGTCGATTGGCTCGGGCCAGTACGGATGCGTGATGGTGGTCTTGGTGATCTCGGTAACGCCAGCAGGCGGCTTCTGAAACGGCCAGACCTTCACCAGCGAGCCCAACATGAAGCCTCCAAGCACGGCCATCGTTGGATTGTATTGCCGCACCAGCAGTGCCTTGAGCACCTTGCTGAAGGTCAACAACCCCACCACACACCCAGCGGCGAAGACCACCAGCGTCCACAAGTCGTCACCAGTTGCATCGAGCGCCTTGAGCCGGTGAAGGATACCTGTGATGTCTTCGTACTTTCCCAATAGCACCAGGATGTACGCGCCGCTGATGCCCGGCAAAATCATCGCGCAGATGGCGATGGCGCCGCAGATGAAGACATACAACAGTCCCTCGCGCGGCTCCAAGTAAGCACTCTGCACCAACCAGGCAGCGAATCCCGCGGCCACGATCCCCGTGAGCCAGCAGTTCACGGTTTGTTGTTTCGACGTGGGCTTGATCATTCGCAAGACGATCACGCTCGAAGCAAGGATGAGCCCAAAGAACGCCGCTAAGGTCAGTTCGCGATAATCTTGCAACAAGAAATGCAACAGGCCGGCTAGAGTCACCACGCCTGTGAGAATGCCCACGGCCAGCGCCACCAGAAATCGCAGGTCGAGATGCTTTGCGGCATCGCGCCATTGTCCCTGGCGCAGGTACCCAAGGAATTGGCCGTCCACGTGACTGATCGCGGTGAGCAGTCGCGGGTAGATGCCCAGCAATAGCGCAACGGTTCCCCCAGAAACTCCGGGAATGATGTCGGCTGCGCCCATCAGCAACCCACGTGCGGCATTCGGCAAGTCGACGGCGAGGAATCTTCGGTTGGACATCTTAAGTTGTGCTGGATGTTCTGATTTACGCGATGCCCGTGTCCATAAAATTCCCCTGCAGGGTGGTTTCCCGCAGCTTTTAGATTGACCCGTTTTGCAAAACGCTATAAAATTTGACGCCATACTAGTTTACGCTCATCGAAAAGTAAAAGTCTGGCACAAGGCGAGTTTGTGCCAAGTTATAAGCTCCCCCCGGTTTGCTTGCATCCGATGTTGGACAGTCCGTTCCCTCAGTGGAAAGCATGTTTGTCGAGCGCATCAAGAATGGATGGGTCGTCCACGCGCCCGCCAAGATCAACTTGGCGTTGGAAGTATTAGGACGTCAGCCTGACGGTTACCACAAAGTCGAGACGCTACTTGTTCCAGTGCGTCTTTTCGACAGGCTCGTTTATTCACCTTCCGCCGAGCCGCTTAATCTGGTCGTTCGCGGTTCACGAACCTGTCCGGCCAGCCTGCTCGAGGCGGACGCCAACACGAACCTGGCTGTCCAAGCGGTGCAAAAGTTGGCCGAGCTCAGCGGACACCCCCCCACCGGATACCTGGAGTTGACCAAGCGGATACCCCTTCAGGCGGGATTGGGCGGCGGATCGAGCGACGCCGCGGCGGCGCTGGTGGCGGCCAACGCTGCGTGGAAGCTGGGCTACGACCGCCAGCAACTGGCTCGTGTTGCCGAGCAATTGGGAACCGACGTTCCGTTCTTCCTCGCCCCCGGCGCCGCCATCGGCACCGGTCGTGGCGAACAACTCGAACGGATCTCGCTGGGCCGGTCGCTGCCGATTGTCCTGGTTCAACCGCCGGCTGGCTTGTCGACACCCGTCGTGTTCGCCGGTTTGAATTTAGCGCGCGGTGAGCAGATGCCGCACCCCCAAGGTTGGTGCCGCGAGCTGGCTCACCGATTGTCGCGTGGCTGCGGCCTCGCAGCGTGCAAACATCTGGTGCAGAACTCGCTGCAACAGGCTGCACGCAACGCAACGGAGTGGATCGATCGTATGGCTGATGCCATGGAACGTTTGCCCGTCCTGGTACACCAGATGACGGGCAGTGGTAGTGCCTACTTTGCTGTGTGCCACAGTTGGCGTGACGCTCGAGTTACGGCGTCGCGTTTGCGTGGGGGGCATTGGCAGTGCGTGTTGGCAACTCGCACTAGCATGTAGTTGGCGAAGGTTCGCAAGGAGAACTTGCAGTGGAAATTACCGAAGTCCGTATCAAACTCATGGAAGAACCGGGCGAACGTCTCAAGGCGTTCTGCTCTATAACATTCGACGACTGCTTCGTTGTCCGTGATCTAAAGATCATTGAGGGGTCAACGGGGCCGTTCGTCGCCATGCCCAGCCGCAAGTTGACGTCGCATTGCCCCGGTTGTGGAATGAAGAACCACCTGCGGAGCAATTACTGCAACCAATGTGGTCGTAAACTCGACTCGAATCAGGCGGTACGCCAGCCCGATGGTCGAGCTAAGCTGTATGCCGATATTGCGCATCCCATCAATTCGGATTGTCGCGAACAAATCCAAGATGTTGTCATTCACGAATTCGAAGCCGAAATCCAACGTGCCAAGGAGCCGGGTTACATCTCGCGTTACGACGATTTCGACGACGATTATGGTGCACGCCCCACTGCGCGTGTCGACGAAGCGCATCGCACTCAGGGCACGCCAGCGCCGCATCATCCGCCACCCAGCACGCCATCGCATGCTTCGGGGTCGCCCACGCCCTCCAGCGGAGGCCACCAGACGCCCGCGATCGAGCAAGAGAAACGGGATCCCCCGAGCGACTTCGGCGCCGGAATCCTGTAGCGCCAGCCGAGGCTCACCTCGCTTTGGAATGCCGTGCCCTACTCCAACGGCTCGGTGGTATCCGGCGCAGATTGCGCCTCAGCTCCCGCCACAGACGGGGCTTCCGGAAAAGATTCGACCGAAGAGCGGGAAGGTCGCTTCCGCGGGGGCGCCGACCAGCGGCCTCCCCACTGTTGATGCAGCCCCTCGAGTAGATCCAGCCACTGCTGCTTGCTGCGCGTCTCGGGGAAGGGCGTAGGGTCTTTGGTGCGGACGCTGCGATATTCCAGCTCGAATTGCCCCGTCTTGCTGACCCGACCGATAATGGGTCGACGATAGGCGTACTGCGTTTCGGAGTTGATTCCAATCACGCCCCCCGGCGCTTTGACGGACATAATCCGCATGGCGTCGCGAATGGCAGTTGGCTCGAACGATCCCGCTTCGGTGGCCGCCTTGGCCCACAGCTTGACTGCCGCGTACGAGGTGTGCATTGCGTCGTTAACCAGCCGCTGTGGGCCGTACCTGCTGCGGAATCGCTCGATGAAGTCCAAGTTCTCAGGGGTGTAGATCGACTGAAAGTAGGTACTCACGGAGAAATCGCGGGCATCGCGATAGAAATCGGCATTGCGAACCTCCTCTTCACCAAGGCCGGTCGCGAGCTGCACGAGTTCCATGCCTCTGGACTGCATATCGCGCAAAAAAGCGGTTTGCGAATCGCCGCTGATGGTATTGATAATGGTGTCCGCCCCGGACAATTCAATATCGTCCAGAAGGGTGCGAACTTCGGTCGTACCCAGAGGCAAGTAGTTCTCACCCACCACCTTGCCGCCGAGTTGCTCCAACTCGTCTTTAACAATCTCGTTGACTACCCGCGGAAAGACATAGTCCGAACCAATCAGGTAGAACTGGCGGCTTTTTTGGGTAACGTAGGCCCACCCCAGGCAAGGGACGATGGTTTGTGTGGGATCGCCCCCCAGGTACATGATGTTCGGGCTGGTCTCCAGGCCTTCGGTATTCAGGGAGTACATCAAAAGATTGTCGCGCGACTCGACGACCGGCGCCACCATCTTTCGACTGGCTGAAGTGAAGCAGCCAAAGATGGTCGCGGCGTTCCATTCGTCGATGAGATACTTTGCCTGTTTTGCGAACATTTCTTCGTCGGACCGCCCGTCGACAATCTTGTAGTCGATCTTGTGACCGAGCACTCCCCCTTCGTCATTCAGCTCATCCGCCGACAGTCGCAAGGCATCCACGATGACTTGTTCGGGCTGCCTCATGGTGCCCGATAGCGAGTGCAGAAAACCAATTTTTACCCTATCGGCCGTGCCGCCGGGCAGGACCGCTCCCGGCTGCGCCGGCGAGCCTTGGCCGCCCCACAGCCCCCAGTAAGCAGCTCCCACCAGGCCGCCGCCGGCGGCTACACCAGCAGCGATAGCGGCACGGCGCGTCAGCCGCTTGTCGCTCTTCTCTGCTGGTCGCACCTTTTCGGGGAGCGTGGATTGCACAGTGCACGCCCGCAGATCCTCCAGCATCTCGGCGACCGTTTGATACCGCGCCTCGGGCTCGATGGCCATGGCTCGTTCGACAATTGCCGCGCAGGCGGACGGCACGCTGGCCACCGACTTTCTCGGATCGGGACGATCGGCAAAACAGTGTGCGTGAATGATGGCCACCAGGCTGTCGGAATCGGCATACGGAATCTCGCCGGCGAGCAAGCTAAAGTACGTGGCGCCCAGCGAGTAGATGTCGCTGCGTACATCGACCTTGCGGCCGGCGCATTGTTCGGGACTCATAAAGTGGGGCGTGCCGACGATCTGCCCCTGCTTGGTAAGTTTCAGGGAACCTTCCTCGGCACACTTGGCCACACCAAAGTCGGCCACTTTGATGATGTCGTCGTTGTTGATCAACAGGTTGGCTGGCTTCAGGTCGCGATGAATGAGCCCCACTTCGTGAGCGGCCATCAAGCCTTGCGCGGCTTGGATGATGATCTCTGTCGCCTGCTCGGGGGCGATCGCGCCTTGTCGCGTCAGCAGGTCGTTGGCACTACCCTGTTCGGCCAGTTCCATCACCAGAAAGTGGACTCCCCCCGCCTGGGCGATGTCGAACAGGGTAAGCACGTTGGGATGATGCAACTTGCCGGCAGCGCGGGCCTCGGACACAAATCGCTGCAGCCGCGCCGTATCGTTGGCCAGTTCTTCATGCAATACCTTCAGCGCCACCATGCGGCCGATAGCCGTATCCTGGGCCTCCAGCACAATGCCCATGCCGCCGGCACCCAGCGCGCTGGTCACCCGGTAACGTCCCAACGTCTCGCCAACCCAAGCCCTGGCCTGGCTCATATAGCGCTGACTGCGGACGCGCATGCCGGTGTCCCGGCTGGTATCGCTGCTGCATCGGACTTGGTCGAGAAACGTATTCTTCTGGCTATCGTAACTGTCGAGTTGGCGCGCGCATTCATTGCACTGGGTCAGATGATCTTCCACCACCCGCGACTCTTCGGGCGACAGTTCGTCATTCACCCAGGCGGCTAGTTCTGCTTCGCCAATATGGTTTGCTTCAGTTGGCATCTGATCGTAGTAAGCAGGCTGGGTCCGTAATGGACGGAAAAGAAAAGTGGGGCGAGCCGCGGGCCTACGACTAGTCGATCCATCCTTTGCCCATTGCGCGCAAGGCTTTCAGCACACGATGCTGCGCCACGCGGGCTGCACCCAAGGTCATGCCCATATCGTCCGCCACCTGCTGCGCCGGCTCTTCGTCGAGAACGATCCGCTCGAAGACCTGCATACTTTGGGGACTGAAACGGTCGGCAATCTGGTCCAACAAGTACTCCACAATGTAACGGTTGTGTTCCCGATCCCAGGCAGCCGTCAGGGGACTGCTGGGGTCGGCCAATTGGTCCGCCAATTCAGAAAGGTCGGGCCCTGCCTGATCGGGCCTGGAGCCTCGCTTCTGCCACAAGCGATGTAGACGATTTGATGTTATTTTCCGCAGCCAGTTTCGGAAAGCTCCCGGCCGCCCATTGTGCTCGAACTTGCCAATCTGCTGCATCACAGCCGACATCACCTCTTGGCGGACGTCGTCGGCGTCGTGCGACTGGACCTGATGTGCGCGTAACCACGACATTACCAGAGCATCATACACCTCGGCGAACTCCTGCCATGAATCGCCCGTGGTTGTATCGCGTACGCGTTCAAGAAGCGTCAGTCGTGTAAATTTCGACATCGCGCGCAGGCCCCCAGCACCCGCTTGGTCCAGTTCTCGCCAGCTTCACTGCTGATCCACACCAACTCGCCTGCATCATGCAATCACAATTACGGAGAACGGAAGGCAGTTCTTTGTGCCCCGGACCAGAGATCAGTATCGCGCATAAACCCTTGCCGAACAATAGATTACGACATCGGCGCGGTGGTTCGCAAGAAAAGGCACTTCCATTTTCGCGATTTGCCGTAATTAAATCGCCGCTGCGACTGCTTTCCTTATGTGCGACACGCCGCGGTCACCCGACATGGGCGAACTGGGGAGCTCGGAGTGACGACAGCATGGTGGCAAACCACATGCCCTGGTCGTTACGGCCCTCCAGAAAACATGCTGATTGCCGCCATCCCCACTTGTGGGGGATACGGCAATACACCGTCGCATTGCAAGCTGTAGCGGTATACCACTCCTACCTGGAGTACGGGGCCGCGAACGAAGAGAGGCAGAGTCCTAGGTACGTAATGGGAAGTTTAGCCATGCACGATAAGAATCAAGAGTTTGTCTACCTGATCGAAGACGATCTGGAGACCCGCAATTCATTGAAGGCCTGCTGCCAGCAGGCCGGATATCAAGTGCATTGCTTTGATTCGGCCGAACAGTTCCTGGCTGCCGAGCCACACCAACGGCCTTGCTGCGCGGTGGTCGATATTCGCCTCAGCGGTGGCATTACCGGCATTGCGCTGCAATCGGAACTCAAGCGTCGCAGCATCAGCGTTCCCACCATTGTCATCAGCGGCTATGCGGACGTTCGTACGGCAGTCAACTGCATGCGTCTGGGGGCCACCACGTTGCTGGAGAAACCTATTCCTCCCTCTGACTTGCTGAACGCCATTTCGGATGCCATCGAGCGGGACAAGGTGCGCCACGTGATTAGCGAGCACGTGCACAAGCTGCAGTCGTCTCTCAATCAGCTCACGGGCCGTGAACTGGAAGTGCTCGATTCGCTGCTGGCCGGCAAGCTGAACAAGCAGATCGCCTTGGAGTTGGACGTTTCGCAGCGGACCATCGAGGTCGATCGCTCGCGGATTCTCAAAAAATTCAACGCAGCCAATGCGGCGGAGCTGGCGGTCAAGGCAACCGAGCTGAAAATGCTCAAAGGGCTGAATTGCCGCTTCGACCCGGCCGAAGCATCCCCCACGGGATCGGCGCTGGCCATGCTACAGAGGTCGGTAGGAGCCAACTGACCGCACGCCGACCGGTGGGACAACCACCCGTGCTTGGGCGGCGTTAAATCGACTCGCGCTCAAGCACGATGCGTCGCCAGAGTTCGAACGTCAGCAGCATCCACAGCCGTAGGCCGTAGCGTCCAGGCCCTTCCTCCGTGCTGTAGTCCAACAGTTGCCGGACACGCTGATGCTGAAACAGCCCGGCCTGGTCGAGCGCGCGGCGGCTCAGTACCTTGCGAGCATAGCGCCGCAGCTCGCCGCGGAACCAGAAGTTCACCGGCACCCGCATGCCACTTTTGGGGCGGTCGATCACCGACGGTGGCAACGCATCGGCGTAGGCTCGTTTGAGGATCACTTTCTCCACCCCGCGGTTCAACTTCAGCCGGGGCGGGATCTGCATGCTGAGCTGGACGATCTGCCCGGCGAACAATGGAGCCAACGGCACCAGACCCGCCGCACCGGTCATCCGCTCGACCTTGGGCAGGATGAGCTGTGCTCCTTTCAAGCGAATGTTGATCGCCATCAGCTTGTTCAAAAAGTGCCGCGGCTGGTCCGTCCGGAAGAATGGACTCAGCACTTGCTCCAGGTCTCGCTCGAAGTCGATCTCGTGCGCCGCTTCCGGTGTGAGCAGCCGCAAGATCTCCTCATAGGCCCGGCGGTACGATGCCAGGTAGGCTTGCTCTCGAAAGCGTTTGTGGCGTTCGATGCCACCGTACCAATGCTGCAACAGCATCGGCAGGTTCTTGGGTCCGCCAAAGCAGGGATCGCCCCCTTCGCCGTTCAACACCACGCGGTGCTCGCGGGCCACCAGTCGCGATAGTTCGTAGTTGGGCATCGTGATCGGGTCGCCGATCGGATCGTCCAACTGCCAGATCATCTCCCGCAGCCGCGGCAGGAAGTCGCGGGGCCGCAGCAGTACCTCGTGGTGCGACGTGCCGGCGCGATCGGCCACTTCGCGAGCGAAGGACAGTTCGTTGGGATAGCGTGGCCCGAAGTGCAACGCATAGGTCCGCACCCGGCCTGGAGCCTGTCGAGCGGCTTCGGCAGCCACCAGGCTCGAGTCGAGCCCTCCTGACAGGAACACTCCCACTGGCCCGGTGGGATTCAAACGCTGAGACACCGCTTGAGAGATGGCCGAGCGAAAGTCGGCCACGATCTCCTGCTCGTCGCGCTGGTCGGTGGCTTCCTGCAACTCGGGTCGGAAGTACCGCACCACCTGCGGCGAAGAGTCGCCGGCAAAAGTCGCCACGTGCCCGGCGGGCAGGGCCAGTACCCCCTCGAGCATCGTATGTGGCGGTGGCACGAAGCTGAACGCCAGGTATTGGGCCAGCGACGCGGTACGCAGCCGGCGGGGAAAACCGGGCACGGCCAAGATACCCTTGGGCTCCACGGCAAAGAACCACCGCCCTGCATGGTGGCCGTAGTATAGGCTTCGCCCGCCAGCCGGATCACGAACCAGGTGCATCGCACGGCCATCGAACAATACCATCACAAAGTCGCCCTGCACCTGCAGTAGAGTACGGCTGCCGTGTTGCAGATAGTGAGCAAGCAGTCGCGCGAGCGGTGGCCCTTCTCCAGGGGGCAGCGCGGTAAAGTAACCGGCCGCCGCGACAAAGGCATCTCCCTGGTGGTACACGCCCCCGTGGCCGATGCCCAGCCCCTCGGTCTGTGTTGCATGATCGTAACCAACCGAGATTTTGGGATGCTCCTCCCATCGCGGCTGGCCACCACCGCGGTGGGCGAGCGTACGCCCCATGACCTCGAGCTGCTGGCGATCGGGAGAGCCGTTGAATCCAAACAAAGCCGACATACCGCGCTACTCGTCTCCGGCATCGGCTTGGGGCGGCGCAGCGGCCTGTTTTTTCAGCCACCGCTGCCAGGCGGTCGCTTCCGCGGCCAACGGACCGTCCGGCTTTTCGGCCAACGCTGCAAACCTCTCGCCGGCTTCGCCGTAGTCCTCTTCCAGCACCGCACACATGGCGAGCTTGTAACGACACTTATGCCCCTCGAGTGTCGTGGGGTGGTTGTCGACGGTCCATTGAAACCACTTCTTCGCCTGTGGCATGTCGTCTTGCGCCAAGTACGCCTTGCCCAGAAACAACCCGGCGCGGCTGCAAAACTTGCTGTTGGGATGCGCCGTCACAAAGGCTTCGAGCGGGCCGGTTGCCTCTTTGTACTTTCCGTCGACCACCAACTGGCGGCCGGCAAGAAACTCGTCTCGCTCGGCCGTGCCGGCGCCGTTGCCACAACTCGTGCAGCCTAACACCACTGCGACGATCGCCACTAGTCGTTTCGAATTCTTCCAATTCATGTCCCACCCTTTCGTTCAGCCAAAGCTCACGGACTCGTAGCCTCCGGCTTGCTGTGTATCGAGCACGGCGGCTAGCGCCACTTGCTCCTCAAACGCCTGAGACAACCCGCTCAGCAGCATCCCGTACCCAATATAGTCGAGCGGAATGGCATAGTCGTCCTTGGCCGGCAACAGTGGTCGCAGCCGTCGGATTCGCTGCACATCCACAGGGAACAGTCCGAGGTCGATAAACGGACGATCGCGGGGCGGCAACTGAAGTTGTCGTTCGACGCGCTCGATCATCTTCCCTCCATGACGAGTGGCATCGTGCAGCAGATAAACCGGCAGGTCGGGCTGCTCGCGAAGCAACGTTTCGACGCGCCCCGCAATGTAGCTGGGGTAGCCCGTCTCCGATACGACCAGACACCGCTGGCTGGCATGGAAGCCATTTTTGACGAACAGATCGACCAAGATGTCGCGTTCGACAATCAAAATCGATTCGACACCGTAGTCGTAGATATCTGGCTCTTCCCACTCCGGGGGTGGCTGGTGCAAGCTTGGCTTCAGCAGCAGGCGGGGCACCCTCCTACCTGCCGCGTGCCACTTACGGATGGCGGCTTCCATAACTTTGCGGTTGGGCCGGTGGAACAGTAGCCGCCAACCGCTGCCAAGAATAACCAGCAGTCCCAAAGCCAGCAGGATGCCCCAGCCCATGCCACCACCTGCCTGCGCTGCAAATAGCGCCATCGCCACCATGACACCGCCGATCGCCATAAACACTGCCAAACCGGCCCCCGAGCCGCAACCCTTGAGCTCCCGCCGGCAGTAGGCCGTTGCCAGCTGGTTCTTCGTAAAATAATAGGTGTCGTTGCTACTGGCGTTGGCCACCAGGGCCAGAAAGCGGGCGTCGCTAATTTGGTCGCGTTTTGGGTCGAGCGCGAATTGATAGCCGCACGAGCAGGTCATGCCGTACTTGTGTTTCTGGTTATGGCCACACTCCGGGCACTTCATGGGGCCTGCTCGCAGATGCGGCGTTCGGCGGGCGATAGCTTGGCAGCCGACACCCCGTCGACAATGGTGCGATTGACCATCGGGTGGTCGTCGCGATGAGGACCAAAGTCGCTATCGGGGTGAAACGCAATGACCGACAGCGACTGCTCGGTGGTATGGAAGCTGTGCAGCCCCTCGGGCTCGATGACGAACACGTCGCCCGCCTCGAGCGGCACCCGCTCGCCTTGCAACTGACAATGGCCGCTACCTCGGCAGATGAGTCCTGCGCGGAAAGACGGATGCGTGTGCGCGGTCTGTGCGGTACCGGGAGGAATGACCAGCAGGTTCAGGCACGCCTGCCCTCGCACCACTGGCGAGACAAGCAGCGTGTCGCTGCAACCATCGATGTACTGCAGTCGGCCCACTCGCTCCACTGGACCGCCCAATTGAAAGAGCCCTCGGTAACCAAGCTGGGTGATCACCAACCCGCTGCCTGAACCACCGATCTTGCCCGAGCCGGGCTGGGAGAAGTACATGCCAGCGCGGAGGTCGAAGATTCCCGACCCGCCGACCAATTCCGAACTACCGGTTTGCACGTATCCAAAGTGCGTCGCGTTGTCGGGCAGCTTGAGCTCGGAATTGTTCCAAGCGCCAACCTGAAACGGCTGACCAGCATGCACTAGCTGCTGCAACAGGCCCGCCGTGAGCGTGTGTTTGCTGAAAGTTTCGTCGCGATAGATCGTCGTCATGTAGGGCTCCCGAATCCAGCGTCATTGTACCTCGCTCGCGAGGCGACGCTAGCTTGAGAGCCGCAGGAATGCAGAGCGACCTATCGAGTATTACATGGCGTTGCGACCGGCCTGCAGCAGCGTGAGAGGCTGGGCTCGACCTATGCGGAACGCGGGCCACAGGGCAGCCACCAGGCACAGGCCCAGCGCGGCCGCGAACCCCCAAGCCAAGTGGCTCCAGGGGATGATGAACGTCGGCGGTCCGCCGAAGAACGCTCCCGAGTAACGACTCATACCAACCCCGCACCAGCCAGCAATCAGACCGAAGGCCAAACTCACCAGACAGGTCACCAGCCCAATCAGCATGGCTTCGGCCAGCACCATGCGAACCAGTTCGCCGCGTGTGGTGCCAATGGCCCGCAAGATGGCCATCTCCCACCTGCGGGCCCGGACCGACGCGATGATCGTATTCACCACGGCCAGCGACGTAATGGCCAGTGTCACCAGCGGCAGTTGACTCATGCCCCAGATTACGCCGTCGGCCCGCTTCGCGATGCTGCGGTGCACGTTCTCGGTGGCGGTCAATCGAGCGAACGGACGGTAGGCGGTCACTTGGCCCACACCGGCCGCGGAGAATGTCTCGCCGGCGCTTTGTTCGGCAAGCGTCTGCATCGACTCTTCGATTTCGGCAATCGACTGGGTACCATCAAAATTCAGCCAAAAGAACTCGGTGCGATCGCCGAGGCCAAAGTCGCGATGAACGCGATCGTATTCGGCCAGCACGATACCGCCGGTACGTACGAAGTGTCGCCGGACGCCAGAAAACTTGGTAAACCACTGCCAACCGGGCAGCGACACAACGCCGACAATCTCGTACTCCACGTTCTTTTCTGGCGTGGCGGGGGGCGTAAACTGCAACGTGTCGCCGAGGCCTTTGCCGGTCGCCATCTCGTAATCTTCCGACACCAGGCAACCATTGCCCGCGGCGATCATTCGGGCCGCTTCGGCGGCCGTGCCCTCCACGAATCGCATCTGCAACATTGGCGTCTCGCCGCCAATGGCCTGCGCGGCATCGAGCCCAATCACCACGGCGTTGTCTTTGCCCATGCCACGCGGAGCTTGTCCCTCGGGCCACACGACCTTCGCCTGCTCCAAGGCCAGCGGCAACACACCGGGAGCGACACCGGCAATCTGCGACACTTCGGCGGTTTGCTCGCTGTCGAGTCCAATTGGCTGGAATCCCACAATGGCATCGGGCATCCATTTGCCGGGCAGGAATGGCTCGAGCATCGAGTAACCCCAGGTTTGCGCCGAGACGTAAAGCGCCAAACCCGATGCCAAAGCGAGCGTCGCGCCGAGCGTCCGCCACAGGTTGCTCGAAAGGTGACCGCGCAACAGCAGCGGATCGAGACGCAGCACCCATGCGAGTAGCGGACCGAGAACGCGTTCGCTGGCGATGATCGCCGCCGGGGTAACCATGGCCATGCCGATGAGGAGACTCGGATAGCAGACGATCGCCCACAACTTGATGCGGGTGGCATCCTCCATCGAGACGAAGAACACCGACACGGGGGCAATCAGAATGAGCATCAATCCCACGACCAGGCAGAGCCAGGGCCACCGCCGGGGTAAATCATCGGAGTTGGGCGAGATCGCGTCGAGCGGGCGGATCCGCATCGCCTGCCAGGCAGGTACGACGGCAGCGCCCAATGCGCCGACCATCACACTCACGCCAGTCAGCCAGACGCAGGTCCAACCGAGTGTCGCTCCGTTGGCGAACAAATCTGGTTTGCTGGCCGCGGCGATGCTCAGAATCACCCACCCGGCCAGCAGCCCCCCAATCCAACCGACGAGGGCCAGGGCAAGGCTTTCGAAAGCGATAATCATGGCTATCTGCCCGCGCGATAGAGCAATGGCCCGCAACATCGCGAACTCGCGGCTACGCTCACTAACCCCCATGCTCAACGTGCTAAAGATGATGAATACGGCCGCCAGGGTCGCCAGTCCCGTGGCCGAGTAGGCTTGCGTGAGCTTCTGCGAAACCGAACCGCTTTCGGCCAGACCTTCGCGAACCGAATCAAAGTCAACCGCTTGCAGCGGCGGCCGCATCTCCGCCAAACGTTCATCCCATGCCTGGTGAAAAGCGGGCACGTCGAATCCGTCGCGTAGTGCGATCTGCAACAGTGCAGGCGATGAATCGTAGCCGTTGACGATGTCGGCCGTATCGAAGCGGACGTACACGGCGTTCGTAGCCAGCATCGACGACATGCCGGTGGGAATCGACATGCCGCTTCCGGCACTGCCACCTGAACCGCTGCGGCCCGTCTTTGCTTCTGCGGTGGCCGCACCATTGCGACTCGCGTTATTGCCACGGTTGGCACGGCCACCACGGCCACGTCGTCGACCGCCGGGGGCCTGAGGTGCTTGTTCAACAATGCCCACCACCTGCATCCGAACCTGATTGGCGACGGTCGTTACATTGATCTCATCGCCAACGCCCACCTTCAAACTATTGGCCGCGCCGCGACTGAGCACCGCCTCGGGCTGCGTGGGCGAGTCACCGGAAAGCCACTCCCCATCGACCATCTCGTACGCCCCTTCGGTGGCATTGGTCGCTACCAGCATGGGCCCGATGGGTGGTGCTCCATTGACGGGTGGCTTCGCGCCGATCAACAGCCCCACCGAGCTTTCGTCCGCGGCCTGGTCGGTAACGGCGGCCGTCACGCTGGCGCGCGATTGTGCGATAGGGTTCACTTCCAGCACGCCGGCATCGTCCCGCAACGCGGAGATCACCTGCTCGCCCATCTTGGGTGTCGCGCCTGGTCGACCACCCGCTGGCACGACCAACAGGTCGTAGCGCCCCAAGTACTTGGTGGCGTTCTCGTCGAACTGCGAAACCAGCGCATCGTAACCACTCACCACCCACGCCACGGCGGCCGCGGCCGCCACCACCGCCAGGCTGGTCAGAATCACCCGAGCCGGATGCACTCGCATTTGAGCGAGCACAAGCTTTAGTACGAGCCTATTGCCCTCCATGAACCAGCTCCGGCTGCTCGAGGGTCGAAGTTAGCCCGTGATAATGCGCGGCCAGTTCCTGCGGACCGTCGAAGCTGGACGATTCGAATTGCGACTGCAGCTGGCCATCCTTCAGCACCACAATGCGATCGGCCCAGATGGCAACGGTCGGTTCGTGCGTGACGACCACAATCGTACGGCGTTGCTCATCGTTCAGCCGCCTCATCAGCTGACAGATCAATTGCCCATTGGTCGAATCGAGGCTGCCAGTCGGTTCGTCGGCCAGCACGATAGCGGGCTCGGTAACCAGCGCCCTGGCGATGGCAACCCGTTGTTGCTCGCCACCGCTCAGGGCACCAGGGCGATGCGTGCGGCGATCGCCTAATCCAAGTTGCTCGAGCAACTCGCCGGCGAGTTGCACGCGGTGACTGCGGTCCGATGCGGCGTACAGCGGTAGCAGCACGTTCTCTTCGGCCGTGAGCGCCGGCACCAGGTTGAGCGACTGAAACACCAACCCGATCCGACGCCGGCGAAAGTGCGTAAGCTGCTTGTCGCTCATCGAGGCCAGATCCTGCCCTGCGACGCGGACCACCCCTTCGGTGGCATCGGTAAGTCCGGCCGCCAGGTGCAACAGCGTACTCTTGCCGGAGCCGCTGGCACCCATCACGGCGACGAACTCCCCTTCCGCCACTCGCAGGCTTACGTGATCGAGCGCCGTGACTTGCTTGTTGCCTTGTCGGAACCGCTTGGTCAGCCCCACCACTTCGAGCGGTGGGGACTGCAGGGTGGCGCCGTTCTTCATGTTGGTATCCATGGCTTACTCTGCTTCGCTAATCAGCTCACCACCGGCCCGCGTCCAGTACGATTGCCAAACCAGGTAGTTGGTATCGTCGTTGAAGAAACGCACACTACCATCGGCAAAGCATGCGTTGACACCACCGGGATGGTTGCTGCGGGCCGCCTGAATTCGGATACGACGGGCCCCGAGGTCGGGGATGGGGCTATTGGGCGGGAACCTTCCGATCATGATGGTGCCGGGTATTCTGTCCATCTTGAACCAGTTGCACAGGCGCTGCGAGTTCCAGCTGCTGGCGGCCGAGATCGCCGAAGCGGCGCCGCTTTGCTCGGCCTGGTCCGCCGTGGGAACAAGCGAAGCCACGTCGAGCCCCAACGAGGCGACATAACGCTGAACATCGGGCGTGGTGTCGCTGGGTACCTCGTCGCATGGCCCTCGCAGGCTCTCGGTAAAGGCCAGTGTGTTGCTCAGCCCATCGGTCACGCGGGCGAACCGCAACTTCGAATCCTTGTAACACAACCCATCGGTTTTGTTGGCAAACGGATCGCAGTTCTGCGAAGTGCCAACGCCGCTTGAGCCATTGATGCCATAGTTGCACCCCGCCCATTGGCGGGGCGTCCCAAAGTCTTCGACCGTATGCAGCACCGGTTCGCTGTCACTGGGGCAGAGAAACATCGGCACCACGGTGGCTGCCGCCTGAATCGACTCGGGTGCGTCGGTCGCTGCCGACTCGGTGAAGTCGAACTGATCGGCGAGCTGCGATTGTTCGCAGTACGGCAGCAGTATGGCTGTGGGCGTGTAACGGTTCTCCAGCGACGGAAGCATCTGGCGCGCCGATTCATAGTTCTGCAGCGCCAGCCCCAGTTGCTTCAGGTTGTTCATGCACTGGCTGCGGCGAGCCGACTCGCGAGCCGCCTGCACCGCGGGCAACAGCAAAGCGACCAGGATTCCGATGATGGCGATCACCACCAACAGTTCTACCAACGTGAAACCGGTTCGCCGCCGCCGGGGGGGGCCAATCGATCGATAGAGGATGTTCATAGCTACAAGGCAAGATGGTTAGCAGGGCAGGCGAGACCTGCCATGGGGCAGGATGGACGCTGGCACTTTGGCAAGTTCCGTGCCAAGCCCACCCTCGCGCCTGCTGCCATCGAGAAGTGCCGAAGAAAGCGCGAACATCACGCACCGCGCACCATCGTCGCCATCGCCGGGCCACCCGAAACGCTGTTTACCCAACAGACACCACTGTCGGTCAAGGCGTCATCGGCTGGCCGTATTCCGTTGCAGGCCGATAGACAGTGCGCATAAAAAACTAGCCCCGAGCAACAGGGCTCGGGGCTAGTGCAAACGTCAGATTTTTCCGCTGGCTGCGTGGCTTACTGTCGCAGCGCTACGCCGTGCGAAGCTTCGCGCTTGGCCCGCTCCAGGTCGAAGCGATCGAGGTTCATCACCTTGTCCCAAGCCGCGATAAAGTCTTCGACAAACCGCTCTTCCCCACCGTCCGCGGCGTATACCTCCGAGATGGCGCGAAGTTGCGAGTTGGAGCCGAACACCAGGTCGACCCGGCTGCCGGTCCATTTCACGTCGCCCGACTCACGGTCCACAGCCTGAAACTCCTCATCGGTCTGACCCTTCTGCCACTCGCTACGCATGTCGAGCAAGTTGACAAAGAAATCGTTGGTGAGCGTTTCGGGCTCGTCGGTCAAGACACCGTGCTTCGAGCCTTCGTAGTTGGCGCCCAGCACTCGCATGCCACCCACCAGTACGGTCATCTCGGGAGCGGTCAGCTCCAACAGCTGCGCCTTGTCTACCAGCAACTCTTCGGGCCGCCGGCTGTGCCCACTGGCCACGTAGTTGCGGAAGCCGTCGGCAGTGGGCTCCAGCGGGGCGAATGCTTCCACGTCGGTCATCTCCTGCGTGGCGTCGGTTCGGCCCGGCTTAAACGGCACGGTCACATCGTGTCCCGCCTTCTTGGCGGCCTGCTCCACGCCGGCGCAACCGCCCAGCACGATCAGGTCGGCCAGCGAAACTTGCTTGTCGCCGGTGGCCGAGCTGTTGAAGTCCTTTTGGATCTTCTCCAGGGTGCCCAGCACCTTGGCGAGTTGCTCTGGCTGGTTGACCTGCCAATCCTTCTGCGGAGCCAGGCGAATGCGAGCACCGTTGGCGCCCCCTCGCATATCGGAACCGCGGAACGTGGAGGCCGAAGCCCAAGCAGTGGTCACCAACTCGGACACGCTCAAACCGGAGTCGAGAATCTGCCCCTTCAGATCGGCGATGTCCTTGGCGTCGACCATCTTGTAATCCGCTTCGGGCACCGGGTCTTGCCACAACTGCGGCTCAGGAACCTCGGAGCCCAGCAGGCGGGCGTAGGGTCCCATGTCGCGGTGCGTCAGCTTGTACCACGCTTTGGCGAACGCCTTCTCGAACTCTTCGGGATTCTCGTGGAACCGCCGCGAGATCTTGGCGTAGGCCGGGTCGACCTTCAGGGCCAGGTCGGTGGTAAACATCATCGGTGCGTGCGACTTCGAATCGTCGTGCGCATCGGGTACCGTGCCCTTGGCCTCGGGACTGGTAGGAGTCCACTGGTTGGCGCCAGCGGGACTCTTTGTCAGCTCCCATTCGTATCCAAACAAGTTCTCGAAGTAGTTGTGCGACCATTGATTCGGCGTGGTCGTCCAAGCTCCTTCCAGACCACTGGTGATGGTATCGCCCGCGTTGCCACTGCCCAACGAGTTCTTCCAACCGAGGCCTTGCTCCTCGAGGCCGGCCGCTTCGGGCTCGGGACCCACGTACTCGGCGGGGCTGGCTGCACCGTGAGCCTTACCGAAGGTGTGACCACCGGCGATCAGGGCCACGGTCTCTTCGTCGTTCATTGCCATGCGGCCGAACGTTTCGCGAATCGCCTGGGCCGCTGCCTTGGGATCGGGCTTGCCCTTGGGGCCTTCGGGATTCACGTAGATCAACCCCATCTGCGTAGCGGCCAGGGGATTCTCCAGGTCGCTACCGCCGTGATAACGTTTACCACCGAGCCATTCGTTTTCGGGGCCCCAGTAGACGTCCATCTGAGGTTCCCACACGTCTTCGCGACCGCCAGCAAAGCCAAACGTCTCGAAGCCCATCGACTCCAGCGCCACGTTGCCTGTGAGCACCATCAGGTCGGCCCACGAAATCCTATTGCCGTACTTCTGCTTGATGGGCCACAGCAACCGGCGAGCCTTGTCGAGGTTCGCGTTGTCGGGCCAGCTATTCAGCGGAGCGAATCGCTGCGTGCCATCCGAGGCGCCGCCACGACCGTCGGACACGCGGTACGTGCCAGCGCTGTGCCAGGCCATGCGAATGAATAGTCCTCCATAATGACCGTAGTCGGCGGGCCACCAATCCTGCGAATTGGTCATCAACTCTTCCAGGTCCTTCTTCACCGCCGCCAGGTCGAGGCTCTCGAACTCTTCTGCGTAGTTAAAGTCCTTGCCGAGCGGATTGCTCTTGGCCGAGTTCTGATGCAGGATCGAAAGATTCAACTGATTGGGCCACCAATCCTGCACACCCATCGGCTGGCCGGCCATCTCGTTGTAGATCTCGGTGTTCTCAGCCGCGTCGGCCGTGCTCACATGCTGGTGCGCGTCGCCCATGGCGGAGAACATCTGCATGGCCCCGGTGATCGGGCACCTACTTACCGCCGGCGCTTGGAGTGTACTGGCGGCCTGCTGTTTACCTTCGTTTTCGTTCGTCTCGTCTGCCATGAGTCGGCCACTGCTAACCAGCAGCGAACCAATCGCCAGGGCGGCAAGCCACCGGTAACGAGTTCTTTCGTATGCTGTTGGGGGTGCTGGCATGTGGATTCTCCTGTGCCTGGTTAAGAGGGTGGGTGCGTAACCTGTTTTTGCTTGCTGCGTGTCTACTCTTCCGCCTACTGCTGTTTCGCTCGGCACTCGGGACAGGTGCCCCAGTAGATGACTTCCGCCTCGTCGATCAGGTACCCCGAGTCGTCGGCCGCAGTGAGGCAGGGGGTCTCGCCCACCGCGCAATCGACATCCACCGTCTTGCCACAGTTGCGACAGATCACGTGGTGGTGGTTGTCGTCGACGCGATCCTCGTACAGCGCCGGCGAGCCGGCAGGTTGGATGCGGCGGATGATGCCCTTCTCGGACAAGATGCCCAGGGCGTCGTACACCGCCTGACGCGAGATGGTGCCAATCTCCGCCCGCACGCCCTCCGCCACGGCATCGGCCGTCGAGTGAGGACGCGCGGACACGGCCCGCAGCACAGCCAGTCGTTGGGCCGTCACCTGCAGACCACGTTCGCGCAGCAAATTGGCGGGATTCGTTGACACGCCCTAACCCTACCTGAATTCTGGACTATGTCAAGAATTGGCTCGGAGCCAATTTTGCATTTTGCGGCTTTGATAGCGTCAGCTACGGAAGGCCGAACGGCGCAACGGTCAGTCCTCTCTCGGTCGAGCGATGTCCTCTCCATCCGCCATCAACAACGCCCGCACCTCGGCGACGCTGGTCTCGAGCGGCAGTTCGTGCGCTTCGAAATCGTCGCCCAGGTACAGGATCGAGTCGCCGGGATGGATCGTCGGCTCGCCGCGCTGGGTCTCGAACCACTTGAGAAACTCCTCCACCGACAAGTCCCTGGGCTCGGTCCACTGGATGTCGCTCTCGGGCCACTCGACCACCAGAATCTTCGCCGGGTGGTCGATGGCTCTGGTCGCATTGCGATTGGCTGCGCGCTGTTCATCCGTAAGGGGCACCGGCAACTTGTCGCCAGTCATCGGCGTGGGCCACGGCGTGCCCTCCCCTACTACCGCCACGTAGGGCGTTAACTTCGACTGCCGCTCTTCTCGTTCGGGACACTGAATGGTGCCCACGTAGCGATCGAGTACCGCGGTGTTGACCGGATCGTCCCACGGCTTGGACAGGTCGAGCTGAGCGAAGTAGTCGGTCTCGAGGTCGTAGAAGATAGACGGCGAGATGATCGTTCGCCAACTGTGCGTGGGCGTGCCTGTTGAATCGACGAGATGCGCCGGCGGCAGAGAGCCGTGCCAATCCTGGTAACTCTGCAAGCTCAGACCGACCGATCTGAGATAGTTCTTGCAGCTGTTTTTGCGAGCCTCCCGGTTTGCTTGCTCGTATCCTCGAAACAGCAGCACCAGCAGTGCCAACAGCAAGACGGGCCAAATCCATCTAGACCACCGCCGTGTCCGCGGGGCCACGTTCTGCCCGCGTGTGCTGTCCGTCGCTTCAGTCGCTGCCGGTTCCATGGACTGGATCCCCTGCTTATAGAGGAGCAAGGCCGGCACGATCGCCAACTATCGCTTCACCGAAGCGTCTTGCGGCGGGGCCAGCAGCTCGGGATGTTCGATGAACATGTAGTGGCCGTGGTCGGCGGTGACGATCATCACGCTCTCGTGCCAGTTGCTGTGCTTCTCCACCCAGGCGGTGATCACCTTCACCGCGGCGTCGCCGCTTTGCACTGCGCCGGCCGAGGCATCCAAGTTGTTGGAGTGGTTTGCCCAGTCGACGTCGCCCGCCTCGACCATTAACCAGAACGGCTTATCGTCGGCCGACAGTACGGTCAGCGCCGCCGAAGTCATTTCGGCCAGCGTGGGATTCTCACGCAGATCGTCTTCGCTGTAGGCAATCTTGTCGCCCCCCACATGCGGTGCGGGGTCGTAGTTGCCATCGGCCGAGGCAAATGGCAGGTTTCCGCTGGCGTTGCTTTGGTTGCCGCCAATGCCGTAAAAGCCGAACAAGCGGTGATTTTCCCTCGCAGCTTGCTGGGCGGCTTTGGCAAGT
Source organism: Aeoliella straminimaris (assembly GCF_024054565.1). Classification (GTDB taxonomy): domain Bacteria; phylum Planctomycetota; class Planctomycetia; order Pirellulales; family Lacipirellulaceae; genus Aeoliella; species Aeoliella straminimaris. Next base: position 124,906 of record NZ_JAMXLR010000006.1, read on the forward strand.
TGCTCCGCGCCGTCGGTGCCCGAGGTGCGTACCGAAGTGAGGTACTTGCCGCCATGCTTGACGTCAATCTGCTTCAGGACTTTGTCGGTCAGGTACTTATTGCCAGGTACAAAGTTCTCTCCCTGGCCGCTGTCGCTATCGACTTCCACACCATGGCCGCAGCCGATGAGCACGTCGAGGCCCGGCAACGGCTGCGAGCGACTGATCGAAGCGACGCCCAACAAGTCGCGGGTGATATCTTGATAGTCGCTGCGACTGACGTTCGTCGAGTACGTGGCCGCCGGCGTGGCGTGGCTGATGGGCACGCTCGTCACGGCCCCCACGCGATAGCCTTCGGCCTGGGCGCGATGCGCAATCGATGGCCTCGGCTCCCCGGTCGGACCGACGCCAATGGCCCCATTATACGATTTGACGCCGCAGGTCATGCTGGTGGCCGAAGTGGCCGAGTCGGTGTAGGCGTGACGCACCAGGCCGCCATCCGATTCGGCAATCAGGTACTTCAGGTCGGTTGGCACCGACCACGGGTAGGGCCCCGCCACCAGTGGGCTATAACCGCCCGACAATCCCCCGCTCGGCTTGACCGTTTGGGTATTTACATCCACCTGGGCTTTGCTGCGCTGGGGGCTGGTAACCATCCAGCCGTACTGCGAAGTGCCATCGGCGTCGTAATCCTGGAAGTGCATGCCGACACCACGTCCTTCGGTATAGGCGACGCGGCCCAGCTTGGCGATCGACGCTGCCTGGGTGGTCTGCCAGTCCATACCATCGAAAACTACCAAAAAGATGTGCTTCTTGCCCGCTTCCAGTGCAGCCAGTTGCAGATCGAAGATGTTGGTTTGATCCAGGTACTCCGCGTCCGGGCTCACCGAGTCGTCCATGTTGCCATGGTACAGGCGGGCCAGTCGACGGGCATCGCGGTAGACGCTGTCGCGGCCGGTATAGCTCTCCAGGTCGATCCCCTGCCCTTCCCCGTCAGTGCCGAAGGTATAGACGGGAATCAGCCGGTTGGAGTGGTTGGTCCAACTGCTGTACTTCGACGCGTCGGGTCCCCAGTGCACGGCCTCGGAATGACCTGTTTTCAAGGCGCGATTCTGCACCTCCTGCATCCAGTCTTCTGCCTGCACCACTGCGGCAAACTGCAGAACCAACACACCCCAGGCCAGAAAACAACAACGCATCATCGTGGTATTTCGCTCCGAAAAAACCATGCGCCCCTGCACACGATGGGCGCCAGCCAACACTCTACTCTAGTTCAAGTCTACAGTGCACGCTATTGGGCGGTCAGTCCAGGGGGCCGATCACTAGGGGCCCAGCATTGTGGAGTTGGCTAGCCGAATCCGGTCACTACGGTGTTCAGCCCGCCGTCGACACCCACTGGCCCGCTCCTTGCGCGATTCGAAGAGGAACAAACGGATCGAGGTGTACCAACCATACGATTGTCGCCGTTATCATGACCAGGGTCTCAGGCGTTTCGATTTCCTCTGGTTGCGAAAATCCCATGCTCAGATTTCAGTTTCGCCACGCAATTCTGGCCGCCATGTTGGTGAGCCTGTTCGGTTCCAGCACCTTAGCCGAGCAGCCGGCGACGCTTATCATTGTCGGTGGCAAGGTGTGGACCGCCGAAGCTCAGCAGCCTTGGGCCGAAGCGGTCGCCGTGCACGACTCTCGCATCCTGGCCGTGGGCTCGCGCGACGAAATCGAGAAACTTGCCAACGAGGGCACCCAAGTGGTCGACGCCCAGGGCGGCCTGGTGGTGCCGGGATTCATCGACGCGCACGTACACTTCCTCGATGGCGGACTGCAGCTCAGCCGAGTGCAGCTACGTGGTGCCCGGTCGCGTGAGGAATTTGTCGATCGCCTGGCCCGGTTCGCTCGCAAGCTGCAACCCGGCGAGTGGATTCTCGGTGGCGAGTGGGACCACACCGTGTGGGGCGGCGAACTGCCCACTCGCGACTGGATCGACGAAGTGACCCCCGACAATCCGGTGTGGATCGATCGGCTCGATGGCCACATGGCGTTGGCCAACTCGGCGGCCCTGGCCGCGGCGGGCATCGACGATTCGGTCGAAGCCCCGGCTGGTGGATCCATCGAGCGCGACGCCTCGGGCCGCATGACGGGACTGTTGCGCGACAATGCCATGTCGCTGATCGGCCCCGCGATTCCGACCCCGACGCGCTCGCGACTCGAGTCGGCAATCGACGCCGCCACCGACTACATGTTCGCCAACGGCGTTACCTGCGTCGCTCACATGGGAAGCCTCGAACAGCTACGAGTGCTGCGTGACGTGCACGCCAAGGGCAATCTGCGCATTCGCGTGCATGCCGCCACGCCACTTTCGCAATGGCGGCAACTGCTGGACGACATCGAGCGCAACGGTCGCGGCGACGAGTGGCTTGTGGCCGGCGGGCTGAAGGGCTTTGTCGATGGTTCGTTGGGCTCGCACACGGCAGCCATGCTCGAACCGTTCGCCGACGCGCCGGACGACACCGGCCTGATGGTCAACACGCCCGAGGATCTGTACGAATGGACCTCCCAGGCCGATGCGGCGGGGCTGTACGTGATGGTGCACGCCATTGGCGACCGGGCCATTCGTGTTCAGCTCGACATCTTCGAGCGTGTGGCCAAGGAAAATGGTGAACGGGATCGCCGATTCCGCATCGAACACTCCCAGCACATCCACCCGGACGACCTGCCCAGGTTTGCCCAACTGGGCGTGATCGCCAGCATGCAGCCGTACCACGCGATTGACGACGGCCGGTGGGCCGAAGGGTTGCTGGGGCACAAACGTTCGGAGACCACCTACGCGTTTCGCTCGCTACTGGACTCCGGCGCCACGCTGGCCCTGGGCAGCGATTGGTCGGTGGCCCCTGCCTCGGTGATCGAGGGCATTTACGCCTGCGTGACTCGCGCCACGATCGATGGCAAGCAGCCCGATGGCTGGATTCCCGAGCAGAAAATCTCGGCCGAAGAAGCCCTGCAAGGCTACACCATGGGTTCAGCCTACGCGATGTTCGCCGAAGACGATCTTGGTTCGCTCCGCGCCGGCAAGTTGGCCGACGTGGTGGTGCTATCGACCGACGTTACCAAGTGCGAACCCAAAGAAATCCGCGACGCCAAGGTCTTGGTGACCATTGTCGATGGGAAGGTGGTCTACCAGCACCCCACCGCCAATATCGGCAAGGGCGAGTAAACTCGCTCGCAACAAGTTGTTGCTCCCTGCTCGATCAGGCAGCCCAGATGCACTCCAAGCCCGAGACCTCGGCTCAACGCCGGAGTCTCGGGCTTGGCTTATCTTGTTTAGCAAACTGCTTGTGTGACGAATCGGGACTAGTTGTCCGAATCCTTCGACACCACCAGGATGGCCAGGTTTCGCACGTCGGCGTTGGGGTCGGTCTTCGCCAGTTTCTCGACCTGCTTGTGCAGCTTCGAGCCGGCGGGGCCCAGATCCACCACGGCGGTAATCGACTCGAGGCGCTCGATTTCCGACTTGCTCTGCAGGCCTTCGCTAATCACCGGCACCACCACGGCTACCACCTGAGGATCGTCGGGCGACAGGCGGGCCAGGGTCCAGGCGGCGGCCAGTCGCTCGAACTGCGATTTCTTCTCGTCGTCCGTCGACTTCTTCAGGTGACCAAGCAAGGCCTCTTTGGCGGACGAGGCGTCCTTCCCGATTTCGCGCAGGGCATACATCGCACTTTGACGCACGCCTTCGTCGTCCGACTTCAGCTGGTCGAGCAACTTGTCCGTGGCCTTCGAAGCATCGGGGCCGATGCGGGCCAGCAATTGGTTGATCTTCACCTTGGCCGAAGCGTCAGCGTCGTCCATGGCCGCTACCAAATCGTCAGATGCACCGGAGACCTTTGCACCCATCCGATCGAGCACGTCGAGCGCCAGGTCGCGGGTTTCGGGTTTGGCCAGCGCCTTCTTGGCGTGCGGCAACACCTCGTCGCCCAAGGTGGCCATGGCCGCTACCATGTGCTCGCGAGATTCGGGATCGGCTGCCGCCTTCAACAGATAGGGAGCCGCCATGCCCTTGGGAATATCGAGCGTGGCCAACCCATGAGCGGCCGCGCGCGACATGTTGACGTTGTCGCTCTCGAGTCCCGCCACCAACTTTTCGATGGCGGACTTCATCAGGGCTTCGTCGCCCGAGTTCGTCTTGGCCAGCGCCCAAGCGGCCACCATGGCCACAAACTGGTCGCTGCTCTTGGCACTCATCTCCAGCGTGTCTTGGACGTCGGTGGCACCAATGGTACCCAAGGCGTACAGGCCACTGAGCTGCACCGATTGGTCGTCCGACCACTTCTCCATAGCACCGGCCACGGCGCCGGCGGCTGCCTTGGCCTTGGGACCAATGGCGGCTACCGCCATCAGCGCCTGCGGTACCGATTCGGGATACTCGGCCGACTTGATGTACTCGGCTAACTCGGGCACGGCACCAGCCGCGTCGGCACCGATATCGACAATTGCCACGCAGGCCCAGTAGCCGGAGTTCGGCTGCTTGAGTGCTTCTTTCAACAGCGGCACGGCCTTACCGTCGGCCTCGACGATGGCGTCCACCACGTGGATCGCCACGGCGCCGTTGTTCTCTTCCGATAGTTCACGGTTCAACACTTTGGCGAGCTTTGCAGGCTCGATCTTCAGTTCACGCAAAGCGTTGATGGCGGCGCCAGCCACGCGCTCGTTCGGCGAGCCCACGGCCTTCATCAGGGCGTCGATCGTGGCGTCTGACTTGTCGCCCGTCTCTTCCAGGGCCGCAATCGAATGCAACTGCACAATCCAATTGTCATCGGCAACGCCCTTCTGCAGTTTGGCCACCACGGCCGGGCTACTCAGGCCGCGCAGACCTGCCGCCCGAGCGGCTCGCCAGCGGACGGCCGGCGACGGTGCATCGAGTGCCTTTTGAATCAGAGCCTCGGCTGCTTTGGGATCGACGTCGCCGGTGAGCAGTTGATCGACCTCTGCGGCCGACTTGTCGATGGCCGGAGCCGATTGAGTTGTTTGGGCATGGGCCATGGGGAGCGACGCCACCAGCGCGGCCCCGCAAAACATGGTCGAGAGCGAATATCGTAGAGATGCCATTGTTCGAGCTTTCATCGTGCCTGAATGGGATGAGTTGTTTGCCTGCCGCTGTACCTCAACGGAGCGTGCCATGCGACTTAGCCAAACTGTTCGTTCAAGTCGTGGTGCATCGACAGCAGGAACCGCAACGCCTGACTAACGGCCGCCTTGGGGTACTTCTTGCTGTCGGCAGTGATCGCCCCGCGGAAGTCCTTGATCTGCTTTTCCAGATCCATGAACTCATCCATGCTCAGGCCGCCATACTGGGCCCGCTTGGCCAGTAGCTCATTGATCTTGTTCCGATATTGATCGTAAGCCGAATCGGAACACAACATGGGCCAATTGACCGTGCCGGTCGTAGGATTGTATTGTTCGGTGGTCAGTGGCTTGAGCTTCTTCTTGTCCAGCCACGACGCATTCTTCGCTTTCATCGCGTCGATTTCCTGCTGCTGCCGCGCCTTGGCCGAGTCTTCCCGCCAGCGATATTGCTCGACGTGCTTCGAACGATTGTCGATATTGGCGCTGCGGGCCGCTTCGATGTTGCGGGCCGCCAAGCTGTCGTTCAGGTTCTTCGAACCCTGGGCCGAGATAGCCGAGGCCATGCCCTGCATTGCATCGCCCGCGGCCGTCGACGAGTGGTAACCACCACCATTGCCACCCCAACCACCTCCGCCATAGTAGGGCGTGTATTGCGAGGGCTCCGATCCGGCGTACGGCGGGGCCTGGGGCGGCGGCTGTGTCTGTGTCTGGCCATGCGTAGGCAAACACGGGATCAGCAGGAAGCCGAACAGGGCGGCGAAAGTAGTAGAAATAACGCTTGGCAATTTCATTGCATGCCTCGCAACGGTGATGAATGGACTAAATTTAGGAGGGTCAATGTGGGGAGGGTCTCTGCTCAGCAAACCAAGACCTCGAAAGGTGGGGAGACCCCGAGAAGCCCCCCCTCGAATCCCACACAGATCGACGGGGTGAATGCGTATCTTCCCTGAGACAACTATACTACCACCTGTTTCCGGGTGCTGTCCAGCAACTTGAATGCCACTTCCCGGGAGAATTGCGAAGCTCGTAGCGGCCGCGACCGCGTACTCCGATTAACCGCGTACTCCGATTAATTGGATACGGAGCTACAGAACGCACTGCGTGACGACTTACCCGGCGGGCAAGAACGAATTGGCCGTTGTGCCGTATTCCGCTCGAACCGCTCGGCCCAAGCGCTTAGTCCGTCCACCACCGCGGGGCTGCAGTTCGCCATCCGCGACAACCCGGCCAGCGACAGTTCCAGCAGTTGCAACGCCTGCTCCCGCACCACGCCCTCGGTTCGGGCGCCCTGCTGACATGCTTCGAGCAACGCCCGCTCCCACTGCAGACGGTCGGCAAACCAGTCGGCGCGGTGATAGGCCTCGCACAGGCTTTGGGCGTCGTACAGCAGTCCCGTCCAAAACGCAGCCAGCGTCGGCAGGTCGTCGTCCGCCAGGCGATCGTTCACACGCACTTCAAGCAACTGTTTGCTGCGCACGGGAGTGAAGATCTCGCCGAGTCGCTCTTCGGCCAGTTCGCTGGTCGATTTGCCGTAGTTGTCTCGTTCGATCATCGGCTCGATGCCAGCCGCCCAAGCGGCATACTCGTCGATGCCGAACCGCGTGGCGAACGCCTGCCGTGGCAAGCGAGTGCGGTGCTCGTCCATGCAGTGCCAATACAGAGGTCGGCACGATTGCCAGTTGCGACCAAAACGCCGTGCCGCGCTATTAGCGAACAATGCCACCGAGGCGGGTATGGCAGAGAGAATCACGCGAAATTTTCGCATCCAGTCAACGTCCGACTCGTAGTCGTACGACAGATGGATCGAGGCCGTGTGTTGCATGGGCACCCACGCCCGCGGCCCTTTGCTGCGATACCGCCGCTTCATGGCGTAGTATCGTTTTTTGGGAGGCCAACTGTCGCACTCCCGTTCGCAATCGTCCAGTGCGGTGGCGTCGGCCGTCAGTCCTACGTTCCCCAGCACGGAGTCGCGCGTGGTGTTCCATTCGCGAAGGCTCTGCTCGAGCGCGTCCAGCGACTTCAAGGGAGGCGACGACCACTCCAACTGGCAGCCTGGTTCCAAGCTGATGTTGCCTTGGTCCGACTGCAGACCTACCAGCGCGTCGTCTTCGAACACCGGTTCTGCATCGAGCTCGCGCTGCAATCGTCGGAGCACCTCGAGAATCGAATCGCTCGAGCCGGAATATTCCGCCCGGCGTCCCGATGCGGTCCGACAGAACGTTTCCACTTCCATCCCGATGCGGCGTTCACCGGCGGGAGTGCGACCTTCGCGCACTGACGTAGCAATGTCGCGGGGCCGCAGCGCATCACTACATTGCTGTTGCCGAAAGTTGGTGCGAAGGTTCATTGTTGGCCTCATCCGATTCTCGGTTCCACTGGCTGGTTGGTGGGGGCGTCGAACGCCACGCCCCCAGCTTCGAACGCTTGCGACCTAGTGGAAAGCAAACCCTATGCCATGCCGGGCAACGCAGGTTACCGAACGCTTCCGGCGTCATTCCCGGCACATTAGGCAACCCCGCACCCGCCAGGGCGGCAACCCTGCGATCGGGCAGCAAGCAGTCCGTCCCTCCAGCGATCAGCCCACCGGTCGCCTCAAGCCGACATACCCATCTGCAGAGGGGTATTCTATTGTTAGTTGCTTTTTCCTCGGCGGAAACAGCCAAAGCCGTCGATCAACTGGCGTTCACCGACTTGGAGGTCCGCTTAAAACTGCACAAAAATTTCGAAATTTCGCTTCCATTGTTCCTCAGTTTCCTGCAACATGGATGCTGCAGACGTATTCGGTGGGAGGGCATACTCTTCATTTAGCCGGCAGTCTGCGGTGGAAGTTGCGCAACACTGATCCCCACCAATTCATCACTTGGAGTAGGTTCTAATGACGCGGACAACTTGGTGGACCACACTGCATCTCGCTGCAGCAGTGGCCGCATGCATTTCAATTTCTTATTCTGCCTCGGCAGCTCCTATCCCGATCAGTGTCAGCGGCTTGAACGCCGACCTGGTGGTCGAGGCTTCTTCCACTGCACCGTACTCTGACGATGCAGAAGGTTTCGACATCCCCAATCAATGGGCCTATTTCGAAACCGGCCTGGAAGGTCAGGCCGCCGGCCTGCCTGTCGACGGTGAGTTCAACGCCGATGGTACGGGCACCGAGTTCGACATCGCCGACTACAGCGGCGATAACGCTCTGTTGCTCAGCAGCGCCACCCCCAGTGGTGTGTTGACCCTCGACACTCCTAGTCAATTGGCATCGCTGCACGTGTTGGCGGTCTCCACCAACGGTGGCGGCGCCGGTGCGTTGGTTGTCACCTACGACGACAACTCCACGATGATCACCGACTACGCTGCTCCTGACTGGTATGGCGACATTAGCGGGTCGACCACCTTCAGCAACGCATTCAGCCCCGCGATTCAGGGCTTGGGCCGTATCCGTCTGACCGACGATCTGATCGACACCCCCACTGGAAACCCTGATCTGTACGAGACGATCATCCCGCTCGATTCGAGCAAGGCAGTTGTTTCGCTCGAGTTCACTCGCGCCGTGACGCTGAACTCTGCCAATACATCGACCGGCATCTTCGCCCTTAGTGGCGAGGTGGTGCCCGAACCCTCGACCATGGCCCTGCTGGGTCTGGCCGGTCTGGGCCTGGTTGGCTGGAGATTCCGCCGCTAACTCTTGGCGATAACTTAAGACACCTCTAAGCGGAGCGGACGCCCAAGCGTTCGCTCCGCTTTGCTTTTGTGCCGACACCGTTACACCGACTCTCGGTTATCCACCTATGCCACTGCAGTGAACCGAAGGCTCCCCACTCTTTTAAGGCCTCAATGCGCACGGCACTCTCGCCGACGCGCACCTGCTTTCGCATGAGTTAGAGGCAGCGCGATTGGCTGCGGTAAACGGAACACAGAGCGTGCGCAAGTGCGAGACATATTCTCGCAAAAAGAGCGGGATGAAAAGGTCTTCACCGACTATAAAGAGTAGTGTGGAGCTGTATCTGGTAGCGATGAACGCTGCGTCTTCAGTTCAACTACAGCTTCCGGTGTCGGGTTCATCGCTGAGGTTTGGGCGGCACGCTTGCCGCAGCTTGGTCGACACCACCCATGTGAAACAGGCAGGTCTTTCGTACGTATCGTTTGTTCAACTAGAGAGGTAGATCTAATGATGATGAACCGTGTAGCAACGCCTGTTGTACTCGGAGCCGCGCTCCTGCTGGCAGCGACCAGCACTGCTGCTACTGTGCTTGTTTCCGACGAATTCGAGGCCGACTCTTCGGCGTCGTACCTGGTTGTCGATGAGATCAACGGCGCCTCGGGCGACGGCACCCCCGACAGCGTCTCGACATTCGCTTACGACTACATTACCGCTGGTTTGCCTTTGGCTCCCAACTCCACCGCGGGCGACACGGGCGGACTCTTCTTGGCCGTCAACGAAACCGCCGATGATGAAGGCGCCGCCGACCATGTCACGGCCTTCCTCAACACTCCCGTTACGACTCCGGCCTACACCGTCCAGGTCGACATGTACATGGGCGTCGAGGCAGGTGCTTCCGGCAGCACCGAAATGGCAACCATCGGTGTCGGGTCGGATGGCACCGACTTCAACTCGATCTTCACCCCTATCGCGGGCGTTGGTCAATTCGTTTCCATCACCGGTGAAGGTGGTTCGTCGTCGGATTATCGTCACTACATTTCCGGCACTCCGGTCAACAGTGGCGACATGAGCTACCTCAACTCCGAGATGACCACCCAATCCACGGGCGACACCTACCTGTCGATCTTCCCGGAAGAATCGAGCGATTTCGCTGGTTCGCCCGGCAACCAGTGGGCCACGGTCACCATCTCGGTGAACCCTAATCGAGTGCTCTACTCGATCAACGGTACGCCGATCATCATGGCGCCGTCGACGGCCGTATCGGGCTTGGTTGGCTTGGGCTACAACGATCCGTTCAGCTCGGTCGGACCGCATTTCGTGGTGTACGACAACCTGACCGTCACCGAAGTCCCCGAGCCCAGCACACTGCTTCTCGGCGCTCTGGGCATGGTTGGCCTGGCTTCGCTTCGCCTGCGTCGCAACGGCTGAATCACCACCTAGTTTTGAATGTTTCCCGCACACGAGGTCATGGCGACTTGTCGCTGTGACCTCGTGTTTTTTTACGCCAGTGGCGGATCCGTTTGCTTGCCAAGCGATAATTCGTCCCCTCTCTCGCCGGCCCGCCCCCCGATACAGCATCTCATTGCCGCGATCCGCAGCGCCATATCCTGCCACAATCCATACCCTTGGCGGGCGAGCGCACCCTCGCTGTGTTTGCCCGGTGAACGGCAGGTCAAATATCTAACACACCTTGCGCACCATGCTGCTTGACGCATCTTCGGTTGCAGCGATATACTCTCCGCGCTCTTCAGGACACACGCAGTTGAACGAGCCCGCCGGCGACCGTCGTTGTCGTCTGGAGTGCCGACCAGGCTGCTCGCAAAAGTGACCTTTATTCGTAGGTTTTGCAGGGCGTCGCCATGCAGGAGGCGCACTTTATTGACTCGTTGCAACGTCACAGGACGGTAAGGGAATTACAAGTGAGCTGCTGTTCGCTTGCCAGAATTATTCGTGTGCCGGACGTTCACGTGTCGCCCCGCCTACGCTGGTGCGCATCGCCCTGAAAATCGATGGTGCGCTGCGCGAAATCGGTTCCCGCGGTTCGCCAGCAACACCGCAGCAAACGCTTCGCATTCGCTCGCCCATCCTTCTCCTCACCTGCAGGCCGCTAATGAATTATTTCGTTGCTACAGATGAGTACTACGAGCTTCGCTAATAACCACTTTTACACGAGGAAAGATTTCTAATGAAAACGCAACTTATTGTCACCGCTATCGTCCTCTCGTTCGCCGCGGCACCAAGCCAGGCGGACGTCATCTTCAGCAACCTGGGCGCCGGCGACACGTTCAGTGCCGCTGGTCGTATCTTTCAAGGCGAGAGCGTCGGTACGATCGGCAATGTCGATCAAGCAGCGAGCTTCAGCGTTGGTGGCACCAGCTACCTGCTCGACAGCCTCGAACTCGGTGTGAATGTTACCTCCGCTGGACCGCTCGACGTCATTCTGGCGGCGGACAATGGTGGTGAGCCTGGTGCCGAACTCGAAGCCATCTCCCTCAACCTGGCCGTTGGCGAACAACTCGCGCTGGCATCGGCGGCTGGCACCACCATGCTCGACGCCAATACGACCTACTGGGTGATTGCCGATGCCAAGGGCAGCATCGACGGCGGTTGGCGATTTAACACGACCGGCGACGTCGGTCTGACCGCGGGCCGAAGTGCCGGCGTGGGATCGACCAACTATGGCGATTGGAATCTGCGTCCCGACGACGACCGCTATGCCTTTCGCGTGCAAGGCACGCCCATGGAGATTCCCGAACCCACTTCGGTCGCCTTGTTTGTGATCGCTGGCATCGGCGCCACAGCGCTGCGGCTGCGCAAGCGGGACTAGGCGCACGTCGACCCAACGCTGCAACCCACCACCCGCCGCAAACAGGCACGTCCTGCTTGCGGCGGTTGTTTTTTGTCACGGTGACTTCGTTGGAGAAGATCGTCCAGAACGTTCAGTTACATCGATCATCGCCGTGGGCACCGGTTCGTTTTCCCGACTGCGTTGCCCCCGTTGCCGCGCGATTTGCACGTTTGGACCTTCGTGTTCACAGTGCCGTGTGGCGATGCATGGATAGCTCTATCCGATGGCCCGCTGCTAGGATAAAACCTATAGCTTGAAGCCCAGAGTTCTGACCGGCGAATGGCAACGTATCGCGTACGCAGATCCCTCAGACACACGCGGGCTGTGTGGCCGTGTGCCGGAAGTCTCTAGGATGAACATGCAACGTTTGCCCAAGCTGATTGGCTGTTTGCGTACTTACAATCGCCAGACGTTCTTGGCGGACCTGCTGGCGGGCGTAACTGTAGGAATGGTGGCCTTGCCGCTGGCGATGGCATTCGCCATTTCGTCTGGCGTGGCTCCCGAAATCGGCCTGTACTGCGCCGTGGTGGCGGGCTTCCTCATCTCCGCACTGGGTGGCTCGCGCACGCAGATCGGAGGTCCGACCGGGGCGTTTGTGGTGGTCGTGTTCGGCATTGTGGCCGACCATGGTCTCAATGGGCTGTTCCTCTGCACGATGATGGCCGGCGCGATGTTGATCGCCCTGGGCGTGACCGGCTTGGGCGCCGCCGTGCGGTTCATTCCTCGGCCCGTCGTGATTGGCTTTACCAATGGCATCGCCATCCTGATCGCCAGCACGCAGATCAAAGACTTCTTCGGTCTCCAGGTCGACAAGGTGCCAGGTGAATTTCTCGAGCGGGCTCACGTGCTCGCGGCGAACTTCCATACCTTGAGCATCACGGCCACGCTCGTGTCGATAGCGGCCCTGGCGGTGGTGCTGCTCTGCCGCAGGTACCTGAGCCGGGTGCCCGGGGCCATCGTGGCCATGTTGCTCGGCACCTTGGTGGTGACCTTGCTGGATCTGCCGGTCGAGACCATTGGATCGCGGTTCGGTGGTATTCCTAGCGGCTGGCCGACGTTCGCCTTGCCAAAGTTCGACACCGCGGAGATTGGCCCGCTGCTGCTGCCGGCGTTCACGGTCGCCATGCTTGGAGCCATCGAATCGCTGCTGTCCGCGGTGGTGGCCGACCGCATGAGTGGCGACAAACACAATCCCAACGTCGAACTCGTGGCCCAAGGCATTGCCAACATCGCCTCGCCGCTGTTTGGCGGACTGCCAGCCACCGGCGCCATTGCCCGCACGGCCACTAACATTCGCTCCGGCGGCAAAACACCGGTGGCCGGTATGGTTCATGCCCTGGTGGTATTGGCCATCCTGCTGTTTGCAGCCCCGTTGGCGCACTACATTCCGCTATCGGTGCTGGCCGCTATCCTGCTGGTGGTCGCTTACAACATGGGCGAGTGGCGCGAGATTCCCAAGCTGCTGAAAATGTCGAAGGCCGAGATCAGCGTCTGGCTGGTCACGCTGCTACTCACCGTGTTCGCCGACCTGACGGTCGCCGTGCAGGTCGGAATGGTGCTGGCCGGTTTGCTCTTCATTCGCAAGGTCTCGATGACCACCACTGTTACCCAGGTCACTGGCGAGTACGTCGAAGACGGCCGGCTGCACAGCTTGCAAGACAAACACATCCCCGACTACGTCACCATCGTCAGAATCCATGGACCATTTTTGTTTGGTACGACCAATAAGCTGACCGACCTGTTCGAGCACGTCGATGCGTTCGCCCCTATCGTCATCCTACGACTGCGAAACATGACCGCCATCGACGCCACGGGCCTGCTCACGCTGGAGGAGCTGGCCGACCAACTGCACGCCTCGGGACGCCACCTCATCCTATGTGGCGCTCGCGACCAACCGGCCCAGCGAATTCAGCAGGCTCACGTCTTGCACCACATCGGCCAACAGAATGTGTGCCCTCATATCCATGCGGCGCTCGAGCGGGCTCTGGCGGTGCACCAGCAGCAACAACCTCTCACCGTAGAGATCACGGCCACCACGTAAAAGCACGCGCACCACCGCGCCGTTGCAAGTTCACTCGCGCGCCGGCAGCGGAAACAGCGGGCGAATCTCGGCGGTGCCGCGGCGCGAACCGGGTATCATGGCGGCCACTCGAATCGCTTCGTCCAGGTCCTTCACGTGGATCAAGAAGTAGCCGCCAAGCTGTTCCTTGGTTTCGGCGAAGGGACCTTCCGAAACCACGCGGCCACCCTGGCGAACTTGCACGCACTTGGCGGTAGCAGGCGCCTGCAACGGAGCGGCCGACAAGTACTGCCCTTGGGCGTGCAACTGGTGACACAACTCCACCGACTCGGCCAGCGCCACCGCGTGTTCCTCCGGCGGCCACGCTCCTTCGGCGGCGTACAACAGCACGATGTAATTGGTGCCCGCTTCGCTTTCGGTCGCGGCCGGTTGCGCCTGCTCGACGTCCGGCAACTCGAGCGGCTCGGGAATCGGCAGCAGCGGCCGCACCTCCACCGCCCCCTTGCTGGCCGGCGGCAATCGACTGGCGATGGCGATCGCTTCGTCCATACTGTCGACATCCAGAATATAGTAACCGCCCAGCTGCTCGGTGGTCTCCGCAAACGGGCCGTCGGTCACCTGGCGTTTGCCCTCGCGGACGCGTACCGTCGTGGCGGTGCTAACCGAATGCAGCGGCGACGAGGCAATCCACTTGCCCTCGGCCTCCAGCTCGTCGCAAATGGCCATCGACTGCAGCATGCAATCTTTCCGCTCCTGTTCGGTCCAGCCCTCTTCGGCTCCGTAGATCAGCAACATGTATTTCATCGGTATCTCACCCGTCGTAAGCGGCTTGTAGTTTTGCCATGTCCAGTTTAATCATCTGCACCATCGCATCGAACACCCGCGCGGCGCGGTCGGGATCCGGGTCGCCAATCATCTGGCCAATGCTCGCGGGCACGATCTGCCAGCGGACGCCAAACTTGTCTTTCAGCCAGCCGCAGGCCACTTCCTGCCCACCGTCGGCGGTGAGCTTCGCCCACAAGTCGTCGATCTCCTCCTGCGTCTGACAACTCACCGCCAGCGAAATCGCTTCGGTGAACTCCCAATCCTGGCCGGCGTTCAGGGCGACGAAGGTCATCCCTGCCAGCTCGAACTCCACGGTGATCACGGAGCCAGTGTGGGGATGCTTGACCGTCTGCACGATCCGCGAGTCCGGCAGAACCGAGACATAGAACTCCGCGGCTTCTTCCGCCTGATCCTTGAAGCCGAAAAACGGCGTGATCTTGTTCTCGAACTGCATGGTTTTATCTCCTCTCGATATCGTTTCGCTCTTACAAAGCGGTTTGGGGTTCTGTGCTGGTTGCTTCTGGCGGGCGGCACCCAGGCACGTTGCCCAGCACCAGGGAAAACACGATGGGCCTCCGCAGCGCCAGTCCGGTCCACATCAGTACGCCGATGATGACTGGAAACAGGATGCCGAACAGCTCGTCCCCGGCCCGCAGATGGGTGAAGACAGCGCCGCCCAAGTAACCAGTGGTCAGGATGGCTCCCAGGAAACTTGTCCGCGGAATCAAATACAACGCGGCTACGGCGATCTCAATCATCCCGATCGTCGGCAGCAGCCCCATGGGAATGCCCAGGTGGTCCATCATTTCCTGCTTGCCAGGCCAGTCCAGGAACTTGGGCACCCCGCTTCCGCCGATCAGGAACAAGCCGACCAGGATGCTCAAGGTCCAGCCGATGGTCCTTTTGGCTTTCGAGGTTTGCATGGGAATATTCCTAGGATCAATTGAAATGTAGGTGACCTGTGGTTGGAGCCGGCCCGTGCTCATCCACGTCGACTGTTTGGCGGGAAGAACCTCCGCGTTTATAAGCTAGTCGAACCACCAAGGCCGGAATCGACCGCCGGGGAGAATCTTTTTCGAAGTTTTCGCCGCCCCGCGGGGTGGGGCCGGCTAGTTCGCCGCATGGCTCGTGTCATCGTGAAGCAGCGGCAAGCGACCAAAGGATCTCGCCGCAATTCTTTGGGAGCGTCTACCGTGACGGTTGCTACACGTGCGTTGGGAACAAAGCTTGCATGCTTATTGCTGGAACGGTTGGCCAAAGGAGCGGCGTCATGTTGCTTTCCTCCACCACGCCTGATGTGTTCATCGCCGGACTCGAGGCACTTTTGATGGCAATTTGCCTGCCCGGCATCGTGTTCGGAGCGCCCATGCTCATCGCCGCCTGCTGGCCGCGAGCCAACGCCCGCCTCCGCCGCTATGTGCTGCATGGCACATGGACCTGTGCGGCCGTATCCCTGCTGTTCAGCCTTTTGGCCGTCGCTGGGGGAGAAGGTTTTGAACTGGAGAACGTCTTCTTCACACTGCTACTGTTCGGTGCCGCCGGAGCCTTCTGGGGCGGCGTGATCGCCTTGGTGATCGAAGCCCCCGCGGAGAAGAAGCGGCTGTACTTCGTACTGCTCGGCATCCTCGCCGTCGTGCTGCTCGGGCTCTGGATATGGCTGACCCAGGTGTTCTTAGCGTTCCAAGATTGGGGCCGGTGACTTGCCGCTTTGTGTCATCCTGAAGGAGCCGTAGTCGTAGGCCGTAACAAGCCCTGCGCACTTACGGCACCTCAACTCTTTGTGTCATCCTGAAGGAGCGGCAATCCTTCCCGTGTCTTCCTGAAGGAGCCTAAGCGACTGAAGGATCTCGCTGGAAGTTTGCGGGGTGGTTGGTTGTGACGGTTGGTGCTCAACGGGTGCCACACTGAGCTATTAATGCGATGAGATTGAAATGACTCCATCTACGTACGGCCATTTGTTCAATTCCTGGATGCCAGTCATCAACTCAGAAAGCGATACACATGGAAAATCCGGGATGAAGTAGGATGCGTACGTTGGATACAGCGTTACCAGTGCACCGGCAACTCGTTGTGGCTCAATTGCGGGCAAGTTCGGGATGATCGTGCGAAGGGACCGCGATATCGGTCCGATATTATTCTGCACCCAATCAAATTTGCGCCTCAACTGCTCTGCGTAACACTTATCTCCCATGGCGAATTTGGATATGTCATCACGAATCAACGATGGTTCGTGCCCTGCATCAACCATCTTGCACTCGACGACTATTATCAGTGCTTCATTTGGAAGGTATCCAAGGAAGTCTATCTCGCCAATGTCCCCAGGGATTTGAATACTTGTATCCCCGACACCAATTTTCTTCTTCAGCGATGCTCTCCCGAGTATACCCGCGCGCTGCAAGTTGCGATCGACCTCGTTCTCAAACCATTTGCCAGCGGCGTTCTGAAGTTGACCCAGTGCTCTATTGGTAGACGAAGTTCGCCATTCGCGTGGAAAGCGCTGGAAAATTGTGCCATCACGCAACAAGAGCAAGCACTCTCGCGCCATCCTCCGGGACCAAGCTAGGTGGTGCCCAGTCTCATGTGTCAATTCAAGAAAGCCACGACGCGTTGGGCGATATTCTCTTTTGGGTTTCCAAACTTGTCTCCCTTCGGCACTAGCTCTGTCGAATAGTACCGTAAACCCATCAAGGAGCAGTTCCGCGGCCTTTGCTGTCCACCCACGCTCTATTCTCAGCCAATCGAGAACAGACGATCGACTGGTGACGGGAACATCAAAATCGTTGGGGGCACATTGGACTCCGTCAGTTATTTCGACCAATGTATCTACAGCTGTCTGATAGGAAAATCCCAACTCTTGTTCGCAGATGCTGTTAAGAATGCGGCTTTGAAAAGCGGTGTCCACATTGGGTTGCTTCCCAATAAGAAAATTGTCTCGAACATTCCTGTCTGCCGTGACCCGCCGTGAGAAATCTTCAAATTGCTTAGGGTGCTCTATAGCTAGGTCCCAGTAAATCTCCCCACCTTCGGGCAATATCTTAAAAGTAGTCTGGTCGGGATGAATTCCATAAGTTTGATCGCTCAAGATATATAGATGCACTAGCATCTCGCCGCATACGCATATTGTTTCCAGCCCGAGTAGCAGCGATGGTCGTGGAGTGTCCTGGTGTTTTTTTAGACCTTTCGCGGCTACAAGCTCAGCTATGTGCTTTAGGCTGCGCCGAATCAGAGGTCCTTTTTCTGACCAGTACTTCCGTTCGTCGTATGTAAGTGCGTTTGCTTTGGCCTCGAATTCGATCGCGGTGGCCTTGTCGTATTGGTCGAGAATGCAGCGGAGTAAATCTGCTGATGCGAGTTTCTCCATCTCTGTGGAAATCACAGCGTGGTAGTAGCCAAATTGGTATTGGAGAATCTCATTGATCTTGGCTCGATCAGAGTAAGTTCCAGTTGAGTACCCTTCTCGTAAGTGTCGCTCTGCTTCATAGCGGAGTATAATTTCTGTTTCTGCTCGGGGTCGAAAAAGGATCTCTCCACCAATTTCGATGTGGAACGCGCTGTCCATGAGTTGCTCCTTAGCCGGTATCCATCCAAGGATTTCGATTCTGCTATCTGTTCTAATGAGCCTATAAGGTGTTTCCGGATGAATAATTGCAGAGATTTGTTGTCTCCTATTCAACTCGTTTGCATGTGCTTGGGTTCCGTCGAGGTTCTTCTACTTGCCGTACCTTGCTGACTCGATGGTTCTCAGATACACAAGAATTGAATTCATTGAATTTACAACGAGGCGCGCTTCTGCTGGCTCCAGGATAGAGTTGTCATGAGCCAAGGAATGGTTGTTTCGCAAGTCGTTGAAGCTGTCGAGTAAGCCAATGAATGACTTTAGTGCCCTCGCAGTAAAGTCATGAAGTTGACGTTCTTGCTCTAGGCACTTGCGGTACTTCCCGAATCTCGAATGAAGTGGCTCACTTTGAATGCAGTTAATGCCTCTTGATGCAAGCAAATGTGTGACTTTCTTTGTGCAGTAGGTGTGTAGATGGTCTATGGCCACCTCGGGCTTGTTGGCTGCTAGAGTTCGCTCAATGTCGTCGACCAGTTCTTCTAAGGTTCTATCCGAGGCAAATGACTCGATGCCATCTGTGGGCATGCTCGATGCATCAGATTCTAGTCTTGTGATGACTTCCAGGAAGTTCTTGGATCGTGATCTGGCGAGTTCGGTCACCTCAGAATTTGTATCTCTTTCGAGGAGGCCCTCCCTGTGATTCCAGAGCGCTCGAAGCACTTGAAGTGCTCTGGGTGAGCTTGCCTTAGTCAGAAACGCCGTCAGGTAGTTCCGCTTCGAAGGGCCGTTACTTCGGTACTCCTCGGAGTAGATGTCAACCCCGAACTCATCTTCGAAGAACTCCGCCATGGTTGCATCCGAAAAGTCGAGAACGTAGCCGAAACCGCGGGGGTATGCCATTGCGTCCTCGATCACCTTAATCTCCGATCGCTTTAGATTTGCCACGCCAGGAGCTCCTGTGAGATTCAGTCTTATCTGCAACGTACTCCAGTGACAGTCAACCGAGGTATTGGGTTCTTGAGTTCATCGCCAAGAATTCAATTTCTTCGGATATACCAAATCCTCTAACACGCTGGGTCGAACTCTGATGTTGGCAGCGATTCATTCTACAGGACTGAGCTGTAGGAATGTGATGCAGTTGGCTTCTCCAAGTGTGGGTGCCTAGGGGCAGCTCCCTCCAAGTCGAAATTGAAACGTTGCTTGCCATAAAAAGCGATATCCATGGCGAGGCCACCACCCTCCCCGGGCCTGAGAGCCCGACCCTCCCGCAAGCGGGAGGGTGAATTCTTGGGGTCGCGGTTTCTCGTGTTGCAGTGCCCTCCCTTCTCCAACCTAGATCCTTCAGTCGCTTAAGCTCCCTCAGGATGACACGCGCGCTTGCGTCTTTGGAGCAATCGGCGGGCCACCTCGCTCGTTCGCGGAGCGAACGGCCACACTCTAACTCACCATTTTCTTGTAGTTTTCTTACACGCACTGCGGTACAACCAAAATACGGTTAACTGTACGCAAGAACACTACCAAGAAGGAGGCCAAAATGGCGAGGCCGAGGGTGTTGGATGAGGAGAAGTTGGAGCTGATTCGCAGGATGGTGGCGGCCGGGATGTCGCTCGCGCGGACTGCCGAGCACGTGGGGTGCGATGTGAAAACCATCTGGCGGCACCGGCGGCAGCATCCGGAGTTCGATGCCGAGCTGCGGCGGGCGCGGGTCGCGGCGGATGCCGGGCCGCTCGAGACGGTGCGGCGGGCGGCGGCCACCAACTGGCGAGCGGCCGTCTGGTTGCTGGACCGGCAGGCCCGGCTGCAAAAGCAACAAGAACGGGCGCGCAAGCAAGGAGCCACGTCTCGAAAGCAAGCAGACCCACGCCAGCGGGCTCGGCAGCAGCGCGATCGGCAGCTGCAGGATCTGCGCCCCTTGGCGGTGGCCGTCGAGCGGTGGGTTGCCGAGTGGAACCGCCGCCATGACGAGCGGCGAATCGACTCGGTTGAGGTTTTGGTCCAACTGGCGGGCGGTGCGGAGAACAACGCGGCCAGTTGTTCCCCACCCCGCGAGCAGACGAGTCGAAAAAACAAGGGGTAAACTAACCTGGGGGGAACCAAAACCCCCGGAGTTTTGGGCCCATGAATATAAATCCCCCACCGTTGGCCCAAAACCACGGTTGGCCCAAAACGAACAAGGCTCGGATAGCCGGTCCGCCACGCGGGCCGCGAAAGTGGTCCATCCACACCCAGGGGGCTCGCGAAAGTGCTCCGTCTGGCGACGGAAGCTACGGGGGGTCCTGCGCGACTGCGGCAAATTGACGAAACAACAGAACCTTCACCAGCCGATAGTGGTCGCATACAATAGGGAGTCCGCCTGCGGGCGGCAGCTTCACTCTACACGGGGGCGAACAGGGTTCGACCGGATAGGCGAAGCGTAAGTGGCGTGTCGTGGTTGATCGGTGGCCCACGTAAAAAGCCGATCAAAACCTTCAATTGCCGAAGGTAACTACGCTTTGGCTGCCTAGAACTAGGCTGCCCGTTCCCCAGCTGCTCGCCGGAAGCGGCTGACGGAACGTATAACCCCCTCCGGACCGCTGCGGTTCATTGCTGAGCACGGCCGCGGTTAAATAAGTTCTCGGCTAGTTCATCGGTAGCCCTGCCTGAGAGGCGCCCGATGAGCGAAATCAAATCTCTCGGGACACACACGTAGAAGCTTACGTGGAGATATTACGGGACGCGGGTTCGATTCCCGCCGCCTCCACTTTGTCACTTGTTGCCAACTGGCGACGATCAGCGTCAAAACCCTTGCCTCGGCAAGGGTTTACGCGTTTCTGGAGATTCTCTTCGGTGTCAGACGAAGTCATCCCATGCCCCTTGGCGCCGCAAAAAGTGCAGCGCATTTGCAGCGCGCCAGATTTTGGCAGCGCTGCAAGAGTGGCGGGTTCTACCCTCCTTTGAGGTGTCGGCAGGTTTGCGACGGCCTTGGCCTGGTCGCTAAGGCCAATGTGCGTGTATTTCATCGTCATGGTCACGTCAGAGTGTCGCGCCAGCTCTTTGGCCTCCGGCAGAGACACGCCATTCCGCAGAAGTTCGGTGATGTGCGTGTGGCGACCAGCGGCATGGAAGTCCGCTATTCCCTCCTCTGTCTTGTAGGCGATACCGACCCGCTCCAGGTCCTTCTTCACCATGAGCCACGTCTTCTTTCGCTCCAGTCGAGGAAATAGTTTCTCAGACGGCTTGAGTCCTTTTAGCCAGCTTTCGAGCAAATTGACGAGATCGGGGTGTAGCGGCAGGACATCTTTGCGGCGGTGTTTGGAGCACGCCGCTTCTACAGTGACTGTAGCTGGACTGACGTCTAGCACAAAGCTCCTCGGCGTCAGGCTGGAGAGCTCTTTCCTCCTTAGGCCCGTCATGTAGGAAAGCAGATATACTTTGGCCCTCTGCTCGCCCGATAGGCCCTGGATTCGCTTACTACTCGACCGAGCCGACTCGACTAGCTCATATACCTCCTCCGAGGTCAAAGCCCGACGGGGATGTCGCACGTCAGTTGCAGTGTTAAGACGCTCTAAGCGCACAAGTGGGCTCGCTAAGAGCCGTTTCGTAGTCACACACCAGTAGCAGAATGCGTCCATGGCCTGCAGATAGTGATTGTAGGTGCGATGCCCTAAATTCTCCGCTTTCCGCAGCTTGCGAAGATAGCTCTGGACCTCCTCTGCCTCGATAGCTCCAAGGGTTTCAAAGCCACATCCCTCTACTACGCGGCGGACACGAGCCATAGTGAGCTTCACGTGCTTTTCGGTATTGTCGGAGAGGCTTTCTTCGAAGGCCGACAAGTGCTCATGGATTGGGGCAGACCGATGCGTGGCTACGCGATCCTGCGACGGATCGATGAGACCCGTGGCTCGTTGCCTTGCTTCGGATTCGAGCTTTGCTGCAAGTTCCTCCGTCAATCCCTTGTCGGTAAAGCCCCGCACTGTGCGGCGTTTACCTAGGTGATCAACGTACTGGATCAGGTACGGCTCGTTGCGTCGCTTACTGCGTTTGAAAATAGAAGCCATGCTTATCTCCTTGATCGTCCATTGTCGCCGTCTTGCTGCGGCGGACAACCTTCCGCAATCCAGTTTTTGATTTCGTCAACTCGCCATCGAACAGTTCCAGCCAAACGAACTGGCTCTGGGAGCTGTCTCGCACTTCGCATACGCCATAAAGTACGTGTAGAAATTTGCATCATGCGAGCCAGATCACCTGCCGGGATGAGCAGGGATTCTTGAGCTGTGGCTGAAGGTTCCTGGGGTATCGCCATACCTAACTCCTGTAACATCGCCCACTGAATTCGCTATCAACTGCAGTTGATCGTATCTCCGTTGCAGCTGGACAGTTTCCAACTCCATCACATATCTAGGCACGGTTTCTGCCCACTCATTGCGCTACAACACGAATTCATTACCCGATGCGGCGTCAATACTGTGCACAACTGACGGTGGAGCAGCGGTCAACAGGCCATCGGAAGATTGGTCTAGCGGCTTGGACTTACCCGGTCTAGTTGCCTCAAGCGATACTCTGAAAAGTAGTGCAGACGTGGCATCCCCACGTAGTAATTTGCAGTCTCGACGGATTTTCGATAAGCCTCTTCGGCGTCCTCAATTTGACCATCAAGTTCATTTCGCTGTCCTACATAGAACCAGACGAAAGAGTCTTGTCGCTGGTTCTCTGGCTGCAGCTTCGTCCATTGGTTCACGTATTCCTCAGTACTCACCCATTGTAGAAAGTAAGCGGCAGTCCATTGGTTGCGATCGCCATTTGCCAAGTCATAGTCCGTCGTACCGCCCTTAGCAGGTTGCCCCAAGGGAGCGAGCAAGTTTCTAAACGTATGCTCAGCAGCTTCCTTGTCCCCCAGCGCATATAGTGCCCATCCAAGCGACTTCTGGTAGAAGCGTGATTTACCACCATCAGCAATGGCACGGCGAATCTGTTCAGCAGCACGTTCGTTCTGTCCGTCAAGAAGGATCAGCTCAGCGAAAATGAGTCGCTCCAGTGGTGTCCACGCGTGTTCCAGATCGATATCGTTGGCTACTTCGACTGACGCTTCCAAAGCTGGCATGCGATCGGCAATTGCCTGAAACACTGGCTCTATCCAATAACGCCCATCTCCAGGTTGAAATTCACTGGCGAACTCTTCAAGTAGCGACTTGGCATCGGCGGCACGGCTCATTCGTAGGTAAAGGCCCACGAGAGTACCCAGACACTCGGCTTCGTCGCGAGTCCTTTGCAGGCTTGTCGGGATGGCGGCAAGAACCTGTTCGAGCAGTTCGATTGCCGACTGATGCTGGTTTGTGCGTAAGTACGCGTTTGTGAGCGCACGTACTGTGTTTACGGTGTCTTTGTCATAGTTACTGGGATTCTGCTTCCAAGCATTCAAGGCCTGCTCGTAGAGTGCAACTGCCTCGTCGAATCGACCAATGGACTCATAGGAGCGAGCTAGATTGTTCATGCTCCGGCGAGTGAGGTAGTGTTCGAGACCAAGTTGTACTTTCATGAGTGCATATGTCTGCTCTCGTAATGCCATGGCGTCATTATCGCGCCCGAGAACATCATAGCTGTTCGCTAAATCATTTTGGATTCTCAGCGTCTGGGGGTGACTTTCGCTAAGCGTAGCTCTCGTTGCCTGCAGAGTTTCTTCTTGCAGTTGTGCTGCCTTGCCAGTCTCTCCGATGTTGTAGTAGCAGTTCGCAACATTATTCATGCTATTGAGCGTATCAGGGTCATTGGAACCAAGAACTTGCCTGCGTCGTTCAAGTGTGGATTGATGAAGTTGCAGTGCATCCTTAATTCGTCCAAGGCGTAGATAATTGTTGGCGAGACCGTTCGTGCTGCGAAGTGTATCAGGGTCGTCGACACCTAGCTTTCCCTTACGCAGTTCCACGGTCTCCTCGTACAATGAGTTCGCCTTGTCATGCTGTCCAAGTGCAGTGTAGCTATTAGCTAACCCGAATAGGCTTACAAGCGAATTTATGTCTTCAGGCCCCAAGTGCTCCTCGTACAACTGTCGCGCTTCTGAATACTGTTCCAGTGCGAGCTCAGACTCGCCAAGGTAGAGAAATGAAGCGCCCAGCGTGTTGCGAAGGCGAGCTTCAACAAGCGGCTGATCGACAAATCGAATCCTTACATCTTCCATTGCCGCATTAATTGCTTGTCGCAGCGTTACTTCTCGGCCGAGGCCCCCGTCTTGTCCCTCCGGTCGTGCCGCCGCAAGCACTCTGTCTTCCAAAAAGTCCAATACCGCGACGGTCCGCTTTTCACTCGCTTGTGCCAAGTTCCTCGCGTCAATTGCATCCGCCGCCTTGCGACGGGAGTCAAGTGCAAACAACAACGATAGTGTTGCGCCTCCCACAAGGGATGCAATGGCTACAGCCGCCGCCGTTGCAACGCTCTTGTTGCGACCTGCCCAGCGGAAAGCACGCGCAAAGCGTCCCACTGGGCGCGCTACAATCGGCTCACCACGCAACAATCGGTGAAGTTCATCACTGACATCATTCGCCGTTTGATATCTTTTTCCCGGATCCTTCTCTAGACATTTCGAGGTTATCGTTTCAAGATCTTTGGGAATCGTTGCATTCAACTTTCGAGGACTAGGAGCCTCCGCGTTAATTACTTGATGAAGAATCATGCGTACATTGCCGCGAAATGGGAGCTCGCCGGTGAGAAGTTGAAACAGAATCACCCCCAGCGAGTACACGTCGCTACGGCGATCGGCAGCATGCGATTCCCCCTGGGCTTGCTCCGGTGACATGTAGGCAGGGGTCCCGACGACTTGCCCGTCAATTGTCACCGTCACCTCGCCCACTTCGCGACGCGCCAGGCCGAAATCCATCAAGTGAGGCTCGCCGGCCCCGTCCATCATGATGTTTGCCGGCTTCAGATCGCGGTGGACAACACCTTGCTCATGGGCATGATGCAGGGCATCGGCAATCTTTGCACAGACTTCTGCAGCTTCCGGGCTGGAGAGCTGCTGTCCCGTGAGCCAGTCTCCAAGCGTAATTCCGCGAACCAAGTCGCTGACGATGAAGACGGTATCTCCCTCGCGGCCGACTTCGTGGACGCTGACTATATTCGGATGCCGCAGTTGGGCCGAAGCTCGCGCCTCACGCAGAAACTTCTCTGTCTCGTCCGCGTCCATATCCGAACGACGCGGGATCTTCACGGCGACTGTTCGGTCGAGTTCTTTGTCACGCGCCTTCCAGACGCTGCCAAACCCTCCCATCCCCAATCGCTCGATCAATTCAAACCGCCCCATCTCCGTTAAGGAATCGGCGCTCCGCGTCGACCGCGGATTGTCAATGAGGCTAAAGTGGCTGCCGCAGCTCTCGCAGATTAAGTCGCTCAGTGGACAGTCCGCCGCCAACTCCTGCGGCGCGTGACACTGGGGACAGCGAATCCGAAGACGTCGGCCGGGCGTTGAGTCGTGTTTCAACGTCGCCGTCTCGGCTGCCTCCGCAGCAGGCCAGAGACGCTCTTCGTGTGCGAAGAACGACCTCAGATCTTCGGCCAACGCTGGATGTTGGGCGATTAGCTCTTCACGGTCGACGTGCACACCCTCATCGAGCTTGCGCAGGTATTCGGCAAGAACCTGCTCGAGTTCGGAATGTGCGTGGTTGCCTGTGGGGCTCATTATCCGCAAGTCGGCATGTGCCGATTTAGCTGCACGATAGTGCCTTGGAACCTCACCGCCTTAGTGCGGCGCCGATCAGAAACGTTCTGTGTACTGGGTGGTGTCATCAATTGTGCCGGTTTGGTAAGGTTAAGCAACCCTTTTGGGGAGTCCGACCGAAATCTCGGAAGAAGTGTAATGTCCAAATTAGACGGCTACTTGCGGATCACAGAGGCCG
Organism: Aeoliella straminimaris; assembly: GCF_024054565.1. Taxonomy (GTDB): domain Bacteria; phylum Planctomycetota; class Planctomycetia; order Pirellulales; family Lacipirellulaceae; genus Aeoliella; species Aeoliella straminimaris. The sequence goes on from NZ_JAMXLR010000006.1 coordinate 150,772, forward strand.
CGGAGTACCTCGGCGTCTCGCCAAATACTCTGCGGAATTGGGGGCGAAGCGGCAAGCTGGCTGAGCGCCGGCATCCAATCAATGGTTACCGACTGTACTCTCGCGAAGAACTAGATCACATCCTCAGCGAGGCTCAACAACCGAAGTCAACTAGCCTGCGCAAGAAGAAACCCCGTTAGAAAGTCATCCTGCAGCGGTATCTCAAGAGCAATCCAATCCCCTCGGCAGAAGACCTTAATCTGGCTGGTGGCAAACACATGGCGAACAACCCGTACCTCGACCAGTTCCTTATGTTCTACAGCCAGTCTGACGCTGGCAACGGACTGACGCGCGGCCTTGAGAATGATTTGGCACGTCGGACCTATGTGCCCACCAAGCTCGATCGTGAACTTCGAGACGCGATTCTGGATTGCACGTATCGCCTCGTGATCCTGACTGGAAATGCCGGTGACGGCAAAACCGCTTTCATTCAGAAACTAGAGGAAGCAGCAGAAGCGACAGGGGCAACAGTATCGCGTCCTGATTCTCTGGGAAGTCACTTTGAGCTAGGCGGTCGGACGTTCCGGACGTTGTATGACGGTTCGGTTGAAGTTCCAGGCACCACAAATCAAGAAATGTTGGCGAACTTCTTCCTCGATTTACAAGGGGACGATCCACCCACAGCCAACACGTGCCTCGTCGTTGCGATGAACGAGGGCAAGCTCATTGACTTCCTGTCGCACACAACGCAGTTCAAATGGCTTAGCCAGCAACTGCTAGAGCATCTCCAGCTCGACTCCCCGCTTTCTGACGACATGGTTCTCGTGAACTTGAACTTGCGGTCAGTCGTAGACGCCGCTCGCGGTCAAACCGACAGCATCTTTGATCAGATTCTTGATCGGTACGTCGCTGAGGAGTTCTGGACGTCTTGTGACGGGTGCCCTGCCCGACACCGATGCCCAGTCAAGTTCAATGTCGACACGTTTCGACTCCGCAGTACAAGTGGGCTCAGTGACAAAGATGCCGAAGAGGTCGAGGAAAGAAACGCCTCGGCGCGGATCGCCCGATCACGCCTAAAAAGCATATTCCAGATCCTACACTTCCGAAAACGGATTCACGTAACGGTACGCGATCTGAGATCAGTGCTCGCGTTTACATTGTTCGGCAAGCACACGTGCCAGCAGATCGAGCAAGAGATTCAAGGCGGAAACGCAGACTTCACAGATCGTTACTACTACAACGCCGTTTTTGATGCGAACGAAAAAGATCGCATCCTCGGCCTCCTACGCGACTTTGATGTCGGACTGGCTTCGTTGCCTATGACCGACAGCCGATTGAGCTTCACGAGGCCGGGCACCTCCGAGTTTCGCCAACTCTTCTTGCGATTTGACCAAGCTGGGACGCTCGGTCGAACCACCAGCGATGTCGAAGACCTCTGCCGGCTCTACGATACCCGTCCAATGAGCCCTGAGCAGCGTACGCAAGACGCCTTAGAGACATCACGAAAGTACGTAGCATCCTTGCGTCGCAAATTGTTCTTTGAAGGCGATCAACCGGACGAACAGGGACAACGCAAGTTTCTCTCGCATCTGCTTCCATACGACAACATTGAAAAGTTCATGCGGTTCATCGAGACCAAGACTGACCCCTCGGGTCAACTCAAGCAATGGATCGTGCTCGCGATCAGTCGAAGCGAGAGCATCTACGACGAACAACGCGGCCGTGAGAATATCTGCATCCGCACTCGCCATGACGCAGACACGGCCGTGAAGGCCTACTTCACGTACCCAGCCGGACACTTCAACCTTGAAGTAGAGGAGCCGCCAGCGCAAGCCACGTACGTAGAATTCCTGCCGACGAGTGTCCATCTGCGGCATCACGAACGCAACATCATGCTGGAAATATCACTGGATCTCTACGAAATGTTGATGCGTATCCGCGACGGCTACGTTCCCGCGGCGGGAGAGATGAGGGCGTTTTTCTTGAACTTGCTGATGTTCAAGAAGCAGCTCATGTCTCTGCCCTCCGATCGCCTGCTCCTTTCGGGTTCCGACTACAATCTTTACCAAATGTCACGGACGCCGCAGAACGGTGTTTCCATCGGCGTGCCTTCGTGAGGTAGGTAAACATGGCAAAGAAGAAAGCGACTAGCCCGCTTACGCGGAATCAAAAACTGTTTCAAATGCCGCACCTGTACCCCGTCGACGCGAACAACCTCGACGTGGATGAGGCGATGAGCCGCTTGTTTATCTACTTGCGTACGGGCGGGCGGCTGATTCGGCGTTCTGACAAAGTTGTCTTCGACGCCAAGCTGTGTGAAGACGCGGAAACGCCTAAAGCTGTCCTTGAGGCTGTCCTCGAAGAAAACGGTCATCTGTTTGATGGTGTTGGCGACGACCGTCGCGATCTGCTTTCTTCGTGGCTAGAGTCGCACTTCGCGATCATGTCTCGTCGCGGTAAGTCGGCCGGTGGCGCGTACCGCATGGCTGGTCTTCGACCACTGCATTTTATGGTTATCAAACTGTTCAACCCCAATGTGAAGGGGCAAGACCGTCGTTTGAGCCAGTTCTTTTATAACGCACTCAAAGATGACCCAACGCTGACATCTGCTCCGGATTCGCTTATGCGTCAGTTCTTTGAGATTGGCGCTCGGCGACATGGGGACAATGACTATCGTGTCGACGAAAACGCACTGAAGCAGCTTGCCACGGATCACAAGCTCGACATCGAGTTGCTATTCCTTCTTCGGCTACTCCAGCCCTTTGATACCGACAAATACAGCACAAAGAAGGATGACCAGGTCGCCGACACCGAGTTTCTATGCCCTGAGCAGATTGACTTAATGAAACAGGATCTCAAGCTGCTGTTTCTCTATAAAGACTGCATCCCGCGCCGTGAACTCATCAATTACATGACCACCTTGATGGTGTTCCATGCGGCATTGTATTTCTACCAGATCGTTCGCATCGCCAACCACATGATCGAGCACGGCAAGCTGCCCGAGCCGCAAGGTGAACAGCCACAACCAGGTGACCCCCGCAGTCACGCACCCTTCACGCTAGACATTTTTTGCGACATGGCGGGAGGTCATCACGAACAAGTCGATTCAATTGCCAAGCAACGGTTTACCGAACATTTCAAAGACGTCGAGAAGTATTTCAAGTCAGCATATCTGATGAAGAAGTTGGAGGAGTTCGCGGGTGGATACCTAACTCCCGACCAGAAAAAGGGCGGCGGAAAGGCGTACATTGAGCTGTTGCTCAAGGGCTATCTGAATCACAAGGACATCGACGGTTACTTCGCTAGAGACATTCAAGCGATTCGTCAGGCAGGCTACGACGAAGAAAGCGGTGAGTTCAATCCCGACGTTGAACGGATCATCGCCATCTGCAACGGCCGCGGGCTGAATCGTCTGCAAACCTTCGTCGAGATTCTTTACCACTTCCAGTACAGCACGCTCCGAGAACAGCATCGCAAGCTGATTTCTGGGCTGTGCGGCAACGAGTTGGATCGAGGCTTCATGGCAGGCCGAGGGCGTGCTCGCCGGAAGTACGTGATCGGGAACGAACTGTTGGAAGTGTTGATTCAACTCGCAGCGCTGGAAAAACGCGAAAGCGACAACAAATGGCAAACGCGGCCGATGCCCATCCGCAAGTTCGTTGATTGGCTGGGTGGTCGCTACGGATTGCTAATCGACACGCTTGGTCCCAACGGAGAAGAGAGCGAGCAGAACAACCGTGCTCTGGCGGCCAACTACGAGGCACTCAAAACAAGGCTGCGGCAACTTGGATTCTTTACGGATTTGGCGGACGCCTCGAACTCCCAGGTGATTGAACCGCGGTTCCACATCGTCAGTGGTGAAATGGAAGATACGCTCTCCGGAGCTTGAAAGTGATACGTCTATGGCAAAGAAGAAGAAAGCAGTACGAAAGAAAAAGGGAGCGGACGCTATCCTGACTGCCGATCCGTCCGTTGACGATGGTGATCTGCCGGAAGGGCAAGCTGTCGACAGCGTGCAACTCGACGAAGGCCAGGTCGTCGATCTTGTCACCGGCGAGGTCGTCAAGCTCAACGATCTGGAGCTGATCATCCAAGAAGAGCAACGGAAGCTGCTTGAGGAGTTTGGCTACCCCGAAGAACAGAAGGCGGATCTCATTCGGCGTAAGTTTCGGGTTAGGCCGAAACAACTCAAGGCGAAAGCATTTCCGCTGGTCGTCTTGCGTTCCAACGGCGGTGATTCGGACGTCGACGATCAGGACCGCGTCTACATTCTGATGGACATCCAGAAGCCCAAGGTCAAAGCGGAAGACTCGAAGAAGGGAGCCGAGGGCCTTGCCGAGTTCCTTCGGGACACGCCCGGTGCGGAGTACGCGGTGTGGACCAACGGCACCGATCGTGTGGTGTATTGGAAGGAAACGGGGCGCATCAAGATTCGCACGCGGTTGATCAACGACATCCCGCGTTTCGGCCGTGGCCCCGAGGACTGTTTTGCGCCGGGCAAACAAGCGCTACGAGCTGCAAGCGGCCTTTCGCTCCGACAAGCCTTTCAGCGTTGCCACGATTATGTCTATGCCAATCGAGGCGGGTCGAACGAGACGATCTTCTGGGAGTTCCTCAAGATCGTCTTCGCCAAGATTCAAGATGAGCGTTGCATACAGAAGGCCGAATCAGAAGGAGCTGAGTACGAGCGCCGTTTTCGCATTGCCAGTCTGGAAGAACGGAACGACGCGGAGAAGTCGCAGCGAGTCAAAGATCGCGTGGAGGAACTTTACGCCGAAGTCCGGCAGCTTTATCCAGAGCTGTTTGCTCAGCAGGTTGAAGAAGTCGACCTCGCACCACGAATCCTGACTTACGTCGTTGCCCAACTGGCCGATTACGACTTCCTCAACTCGTCGGTCGATGTGAAGGGCGAAGCCTACGAAGCGATCGTGGGTAAGAACTTGCAGGGAACGAGGGGCGAGTTTTTCACGCCGCGTAACGCGGTGAAGATGGGCATCCGGATGCTGGATCCTGAGCCGGGCATGAAGTGCATCGACCCGGCTTGTGGAACAGGCGGATTCATCGTGGTCATACTCAATTACATGGCGGCGAAGATCGCCAGACGCATGGAGAGTGAGGGCAAAGATCCGAAAGCCAAGGACCTGAGTGAATACAACCACGAGCTGAAGCTCGCCTCCCAGCGCATCTTCGGCCTCGACATCAACCCTAACCTCGTTCGTGTCGCCCGCATGAACATGGTGATGAACAACGATGGTCAAGGCGGGATCACGCACTTGGGTTCGCTGGATCGGCCTGAGAGCTGGGAGTTCCCACCGGGTAAGACAAAGACTTACCAGTCGGATGGAAAATTCAAAGACGTTGATATTGCGAGTTACTTCCGTGACGAGTTGCAGGAGGGAACCTTCGACATTTGTGCGTCCAATCCTCCCTTTGGAACAAAAATCAAGATCGACTCGGAAGCGATCCTTTCCCAATACGATCTCGCCCGACGTTGGAGCTACGATGAAGAACGCGACCTTTGGTCCGCCACACCGGCACTCCAAGCAGGCGTGTCGCCGGAAATCCTATTCTTGGAGCGGTGCGTCAAGCTACTGAAGCCAGGCACAGGCCAGCTCTGCATCGTTCTTCCAGATGGACTTCTCGGCAATCCGGACGACGAGTACATCCGCGTTTGGCTGATGCGGCACTGTGAGGTACTCGCGCTGGTGGACATGCCGGTGGAACTCTTCCTTCCCAAGGTTGGGATGCAAACGCACCTCGTGTTTCTTCGTCGCAAGACTACGGATGAGATGAACGAAGAGAGTTTGGGTGGGGAGTTGAAAGATTACCCCATCTTCATGGCAATCGCGAAGAACGTCGGCAAGGATCGTCGCGACAATCAGATTTTCAAGCGAGACCGAGAGGGACGGATACTTGATCACTTCAGGAACGCGAACGGGCAAGATCTTCACGGAGCCTATTTGAAGGCGTCGGTTCTCGACTTTCTACCTTTCGTCGATCAATACGGACGCATGGTTGACGATGATCTGCCATTCATTGCCAAGGCGTACCACGACTTCTTGTCGGCAAAGGAGGAGGGAACGGTTGACTATGAGCGATGATTGCCGGTTTCAGTCAGCGTTTGCGACAGCCGAGGAGTTCTCTTCGATTGAAGTGTTCGCAGCAGCGTCGACGGAAGTGTATTCCGGAGCACATCGTCTAGACGGCGAGTACTATGGTGACGATGGTTATCGTGCAAAGCACTCGTTGGAGCGGTCCGGATTTCCACGCGGACAACTTCAAGATACGTCTGCTGTCTTTCAGCCGGGCCTTTGCGGCCCAAACAGCGAGTCTCAGGCTCACCGAGGAACTTCGCAGCGTTCGCCGCGAAGCCGTGGGGGTCGGACATACGTCGATGACAAGGAAACCGGCGTCCTGTTTCTTACTACCGCTGACATGCTTCAGGCCCGGTTCGATTCTCCTCGATACATCTCGCGAGTTTTGTCATCTTCCGTTTTGAGGATTCAGCCGGGGTGTATTCTCATCTCGGGTTCGGGCACCATTGGCAATACTGTCCTTGCGACTGACGATTTTTCCGATGCGTACGTCTCGCATGATGCCTTTAGAGTTACTCCCAATGATCACAGCGATTTGGGTATGCTCTACTGCTTCTTTCAAAGTAATGCTGGCCAGTTCTTGTTGACTCGGAACAAGTCCGGAGGTGTTGTAGAACACATTTACGAGCACGATCTCAATACGCTTGTTATTCCATTGCTGCCGCGGGCGTTTCGCAAAGAGCTTACCCGCCTGATCGACGAATCGTGTCACCTGCGAGTAAATGCTAACAAACTGATCGACGAGGCGATCGCCGATGTTCAGCATCAGTGCTACTTGCCAGACCTGAGCCATTTCATGTCTGGTCGCACGCCAGACGCGGAGCCGCTCACGTTCATCCACTCAGCCAAAGCGAGGCTTTTTCCAGAAGACGCACAGTTCGGCGAACGCCGGCTCGATGCGACCTACCATGAGCCAGCCGCTGTCGCCCTCGCCAAATACATCCTTTCGCACGACCGCGGTTGCCAACTCGGTCAAGTGCTGACGGCCGTACGAAACTCAACACTCCGAAAGCGGAACTATGTTGACGATCCGGAACTCGGCGTGGCGCTGATCGGTGGAAAGCAGCTCATGCAATGGCGTCCGCAGGGACTGAAATACCTTTCAAGCTCGCTCACCAGAAACCTTGAGAAAGAAACGGTAGAGAGCGGATGGACGATTGTGTCCTGTGGCGGAACTCTGGGGCGTTGCCAGTACATTCATCGCAACTTTGAAGGCTGGGCGATGTCCCAGGACGTAATGCGAATCATTCCCGATAAGGACAAGATCGCCCCAGGCTTCATCTATGCGTTCCTATCTTCCGCCTACGGTCAGACTCAGATTCACTGTCGAGGATATGGCTCTGTCATCCCGAGACTTCGTGACTTTCAGTTCAACACCATTGCCATTCCTGTTCCTGACGACCGGGGAGAGTCGATCCATGAAAAGATCGTTGCGGCATACGAAGCCCGGGGAGAAGCCCACGACCGTGAAGATGAGGCGTTCAGACTTTTTGATTCGGCAATCGAACGCGGCAGGGCTTATACCGAAGCTGAATGGGGATCGGAGTACTAACAAATGAGCACATCCACAGAGCTATTCCGACTCGACGATGCCGTCGTTGTTGACGAATACGTCGACGCCTTGTTCGGTGAACTGAAGTCGTTTCTCCAAGCGAAGAACCCTGGCCACTGCCAGCGGATCGACTACCTCCCGTGCGATGTGATGAATCGACTGGGACAGCGATTGGCCGACGACCCCGACTTGCAGTCCGCAAAGGTGGTCTGCCGTGTTGTGACCGACAAACCCGATCACGCGGACCATGAGCCGTGGGAAACGAGTGGCAGCGGTGCGGTCGCATTTCGAGAAGATGCAACCTATGGGCGTATCCGCGTGTTCTGCGCGCTGTTCCCGGCTGGAATCCGTCTGGCCGAGGAAGACTCGCTGAATATCGCCACCTTCAAGACCGACGACGCGGTTAGCTTCAACGTCCGCAAGTGCTTGGACACGCACGTTCGAGCGAAGGTCAATATGTTGCCGGAGGATGAGCGTAAGATCCTGGACGCCATTCTGAAGGAAGAGTCGGTCAGACAGTTGGACGTGCGACTGAAACTTCGCTACATCCTGTCCGTTCTCGGGCAGAAGGAAGCCAGCAATCAGCCCGTCAACTGGGAAACTGCTGGAGGGTACCTGTACGAACTACGCATGATTCCCGACTTCAAACTGGAATCGGAGAATCTTCCGGTGCAGCTTACACGCAACCAGATGTGTGCTGCGATCTTGAGTGACGGCGATAAGAGCTTGACCCAGAATCTGGATCGACTGGTCGCCGAAAAGGGGCTCGACGACGAAGAGCGGCGTCGGGACCTGGCTGTTTTTCTGTCTGACAAGGACACGATGCAACCGGACCAGTGGTTGCCGGATATCTGCCACGATGACACTGCTCGTGAAAAGTTGTCTTTCGACGAGTGGCATTTCAGCGAGCCGACAACTGGCGTCAGCATTGAGCTGAGCCCACTACAAAATCCCAATACGTCCAAGGTCGCCAAAGGCCTGATTTATCAAAACGGTGCGTTGGTCAATGACGGCAAGAAACCCATTCAGATTCGATGGACCGTCAAGCCGGTTGGCACAAAAGACGTCGGCGGCTATCGCATCTATGTTGTGCGCAACACGGAAGACGAAGGCGAGGTAGACGTTGTCACGCCCCAGGCACTGTCGGGCAAGCGCAAGTCGTTCATGGTGCCGATCGCCGACAACAATCTGGACGACGACGAGAAGTGCGTCGTGCGCCTCCGCATCCAGGCTCTGAACAAGAACGGGGTTCCGCTGCAAGATGCCAGTGACGAATCAGAAGAGTTCTGGATCGAGAACGGCGAGGAGATCACACCCCCACCGCCTGACCGCGGAAAACGCCTTCGTCATTTGAAAGAGGTGTCTTTCCGAGCGACTCACAAAACGGGCAAGGCTTACGATGTGCGCAGTCGTGGATGGGATGCCAAACGTGACTATATCTATGCCCTTCGACTCACCAACAACGACCGCGGTGATTTGGCACTGAATCCGCTGCTGCGAGACCTCGAACGCGAGATCCTGCTCAATCCAAACAACCTTGGCGTCTACGAGGCAAACATTGTTGGGAAGCGAACGGCGCAGCTTGCTGATTTCCACGAAATCGAACTGCCTGACTCGGTCAACACGATGGCGAACGACTTCTTCGAGGCAAGAAGTGCGTTCTTCACGGCCGTTCGCGAGCTGGAAGATGGAACGGGCGTCGTGGAGATTGCCGATCTCCACACGGTCATGGATGAGTCGTTGATCTACATTCAGAAGTATGTCGAACTGCTCAAAAAAGTTGCCGAAAAGGTTGGGAACGCCACGGGCCCGGGACAAATCAACAACATCCTGCACGATTACTCGGCAGTCATGCGGATCGACACCGTATTGATGAGGATTGGCCCCACAGAGTCCCCAATGCAGGTTCTCTTGCTCAGCCCCACACATCCCCTGCGGATTCTGTGGCTGTATCAGTACGAGACTTTCGTGGATCAGTGGATTCAGAAGATGACGGGCCGAAAGCCCGACGAGATCCAGCGGCTGATTTCCGAGGACAGCATCGACAAACTGATCAACCTGAACATCCCCAACGCGATCTCCTGGGAGCAAGGCCAGACTTTCATCAACACGGACAACCTGGATCTGTTCTGGAGTGTGTTGCCGAATGGAAACGTGAAGGACTTGCGGACGGCGGTGAACGCAGCCCGGCAAGCTGTGGGGGCCAGCCGACAAGAGGTCGTCGTTTCAACCGTCACGCCGAAGCAGATTGCCGACAAGATTGAGCGGTATCTCTGTCATCATCCCTACGTACGGTCGCTCAAGGTCAATGTGATCAATCCAGGCGACGGCGCGTTGTTGTTGGAAGCAATCAAGAGCTTGCTCGGCAAGCCGCTCTACGAGAACCTCAACTTTGACGTGAAGTTCTTCGCACCAAAGGATACACGGCACGAACTTGTTGGTGATGCGTTCGACGACTTTATGACACAGCGGCGTCCTGAAGAATGGACGTATGGTGGAACCTTGTCGGAGACGGAAGAGCGACTGCTGCAACCGAATGAAAACCCATTGTTTCCCAAGTTGGTTTACGCGAAACACTCCATCGCAGAGTTGTTGAACGACAATGGGGGGCGATTTGAGTCGCACTTGACATTCCTGATCGACTACTTTGGGACCAGTATCGCCACCCGACCTCACACGGAACTGATGGGAAGTTCCTCGCTGCACAACCTCCTCGCCGAGTATGTCACCGACTACTCGGCCGGTGCGGCAACGGCAACATGGTCACGCCTGATCGCACCCAACGAGTGCCCTGAGTTGGCGAGCGACGGAAACACAAAGCGATTGTTTCAATCGCACGACACGTTGTCCCATCTATCTGCGTGCTTCTACGACTGGGCGGACAGCCTTGAGAAGTACACCACGGTTCAGCTTGAGCTGACAGATTCTGGTGGAAGGCATCACCTCAAGTTGCTTCGGCAGGTTCATTTGATTTCGGACTGGGTCTTCACGATAGATCGCAACTTCGGCATCGAATACTACGACGATCCGAAGCGGCCAGCTGGCGGGGAATCGAAGGGCTATTTGATCGACTATACGCCAGAGTTCCTGGATGCCGTCGCTCATCGCCTAATCATCTCGACCTATCACCAGCAGGAGATTGAAAGCATATTGCGACACGGTTTTGCCAATCTGCTAACCACAGCGGACGGCGAGGAGCCGGTTATTGCCAGTCACACGATTGGACGCATCCTTCAAATCCTGAAGTCCGTCTCCGGGAAGCTCGCGCTGAAGTTGATCAACAACCCAAACCAGGCCCAAGAAGTCATCGGCTTGGCACTAACGAGACTGTCTCTTGAACGCGACGACCGACTTCGTGGTCGGGTTTTGATTCCGGTAGACAGCCACATTGACCTTTTCTACCAGAACAAAAAGGAACTTGAAAACAGCGAACTCACGCTGAAACGCAATGATCTAATGCTGGTCGAACTTGCGGGATCGAAAATGACCGTTGATCTGATCGAGGTCAAGAATCGCAAGCACTCCAGCCCGCAAGAGCTGCTCGATCTTCAAACGCAGATTTGCGAAAAGAACTCCAACACCGAACAGCATTTTCGCGCACACTTCGTGGGCTCTGGTGAAACGAAGCGTTTCGATTCCGACATCAAGAACAAAGAACTGGCGAATATCTTGCTGTTCTACTTCGATCGTGCCCGGCGATATGGTTTGTTTGAGACATCCGAGTTGGATGAAACGAGTAGCTCCACTCGAATCCAGGCTTTCTACAAGGGCATTGAGGCCGTCGAGGCTGGAGCGTGTGAAGTCTCATTTCGCCATGAAGGATTCATTTTCAATGGCTCCGCTCTGACGAACCAAGAAGATCGCGACATCAACAACAATGACATACACATCGTAGGCAGGGCTGGGATCAGCGAGTTCTTGGGTCTGGTTATCGACGAAGAAGAAGGGACGACGGATACATCAGGAGATGAACCTGGCGGCGATCCAGGAGACGGGACGGGACCTGGACCTGAGCCGGAACCGTCCCCCGGGGGAATCGGGGGGCAAACGGGTTCACCCGAACCCAGCCCTTCCGAAACTGACACGTCGGGTGATCCTGAAGTTGCCGTAGTGACAGAAGAAACCGGCACAGTGCCACCTGACGAACCAGCGGTCTCTGGGGAGACCAAAGCAACATCAGAAGAACCCACGCCTTCTACTGAGGGCAAGAAGGGTGTTAGCACTCCAGAAAATCCGAAGGACACTTTTGTTGCTTCCGGTGATCTTGGAGCCGCAGAGGTCAACATTCAACTCGGCAAGAACTGTGTCACCGGCCAGGAAGTCTATTGGAATCCGCAGACGAAGAAGCCGCGTCGTCTGACCAACCAGCATCTGCTCGTAGTAGGCAAGAGCGGGTCGGGTAAGAGCGAAACGACCAAAGCGCTCATCTGGGAACTCGATCGGCTTGGCGTCCCTTCGATCATCCTTGATTATCAGGGCGAGTACGCTTTTGGCGAGTTCGCCGAAGCTGTTGAACCACAGAAGTTCGACGTTATGAATGGCCTGCCGGTCAATCCGTTTGAACTTCCCTTTGATCCGATCGCCAATCGAAAACGTCCTCCGATCGAGATGATCTTTGGACTCGCGGACACATTGAACACCGTCTTCAGTGGTTCCGGGGATATCCAGCTTGGCATCCTTCGTGAGGCGATCGAAGCCTGTTACGTCCAAGCAGGGTTTGATTTTCACAATCCCGCGACGTGGGAACTTGAACCGCCCACGTTGGAAATGCTTGAGGCCGTACTTGATCACATGGCACAAGACCACGGCACGCAAGTTCGCAATCTTCAAATCCGCCTCCAACCGCTCTTCAAGAGTGGCATCTTCAAGCAACAGAACGCGGGTTACAGCTTCGACGAACTGTTTCAACGTACCAGCGTGATCCTTATGACATCGGGCATCAAAGACCTAATGCTCGCCGCCAGTAGGTTCATCCTGGAGAAGGTCTATTCCACGATGCTGATGCAAGGCGTCACCAAACAGCTTCGCGTGATGGTCGTCATCGACGAGGCACACAAGCTGTGTGGCGATGAGACGATTATCAGCTTGGTGAAGGAAGCGAGAAAATACGGCCTTGGGTTGATCCTTTCGTCTCAGGAAACACGTGACTTTCATGGCTCTGTCTTCGCGAATACGGGTACGCTCATCGCACTTGGACTGGAAGATGCCGACGCCACAGTGATGGCAAAGCACCTCGGGTTGACCGACAAGAAGCAGCAGACGGGTGCCAAGGAACTAATACTGAGCCAGTCGAGCGGCCAAGCTCTCGTCCGATCCCAGCATTTTCTGCCATACGCACAGGTGCAGATTCGGTCGTTTGAAGACCGGGTTGAAGATGCCGAGCCCGTTCCGAAGAAAAAACCGACAGGGCTGGGAACTCCATCGGGGAGCGATCCGAATCCGAATCCTCCTAAATCTTTTCATGGTTACAGGCTAGTCAAACCCCTCGATGTTGCAGGGATGTCAGAGGCGTATATCGCCGAAAAGACCGGAGATGGAAGCCAAGTCTTCCTAAAGCGAGTCCGCACACACTCAGCGGATAAAGCCGCCCTGGAACGCGAGGTGAGGATTTATGAGAAGTTGTTACGACTGCAACCCAAGTATGTCGCGTCCGTTCTGGACTACTTACGTGACGATGACTATGTAGCGATCGTGACCGAGTGTGCAGACGGCGGCGACCTTCAGACGTTTATCGAAAGCCAAACGCATGGACGCGGTCTCAGTCCGAGCGATGCTAAGGCCATCGCTCTCAACCTAGCGATGGCCTTGCAGGAGCTTCACGATAACGAAGTTGTCCACCGTGACTTGAAGCCTCGCAATGTGCTGTGCTTCGGTGGTACGTGGAAACTAGCTGACTTTGGCATCGCCAAAAACCTCGGTCGGCTTGGTACTCTCAAGACGTTTCAGCAGCATGGTACCCGCGGCTATGCCGCACCAGAACAGTTCCAGGGGGTGGCCGCTCATCCTAGTGCTGACGTGTATTCTTTTGGAAAGATACTTATTTTCTTGCTAACCGGGCAAACTGATGTAGATTTTGTCCCCTACAGTGATTGGAGCCGAATCGCCAAGTTATGCATATCGGCGAGCCCGCAGAATCGACTTTCGATTGAAGCCGTCGTTGACGAGCTTAATTCGATTGTTACCTAGTAGTCTAGTAAAGATAGGATCATGTCCAGAATAGTCCTGCCGTGCATGGGAATTCGGAGTTGGCCGAGCTGAGTACATTAAGTGTGACTCGTAGAGGACTTGCAGGACGGAACCGGAGTCGTCGTTACGCTGACAGACGGACCGTCACCGACGCGCGGTCTGCCGTGGTTGCCGTGTAACACCTGGCACGAAGAGGGGGCGTAGAGCGTGGCGGTTCGAGAAACTCGCTCGCCAATCGCACAATCTGCTCATCTTGCATATCTGACCGGACAAACCACCCCCGCCAGCGGAAAATGCACCACCGTCCCCGCGACACAAACGCCCAACTCGCCCAGAATCTCTGCGTACGCTTGAAGTTGTCCGCTGTAGGTTTGCGCCTTGGCAGCGCACTGCTCGCGACGAATGGGAGCGCTCTTGTGATCGACGACAATCGCCTCGCCATTGGTCGTTTCCAGCACGAGGTCGATGGCGCCGACCCACTGTCCTCCGTCAGCACGTGGCGCTGACACCGGCATCTCACTGTGCCAGGTTGCCCCGGGATACTGCGCCTCAACCCAATCAGAGAACGCGTCGCCCTGCTTAACCAGTGCGTCCGCTGTCAAAAGATGGCTTACCCCAAAACCTGCGAGACAACGCGTTGCGACCGTCATCTTGACTTCATGGCTCGCCTCGATGAGCGAAGGCAACGCGGCGAAGTACGTGTGGACTGCCTCTCCGATTGCTGCGAAATAATTCTCTGAGGCTCCCAACGGGAAACTTGGATGCTCAGAAATCACCACCGCATCAAACATCGCCGCCGTCGCTGGCGCCGCTTCGCTCGGCCAATGGTATCGCTCAACGTGTTCGGTTGCATTCACCTCTGGTGCCGCTGCGAACCACCGCTCCTGCTCCTTGCGCGATACCTTGCACGCACCGACTAGACTGGCGTCGAGCGTACGCACCAGCAGCGTCGTATCGACGCCATCGATGGGGTGTTCGCCCGCGGCTAGCCCAGGAGGCAAGAGCCGGTCGACGTCGGGAAGCTGGTCGAGCCATCCGCACTTCCCATCACGGTGCGCGAGCACCAGCTTGTTGCGGGCCCTGCTGAAGCCCACGTACAGCAGGCGCAACGATTCGTCGGCCTCGGACCTGCTTTTGGACGCCCCCTCGGCGGAAGCGAGTGCGCCTTGCTGCAAGCCACTGCCCGACACCCGTTTACCGTAGGGTCCGTCGGAGACGCCGAACGGCCAACTCCAATACCGTACCGACCGTCCGTGCAGCGGATCGTCTGGGTCGATGCCGTCGGCAACGACGGATGGCGACCACATGTCCGCGTCTCGGGAGTAATCGAGCCCGGTTAGCACCACCGCGGGCCACTCCAGCCCCTTGGCCGTGTGATAGGTCAACAGCGTCACCGCATCATGACCCAAGGGAGCATGACGCAAGTCGGCCCCGTCCGCAGCAAGGCCTTCTAAGTAAAGAATCAAACCCGTCAGCGTTGCCGCCCGACCCTCGTCGACCGCCAAGCGTTCATACTCCGTCGCATGCGCCAGCAGCGAATCGAGGTGGCCGCTGCGTCGGGATGGATCGCCCCATTTTGCGATGCGCTCCGCAGCCCCAACCGCCTCGATGACGCGCTGCATGGTTACCGTGGGCGGTAGCGTTCTGGCGTCGATGTACTCTAAGGGCTGCAAGCGAGCATCCTCGTCCCAAGGCGGACGATACGCATCTTTATTGCCACTTGCCTTGTTGTTTTGCACCTCGGTCAAACGCTCGCTGAACCACTGCGGCGTTTCAACATCGGGATCTTCCAGCAGGTGCAATAGCGTGGCGGCCGCCAATGAGTCACCCCGGTCGGCAACCAGCCGCAGTCCGGCAAGCACCATCGCTCCCTCGCGAGTAGCCAACAAGCCAGGGCTTTCCAGCAGGTAAGGAATTCCCAATTCATCAAGGGCTGCCGCTAATTGGCTGACTTGCAGATTGGTGCGAGCCAGGACCGCGATATCGCGATAAGCGATGCCCTCGGTGTGGAGTTGGGCAATCCCGCAGCCAACCGCGAGCGCTTCGTCCGTGACATTCCCCGCGTCGACCAACCACCGCTCGATGCCCTTCGGCTCCGCGCTTCGCTGGGGTTCTTGTCGTGCATCCTCTCCCAGCACGGGCCCGAAGATGTCGCCAATCAATTGCACCAAACCGCATTGGGCTCGATAGTTGTTGGGCAGGCTTTCCCGCTTGGAGTCCTCGGCGCTGTCCCACACGGTGTTGACCAAGGCGGGGTCGGCATGGCGGAATCCGTAAATCGCCTGCTTCGGATCACCCACCCATCGACTGCGCGGGGTGACCTCGCGCAAGCGTTGGAAAATCGCCAACTGCAGTGGGTTGGTGTCTTGAAATTCGTCGACCAACACCAAGTCGTAGTCCGACTGCAAGCTCGCTGCGAGCTGCTCGTTTTCGAGCAGGTCCAGCAGGAGCACCTCCAGATCGGTAAAGTCAACTAGGCCCCGCTCCTGCTTGTAACGGAGGTACCGCTCGCCAAGCTCTATTGTTTTTGCTCCGAGCTGCGCCGCCAGCGACTTGACGTCAACGTGCAGCTCTGGGTTGGCTCGCACGCGCGACGTTTCCGTGCGAAGGTTGTCCAATAATCCGTCCGACTTTTTCGCTGCTTCAATTTTGCCAGCAAGAAGGTGACTCTGCCATGCTTGCGCTCGCCGCGCGACCAGCCGCTGGAGTTTGCGGACCGCCTCCTGCGTCTTCTTGGTCGTATCGTCACCAGCGCCTTCGATTTGTCGCAAAGCGTCATCGACCAGATTATACAATTGGTCGAAACTCACGCCTGTCGCCTCTGGCGTTGCCGCTAGCAACTGACAGAGCCTGCCGGCGCTCGCGGCGAGCTGCTTCTGGAAGTCGGCGTTGCTGATGCGATTTCCCCGCTGCAGGGCAAGCAGCGACAGGATGAGTTTCGGTATGTCCTGCATCGCGAGTCGGTCGGCCACTTCGTAAACGTCGTCCCAGCCTTCGGCCGCTTCGCCCAGCAAGTTGTTGAGTGCTCGATCGCTACCCTCGTCGTCGAGCACGGTCAGCTGGGGCGACAGGCCCATGGCGATGGCCTGCCGCGTAATCAGTTGGTGCGCGACGCTATGCACCGTGCCGATGGCGGCTAGCTCCAAGCGGTCGGCCCAGGCATGAGCGGTCTGCGGATCGACGCCGTCGCTTTCCAGCAACCGCGCCTGCACCCGCCCTTTCAGCTGCACCGCTGCTTTCCGCGTGAAAGTGGTTGCCAGAATGCGTGCCGGATCGAGCCCCGCTTTCACCGCCTCGGCAACGACTTGGCAGAGGTCGGTCGTCTTGCCCGAACCTGCCCCTGCCCGCACGACTTCCAGAGCGCCACTCATGTCAGCCTCCTGACTCCGCACAGCGCCTGGTAGTCACAGTAGCGGCAGACCTCTTGCAGGTCGCCCACTTTCAGATTCCTGGCTAGCACCAGGTCCGTTCCGTCCGGCCAATCTTCTTGCGATTGCAGCGGGCGAGCCGGTATCGAGTTCGCACCGGAAAGCCAATCCTCCGCCTGGTTCATGGCAGCGACCAGCTGATCCCAAACAGCCTGAATCGCTGGACCGGGCACTTCCGTGCAGGAGGTGTGATTGGTGAGCGCACTGCCGCTGGGCGTGAACAGCTGTCCGTCGGCCAGGATGAGGTACGCCACCGCGGGGTACCTGCCGCCCGCTTGCTGAGACCGAGCGTGGGCGTAGGTCGCCAGCTGCACGGCGCGGCCGTCCGCGAGCAAGCTGCGATATTTTTCCCGACCCGCGTACTTGAAATCGACCACCGCCTCTTCGCCGTCTTGCCGCTCCGCCAGGCAATCGATCCAACCACTGAGGTCTTTGCCCGTGGCGGTTGCCTCTACCTCCGCTTCAATACCAACGATGCGATAGCCGCCTGCAGTTAACGCCGCAACCAACGTCCGTGCCGCACTCGAAAGCTCCTCCTGCAAACGCCGCCGCTGGCTTGCCATTCTTGGTTGCGCCAGCGGCGCAGCGTCAAGCGGCAGCCGCTCGTCAAACGCCGCGCGCACCCGCCTGACCGCTATCGTCTCCGAGGGGAGTTCGCCTCCGTCGCCAAACACCCGCTCCAACACGCTGTGGCAGAACGACCCCTTGAGCAGGAAGTTGCTCGGCAAATCCGCGATCGCGCTGTGCTTAAGGTTACCCTGGTAACGCAGCGTCCACTTCAACGGACAAGCTAGTCGAGTCTGCATCTCTGTCGCCGACGTGCGTGTGCGATCTTCAAGAGCGCCCCCCGCCTGCCACAACGGCCGCTCGCTGGGAGCAGCCTCCACCGCGTGTTGCGTGAGCTCTACATCAAACGGTTGTAAGGCCTGAAGACTCCCCAACGCCACCAGATCCTCTAATCTCTGTGGTTCCGGGTCTGGTCGCAGGGCGTTGCGAATCGCCAGCC
Source organism: Aeoliella straminimaris (assembly GCF_024054565.1). Lineage (GTDB taxonomy): Bacteria > Planctomycetota > Planctomycetia > Pirellulales > Lacipirellulaceae > Aeoliella > Aeoliella straminimaris. The sequence goes on from NZ_JAMXLR010000006.1 coordinate 169,018, forward strand.
AAACGGGGTGCCATCGACGCGTTGTGTCAGCCGGGACCAATACCGCAAGCAGGTTTTCCTTCACGCAGCAAAGCCCATTCACTTCCGCCAGTCGCGTGGCGGTCACTCGACGGCTGCCGTCGTCCAGAGCCACGCCGCATTCCGTGAGCGCTGCGCGGTCCGCCTGAGACCAGTGCGGCGACGGAGCGTCCGCCGTTCCCAGGCCCAACCACACGAGCCGCTGACACGCTGCATCGATCTCGGCTAAAGAACGGACGCGGACCGGCCCCATCGCCGTTTCCTCAGCCACGGCCGCTGGCACGCCGCCGCCCAATGTCTCTTCAAACAGGCGGCCCAACTGCGGCTCGCTGACTTCGACCCCTTGCGCCTCGACCAATTCGCCCAAAAGCGCCGCGTGGCCGGCAGCCGCGTCTAACCCGGCGACCAATTCGACCTGCTGTTCATCTTCGCGCAACTTGGCTGCTAAGCCGCTGGCCCATTGCGCCACCAAACTACAACACATGCGCACCTCCGCCGTTGGGGCAGACTGACCTCGCGCTGTCCGTGGCGCGAGCAGCCAGGCGTCCAGTCGCTCGCGGAGTTTCCCGTCCGGATCGCGCTGGGCGCTGGTCACCTCCGCCAGCGTACGCTCCCAGGCGTCACTCCCCAGGCCCGGCTGCTGCGCGAGACTCTCCGCCAATCGGTAGGCCGCCCGCCGCGGGATCGGCCCAATCGGCAAAGTGAGCAAGTCGAGCAGCACCTGTGGATCGACCGGTTCCCACAAGAGCGCCAACTGCAATGGCAACAGCTGCATCACCGGGTGCGCAGGCGTCGTCGATGTCGCGCCCATGGTCGGAAGTCCATACCGCATCAAGCATGCATCCAGCCGCAGAGCGAGCGCGTCGTCTTCACAGTAGATGAACGTCTCGGGCAACCGCTCCGGCTCCTTCGCCAACACACGGACAACCCATTCGCAGGCCGCCGTTTCGCTTCGTGTGGAGACGAACCGCAACGACTCGTCGGGGGTTATGTCTGCGTGCCCGCTGCCACGAACGATCTCTTGCGCAATGCGAAGCGCTGTTTTCTGCTCAGCCTGCGGCAAGGTCGCCGCGGCGGATTCACATGACAGTCGTTTTAACACTGCCTGCCAAGCCGCCGGCCAGTCTTCCACGGGATCAGCCAGGCAGCACTGATGCAGAGGGAGCTTTTGACCGGCGTCGAGCGCGTGCTCAATCCGCGCGAGTCGTTCCGCTTCTCCCAGGTTAGACCATGCATCGACACGCGCTGCGGCCAAGTCTGCGACCAGCTGCGGAAGCCCTGTCGAGTGCTCTTCGTTCCAGCCAGCCAGTCGCAACTCGTCGCGGAGCTCAAGCAATCGGGTCGCGGTCGCCCAGCGATCCGAGCTTAAGCTCTCCTCGAAGAGTCCGCCTCCGCACTGGTCTAGCGCGGCGACGTACTGCGTCACGCGTGCCGACCTGTTGACCGGCGCACGTCGCAAACCGAGCTGGGTCTCCAGCCAAGCCAACAGCGTTTCTGGTCCGCCGTAGAGCTTGTTGAGACGTTGTGCGCCCACACGCGGCCGCAGCAAGCCGGGTACCAGTCGAATGAAAAGTTGCGTAGCGGAAAGCATCTTATTCTCCAGTGTGGCGGTCGATTATCGCAGATCGAGCCACCAGCGAGAAGCGCGCGCTTGGACGCCGCTTGCAATGAGTAACTACACCCTCGCCGACAGTCCGTGCTCCGGGCAAAACCTGGCGGCGAATGCCAAGATGCTACTGCGCTTCCCCTCAAAAGAATCACGCGTAGCGTAAAAAGAGTTCTTAGGAAGGGTTTCTTTCTTTTCGTTCCGGTTTTGGGAAGCCGCTGTTCCGGAATTTGGCATACGCACACTCGGAGTACTCGCCCTTGAGCGTTCCGGTGCATGGTAGTTCACCGAGATCTTCGATCCATCGACGAACATTCTCCCGTAACGCGAGGTTTCAACCATGGGGCGCCACACCAAAGCAATCAGCTTCTGATTCCTGAGAAGTCGTAGAGAAGCGACAATCACATCATGACAGAGGCCTGTCAGCTTGCGAACAGTTCGTACCGACAGTCGGCAGTATCGTTCGCTTCGCACCAGGCACTTGCGCCGCGAACGCTGGGGCATCCTCCGCAGGAAGTAACACAGGGCGGTTACCATCTCAGAGACCTCTAAAGCGCCCCTGGCCGCTGACCTGACGAACTTCCTGGGAAGTTTCACACGGTAGGCCTCCTTCTGCGGCTGATGCTCAGCAAGCGCCTTCACAAGCCGCTCGTTGGCGGCGTCTTGCTGACCAATGGTCATGCGCTTCTTCTGTTTGCGATGCTTGTTCAGCACCACGTCGACTGGCGCCATGCCCCGGCTTTCGCGGTGTTCTAGCTTCGCAAAGAACAGCCGCAACTCGTTCTTGCCGATCGCCCGCTGCTTTCTTGCCTCAATAAGTGCAGGTACGTCGTTAGTGCGGCAGTAGCCGCCGTCGAATTCTCGCTTGGTTTTCATAAGCCTCCTCGCTTAGTTAGCGCGTACGCTCTGCCTAACATTGGGCAAACCCGTCCTGTGCGACCTGGATCGTTTGACAGTTGACTATGCGTGAAGAATCCTGCTACTGTCGGCTTGGGGAAACCAGAACAGCCGGTTCTAACGCATCAGCCCGTCGGGCCTGCTTGTTTGATCGGCGGCGAGCGCTGTTAATTCATCATTCACTCCCTCCCAGGGCGACGATGGAAATCGCCTCCGCTGGTAAGATACTCTGAATCACCGTAGCAAGGATTGCCGGGGCCTGTCACCAACAGAAATCAATGACTGGCTCGCAGCCTGGACCAAGCATTGTTTCCAGCGGTTAGCATCTACGCCACAGTGGGGCAACAATGAACAACCGCCTGCTGGAATACAGATTCGAATTTCGAGATACAGAACGTGCTGAGTGCTGTGGGCGAATAAAGCTGATCGCCGCCGAGCGGCGATCAGCGGAACCTTTACGCGAGAGCCAGTTGCTCCGCGAAACCTATTAGAACCACGGGCCGACCCGACTCGCAGGTAGAGTATTCTACGCGGAGCGTGCAAAACGCCTCTTCCTGGTCATCGGTTGGCAAGAAAGCTTGGAACGTGTACGCGTTGCGGCCCGACGTGCGGGCCTGCTGCAGGGCGTAGCTCGCCATCCAGAGTATGTCTCGGCCGCGACTGGTGACGGTTTGCCACCGCTTGGCCCATGGCGAAATGCGAACCAGCACCCGCCACAGGTCGGCGGTCAGCATGGCGTTGACGCGGCCGGTTGACTGGCTGAAGCCCATCTCGGCTCGCACCCAACTGGTGACATTGACCAGTTCTCCCTGGTCCGCCAATTGGCGGTAGGCATCGGCGTACACGTTAGGGGTGAAGGATGTTTGTTCGAGCTGGATGTCGGCTGATGTCTTCGGCGTAAGTTTCATGGCGTCGTGCCTCCGTTTGAGTCTCTTCGCTCATCGGGAATCGGCCCCAGTGGGCCGCCGCCAAGGCGAGGAGTGGTTTGCGTTCGCCCTCCGGCCTCACGCAAACCGCTCCGATGTTGGCGGCAGGATGCTGGCGGCAGACCGCCTGTGGGTGTAGACCCCTCGGAGGCTCGCGACCAACAAAGGCGAGTGGGGCGAAGCGACCGCAGCGATGCGAATAGCAAGCTCCCTCCGGTTGCTTCGCCGTCCGCTCGCTCGCCGGGGTAGAAGGCCTGCGGCCCGCTGGAGCGACCCCGACGAGCGACCGGCCGACGAAGGCGAACTCAGCCAAGCCACAGGCTGCTATGCAACAGCAGGGCGACGGGCTGCATAACGCTTGGTGACTCCAGAGGCCGTGGATTGCCCGCTGGCATCCCGGCCGTTCTTTCTCACTCGCGGCTTGAGCAGAAGCGTGCCCCGAGCCTGGTTGCGTGCTGCACCGCAGCTCGCGACGAGGTTCGGCGGCGTACCCTACCTCGCATAAAGGTTTTTTGTGCACCTGCCCGTCGGGCAGTCTTCTTTCACCCCTTCCGAAAGGATGTTCTTCCATGACCAACTTGATGGCCGCGAGCACGGAACTATTCCATCGCTCGCCGGACGAACGGTTTGACTCCCTGGAATCTTTGGCCGCTCACGTCAAACATGAGCAGGCCGTTTCCCGCGAGCACTGGGAACAGCACGTGGAGCCCGAGTCCATCGACGGAGAGACCCTTGGACTTCGCCTGGAAGACGGTTCCCTGCAGTACCTCAATGACTGGAGCTTTGGGCAGCTCTGTCGGCATTGCCGACTGCCCAAGGACACCATCAATCGGCTCTCGCCCGCGACTGCCACGCAGGTGGTTCGCGAGACGTTGCCACGCAGCGGCCGCAAGCCGCTGCAAATCTACAGCGTCGGCCACCAGGCCCATGCTATCCACGGCACGAGTTACACCCGGCTCTACAACGCTGAGTTACTCGACGCCGTGCGTGATTCGGCCTGCGGATTCACTCCGCCGCCAGTCGGCTTTAACGGAGCCACCGGGCTCTACGCAGGAGAGCAGGACATGTTCTGCTTTCTCATCGACGACGACGGCTGGATTGATATTCGCGGGGAGCAATTCGCTCCTGGCTTTTTTGTGTGGAACTCGGAGGTCGGCCGCCGCTCGGTCGGCCTCACCACGTTCTGGTTCCAGGCGGTGTGTCAGAATCACATCGTTTGGGACACGACCGACGTGGTCGAGTTCACGCGAAAGCACACGGCGAACGTCCACGAATCACTCGCCGTGGTTCGCCGGATGATTGGCGACTTGGCCCGCAGGCGTGACGAACGTCGCGATGGCTTCGCCAAGATGGTGAGCCAAGCGATGGACGCCCGCGTCGGCGACACCGACGAGGCGACCACACTGCTTGCCAAGCACGGCTTTGCTGGGAAGCTCGCCCAACAGGCGGTCGAGCTGGCAGAGCTGCGGGACTCGATGAACGTGTTCGGGCTCGTGGACGCCCTGACGCGTATCGCTGGCAAACTAGAGTTTGCCGGTGACCGGTTGGAGCTGGACACGAAAGCGGCAGGGCTATTAGCCCTGGCCGCTTGATGCGTTCGGTTCGATTGTTTTTCTGTTTGGTTTACTAGCTCTTGAAAGGAGCAACTATCATGGCTAAGCAACCAGTCTTTGAAGTTCGTTTGGGCCGCATCAAGGCGGTCGTGTGGGAGAACGAGACCGAGAAAGGGACGCGTCACAACGTCCAGGTCTCGCGGCTCTACAAGGAAGGCGACGAGTGGAAGAGTTCGTCCAGTTTTGGGCGGGACGATTTGCCGCTGGTGGGCAAGGTCTGCGACCTGGCCCATAGTCGCCTTTACGGCGAAGCGGCCTAGCGGTTCTTCAATCGGCCGCTAAGGTTCCCTGCGAGGTTGTCCGGTACGCCGTCAATCTCGCATTTGAAAAGAGCGACAGCGCTATCATTCTTGGCGTTTCGTGCCTCATGATGAGAGACGAGCCGTTTGTTCGGCGACGCCACTCCGCACCGACGCATTTTACACCCAGGAGCCATCCATTCGATGCAGGATGTATTGGTTGACTACGAACACTTGGAGAATTTGCTCGTGGGCTATCCCTACCCACTCCTGTACGTCTCCGCGTGCGGACCTCATCAACAAGGATTCGGCCCCGCCGATTCACGCGTTGAATTACGTGGTGTGCACTCCGTGCCACATAGCCAGATTTCACCGGACGGCTCGTTCGAGGAACTAATTCACCGCTCCATCTACTACAAGAATGGCAGGGTCGACATAGTAACCCTGGATATTGAAGTTTTTAACCGCATGCTGCTTGGAGGTGACAGTCGGGCCTTAGAAGATTTATACTCCCCGTTGATTGTTGTTACCTCTGCCGTCCATTCACTACTGAAAGCGGCTGCCACGCACTACGTCTCTTGCACTCATTTCGACGATTACCAAAAGCGTGTGCAGCACTGGAAAGGTGTATGCTTTGCCGACGGAGCGGCAGCACCGACTCACGCACTGCTACAAGTGTACCGAATCCTGCTGACAGCCGTTCGCTTTCTCAGAACAGGGGACGTGGAAACGAATCTCCTTGCTCTCGTCCGAACGGCAAATCTTAGCCATTTAGAAAGCATGCTAGATGGTGATCGCTTTGAGAAGGAATTCGGTCGGCATCCTGTATGCGACCCGGGATTTCACAAACACCAAATCAGCCAGCTCGAAGCAGAACTTGAGTCCGCAATGTCGAATGCGACCTTATCGGAGTCGCAGTCCGACGAAGGGGTGTTCGGCCAGATGTTAACCTTCTCAAGATTCTATCTTCCCTCTTCCTCGAACGGTACTGACCAATGAGGCCGTCCGCATCGATGGTAGATCGCAATCGCAGCAGAGCATTCATTCACTCAAACAATCAATTGGTCGCTGCTATATCGACCACGTTCTGCACTAGTTTGGACGTGGGTCGACCAGATAGCGAGGGAAGAGTGAATGGCCTTTCTGGACTCTCGCCCCTGGGACCAGTTGTCCCCATCTTGACCATGATTGGAGGTCGCCCACTCCGGTATCTGCCAATGCTTCTGTGTAGTGCGAGCAGTCAAGCCATCTCCAGAACCGTTCACAAGCATCTGGGATAAATGGCCACAGCATGACGGATGCAATTCTAAGTGCTTCTGCGCTCTCGTAAAGAACCGAACCAACCTGCGGTAGTAAGGAGGCGTCCTTCGCCATACGGAACGGTTGCGTCCGTTCAATGTGGGCATCTACTTCCCTTATGCCAAACAACGCTGCTTCACCTGCTCGTCCCAGCTCAAGGTCATTAAACTGGCGGATGTAGTCCGCCACCCACTCCGACGCCGCAAAGGTAGGTTTCTCCGTGTGGACGTTCACCAAACATTCCGGCAAATGGCCATCGAAATACTTCAAGATCATGTTGACGACCCGGGAGCAGGAGTTACCGAATGTATTCGCCAAGTCCGTGTTATAGACCTCCATGAAGAGACTAGGGCTGAAAGCGCTGTCGGAGACCCCAAGCGGACCGCGGGTGGCTAGAAAATAGCGGAGTGCGTCCAGGCCAAACTCATTGACATAGCCGTGGAGCGCTTCTGGATCGAGAAAATTGGCAAGCGACTTGCTCATTTTTTGCCCCGACGCGCTAACCCAATAGCTGTGGGCATACACTTGTTGCGGTAGATTGACCCATTCGTATCCGGGGCATTTTCTAAGTGCCAGCAAGAGGGCAGGCCAAATCGCTGCGTGGAACCATAGAATATCTTTCGCAATGAAATGCACCGCCCCAGCCTGCCAGTAGTGACGACGATCATTTGTATCAACATAAGTGAGGTAGTTGAACAGCGCATCGATCCACACGTAGATCGTTTGCGCTGGGTCACCAGGAACAGGTATCCCCCAACCGCCAGACCCTGTGCGGCTAATGGGGATGTCCTCCATCTCCTTTATGCGGTTTACCACCTCGTTTTGGCGTGCCTGGGGTTGGACGAAGGGACGTTGCCTTCGGATGCGGTCGTCATAAAACCCAAGTAACGGTTCGCGGTAGGACGCGAGCTTGAAGAAGTAGTTTCTTTCGGCCTTGCGAACCAGCGGTTTCCCGTTCACTTCGGATTTGTAGTCGTTTTGGTGAGCCTTGCTTTCGGTGACGTACTCCTCCTGCCCCGTGTCGTACCAACCTTCATACTCCCCCTGGTAAACATCGCCAGATTCAAGCAGTGCCTCCACATACTGTGACACTCGCTGCTTGTGCCTCGCGCCGCTCGTGCGGACAAAGTCGTTGTTCGTCATCTCAAGGCGGTCAAACACTTCACAAAATGCACCGGCATTCTGATCAGCCCACTGCTGTGCTGACAGTCCTCGCTCCGCTGCCCGGTCTGCTACTTTCGACGCGTGCTCATCGACGCCAGTAAGAAAGAAGGTATCGGTGCCCTTCAAGCGGTAATAGCGCGCAACCACGTCGGCGAGCATCGTGGTGTAAACGTGCCCCAAATGTGGCCGATCATTCACGTAATAGATCGGAGTTGTGACGTAGAACGGAGTTGCGCTGGCCATGTCGAAATTGTACCGAGAAGTGCCCTCGGACTCAAAGTCTGATGATGACCCCCAGGAAGTCATCCGTGAAACAACAAGACGCCCCCGAATTTCGCACTCTCGGCTGCCGATAAATCCGATTGCGATCTGCTAGTTGGTCAGGTCGAGAAAACCTTTACGATTTTCCGCCGATGCCGCACGACACGTTTCGCGTCCAGCGGCCTGCGGCCCCGCTGCCGCCGCACGCGATTGACCACTCGGACGATATTGAGCACCTGCTTTCGTACCGGAGCGTAGGGCTCGTAGGGGAACTGGTAGAGCTGGGCAGCCAGTCGCTCAGCAGTCGAACGCTGAGCGAACTCCTCGAAGTAAGCCAGCCAATCGAGATAGACTGGCCGAGTCACCTGCACGCGACTCCGAAAGCGACTATCGCGAAGGGCTTGCTTGCCCATTTCCTTGCGTAGGTAATCACCATGCTTGCAGCCAATCGAATATCCGGCGAACTGAATCGCCACTTCGCGAGCGTCGCGAACTTGCTGTCCCTCATCGGCGAAAAAGTGATGCTTACCATGCGTGGCAAGCAGTACGAAGTAGTACTCGTGTCGCAGGTAGTGCATGCTGGCTGTACCTGTTTTCTTGCGTCGGCAACGCGTTGCACGCGACACAGCGATGTCGTACTTGTCGATAAGCTTGGCGTCGACGTCGCGTGGATCTTTGTCGGGCGGAATCTGGCCGGTGACGTAGAACCAGTACCCGTGGGGCAAGTAATTGCAGGCAAGCTGCTGCACGAATCCAATTTCGGAACTTGCTTCACAGCGGTATTTGGCTTTGCTTCGCACTACAGCCTAGAAATAAAATGGGGCCAGTTTTAAAGGGTCGACCCCGGACCCCGGATTTGCGGAGGGGTAGTGAGGTTAGTTGGATACGGCCCAATTGCTACCCGCCCACGATGAGCATCAGACACTATTCGCAATTAGCGGGAAGTATGCTTCAGAAGAAATGAGGGCGTACGATGCCCGCCCTCAAGGCATCTGCATTCGCGGCAAACCTTCGCTGCTTGGGTATCATCGCTTCGTGCGACGACGCCCGGCAGCAAAGTCCAATCAAAAACCAGGAGAACCTTCGGTAAAACCTTCAGTTCGAACCTAGTTGCAGGAAGCGACGCCTGGCGACGTTGCTATCTGTTTTCCAGATAGCACGTCGCCAATTCCATTGGCGTTCCGCTTCCTACGGATGCCGCCCGGCTGGGACGTTGCTCCCGCAACGCCCAGTCGGACCGCATCCCGTCAAATCAATGAAACGCCCTGAGCTGTGAGCGTCAGGACGTTCGACGCTTTCAGTCGAAAAGCCAGTCGGCCCTTTCGTCCTGCAATGTGCCCGGCACCACCCGTTAGCACGCAGACGGCGTCGTGACTGCCTTGCCACGACTCCGCCGACCGAGCGAATCCTCGCTCGGTCGCTCCTACTCAGGCCCCACTCCCCCACTGCGGCGTTTGAATCACCCAGGCGACCAGGCCCAGGCACCGGGAACCAATCCGGCGGCCACAGTGGTTCCTGCGTTAGTTCGACATGTCACTACCAAGTTCACGTGGCTAGTGGGCTGATGGGCCCACGCTCCATTGGTCGTATGTCCAGCCTCCCGGCACGGCATACTTTCCGTACGCAACAAATGCGTACGATTTCAGAGGACAGAAAACAGAAGCTTCCTCTTACCGACCAACCAACGGACTTCACCGGCGAGCGACTCCAACCGTCGCCCGCACATTTCGGCATCGTCTCCTTGGCAGCTTACCGACAAGCCCTCGCGGGCCTTTCATGGTTGAGCTTTTCACGTTCGCAGACTTGCTGCGATACCCGGATGCGGTCGGCATCCGGCTCGGCCTGTCGCCAGGCACGAGGCTCCCCACGTCGGCCAGAGTTGAACGGAGTCGCCTGAGGCGACTCGCGAACCCCTCGGGAGGATTTGGTCGCTTTGCGACCTCACCTGCTTCACATCGAACGGCTCTGATTGCAGCCAGCGCAAACAGAGTCTGTCCGCATCGCCCGGATTCCTACCGGAACGAACTATCGAGTCGAACGACGGGATTACTCAGTACAAACTCACAACTGCGATACAAAGGCAGCAGTGAGCACAAACAACTGGATTACTCCGCCGAGCCCTCGTTGAGCTGGACAAGCCATTCTCATGGCATCCAGCTCGACCGGCACAACTCTTAGCGGGCGGTTAACTCCGCTCCCTTGGTCGAATGGTGAGTTCGACGTAAATGGGTGAGCTGCTCGACTGAAAGCGTCGCCTGGGATGCGTTGGCATCGCACGCGACGAGCACGGGAATCCTTCCCGTGCTCTCGTTCTCTAGTCGAGTTGCTTCGGCGGGCTGCTCCCGCTGGGCAAAAAATCTGAAGACTGCTGCGGCTCGCTGGCATCCTATCCGGCAGGAACTCAAAAGGAGGACATATCCATGAACCAACCTGTCCAACGTTATCGCTACGGCGCCGTATCGGTCGCTGTCTGGCTCAACCAGTCGCGAACCGGCATCCATTACAACGTCACGGCCAAGCGGTCGTACAAAGATAAAGAAACCGACGAGTGGCACGACTCCGAATCGTTTTCCGACTCAGACTTGCCGGCGCTCGCCAAGGCGGCCTTCGATGCTCACAGCTGGATCCAAGAGCAGAAACGGCAAGCAACGACCACGGTCGTCGGCGAGGATGCTGAGCCCGACGACATCGATTAGGCGTGTCACCGCACCTGCGCCAGCCGCTCCCATAGCAGCGAAAGGACGCGCTGGTTGGGGTCGTAATCGCCGCCGAGAAACGGCTCGGCGTCCAACCCAAGCGACTGAGCCACCGCAGCCGCCACTGCCGACGAGCGACTGACGCCCTCTTCGCAATGCACCATCACGACGCGAGCACGCCGGCAGTTGGCTGCCACGAAATCAAGGATGTCGGCCGCGTCACTGTCTGAAAACAGCCGCCCTTGGGGATGCTCTTTGGTGATGTCGTCGAACGACAGCTCCAGCAAATCGACCCGATTCTCTTCACTCATCTCCGGACGCTCATCGCCCAGCGAGACGATACTGATGCACGCCCACGGCACGCTACACTCAAACTCCTCGGCATGCTCCCGGGAGCAGACAATGACTTCGGTAACTTCTCGCAACCGATAGAACCCTTGGTAATTCGCGTGGCGGACGTCCCGCACCACACAGTCAGACTTATTCACGTAGGGCGGCCCTTAAGCCCAGCGCCCAGCACTTCGCAGGGCCCACGTTTCGCAGTTCGACTGGACCACAGCGCTGTTCACCCCAATCGCCGTCCGCAGCGTTGGCAGACTATTATTCGCCCCGCATCAACTTCGGCAAGATCGAAAACAATAAGCGCGAACCACGACGTCCATCGTGAAACTAATGCGCGACGTTGCCTGCTGCAATGGCGCTCGCCAAGACTGCAATGAATCGGCTATAATGGTGACCAACCGATTCTTTTCACCAAAGTCGCCAGCTATCCGCCTTCACCCATGGAATCCGCCGGGGGCTTGTTGTTGGAGCGTGTTCGATGCCGGACGGCAGTTTGTCCATTGCGCAACTCATAGCGGACGCCAAGTCTGGCGATGCTGTTGCACTGGAGCAACTGCTCACGCAATATCGCCCTTTCTTGCGCATCATCGCCGAGCAGAAGATTGGACCCGCGCTGCGGCGTCGCCACGACGGTTCGGACATCGTGCAACAAACTTGCGTCGAGGCGGTCACCGCTTTCCCTGCATTCCGAGGAGCAACCGAGCCGGAACTCTCGGCATGGCTCAAGCAGATCCTCCGTCGCAATGTCGCCAACCTAGTCCGCGACAATCGGGCCGCCAAACGCGATTTGAGACGCGAGACTGAACTTGACCGCCGCGGCAACGAGTCAGCGACGCTCCAGTGGTTTGAACCAGCGGGGGAGCAATCCTCACCGAGCCAGCGAGCGGTCCGAGGAGAAGACGCGATTGAACTCGCTCAGGCGATAGAAAGTCTGCCAGACGACCAGCGTCGCGCCGTCCAATTACGATATCTGGAGGCCCGATCCTTGGATGAGATCGGTGAAGCGCTGGACCGCAGTTCTTCGGCCGTCGCCGGCCTACTGCATCGAGGGATGCGGTCGCTGAAGTCAAAGCTCGAACCGACTTGACGAAGCGCACGCTGCGTCGTTGGTAATCGTTACTAAAAGTCCGGCTCAAAATCGACGTCGCGTTTTTTGGGCTCCTTCTCGTGGGCCTGGCTCGAAATTCTCGACTGGTCGTGACTAGTAGGTTCGTTGGCAGGTAGCTCAGGTTGCCCTGCCGACCACTCGTCAGACCTGACCGCCGCCCGTTCCGCTGACCATGGCAGGGTTGCCGCGCGGAGATTCGTATTCCGGGCGTACTCCGCGTCAATGTTGGGTTCTGCAGCCCACGCTGCCTCTTCTGGTAAGTTTCGAACAGCGATCACTCGTCGTGTCTCCCGATCGATGACGGCATACTTTGGGCGCGCCTCCAGTTGCTCCGGACCAAGGCCAGCAACCGCCACATAACCGACCCGCTCACCATGCGGATCATGACCGATCATGATGTAGTCACCCTCTTTCAAGTCGACTGTGGATTGAACGCGAACGATATCAACCGCGGGCGAAGTTGACTGTAGCGTGAGAGGATTCTCGGGAACGGGATATTGCTGAGCTATTTCTGCATCTAAGTTAAACGGAATTGGCCGTCCCAGTTCCCGAGACGAACCGACGGCGATCGTGCGTGGCGGAAGTTCGCGTTGGGCTGGCCACGATGTTACGCTCAGCTCAGGTAAACGGCCATGTTCGATGCGATCAGCCAGCGCCAACTCAACGGCCCGTTCTCTGGCGGCATGCGGATCCAGCTCATATCCGCGGCGCCGGAGCGTCCCGTCGCCTCGCGTCTCCCAGATCAGGTAGTGTGGCGGTTCTCCCTCGACTTGAGGCTCTGGCTCGGAGTCCCTTGAACTACGGACTTCAAGCACTTCCTGCTCACTGACCAATCGTCCCAGACTGTGGACTGCGAACTCCGTAGGTTCTCCTGGCTCGTCCCATCGCTCTAGCGCGATCTCAAGGGGAAGCTCGCCAGGCTCATTCCATTCGGTGACAATTACAGCTGGAAGAGGTTGGTTGCACTCAGCTAGCTCCTTCTCATACCGGGAGCTGACGTCGACCACCCTCGCCAGTTCTGTAGCGCTCGTGTACTGCTCGGCGCGGCCCTGCTCGTCGACGACCCACATCACGAACAGTCTGTCTCTCGCCGCAACGGCTCCATACCCCTGACAATCTTGCTTTACCTCCAACCGCTCCGGCCCTAGTCCGTAGTCCAGCGTTTTGGCGGCAATGGCTACCGCCTGCCGCTCGTCGCGAGCCTGGACCAAGCCCAGCAATGCCTCCGCCGCTGACGAGTGCAAGTCTCCACGGCGCACAATCGGCCACCACGCAGCGAGTTGCTCGTCGGCAGTATGTTCTGCAGAGTTCCGTTGGGGCAGCGGAGTCTCCTTGAGTAACACTGCTTGCGGTTGTTGCTCCTGGCTGCTTACCCAGTCTCTCGCTGCACGGAGCGCCTGCTGAACGCCGTTGTGGCTGGCGTCAACAACCGTGGGTAACTCACCCAACGGATTGAAGAAAGAAATGACGTGAGCGCTGCCGTCGTTGAGTCCCGCCGCCAGAGAAATGCGGCATTCTAGCTCGCGATGGATGGCCATCACGTGCGCCGTCTCCAGGTCGACTCGTTCGAGCGGTCGATTGCGCAGTTCAATCTTTGCCGAGGGGTACAACGACGCCGACTCCCACGGCTCGAAAACACCCACCCATTCGGTCGAGTACAGTTGGGACTCGGTGGTATGCTGAGCGCCTTGCTCTACCCCCACAGCATCCTGCTCAACCTTCTCTTGATCGTGCGAGTGAGGGTCCAGCAGCAGCAGATCCTCCTCGCGAAGCCTTGGGCGATTATCCTGGGCCGTAGGACCAGAGCTCTCATGCTGCCAACGCTCGTCGACCCAAGCAGCCGCCTGCGCGGCGGCTACCGCCAGATCCGCAGCGTCGATGTTCGAAGTCCGGGTGAGTCGCTCGGCGTAGCACGAGTGGCTAGGCAGCTCCCCGAACGTCAATTCGTACCAGCGGTAAAGATCGTTTAAATCGCGTTCCTCATCGAGCAGTTCACTCCGCTCCCATAGGAAACAGTGTTGAGCACCGGGCATCTGAAAGCGGGCGGCAAGTTGCGCGTCGGCGCGATCCGTAGGATTATGCGACATGATAGGGGTTTCCGTTGGTGACCAGGTGCGACACTGCCCGATGCGATTCCAAGTGTGCTCGGCTACGGTCTAGGGAACCACCCGCGTTGTCGGCCAGTGGTGAGCTTCTCTACGCAGTCCAGGCCCACTTCAAGATTGGCGTCGATGAAAGGATTGTGCTCGGCGTTCAGGCGCTCCGCCGTGCAACCCGCGACGCTAAGCGTGACGACGGATTTCGCCGCGTCGCGACGAACAATCTCCCGCGCTAAATCGCACCCCAGGTCTCCATCTCCACTTCCAATCACAACAACGTCGATCGACTCTCGGCCGGTCAGATACCCCGACCAAAACAGCATCACGTTGTCGCTATTCGCGCGCCGCACCAGTTTCCCGCGACGACGCACGGTTTGGATTTCATTGGGATGCGGCGTCCAACCCGCTTCGCGACAACGGGCAGCTTGCCCCTGGTCGCCCGCGCGACACGAGAAAAAGGCGTGCAACTCGACCGACTTGAATTGCCGCTGGAGGAGCTTGGCCAACTGGTCGAACTGCAGGCTTAGTTCCCACTCCCTGACGCTACAGTAGAGGTTCTCAATGTCCGCGAGCACCAACACGTGGCGTCCTCTAAGTCCGTCAAGCGGCCCAGTTGTTTTAGCGATCGCAGGCAAGTAAGCGGCCTTCCAGTTTCCGTCGTCGTGCGCGCCATTTAGTGTCGTGAGCATCGATTGTTCCTCGCGAATTGGGGATGGATAGTCATTGTCTCGTTGCCGGCACACGGCGTATTGATGTAAGACTCGCTAGCGCGAGAACATTGCCGCTAGTAAGATTCAGCTCTGCTTGCCTTTGCGCTGTCGCCGGCCTCCCCAGAGTCGTTTGGGTTGGCCTTTTTTCTCGACCCAACCTTCCCGCCAATCGCATCCTTGGAACGGGCACGCGTAAATCGCCATGGGTTGACCTTGTCGACTAGTGCTCTGCCCAATGCATTTCATTTTCACTGGGAGCGGGTGCTTGCCGAGCTGGCAGCACAGCACGTGCAATTGAGTTGTTCGGTGCTTCGGCTGTTTGCGCGGCCGCTGTTTGCTATCAGAATTCAGAAACAAAGCCATGAGTATGCCTCCTCGAATGTGATGTTGGTGAGTTGGGGTTAGGAAAAGCACTGCTGTTTGTAATGCAGCAGCTGCATCAAAACGTCTTGCACGACCTCGATCTTTGGCCGGCCCTCCATCGGGTCCAGCATGCTGTAACTGAGGTCGATTGCCAGGACTGTGGTTTCCGACCGACGGCTGCCACGGCGCCGCGGTGGACCGCCGCTGCTCTGGACGAGAGCCGCGGTAAGCTCCCGCATGGTTCGCACCGGAATGAACTTGCCGTTATGCGTGCCGCCGCTAATCCGTCGCAGTAGACGTTCGTCGTACTCGTCCCCAAAACCGATTGTGTTGACGTTCACCCGTGCCTGGCGCGCCGCCGCCACGGCGTCGTCGATGCCGCTTTCCTCCCGATTGGGGTAACCGTCCGAGAGGAGCCAGATCCGCCGCAAGATACCCGGCGGCGTCTTTTCGCAGATGCGGACCGCCGTGCGGAGCCCATCGGTAAGGTTCGTGGCCGCCCCGACCTTCGCGGGTAACTGTTGAATTCGAGACTGCAGCCAATCGGCGTGCGGGGCCGCCGGCCGAGCAATCACAAACCCTTTGCCGTGGAAACCGACCAGCGCGATGCGGTCCGGGCCGAATTTGTTGACTCGCCGCGGGCCGGGCGGGCGTTTGGGTCGCTTGACCGCACTCGCGCTGGGGCGCTGCGTTGCTCCTCCGAAGAATCGCTGAAATAGGCTGGGCATCTCACACCTCGCTGGGAATGTGCTGTTGTTGGCGACGGCCTGCAACGCAGCGCCGACTGGCAGTCGCCAGGAATCTCGTCGCGTTGCGTACCTATTCAGGCACGTCTGGCAAGGAAACTGTGCGCGCAACCTGAAACTTTTTTGGGCCTTGGCGGACAAGGCTCCACTGCTATCGTCTTGCCCTCTCCCCGCAAGATCAGCCTTGGTCGCTACGCGACAGCGGGGATGGAAATGGTTGTCCTTCAACACAAGGTGTAAGGACAACCATTTCCAGGAGGAGTGATGAATTACGACCTACTTGAAACTAACTTGCAACGACTTCGTGCAGCGTGTGGCGAACGATTCGCTGGGAGGGCCAGCTAATGCCTAATCATGTTCAACAGAGTCTTACCTGCGTGGGTCAGCACGTCGCCGACCTGATCAATCACGTCAAGGGGGACCAGTCGCCCTTCGACTTCAACCAGGTCATCCCGATGCCCGCCGCGCTCGACATCGAAGCTGGGACCACTGGTGAGATGGGCGTCGCTGTCTTGAACGATCGATGCCATCCATTCCTTACCTACCCGTGGGTGAAGCGGAAGGGGATCAGAACGGCACAGCAGTTCAGGCAATACGTGGAGCGTGAACGGCCGGAAGCGATCGAGTTGGGAAAGCAGTACCTCGACAACCAACGGCAGTACGGACACACGACCTGGTACAGTTGGCGCCTCGAACACTGGGGCACGAAGTGGAATGCTTACAACGTGAGTGTGCAGGAAGAGAGCCCCTTGGAAGCGATCATCCGTTTCGAGACCGCATGGAGCCCAGCCATCCCAGTGGTCGCTCGGCTGTCGGAGTTGTATCCAAACGTGCGGTTCACGCTCGATTACGTCGACGAATGTCTCAACTTTGCCGGCACGGCTTGGATAGTCGCCGGGCAGGTTGTCGACACCCCCTGCGACCCCTGCGCCCAGCACTAGCGGTCGCTCAGGGTTAGGGGCAGTGGATTCTCCCATGTGAGTTTGTCCTTCAACACAAGGTGAAAGGACAAACTCACATGAGGAGGACACATGCAGCCAGCGACAAACCAAGCAAAACCATCGCGACTCGCTCTCTTTCCTAGCGGCGACCCCAATACGGCATTCGGCCATCTATCGCCAGCAGAGATCCTGAAAACGTACGGCCATCCGCGCTACCTGCTCAGTTCCTCGGCCAAGGCCAAGAAATGCCTGCTGGTCCGGGTGCTCACGCGGATTCTGTACCTGACATCTGGGCTGTTTTGTTCGCACGCCGACTCGTGCCTCTACAGTTGCCTGGCCCACACGTCCGGAAGAATGCCGATGGCCGACTGCGTTCGTACGCGGGACCAACGCACGGCCTTGTACCTAGAGTCGCCGGAGCTTTTCATCAAACGACTGCATGCGGAAATCGCCTTGCATGAAGTCGAAGCCAATCGCCGCGGGCTGCAATCTGCGGTGCGACTCAACGGCGGTAGCGACCTTCTCTGGGAACGTCGTCACCGCGAATTATTCTTCGCCGCGCCCGATACGCAGTTCTTCGACTACACCAAAATTCCCGTCCGCATGAATCGTTTTCTGGCGGGCGAGATGCCGGACAATTACCACCTGACGTTTTCGGCAGGAGACGCCAACCACGACCAGGCTAAGCGAGTCTTGGACAAGGGTGGCAACGTGGCGGTCGTATTCTGGCCGGAGCTGCCAATTAACTGGTGGGGCTTTCCGGTGCTGGACGGTGACACGCACGACGCCCGATTCTTGGACCCGGCCGGCTCGATCGTCGGCCTCCGCGCCAAGGGGGTGGCACGCGTCGACCTGGCGGGCTTCGTCGTGCGGCCCTGTCCGGAGTGCAACGACGGCAGCGAACTCGTCTTGGAATCGATGCACGAGGATACGCACCGACACACTTGCCATCGGTGCCGACGCTGTCGCTACCAACTACGTTCTCGCTGGATGGCGCCGCGACGACGACACAAAGACCAGCTCGTTCAGTCAAAACGCCGCGAGGTTGTAGTAGCTCAATGCAGCAATGCGAAAGCCGCTTAAAGAGTTTATTAAACGTTACATGGAGGAACCAACATGCCAACAATCAACGTCCCACTTGCCATTCCCGAGACAACCAGTCCAGTCCCGACGCTCGCGAGCGTGCATGTCGAAGGGGGCCGCGGCGATTACGGCGACCCCAACTACCGCGGCAACTGCTCGGGCCTGCTGATTCGTGACCTGGTGGCGTACTTTCGCCCGCGAAACCTGCTCGATCCGATGCAGGGCGGCGGCACTGCCGGCGACGTCGCCCGGTCGCTCGGCATTGACTATCAGGGTTTCGACCTCAAAACCGGCTTCGACGCGGCCGACGCCCGTAGCTTTGACGGCCTTGGCGGGTTCGACATGGTGTGGCTGCACCCACCCTATCACGACCTGATTCGTTACAGCGACGACCCGCGGTGTCTATCGCGGTCCAGTTCGCTCACCGAATTCTGTGACAAACTCGCCGGTGTCCTGGCCAACTGCCGCGACGTCTTGACCCAGCGAGGACACTTGGTCGTGCTGATGGGCGATATCACCCGTCGCGGCAACTACTATGCCTTGCCGTTTCATGCTTGGCGGCTGGCCACTGAACTTGGGATGGAACTCGCCTGCCCGGAGATAGTCCGCCTCAGCCATGGGGCGACGTCGACCGCTAGGACGTACCGGTTCTCGTTCATCCCCCGGGTCCACGACGTTTGTCTCGTGTTACGGCGAAGAGCTTCGAAAACAGCTCCAGTCGCTCAGCAGCAAGGAGGTGCGATATGACACGGTCGGACGATACAACTGAGAACCGCATCTGCTACAAGGTATGGCTTGAGATTGAGCGACACGACGAACTCACCGACGCGAGCGAGACCCTAGACGCACCGGGAGGCGCCCTGGCGAAGTTTGCGACGTATGACGAGGCGTACGCCTTCGCCACTGCAGTCACGAACGCGCACGCCACGACATCACTCAGACGTTGTATGCAGCTATCAGTTGCCCAGGGACAAGCAGGCGCATTTCCGCAAGACCCACGAGCTGCAGAATGGATGCGACCCTACCCGATAGCGTCGGTCACCAAGAACGACTTGCTAATTCGGTTTTCGCGCGAAGAGATCGACGGCCTAGACTACCGGGACCTTGAGAAACTCGCTCGGCGGATGGCAGACGCCTACATCCAGCGGTCGTTTTGGGAGGACCTGGAGTCCTTTGTGAGAGAGTTGCTCGAGGAACATGGGAAGACCTGCTTTGCGGAGGAGGACTAATGTCTCTCCCCCCGACGCCTTCCAGTTCGGCCCGCGAAGCGCTCCGCCAGTTCCTGGCGGCGCTCTACGACCCACGCGACCTGGTTGAGGTGCGTCCCATTGAGATTTGGGACGGCCCGACCGGACGCGAAAGTCGGCCGCTGTCCGCCATGCGCCGGTGGCTTTCGCCCGCGGAGCTGCTCTCATCAATGGCTGAGCTCTATGCTCTCAATTTGGACCGCAACGCGAACATCTTCATGGGAGTTAACCCGCGGAAAGCGGCAGGTGGCGGCACAAAGCACAGCGTCGAGCGGTGTCGTTGCGTGTGGGCGGAGGTCGATCGCGTGTCGGCGGAAGGAGCAGCCCTGGCTTGGCGACAGGCCCGATTGCCCACACCATCAATCGTTGTCGCCAGCGGTAACGGCGTACATGGTTATTGGTTGTTGGACGAGCCGCTTTGGTTCCCAACTCTCCCTTCGCGGCGGCGATTTGAGTCCATGCTCAAGACGCTCTATCGCGACCTAAAAGCCGACGCGACCAGCGACGTCTCACGACTGCTACGGCTCCCGGGGTTTTGGAACGTAAAGAACCGCCGCCACGGCTCCCGGCCGCTTCCCTGCACCCTCGTTCATTGCCGCAGCGGCTTACGCTATCCGCTACACACATTTGACCGGTGGATGCAGAAGAAGCCCCGTGCAACAACGTCGCCGCCAAGCGGCAAGGCAACCACATCGATCAACGACGTCCGCGTTCAGCAATTGACAGCCCGGCTCGACCTAGACGTCGCAGACCGCAGTGCACGAGATTTTGCGATTATCTGCGAGCTGCTGCGATTGGGCCTCACAAAGCGAGACATCTGGCCGCTCGTCCGTGACAAGAGCAAGTTCCGCTGCCGCGGTCGTGACTACTTTCTCCGCACCGTCTACAACGCTGCGTTCCACGCCGACTACCTAGCGGCGCTCGACTGAAAAGACGGCCGTCGTCGCACGCCCGTACACCAGTGTTGCGCGTTCGCATCTGCCTGCGCCGGTCTTCAAGCCCCGCTCTCCTCGATTGCGTTGTCGGTGGCAGCTTCTCCAAGCCGAGTTTCTCGCACGCCGCAGATGACGATCGAGTCCTCAACTCGCTTGGGACGCTAATTGTTCGTGCTGTTGTACAAGCGTGTCTCCTGGGTGCCCTGAGCCCGCAAGCGGCGTAAACCGGAGCCGCAAGACCGTGCCAGGCAAAGCCTGTCACTTGTCTTGCAAGCTCCGGTTTTGTTTTGCCGCTTGCGAAGGCCCAGGGCCTTCCTCCTTTGGTCACGAGGATTGCTCCTTCAGCCGGAGGTGAAAGGAGCAATCCTGAAACCAAATGGAGGAAAAAATGGGAAACACGCAAGACAACAGACAAACACCATTTCGCAAGCGAGTCGGACGATTGAACGTCACCGTCTTCGAGAACGTGAGCAAGAAGGGCGAAATCTACTTCAGCACCTACATCCAGCGCCGCTACGAAACGAACGGCACTTGGAAAGAAGGGCCGCTATCGGAGTTCGACCTCGACGACCTGCCCGTAGCCACGCAGATGGCGCAGCAGTACATCGCCAACCAGAAGGCCAAGTACAGTAAGCAACAGCTGCCGCAACCAGCAGACCCGAGTTGGGTTGCCGATACGCACGAGCCGAAAGCAGCCGCCTAAAACTTT
Organism: Aeoliella straminimaris; assembly: GCF_024054565.1. Classification (GTDB taxonomy): domain Bacteria; phylum Planctomycetota; class Planctomycetia; order Pirellulales; family Lacipirellulaceae; genus Aeoliella; species Aeoliella straminimaris. Next base: position 190,020 of record NZ_JAMXLR010000006.1, read on the forward strand.
CCAGCCCGTCGGGTTCGCTCGACGGGCTGCTTTTACTTTTGAGGAGTAACGCCATGTCAACAACAAACCTGGACAACCAAGCCCAAACACGCGAGCTACACCCGCTCACGCGGCGGCTACTTCAGCCGATGCGAGTGGAGCCTAGTTCGCCGTCAGCCGAGTACTCGCTGGTCCTGTGCCTCCTCGACCGAGCCGTACGTGACCTGAGTGCCGCGGATGCAACAACCTCCCGCTCGGCTCGCCAGTGGTTCGAATCTTGTAGCCAAGAGAGCTTCGCTTTTCAGTCGGTCTGCGACCTGTTGGACTTGAGCGGAGATTTCATTCGCCGCATTCTTCGCCGAGCCTCGCTATTGAAGTAGCGTCTCTACACCGGGGTCCTGCGGTTCAGCCTAGCAAGCCGCCGCAGGAACCGCTTGCCTTCTAAGTACCCTTTGGTCGCTTCCAATTCTCGACTCCGCCCACAATTGTCCCTTCTTGCAGCTTCGTCCACCATGCTAACACCCTTCGCCACCTTCCCATCGCATCCTGCCTCCTCGACGGCTCTGCCTTCCCCTGCCGTACTGCCACTCGCTTCTCTCCGCTCCTAAGTCGCTGCTCTTACTCCTGCTAATCGCCAGCCTTGTAGGTCCCCCCGCAACTTGTGCCCTCATTCTCCACGTTTCCACCACCTATCGCCGCCCATTCCTGACCCGTCTCATTCTTTGTTCTCTCTATACACCTGATGCACCAAAGGTGCACTTTTTCGGAATCCGCCGCAAAGTTTTCCAAGAATACGTGCCTCAATAGGCTGTCGGGCGGTCGACCAACATTCCACAAGCGGTGACCACGCGGTGCTAACTCCTTACGCAACAACGTTCTACGGAATCTACCATGTCAGCCACCAAAATTAGTTTCAGCCTCAACTCCGAGGAGGGTATCGAGGTTCTCCAGCAGGCCGCCACGGCAGCCGGCGCGAAGAGCGAAAGCCTCCACGCCAAACAGATCGTCATGGCAAGTCTCGGCCAAACCGACCAAGCGCCAGATCTATCCGGACACTTGGAAGACGTGTTTCGAGAGACGATCGCTTTGAGACGGCAAATCGATGGGCTCCGGCAGATAGTGAACGATGGCGTAACACAACTTGCTGCACAGGTCGCCTCTTCGCAGTCTGCCGTTACGGACAGAGAAGCCGTCACCCGGGAAGATCTGCGCAACGCGCTTTTTCTCGTGCTGCTTGAGAAGAATCCAAGCTCTCAAGAAGAAGCGGGCCAAATAGCGGCAGCGGCGGTGCCACTTCGAAAGGCTGAGCCTCGCTAACGGCGCCAACGCAAACTGGCTTCATTCCTTGCTAATTCGGACTACTCACGTGCTTTCCATCGCTCACATGTCGCTCGGCTCCGACAGCTACTACCTCAGACTCTCGGCCGAAGACTATTACCTCGAAGGCGGCGAACCACCGGGGCGTTGGCTAGGAGGCGGAGCCCGCGCTTTGGGCCTGTCGGGGAACGTGGCGGCAGACCAGCTGAAGGCGTTTTTTACCGGCTATGGGCTGGACGGTGAAGCACTCGTGCGCAACGCGGGGATAACCACGGGAAAGCTCAAGCGCAAACCTGGCTGGGACCTCACCTTCTCCGCGCCCAAGTCGGTAAGCCTGCTTTGGTCCCAACTCGACGAAAATAGTCGCCGCAAAATCCAGGAGGCGCAATTAATAGCCGTCGAGCGGGCGCTGTCATTCGTCGAAGAGCGAGCAACTTTCGCACGACGCGGTCGCGGCGGGGACGAGCGCATTGCGGCAAAGCTGGTGGCCGCGGCTTTTGAGCACAGCACGAGCCGAGCCCTCGACCCACAGCTGCACACGCACTGCCTGCTACTGAACTTGGGAGTCTGCGACGATGGTAAGATCCGCGCCCTGCTGAGCAAGCCGTTCTATCACAACAAAATGCTTGCTGGCGCTGTCTATCGACTGGAGCTAGCGCACCGCTTGAACCACACGCTAGGACTGGAGACTTTTCGCAAAGACTCGTGCTTTGAGGTTGCAGGCGTGCCCGATGAAGTGCTCACGCATTTTTCAAAACGCCGCCAGCAAATTGAAACCGAGCTTGGCGAGATGGGCGTCGACACTGCCAGTGCTGCCGCCTATGCCACATTGAAGACTCGGCAAGTCAAAGACCTAGTTCCTCCCCGCCGAGAGCTCCTGCAAAGATGGAAGCACGAAGCCCTGCGGGAAGGATTTGGCGCCGCTCATGCGAGGCGGCTGGTCGGGGGCGATATCGAGCCGCCGCAGCCTGCGGCGACTATTCGTCGCGCTCTTCACGCAGCCATCGCCAGAGTGGAAAGCAACCGCAGTTATACTTCTTCGAATAAGCTTCTGCTGGAGACGGCTCACCAACTGCAGGGAAGCGGCGTTCCGCCGGACGAACTCTTTCGTCGCTTTGAAGAAGAGGTGCAACAAGCGCCTGGTCTAAGGAAGCTGGGCGTCCGGAATGGAATCAGCTACCTGGCCACCGAAAGGCAACTGAGGTCTGAACGCGGGCTCTTAGACACAGTCGCCAAGCTCCAGGAACGGCGGCTCGCCCCAATTGCCGAACGGTTTGTCGACGAGCTACTTACAAAGTCAGTCATAATTGGACCCCAGGTGGGCAAAAAGACGGCTATTACGTTGAGCGACGAACAACAGCAGGCCGTTCGCCATCTGGTTCTCGGCGACAGCCCGCTTAAGGTCGTTACCGGAATCGCTGGCTCCGGCAAGACGGCCATGCTGGCTGCGACACGGCAAGCATTCGAACGGGCAGGCTATCAAGTAATTGGGGCGACGCCGACCCACCGAGCGCGACAAGAGCTGGCAAACGGCGCTGGGATTGATAGCGACACGATTCGCAAGCGGCTGTTGCAGCTTTACCCTACGAGCGACTACCTCCTGCGACATCACGCTCGTCAACTGGTCCGAGCTGCACGGCGATGGCGAACTCATTTGCCCGATCAACTGAAGCTCTCTCACAAGACAGTGCTCGTGGTCGATGAAGCGAGTATGGCAGCGACAGAGGATATGCGCCGGTTGCTGCAAGCGGTTCATGATCAGGGAGGGCGCATCGTGTTTGTCGGCGATGACCGGCAATTGCCCCCCGTCGGACCCGGCGGCGCGTTCGGAGCCATCATCCGGCGTGTTGGCAGCGTCGATCTCACCGACGTTACCAGGCAGCGAGAGCCGTGGGCCCGACAAGCGACCCAGTCGATTGCCACCGGCGATGTGGAAAGCTTCTTAACTGCCTACGCGAGCAATGGCTGGCTAACCACGGAAAAAGACCGCCAGTCTTTAGAGCGGTCGCTGCTCAGCGACTGGCAAGCAGCGGGTGGAGCCGCTGCGCCAGAGCAGCATATTATCGCGGCTTCGACCAACGAGCAGGTCGACCGTTACAACTCCGCCGCGCAGCAGCTGCGGCTTGAAGCCGGCCTGCTCGGTAAACATGAAAGCCTCGACTATGGCAGCGAATGCTTCTACGCCGGAGACCGAGTCACTATTCAAAAAAACTCTCGTAAGCTCCGCGTCTACAACGGCGACACCGGAACCATCCTGGCGGTGAAGGATTGGGGCTGGACCAAGGCGGTCGCCATTCGATTAGACCTCCCCGAGCGGACGCTGGCCGCCCAAACGAAAGAAGTCCTCAAACATACGGCAGTTCAGTTGCTCCGCGCCGCCAGAAAACGAAAGACGTATCGCTACGACCCTGATGCATACGACATCCGCATCGTCCCGATCCGCACGCTGCTCGGCAATTCCAAGTTTGCGGATTGCAGTCAGCCCGGTCAACGACCCGCCATCCGATTAGCGTATGCGTTCACGACTCACAAACTTCAAGGGGCCACGGTGGATCACACGTACGTGGCGCTGGGCGACTCGATGACCGATCGGGAGATGTCGTACGTGCAAGGATCGCGACATCATAAGTCGCTACAGCTGTACGCCACGGAAGCAGCCGCAGGGGAAACGCTCACCGAACTCGCCAAGACGCGCGAAGCGCCCAACAACCCAGATCAAGGCGACGAACAGTCTCAACAGTTCGCCGATTCACCGCTCGCCAAAGAGATGCTGCGCTCCCGCCGGCATTCTTTAGCGCACGACATGGAGCATGACGAGCTTCCCATTTCCCCATAGCCCAAAGATTTTCGCCGGACAGTTCTATGCCACACCAAAATGACGACGTTGCCAGAGCTAAGACTCATCTGAGCCTGAATCTGAGCGCCGCCCTCACTGCGGGGGCGCTTACCTACGGTTGGTTTGTGCTGGGGATGAACCACAAAGAGTGGCACGAGTTTGCCCCGATCACATCGATCACCGTGTTTGGCGGCGCGCTAATGCTACTTTCCACCTATCATCGAAGCCTTAATCTGCATGGGTTTGGCAGGTCGCTATTGCACTACCCCGTTGCAGCGATTGTTGTCATTAGCTGGAGCCTAGCGGGCTACATGGCCAGTGCAGTGTGCGCCGAGGGCCTGGTGTTTTACGGATTCCTTATTCCACCGCTCAAACACGTGACATCCGGCTACCTCGAACAATCCAGTCTGCGTCCGGACCCCGTCGAATGGTAAGCACCATTTGCCAATCGGCCCGTCTTCACGACCATCTACGCCCTCATTGTAAAGAGTGACAATGTTGAATCCCTTCGGTAATCGCAGTAACGGTAATGACCCTCCGCTTGAACAGCGGACCATCTTCTGGGGAAACCGCAAGCGTCCTTTGCCGTTTGACCAGGCGCGCGAACACAACTTCTTGATAATGGGCGCAATTGGGAGTGGCAAGACCAGCGTGCTCTTGGTGATCTTGCATGACATCATGCCGTATATCACCGAAGGCAGCGGTCAACGGGCCATCGTCTATGACCCCAAAACAGAGTTTCTACCTTACTTGGCGTCGATGGTTCCCGAAGGCGCCGAACGACTTCGCATCCTTCATCCTCGCGACCGACGGGCGTACGCCTGGGATATCGCCGCCGATATTGCCCACCATGAAGACGCAACCGGAATTGCCAATACGCTGATCCCCGACCGCAGGGCGACGGGCGGAGGCAGTGAGCAGTTCTTCACTGAAATGAGCCGCGGGCTGGTCCTCCACACGCTGATCGGCCTCAAGAAGCTGCTCGGGACAGATTGGAATTTCCGGGACTTCGTCAACACCATGCTCACCCCCGACCTGCGCGGACGGGTGGTGGCCGTGACCGACGAAGGTCGAAATATGCTCGCGGAGCTGGGGGCCGACCGAACCGAATCGAATATCAAGGCGGATATCCGCTCTCGCTTTGAGCGGTTCCGTCGTCTAGGCGACTTTATGGACCACCACGCGCGGGAGGGACGCAAGCTCAGTCTGAAGGAGTGGGTAAGAACGGAATCCGTCCTAGTGCTCGGTAGAGACCGAGAACCAGCCTCCCTATTGGACGATCTGAATCGCACCATTATGCAGCGCCTCCAGGCAACCCTGCTCAGTGCGGAACACAACCCTGTGTCGGTCTCGCCAGACGGACGCCCTACGTCAGGGACCGCCTTGATCCTCGATGAGTTCTCTGGATTTGCCGAGAAGAACTCCTTAATGCAGCTGTTGCTTGAAGGTCGCTCCTACGGACTATGCACCCTGCTTTCATTTCAAACCCGACACGCCTTGATCTCCGCCTACGGGGGCGAGGCAGACGTCAAGACGCTCACCAGCCAGCTGGGGAATATCATGGTGCTACGACTGGGCGACTTCGAGGACGCCCAATGGGCAGCGGACGTGCTCGGTAAGCAAGAAATCAAAAAGGACGAGACCGAGCAACTTGACGACGCGGGACGCACGACGGGTTACTCACTAAAGCGGCACGGGCCGCGCGTCGAAGAGCATATCTATTCGCCCTCGGAAATTCGCGGGATTTGCGCTGACGGTACGGTTGGCGGGTTCGCCAGGTCGACGCTCGACCAAAAGCCGTTTCAGTTCAAACTGAATTGGAAGAATCTGCAAGCTTTTCGTAGCCGCGACGAGTCCTTTCCCGCCCACGACTTTTTTCCCAGTGACTGGAAACCACGACCATGGGACCGTCGCCGCATAGAGGCGGCGTTAGACGCGTACGAATCTAGGTTTGTTGGCACCGCAGGAAGTGAAGGCGATTCCAAAGCCGAGAATGCCGAGGCAGTTTTGGACGCCCTAAGGAGGTTTCAGCAGTCGCATCACGTCCGATAGTCACATTATTCCACCACGTGGCGCAACGGCGTCGCCAGAATCGGGCCTAAGCAATAGATAACATGCCCGCCAGCATGAGCTCGCGACGTTCGCCAAAAATCCGCCGGAGCCCAATCATGAACGAATCCCTAACCGCTATCTCCAATGAACTTCAAGAAGAACATGCACGGCTTAGCGAACAGAGTGAGTCGCTTGCGGCTGAACTCCGTAGAGTCGAACAGCAATTGAAACAAGTACGTTCAGCCGTGAAGGCGCTCACCGGAAAGCCCTCCGCAAAGCCCGCCGGCAAGACAAGCAAACCCTGCGCTTCGAAGGCGGACGTGGTTTTGGTTATCGAAACCCTGCTTCGCTCTCAGCCCGCGATGTCGCTAGCTGACCTCCGCACTCGCGTCGAGCAGCGGATCGTCAAGGCCGGCAAGTCTCGAATGGGTCTGGCGCTGAGATTCAAGGAGGCAATAGCAACCTCTCGCTTCAGAGAAACAGAGCACGGCGTCAGTCTCGCGACCAACGACCGGCTTCCGGTCAATTGTCCTAAAGGAGAGCCGCATGGCGACCAAACCGATTGACGACGATTTCGATGGAGCGTGGTTTTACGGACTAGCCATGGGTGCGGTACTGGTTTTCAGCTGGCACGAAATCGTTACTTTGTTTGCCGGCGAGGCCGTCGGAGCCCGCATCATCGCCGCCTGGTTCATGTGCCAGCTAGCAGGTCGCACATTTTGCATCTTCGTGGACGGACTTCATGCTTGGTTTGTGAAGCGGCTCGGCCCGTTAGTCGGCGTCGTCACAACGATACTTCTGGTAGTCGTCCTAGTCCGCGGGTCGCTCATGATCGCCGTCCACGCAAAAACGGAACAACCGGAGACACAACAATCACACACCAGCAGCTCAGACGACTTAAACACCTTTCACTTCGCCACAGCACACGACACTGCCGCCTGAGAAATACACTCCGTTAAGAGTGGCGAATGGACGACTGCTTATCAGAAGAGCCGCGAATGCGTGGGCCCATGAAGTCCCCCACTACACACACGTGTTGACCTAGGATCGTTGGCCCACACCACCTTGGATGTTTCACTGCACTGCTGAGAGCCTATCGGCGTCTAGCCGTTATTCAAGCCACAAGAGGCTCAAAGCTTTGCCGTACCTCGGCATTGGTATGACATCTTCGTAGAAGCACTCCGCGTCCAGGCCGCGGTTTTCCGAGAACCAGTCTCCGACGTCAATCTTCTGCGGGGCATCTGGCAGGGACTCGCCCGCAAAGAATTTGGCTGCCACGCTGTAGCGCGGTACGCTGCCGCCGTTCTCAATCCAGACATACTCAGCAAGTGCATCACTTGCCTGCCACCACGCGACTTTACCGTCTTTGGACATGACCAACGCGAAATAGTCTTTGGTCAGGTCGGCTATGCGAAATGCCGTTGACGTGCGCGTCGTGCCGAATCGCTCAGCAAGCTCATTCACGAAACGTGCCGTGGGCTGCGATGCTCCGAGTGCCGGCTGAAACAGATGCGTGGGCATCAGAAGCTCGGCGGCAAACATATTCGCTTCAATTTCTGGTGCACTCGCCTTATAGCGTGCGAGCATGTCCGCCGACGTGCACGACAACAGCTGAGATAACGTCTTGTGCAGCGACCAATGACCCAATTCATGCGCAACGGCAAACCTGCGCCGACCCAACTCTGGGATCGCGTCACTTACGCGAATGATCCCTTTTTCACCTTTCCTGATTAACCATGCGTCTGCGGCTTTGAGATGGCCTTCAAGAACCACGACCCCAAGCGCCATCGCAAGGTCTTCGAGTACGAGGTCCTTACTCGACTCGAATCCGTAAAGGTTCCACAGCTTCTTGGCCGCTGCCGCAGAAAGCACCGAACTAGGTTTGGCTGTCGGCATCGTTGTCCTCCGTCAATGCTTCCAGCCGTTCGATGTCCTCCATGAGCGCGCGCAGATCATTCTCGTCGGCAGCTTGCTCAAGTTTCCGAAAGTAGGCCCCTTGCAGCGAACCATGCAATCTACCGGCGATCAGATCGTTGACTGTCTGGCGCAGGCTCCCAACTGGCGGCGCCACCAACCCACTGAGTTTCTTGACAATACCGGGGCGGGCGTTCCTTGCTTGCTCCAACTGCGCTCGGGCCTTAGCTGAAGCCACTGCCCGATGCACTCGTGCCACCGCGTTCGTGACGTCGATGCCGCGTTTCTTCAACTCTGAGTCGACCTCCGTAGGAGTCATGATCTCCACGGATGGTGTGACCTCATCGAAGAAGCGATCCCATACGTCGTCTCCAAAACGTCCAAGATTGCTCATCGCCTTGACCTCCCGAGTTTCCTAAACGCCTTGTCCGCCGACCGAGCCAGGCGTTTCTTGGCGTTGTTGACCTCATCAATCCCAATTCCCATCATCTCGGCGATCTCGCTGGGTTTGGTAATGTCCGCCTCGAAACATTCGAAGACAGACACGGCCGTAGTGTCTCCGTCTAATTCACTGATCACCGCGTTGTGCAAGAGGTCACTTTGCTCTTGATCGGCCACAACCACATCGGGCCGCTTTGCTCCAGACTTCACTTGGAAAGCGGGCTCAGAATCGCGGTCGCAGGTGTCGATTCTGCGAGTCCTGCTGTTCTCAGCACTCTCCACCAAATGGCTGATCTTGCTGTCCACCACGTTAAACAAGAACCGCAAAAACTCCGGCTCTGTTTCCTTGTTCCATTTCCGACTGCCGTCCAGGAAACTTTCGATCGCCTCCGCTGCGAACTCATCAGGCCCCATACCACCCGGCCCAGATCCACCAGGGGCGTGAGCTGCTCCGCGCCAGTACACCTTGCGCAGTTTTGAGTCAGCGTAGAGCGTCAGTCGTTTGACCAGCAGCTCCCAGTCATCATCCGAATAGTCGGGGATTTCAACCAATTTGGAGGCCTCCAGAGGCGTTGCCTTCCTACCCACATCGGGCGCCCTCGTGGCTCTATCTTACTCATGCCGGACTTTTTTGAGAATTTGCCATTTCAGGTGGAGAAATATCCTCGCTCGTCGGCATGGAAGTATAGGCAGGGTGGAATTGGTCCGCCCCGCGCGATGGATATACAAGAACAACGAAGAGGTAACCAGATGCTCACTGAAATCCAAGCTTCGGCAAATGCCGAGCTTGATAAAGTGCTGGAGCTGCTCTGCGAATTGCTCCAGCCGACGCCCTCGCTTTGGCAAGACGCCCAGCAGAAATACCAGGCCGCAGCAAATTGGCTTTCGGCACAGGAATCTCAGCTCTATTCGCTACGACCTGATATCAAGTACCAGGGTTCGGCGCTGATCGAAACTGTGGTCCGGCCGTGGCAACGCGAAGAGTTCGACGTTGACCTGCTCTGCATTTTGGAAACTGACCAACGGCGCCACCCTGACCCCATGGCCGTTTACGATTTGGTAGCTGATCGTTTGGCCGAACACGCGACGTACCGACGGTTGATGAACCGCAAAGCGCGCTGTATTGAGCTCGATTACGCGGGCCAGTTTCACCTTGATATCGTGCCCGCGATCCTGCAGCTAGGATCGGCAACGAAGCTTCTCATTCCCGACCGCAGCCTCAAGACATGGCTCCCAACCGACCCGTTCGGGTACGCCGACTGGTTCTTCGGCAGGACGCCCGTAACTCAGCCGCTCGTCGAGCACTACCGGGCTCGTGCCGATGTCGAACCATTACGGCCTGCTAAGCGCGCTGCGCAAATTTTGCCGTTGCAGCGGACTGTACAACTCATGAAACGGCGTCGCGACCTGTATTTCGATGGCAACGCCGCCGCGCCCAAGTCCATCGCGCTCACAACGCTGACCGCCAAACATTACGGTGGTCAGGCGCTGTGTACGGACGCGCTGCTTGGAGCACTCGACGGCATCGATGCCGAAATCCAGCAGTCGGCCGCCATCCTAGCGATTCCAAATCCGGTCGACCCCAGGGAAAACCTGGGACGCCACTGGAACGCACATTCCTACACGCGGTTCACCCGTTTCATTCGTCAGTTCTCCGAGGAAATGCGGGAGTTGTTCGCGATGCGGGGCTGGGACCGAATCACCGAAGCGCTTGAAGCGCTCTTCGGGGAGCGCGCCAGGACCGCCGTCGAGAATTACGCCAAGAACATGGAAGCCCGGCGCCGCAGCAGCAACCTGGGTTATTCGGCAGGGCCGGTGATCCTTACGCCGTCCGCCGCCCCGACCCATACCGTGCCGCGCAATGAGTTTTACGGAAGATAAGTTTCACACCCGTGTTTACGGGCTGCCAGAGCAGGCGGCGCACATCCGGCTGATTTGCAGTGACTTCAAATACACCATTCGCCGCGGCGAGTTGGCGGGGAGAGGTTCCATGCAACCCGCCCCGCACTGCAGGACCTACGTCTTCCAACTCTCCTATCGGGTCGGCAAGCCGCCCAAAATCACCATCACCGAACCCGAACTGCGGTGTCGCGACGACCAGGATGATGTCCCCCACACTTACGGTCCCAACGAACCGTGCCTGTTCCGCCCTGGCGTCGATTGGTCCCACAAGGACCTGATTGCGACGACTATTATCCCCTGGCTTGCCGCGTGGCTCTTTTACTACGAGCTTTGGCATGCAACCGGCCAGTGGTTTGGCGGCGGGGAACACCCCGAAGTGCCCGAAGGCGCCGTAGTGACTGAAGACCCCAACGACACAAATAAGGAGTAACCATGTTCAAGATACTTAGCCTAGACGGCGGCGGTATTCGGGGCGCATTCACCGCTGCCGTTCTCGCCGAAATTGAAAGCCGGCTTGACCGACCGATCGGAGACTACTTCGACCTGGTCGCAGGCACTTCGACCGGCGGGCTGATAGCCACCGCGGTGGCCAGCGGCCTTTCGGCTTCCAAGATTGTTGACTTCTACCAGCAGGACGGACCTGCGGTTTTTGCGCCGCGCCCCCCCTTCAAACCGGAGAAGCGCGCACGCCGCTTGGCCATGCCAGCCGGGCGCTTCGTAGTAGAGAAAGCAGTCGGCGTCTCGCTGGACGACGTCTTCCAAACCAAATACCCGAGCCATCCGCTGGTCGATGCCGTAAGCCGAGTTTTCGGGGACCTACTCCTCGGAGACATCACAAAATGTCGCCTCGTCATTCCGGCTGTCGATGTAACAGTAGGTCGGACCGTTGTCTTCAAGACACCCCACCTGCCGAACCTCACCCGCGACCGCCACTATCGGGTATCAGATGTGCTGCTGGCCACAACCGCAGCCCCAACATATTTTCCGCACGCGATGTTGAATGGCCACGGCGCCGTCGTAGACGGCGGGCTGTGGGCCAATAACCCGAGTCTAGTAGCTTACACCGAAGCGATGAAGATCCGCGAGTGCGCGCAACGGGAGTGTGATCCTAGCTTTGACTCGTCGCAGATCGAGATCCTGTCGATCGGAACCGGGGAGCCGCGTTACTCGCTAGACCCGCCCGGCGACCACGCGGGCATTGGCTGGTGGGGCCCTCGGGTGTTTGATGTTGCCTCTATTTCACAGTCGCAAGGGGTCAGCTTTCAGCTCCAGTACCTACTCGATAACCGCTACACCCGCGTCAACTTCGATTTGCCTGACGAAAGCTGGACTCTCGACTCTATGAAGCATCTGCCGTCACTATTCCATAAGGGCCGTACAGCTGCTCACGACCAACTCGCTGAGCTCCTGGACCGTTTCTTCAGCAGAGAGGCGCCCGACTACGTGCCCTTCGACGACTGCACCCTAAGGTCGTCCGCGAGGACTCACTCCTAACGCCCTGCAGAAGAGTGGTGGGTCGATTCCGGTTCCGGCCCCCCATGGCTCTAACCACCTCGGGTGTCAAATGTCCCATTTCCGTGGCCCAATTCCCTGATTACCTACACTCCCACAATTGGGGCATTTACGTACCCCGAAATGCATCCCTGACAAACGGGATTAGAGCCTCGCTTCCTGCCGAGGTCGAAAACACCGATGCGACTTCGTCCCCGAGCCAATCCGCTGAAGTTGATGCAACCGACGCACCCTGGTCTGGCCGCAAACTGCGGTCGGTGGCTACACCGTTGTAGTTAGCGGAGGCCAGCAACGCCACGCTATGGCTGTGAAGCCTCGTCTCCGGAAACTCGTAGTTTTACTATGGCTTCTGGGAAGGCTCTCTTGTAACGCTCAGCATCCGCCCTGACATCAGTCCAGATTGTGCTAACTGCTGGGTCGCCCCATAGTTCTTGCCACCAGCTTTGGGTGGTTACCGTCTGGCGAACGTTCTGCACGGTTTCGTACTTCGGCAAGTCCAGGGAACTACCTGGTGGCCAAGGAATGGAGGTGCCTTGTGGCGCCGAGTCCGCGGTAACCCAGCGATCGCTACTGTTGTAGAATGATATCCACCCCGGAACGCTGCCGTCTAATATCTGCTCCACCAAATGTTGGCGTTCGTGTACGGTGTGGATTTTCCATCCAAGCAAACACGAGAATAGCGCCACGGCGACCATAATGGCCTTTAAGCTAATGCGTGGCTTCGGTATTCGCATGCTCGGTTTCCTTGAAGGCTAGGGCTTTCATGGTTCTTGCCGCCTGTGGGTTCTGGGTTGCGTTAAGAAGACGTGCAGACGAGATCTCTGTGATTATCGTTGAGGTGGAGTCCGATTGCCATAGCCCAGTGGGCGGCCCGGAGCAGCTAGTCTGCCTACTCGCACCCGCCTGGCGTCGCCGCTAAACTGGCGGTCATGACACGCACAGCCGCCGTTGCCGTTCTAAACACGCTCACCAGCGCCGCCCACGCCTAGAACAAGCCGGGCCACTCCGCCATCGGCCTGATTGCCTGGTCGCAGATGGATGAGGCGACACAGAATCGAACGCAATATGAGCAACATGAAACATCTTCTGACATTGCTGACCAGCCCCGTAGATCGCTTCTTGCGAGGTGTAAGCATCGTTGTTGCCTACGCTGCTAGCGGGGTCCTGTTGTGGTTGGCCCATCTTCCCACTCCCAACGTCGCGGCCAAACAGGGTCAAGCCTGGTTTATCATTGTTGCCCTGCCGCCATGGCTCTTGATGTGTCTAATTGCTATTCGCTCGGGAATGCTTCTCGAAGGCCGCTGGAAATGGGTGGCCTGGCTGCCGCTGGCTGTTCCTACGCTGTATTTTACAGTAAACGGGCTGATGCAGGTTGATTGGAGCAGGCTTATAGGTGTTTGATGAACTGCCGTAGTCCCGACCATCCGTGCGTTGTACGCAGGGAACGAGCCTATCTACCTGCTCACCGAGTTCGATACTGTTTTACCGCTCCCAGCGGCAAGTTTCAGAGGGCGAGGACCAGAATTTCTCATGCTTGGATTAGCCACGAGGGAAAAGGACATTGTCGTTAAATAAAGTGGCCGCTTCTGATGCTGTTTGATAGATACATTATCGCCTGCGGGGGCCTTTGCTACGCTAGGCCCGAGGGGGATAAACTGACGGGACCGCGAATGGGCTACGCCATGCAGGACCCTATAGTTTTTCGTTACACCCAGTCTAGTGAATAGGTGGAGGACGCGGCAATGCATTCAACAATCGTCATGCTGATGCTTACACTCTTGGTTTGCGGATGTAGATACACCCCCCAACAAACACCAACAGGTGCTGACAAGGAGGAGGGGACAACTACTGCTACTCACAGGCTGGATATCGATGGAATTACGGTGGCTGCCGAAGGAGTAACGTCGAGAAGTCAGAAGTCACCAGAGGGACATCGAGTGTTTCAGATTGGCCAAGAGTTTTTCATCAGGGATGGGGAACTCAATGTAAACGGCAGATCATACGGGGGAGTCTCCGAAGGCGACGAAGTGGAAATCACGACGAAAGGTTCTGTACTAGTGAACGGTGTCATTCGTTCGCCGCTCTGATTCCTTCAACCCCTCCCTGTCGATTTCGGCCATAGCTCGTACGGTTGGACTTTCCCTTCCAACGATCTACGCCACCATGGCGGATGATTAGAAATCTTGTAGCTTGCTATTGAATCCTGGTCCACGTGTTATGAAGATGTAACCAGCCCTTCGGCAATGAGACCTTTGGATGAGTACTACGCGACGTCGGCTACATTCGCGGGAGCAGATCGTCAAGAATTTGTGAGATGCGATGCTGAATGCTGGGCAGCCCCCGGCGGCTCGTATTCGTGCAAACAACTTCCGCTCTGGTTGCCTGGTTTCTAGTCAGCTGCTCTATAATGCGGCCGCCGCTTAGACTGCCAGCTGTTAGCTGTCATGCAAAATCGCGTCGGTCGCGCGACCGCTGCGTTTTGGTAGGTTGTCAAAGTGAGCGAAGGTGGACCATCGAATGGCACATAGAAATACGTAAGCTCCTATCTGCCATCGCTTAAGCAACGCTATCGCAGCACTGCATTGCGTCCGTTTTTGCGAAGTGACATCGCCGAAAAAGGCCCCGCTTGCTCGGATGGTTTGTTCCACCAACCCATCTTCTGCAAGGAGGCCTTACGGTGCGTTGTTCTAACCCAGCGAGGTTCCGCCAGCAAGTTCGTTTTTTGCAGCGTCAGTTTCTTCAGACTGGCGACTTGCCCTTCACGGATGTCTTGTCAACTGACATCGTGTCGCAAGCGTTGACGGCTGCTGGTGTGGCTTGGAAAGATCGACTCTACACACCGCTGGTCACGCTCTGGATCTTCCTCGGTCAAGCCATGAGCGCCGATCATTCCTGTCGAGCCGCCGTCGCTCGGTTCGTCGCTCATCGAGTCTCACGGGGCCAGCGAGCGTGTTCCTCACATACGGGCGCCTATTGCCAGGCGAGAAAGCGACTACCCGAAGAGTTCTTCGCACGCATCGCTCGGGGCGTCGGTCGAGCACTGCACCAAGCGTCCGAGCCGCAGTGGCTTTGGCGGAATCGGAACGTGTACCTGTTTGACGGCACGACCCTCTCCATGCCAGATACGCCGAGCAACCAGGAGGCTTACCCGCAGTCGAACAAACAAACTCCAGGTGTTGGCTTTCCGTTGGCCCGTGTGGCAGGGATCTTCTCGCTCTCGTGCGGTGCGATCCTCGATCTAGCAGTCGCTGGGTATTCGGGAAAAGGCCAAGGGGAAGTCACTCTGTTTCGCCAGCTGTGGGATCTTTTTCGTCCCGGAGATATCGTTCTCACCGATGCGCTGATGTGCAATTGGCGAAACCTGTGTTCGCTCGAGCAGCGTGGTGTCGATACGGTCACTCGACTGAACAAAGCTTTGAGGAGGGCCGACTTTCGGCGTGGCAAGCGACTTGGAAAGGATGATCACCTCGTTCGATGGGGTAAGCCAAGCATGCGAGATGTCGATCGAGAAACTTGGCGGTCGCTTCCCGACTTCCTCACCGTTCGTGAGTGCCGATTCTGGGTGAAGCAACCCGGCTTTCGTTCTCGTGAAGTGATCATCGTCACAACGATGCTCGATCCGCGTGAAGTCTCTGTTGCGGAGTTGGCCGACCTGTATCGCATGAGGTGGAATAATGAAACCGATTTTTCGTCACTGAAAGTGACCCTGCAAATGGATGTCCTGAGGTGCAAGACGCCGGAGCTCGTTCGGAAAGAAATCTGGACGCACGTGATCGCCTACAATCTGATCCGTACCATCATGGCCCAGTCTTGTCACCGAGCAGGCATGCTCCCTAGGGAGATCAGCTTCAAAGCAACAGTCCAAATCCTCGAGGCATTTCAACCATTTATCACCGTCTATCGAGGTTACAACCTGGCAGATCGAGACTTGCTTTACGAGCAACTCATCGACGCAATCGCAGTTCATCAGGTCGGCAATCGGCCGGGGCGGAGCGAACCTCGCTTGCGAAAACGGCGTTTTAAGAAGTACGACTACATGATGAAGCCGCGAAACGAAGTCAAACTCGATATCCTGAAACGACTTACGAAATAAGCATGCGACATTCGGTGGACCATCTTCGGCGACTTAGCTCGCCAAGCTAAGTACGGAGGTCTTGTCGGAGATTTGACACCGCTGCAACTTACCGAAATCTCTCCGAGCGGTCGGGTGATGCAACCTCACTCAGTTTGGACGCCCGCGAATTGCAGGCGGTGGGGTGATCTCAACAAGAAAGGGGACGGGATTATGTCGATGCCAGGCCTCTCCTTACGTCTGCTATACTGGTGCCCATGGCCCACGTCACCCGAATCTTATCCCAAATCGAGCGCTCCGATCTCTCAGCGGCGGACCAACTACTGCCGTTCGTGTACGACGAGCTACGAAAATTGGCCGCGCTTCGACGTTGCGGATCGTGATCGCAGAAGTTTATCTGCAGTTGGAAAGGCAGGGACTCGAACAGGCTGACGGTGGGAATGGCCGCTAATCGCGTTGCTTTTCTGCTATCATTTTAATCTCATTGTTTACTCGTTTCTCAAGGTTCAGCTGTAAAACTACCCTTGGGGTTTGGCGGTTTTGTGTTCCTGCAGGACTCAACCTCTCATCTCTGGTTGCAGAGTCTATTGATCTTGCAAGGGCACCCGAGACAGAGAGTCGATTCTAAGCTTGAAGACGATATGGTCAGGCTCACCTGAGGGGCGGTCAACTGCCTGTAGACTGCCAAAGAAAATGTCGCCTTCCTTCAATCCCTCCGCTACCGGCGGCCGCCCACCATTGAACTCGGGCGATAGGTCAAGGGCGCCTTGGGGAAGGCTGTCAAGATTCGTGAGATCGATGTCACCGAAGGTCGTGCCTGATTTCTGCCCCTGTAGTCGATAGAGACGGTAGTCATTTCTACCAATGGGATAGCTAGAAGGATTCATCGACAAGGACAATCTAAGTTCATCCTCATGTTGACTAAAGTGCAGCCACCCAGGACCATAGCCTGGTCGGCTATCAGCGGACCACTCAATGGTTGACGAGCGTGGCCGATCAATGGTTGACGAGCGTGGCCGATTGGCACTCTCATTATCTGCGATCGCGAGCGTGACGCTAGCGCGCAGGCCGCGATAGAGTGTGAGCGTTATTGGATCCATTTGATCTTCATCACTTGTTACTGCAAAGCGGCCATTTGCTCTGATGTAGCCTGGGGCGTTTGCGGTAATCGAGTACCTATCGAAAGGAAATAGTTGAATCGCAGCTTTGCCATCAGAGTCTGTTGAAATGGCGGTAGTATCAACCACTTGGTTCGAGCGGTAGCCACTCCAGCTAAGCTGCAGCCCCGCGTTTGACAACGGTTGATCGTTTGCGTCAGTAACGACAACCTCGACACGTCGCTTCTCCTCATCAGAGAAGCGATGAAGAATGATGTCGCCGTTGTCATGTACAGAATACACTCCTCCACGGATCGAATGCTGCTCTTGGCGATAGCCCGGCATGACGACGGCGAGTTTGCACTCCTGACTGCGGCCATGGCCGGTATGCTGTTCGTAGGTGAATAGATAGTAGCCGTCGTCGAATGCTTCGAGATCTTCTCTGATGCGTGTGGACGTCAAGGAGAACGATTCACGTTCTACCGGATTGCCGAACTGGTCGATCACACGAAACAGCGCATAGAACCGTGTGTTCCGAGCGTTGCGTGACTCCTCGGTCAATTGAGCCTGTCGATGCTCAATGGCGTCGAGTCGATTGCGCAAATCTTCTGGGAGCTGTTGAATTGCCATCGCTTTCTTGATCTTTTCTTCAAGCGAAGCTGCAAGCAACGGGTAAGCGGCGAGTGTTGTCTCGCGGTCCACACTCAGTACCTGTTCGGCCTGCTTTCCAAGAGTGACATCGGCGAGTGCGTCGGCGTACCAGAATGCGATTTGTGGATTTTTTGGTTGCAGTCGATACGCTTCGGCCAACAGCTTAACACTCAAGCGTCGTTCCTCATTCGTGTCACTTCTCTCAAGTGCGAACTCTAGAAAATGAGAAGCTTGAGTGGAATCGCTCAACGTCGCCGGAGTCACCGAAATCACTTCCGACATAGAAAGCGTCATTTTGGATCCGTCCACATCGATCTTTAATTGGTCGCCCTCGAGGTCAACGTCACCCACAATGATGGCGCCGGTTTTGAGCGTGATTCTCTGCTCGGCTATCGCCTGGGGAATTGTGCCAGTAGAGACTATGGCCGATGTGACGAGAATAGCTGGAACGAAGTAAGCCAAATTCAACTTGGTCATTAGGTTTGTTTCCTTGTGATCTGCGGTGAAGAATCAACTGAAAGTATCGTGTGCGATCTCGTGCCTGCCTACGACGCCGATGTGTGAGAGCTTCAGACCATTACCGAGACGGAGTTTTATCACTTCGACGCGAACTGCCATCGGAATACGGATGCTGGAACGGCACACTTGCAGTCCCGGACGCTACATGTGATCTCGCTCGACAGCCACATTGAGTGATTAAAGGAACGACGCCAGTGCAGTTTTGTGGCTTTTGTGTCCTGCCAATGGGCGGTACTTAGTTGCTGTTCATATCCCAAGCAATCACGCTCATAAGTTCTGAAAGACTACGATGTGAGCGTGAGAGGCATGCATATAATTGGGGTGCGTCATCTGGACTTGATGTCCTTAGCTCGCTCAGCAAGGTCTCAAAGTTCAGCCTTGATAGTCTGGCGAGCCCGGTCTTGCTCCTTTCTTTCAAACTGTAGTTCCTTTTCCCTTTGCTTGCTTAGGCACCAAGTTTCAGCAACGCAAAAACATGGCACCCTCAGCCCACACCAGGGGGCCAATAATATAGATGCAGCAATCCGAGACGCTCCAATGGTCAGCTGGAAAAAGAATTTGGCTGGGGCGGTCGAGAATCATTCCAATGCATATGGTACAAGCACCGCAGGTAGTGCATATTATTCCTGCATAGATTGCTAGTCCACGTAGAATGCTGCATCGAGACATAGTGGAATCGTCTGTAAAATACACAACTCAGAAGTAAAGAATCTTCTTCCTGGTGGGGAAGTGAAACGCGACACACTTGACCTGGGCATTGTTCAGCGCCTCCCTGGAGCTAAGCGTGTCGCCTACAGGACCGATTACGCAAAAACTGGTAATTGTGAAGAAAGTCCGTAATACTTGGGTCTCGGACACGCTCACCTCTTCTAGCGGCAGGCTTCTCTTTCCTTTGTGAACGATCACGGTGCCGAATCAGCACGACAACACGGCGAATCTTCTCAACCAGTACCGGGACTACCTTGCATTGCTGGGGCGGCTCCAGCTGGACCCGATGCTGCAAGCTAAGGTCGACGTTTCGGGCGTTGTCCAAGCCACCATGCTTGAAGCTTGTGAATCGGATTGGGCCTCATTAGAAGAACTTGACAAGCTGCCCTGGTTGCGACGGGTATTCTCCAACAATTTGCTGGACGAGATTCGTAAGTTTCGCACCGAAGCGCGAGATGTGCGCCGCGAAAGACGGCTGTCTCATCGAGTCGATCAATCGGCCTCTCGCTTACAGATGTGGCTCAAAAGTGAAAATCCTTCGCCAAGTCATCGGGCCGTCCAGGCCGAAGACGAGCTCCAGTTGGTAGGCGCACTCGCCTCGCTTCCTGATGCCCAACGGGAAGCGATTGAGTTACACCATCTCAAGGGACTTCCTTTGGAGGAAGTCAGCCGGATCATGCAACGGACCAAGGGGTCTGTGGCAGCCCTTATTTTTCGAGGCACGACGCGACTACGCCAAATCATGCCACCCAAGCAAGGCGAGCGCGATGAGTGATAGCTTCGATTCCAAACTGATCGACGATCCGGCGTTTCAGGCGGTGCTTGTAGCTTGTCTGGAAGCCTTGCAGCGGGGTGAAAACGTTGATCGCGAGCGGTTGATGGCCGACCATCCGGCGCATGCAGCGGCAATCGATCGGTTTCTTGAAGACCAAGCCCTTCTTGAGCAAGCAACAAAGCTATTCATGCTGGAGCAGGTGTCAGTGGCGAATAGCGATGACGTCATGACCATTGACACGAGTTCCCATAAGGACACCTTGTCTGCGGGGGACACCGTCCAATACATCGGCGACTATGAAATACTCGAGGAGATCGCTCGAGGTGGGATGGGGGTGATCTTCAGGGCCAGACAGCGGACGCTCAAGCGTATCGTCGCGCTGAAGGTGATACTCGCCGGGCGGCTCGCCTGCGATGCCGATGTCAAGCGGTTCCGACGCGAGGCCCGTGCCGCGGGACGTTTGAAACATCCCAACATCGTGCCGATTCACGAAGTCGGCGAGCACGAGGGTCACCATTACTTCACGATGGACTTGGTGGAAGGTCGCAGTCTAGCCGATTTGGTCCGTGAAGAGACGCTCGCTCCGCGGCATGCCGCCGAAATCGTTGCTAAGGTGGCCGAAGCGGTCGAGTACGCCCACCAAAACGGAACGCTTCATCGCGATCTCAAACCAGCCAACATTCTCATTGATGGTAATGGCGAGCCGCATATCACAGACTTCGGTTTGGCAAAACTGGTCGAGGTCGACGACGCGGACGATCTGCACGAGTTGACTAAGTCGGGGCAAGTCCTCGGGACTCCTAGCTACATGTCGCCCGAGCAAGCTTGTGGCAAGTCGGCGATAATTGGCCCTGCCTCCGACATCTATTCGCTGGGAGCGATTCTGTATAGCAGCATTGCTGGCCGGGCGCCGTTCGTCTCCGAGTCCACTGTCGACACCTTGATGCAGGTGATTAAGAAGGAGCCAGTGCCGCCCCGTGATCTCAACCCATCGGTGCCTCGGGACATCGATACGATTTGCCTGAAATGCTTGAACAAGGAACCTCACCGGCGATACGGGACAGCCAAGTTGCTGGCCGACGATCTACACCGGTTCCTACAGGGTCTTAGCGTGCTGGCAAGGCCGGTTGGCCCATTCGAAAGGGGATTGCGTTGGTGCAAACGAAACAAGCTTTCGGCAACGCTGCTTACAGCAATAGCTGTGTCGCTGGCCGCGGGTAGTGCAGTCTCGACCTATTACGCGATCGAAGCCGGTAGGCGTGCAGAGGCGGAAGCAGATGCCAAAGCCAAGCAAGTGCAGCTAACCCAAATAGCCGAAGCTAGGAGACGCAAGGCGGAGCGACTGGCCGTGGAAAACGAAAAGCTGGCGCGCGCCGAACAGACTGCCAACGAGACGCTTCGCACCCTGAATTCGCGCCTGACATTAGAAAAAGCCACGAAGATGCTACGCGAGGGCAAAGTTTCCGAGGGCCTTCTTGTCCTGGCAAATGCCTTGGAATACGCAGATACCGACTTTTCCGATCTTGTCAGCTCCAACCTAGCGCTTTGGGAATCAGCATCCCATAGCCTTGAGAACGAGCACACTTTCGGGCGACCGATCTTAAGTATCGCGCGTACACAGAACGACAATCGTGTCTCGATTCTGCTGGGAACCGACAATACTGGTGTCGAAGAAGTGCGATTTTGGGATTTAGGCAGCGACCGAGCGGTTGGAGAGCCCATAGCTGTAAGCACCTTGGTCAAAGACGATCGCAATACAGAGATTCTGCAGCGAATCGCCAAGGTTGGCAAACTCATGGGCGGCGCCAAAATCGGCCCGATATTTGCGGTTACAGCCGCTACACTCTCGCCAGGTGCGGAAACGCTCTATTTGGCGACAAGGGCTGGCACGGTCCTACAGTACGATATTGCCAATCGTTCCCTTATCGGAAATCCCATCAAGCTCCAGCTGATTGTCGATCGCCAAACATCTCACACAATTGACCTTCTTGAATTGAGTGCCGACGGGAAAGTTTTGCTGGCTGCGAGCCGACAAAATCGTATTGCCCGACTCTTTTCCGCCGATAGTCTGGACCCGATCGGCGAGTCGATGACAACGCGAGGATGGATCTCGTGTGCCGCCTTCCACCCGAGCAATTCCACTGTGACACTGGGGATTGGCGGAGGCGAAGGATTCACTCGGCGCGGTGAGGTTCATTGCTACAGCACGCGGACCGGCTTGCCGGACGGCAACCGGATTGAGCACCCGGGGAGAGCACTGGCTCT
Organism: Aeoliella straminimaris; assembly: GCF_024054565.1. Lineage (GTDB taxonomy): Bacteria > Planctomycetota > Planctomycetia > Pirellulales > Lacipirellulaceae > Aeoliella > Aeoliella straminimaris. The sequence continues at coordinate 212,060 of NZ_JAMXLR010000006.1, forward strand.
TGCCTTCGATTCGGAAGGTTCACTTCTCGCAGTGGGCGGCTCTGATGGCAGCGTGGTGCTTTGGGACTTTGATGAGCGGCTGCCAACTGGTGTGCGATTCGTTCACAATGCGCCCGTCAACCAGGCAGTCTTCGGACCACTCCGGGGTATGCTACTAAGTTCGGATAGCGAAGGACAAGTCCAGCTAAACGATCCAGTCAGCGGTCGTGCACTCGGCACATTGCCGCAGAGGAAGCCGATTACTTCGGCAAGCTTCACCAATTCTGGAACACAGATTCTGATCGGAGATAGTGACGGTGCGCTTCAACTTTGGAGGCTAGGACAACAATGGCCGGTAGACCTTGAGTGGCAATCGCCCGGACCCGTTGCCAGCATCATAGCGAATGACGAAGGAACTCGAATCAATGCAGCGTGGCATGGCACCACTGCATTGGCTGGCGGACTCGCAGCCTGGGATACGGTCAGCAACGACCAAATAGGTGAAGTTCAAGAGCTTGGGGCTCCCAACTCGAGAGTCACGGTATCTGCTGATCTAACTCATGCAGCAACCTGGGCTCCCCTGGGCACCAAAGGCGTAGACGGTCGCAACCTTGCCATTAATCTAAGGAACCTCTCCACTGGAGATTCGCAACGAATTATGTTGCCGCATGTTGCCCAACGACCTTCAACCACCCAAGGCACCCTATCATCCCTTAGAACCGTTGCGTTCGCACGTTTCAGCCCGGACTCGAACACGTTGATGATTGTTGCCAAGCCAATCGCAGGGCGAAAGGGACTCATATGGCTTTATGACCTTCGTACAGGGACCTTCAGTAATCAAACTCCTATGCAATTTGCGGATGCGAGCAATCCGCGGGCATTGCACTTTGACTTGAGCTATCCGTTGGTGGGCTTCGATTCGCTTAGCCAGCACTTGTTCTGCGGCGATCTCCATTCGGTGAAGGTATGGAGAGTCGATGACGGAGAAACCGCATTCATCGGCCCGCAAGCAGACGGTCCCATTCGAGATGTTGCTCTTGTCTCCAGTGGCGAACTGATTGCCATCGCAGCCGGGAGCAAGGTCAGCATCCATCCTGTAGGTGCCTCACACATCGGACAAGGGACAGCTCTCTTCGAGTTCTCTCACGCCAACACGGTGCGGCATATTGCATTCGCACCCTCTGGAGAATTGCTTGCTACCGCATCTGATGATCGACTCGTCCGTTTTTGGGATACGGACACCGGCGTCGAATTTGGCACCGACCTATCGCACGTGGGTCCAATTACCGGGATGGAATTCAATCACCAAGGCAGTATGCTGGCTGTCGTGTGCGATCGTGTACTTCATTTATGGGATGTAAACACTGGGCAGCCGATTGGACCACCAATAGACCACGCAGGGTCTGTCCAGTTGACAAGGTTTACGGTAGATGGCTCAAGGCTGATCACTGTTGACAGCCTGAACAGCCTTAGAATGTGGACCATGACCGATGGTTCGACGCGCTCGCCTGATGAGTGGCGAAGTCGTATTCGAAACCGTGCCTATGTAGGTTCGGTGGAGAAGTCAAGCGATCCGGCACCGTGATGTAGAGGAACTCCAGACTCCACGCGACGACGAGTGTTTCAACGTAGGACCGCATCGCGATGCACAAGACAACCACGTGGACGTTCTGTCTACTCGTAACACTGGCCCGCGAATTCTGTGTGAACGTTGGGTGCGAGAAGTTGCAGCCAACCCCCAAACCTGTTTTCGTGGAACCTGGGCCCGACCCACTCAGAAACAGGGTACGGCGCTGCTGGAAGCATGAACGCCATCGAAACGTATTTGACTTATTACATTTGCAACTTTGGGGGTGTTCCAATTGTGACCTCTGTCGTCGGTGCAGGCTTAGGCATATTGGCAGCGCGAGTTATCTCGCGAAAGAGGTAAGTCGAACTGATACCTCAATCAAGGTTTCTCTCTAACCGTAAAAGGTGCTCAATCATGGCTCGAGAATCCACACAAGCCAATGACCCAGAGACTACCCAGCGCAACCGTCAGGCAACTGCGTGGATTCGCCGCGGTCCGGCTATCTTGGTTGCTCTCCTACTAGTAGTAGTGACGACTGGAGTTCTTACCTGGCGCTGGCGAGAGGCACGGAAAGAAGCTAGTCGCCAACGTCTCGAAATAGCTGCCAATGAGTTCAAAGCAGCAGATGGTTTCGTGGAAGTGTTGGAGGTGCGACGTTCGCTGCTTGAAATACCCGAGTCACATCGACACCAGGATTGGACGGAGTTGTGGGAGTCGACTTATCTCACCCCATTCCAGGGTTCCACCCGTGTTGATCACCCGATTATTGCGGCTGCAGTTGGCGACAATGGTAAGCAGCTCGTCACACTACAGCAGGAAGGCGTGGTCCAGACCTGGGAGTTACCCGGCTTGCACCCAAAGCAAGAGTTCTCTGTTTGGAAAAAGGAGAAGAACACGACCGGTTCTGTATGTCGCTTCAGCACTGATGGCCGATTGTTAGCTTGCTCTCACCCAAACTATATAGCCGGCGAGCTTGGGGAGGCCTTGATCTTCGATATACAGACCCAAGACGTGAAAACTGAGTTCCTCGCAGAGTTCAACCAGATCGTGTTTGCGCCAGACGATTCCGTTGTTTATGGCCTAATCGGCCACGAAGGACAGAGAATTGGCGCCTGGAACACTGGCAATGGCGAGCCGTTGTTCACCATCCCTGGTAAGCTTGCGTCGGGCGACGTGTTAGTTGTCAGTGATGATGGACGCCGGTTATACGACCTCGAACTCCGCCAGGTCTACGACGCGCGTACTGGACGGCAGCTTGAAGGGTCGAAACTCCAAGGCGTTGCTGATGGGCGTCGTGACATTGTGGCACTCAGTACCGATGGGCGATACGTCGCTTCACTACGCGGAAGTGCCAGTGGGTCTCAGCCAACCCTCGTTCTTGAATGTACCGATCAGCTATATCAGCAAGAGATACAGATCAGCGAGCGACCGGCCCACGTAACTTTCAGCCCGGATGGTCGAGAAATTGCCTGCGTTGTCTCTCACCCAAACTTAGATGTCGAGGTGCTCGAATTGGCAGAGGATTCTTTCGCGATGGGCATGGTTGGTGCGATGATGAGCGTCGGCCTAAAAGACAGGCCTGTATTATGGGACGTGCATGTTTACGACGTTCCTACTGGCGAACATTTGCGGACCCTGCGCGGATTTCCAAGCGTACCGTACGACCTAATCTTTTCTCCTGACGGAACGAAGTTGGTGGTCTATGGGGGAATAGACAAATGGCGCAATGCCGGCTCCAAACAAGGTGTCCATGGTGACGTAGTGCTGTGGGATTTGGCGGGGGCGAGAAGTTCGCAAACGCCTCTCATCCAAGACGAGACTGTCGAGTACTATATCGAGGCACTTGATGACGATGATGTCATTGCCAGACGAGAAGCCGCCAAGGCGCTCGGTGAACTTGGTCGTGGGGCCAATGAGTCTGCAACGGCGCTCGGCTCGGCGATCCAAGACGACGATCGTTACGTGAGAAGATTTGCTGCCCGGGCACTTGTGAATATTGGCCCAGAGGTCGCCGCGCCTCAGTTCGTCGAGTCGCTTCACCACGACGATCCCCTAGTGCGGCAAGATGCGGTGTATGCTTTCGCACAGCTCAGCATGGCGGCTAGTGTGTCAGCTCCGGCGCTCATTGAATCGCTCCATGACGAGGATGAGCATGTGCGCAGGTTCGCAGCCCAAGCGTTGGGCCAGCTAGGCTCCCAAGCAAGTGCAGCGGTGACAGACCTGATTGGATTGCTGAATGACGATAGTAAGCAGGTGCGACGTGCTGCGGCTAATTCCCTTGGCGCGATTGGCTCTGACGCGAACGCAGCAGTGTCTACACTGAGCGAATCGCTGCGGGACCAAGATCCGTACCTACGTAGAATTGCGATCGAAGCACTTAGGAACATCAGCCCGGACGCCGCTGTTCCAGCCTTCATCGAAGCTCTACAGGACGAAGATGTGGTGGTGAAGGAACGTGCCGCGGCTGCTCTGGCAACGAATGACGTTGTGGCAGCATCAACGGCGTTGGCGCTTATCGACTTTCTACAACACACCGACCGTGACATTCGAGACGCCGCCACGAGTGCCCTGGTAAAGATCGGACCAGAAGCGGTACCCCCGCTAGTTTCACGACTAGATGACGAAAAACGAGACTACAGAGCTGCTGCTGCAACAGCCCTGGGCGCACTGGGCCCCACAGCGAAATCTGCAATACCGGCACTGATTGAGGCATTGAAAGACGAGGATCGGCGGGTACAGAGCAGTGCCGCCCAATCTCTGCATGAAATCGGTCCAGAGGCGATTCCCGAGCTGATGAAGTTGTTCAGGGAGGAACGCCCCAGGGTAGGATTCGATGCAGGTGATGTGCTTTCGAAGTTTGGCTCGGAATCCGTGCCGATCCTGGTCGACGCGATAAATGACGAAGATCATTACTTTAGGCGGCGCGTGATCATCCTGTTGGGCCGGATAGGCGCCAACGCAAAGACTGCGGTGCCTGCCTTGGTGGCAGTGCTTAACGAGCAAAACGATTCGATACGCGTGGCTGCCGCTGGTGCGCTTGGCAGGATAGGGATAGATGCAGCCCCTGCAGAACCGGCTTTGACCGGTTTGCTTCAAGACGACGAAAAATCGGTGCGTTATTCGGCCGCCATCGCTCTGGGGCGAATTGGTGTGAGCGACGAAGAAGTGGTACGCACGCTTGGTGAGGCCATACAGCATGGAACCACCGAAGTAAAGCGTTTCGCCGCGGATGCCCTTGGCGGAACGGGTGCAGCGGCCGAGCCGATTCTGCTCGACACGCTGAACGATCGCGACCCATTCGTGCAAGTCAACGCTTCGAGATCCCTCGGCAAGATTGATGCCAAGGAGAAAGCACTTGCCGTACCAGTACTGCTTGAGTGGATAGAAGCTCCCTCTGACCTTGGCCACGCAGCAGCTTCGTCGTTCGGCGAGTTGGGCTCAGCAGAAACCGAGGCCGTTCCGGAACTCGTTGCGATATTCAATCGCGGTAGGGGAGCTTCCCCGAGCCAGAACGCCGCCCGTGCCCTCAGCCAAATCGGTGCCGCGGCCGTGCCGGCTCTTGTCAGACTCCTTGAAGTCGAAAGGACCTCGCACGATGCCAATGGCATTAACGATATCGACAGCAGTATCAAGAAACGTCTCGCTGCCCAAGCACTTGGCCGCATCGGTTCGGAAGCGCAGTCAGCAGTGCCGGCACTTAGAAACGCGATGAAGAGCAATGACGTTAGTGTCGTAGAAGCAGCTGCTCGCGCATTGAACCAGATTGCTTCGGCGAGAGCTGAGATTAGCGCAATAGAGCGCGATACTTCTCAAAAAGCAAATTCGCCTGAGGACTAACTGATGAGGTGGTTCATGGTAGTGATGTTCATTATTTCTGCGCTATACTGCGGGTGGTGTTACTACGCGACTTCGCCAAGTGGCCAACCGGTCGATGTTAGGGCAGCCTATGCTATTGGCGTTTACGCGTCCTGTTTTGGAGCACTGGTTTCACTTGTGGTGCGCCGACGGTCGACATAGCGTCGCATTCCACAGATTGCTGATGGCTCCACTCTCTCCAAAGGAGCAAATTACGACGAACTCCCATCTCCGGAAAGAACGTGTTGACTGAAATGCCCCAACAAAATGTAGATGTGCCGAAGGCAAAGTCGACTTCCGTTTCTATCTTCATTGCCGGTCTTATTTTGTCGGGTTGTTCATCACCGAAGCCGATCGGAATGGTATTCGACGATTGGGAAAAAGCCAAGACATATGAGAACATTGCCGAATTGGAATCTTGGCTTGGGGAACCCGAAGATGTCGAAGTGATCCACCGTTTGGAAACGCGGGATTTTCCTCAAGGAGCGAGGATTGTCAATGAAGACGGGGATGAAATCGACACGCGAGAGTACTGTTTCACCGTGCCAACGGGGACCGAGTATAGAACCTATGCTCACCCCGATGTGCCCGAGGTGAAGTTCTATGTTCGCGTTCACTTCGAACAGATTAAGGATGTTTGGGTGACCTTGCCTGAGTGACAGACATGGCTCGGTCATGGACAGCTCGATTCTGGTCGAAGGCAATTCGCCGAGTGAACCTCAGCGCTGATAGGTGGGATATATAAACTACAGGCCACGGGTCTCATTGTGTACCTCCTGAAATCATCCGTAGAGCATTTCTTACGAATACTCAGTGTTCTCTCAGCCTATATTGCTTGTGGCGTGCTATGGTGGTTGTCACAACGTCCTGGCGAAGGGGTCGGGGCAGATGCGGCCCGAGCATGGCTGGTCTTCATGTCCCTCCCACCATGGTTATTGACTTGCTTGATGGCCATTCGCTCAGGCAATCAGTTGGGCGGTTTCTGGAGGTGGTTGCCTTGGCCACCGCTTGCTGTCCCTACGCTGTATGTCATAGTAAACGAGCTAATGCAAGTTGATTGGAGCAAGCTTATAGGTGTTGCTGAACTTCTGTAGTCCCGAAGATTTGTGCGCTGTACGCAGGGAAAGAGACTATCTACCTGCTCAGCGTGTTCGATACTGTTTCACTGCTTCCAGCGGTAAGTCTCAGCGGGCGAGGACCAGTCTTTCTCTTGCTTAGACTCGCCAAAAGGGAAACGGAGGTTGTGGTGAAATGAAGTGGCCGCTTGTACTACTGTTTGTCGGATGCATGATCGCTTGCGGATGCCTTTACTACGCAAGCCCCGAGAGGCATGGACCGACGGGGCCGCGAATGGGCTACGCCGTGCAATATACGACAAAAACGTTGCTCGTCTTAATGTTTGCTATTGCGGTCGTGTTTTGTTTGTATCCATTTGAGTCGACACTTACGGCGCTCGCGCCTGCTCTGACATTTGCAGTCTGCGTTTCCTCACACGCGGCCTTTATAAAGCATCGATCGCCCGTACGCACAATTTTCTACGGTGCTACGAGTGGGTTTCTCACCGCTGTTACATACGGTAGTCTGTTCGCGATCTACGAGTTTAATTCGAAATGGAATTGGGACCCGCCTCTTGTAGCTGGATTAGCGTGGCGTCTACGTGTGACGACGAGCATTCTCTTCGAGGTTGTCGTATTTTTTGGTGGTCTTGCCCTCGCTGGTGGAGCCATGGCTGGTCTGTTCGTTTCCCTACTGGCCCTGCTCTATAGAAAAACATTTCATAGGAATGGGGCATATGGCGAACCAAGCGACGAACCGAAGTCGCGGTAGCCGAGTGATTTCACCATGGACAATCGACTCCCGAGACTCAGTGAACGCCCACGTTAGGTAGCTCGTCGGCAGCGCTCGATCTAACAGCGGGCCGGGTGGCCCTGGGTGTTACCACCCAGGGCTCCCACAGATCCGGACGTGCGGACATTACCGCATCCGGTTCCTCGACCAGCAGATTCACCATCCGTAGCGGTCCCCGCGGCTATTCGATCGACTTACGTTGACATGCTTGAGAACCTCGATGTGTTCAACATGTTGCCCTCGATCGATTCTGCTGGCCGACGCTTCGCTTTCCTCCACTGGGTCTTCCAGGGCGAGTTCCCCAGTTTCAGCGGTACTATCAAAGCGCTACGACTTCCGGGCGCCCATCCCGCCGCCCAGTCACAACTAACTCTGGGTTTCCTTCGTTTGGCGGTACCTCGGTTGCACTCGTCGGTTTGCTCCTCGACGGCCGAGTGCGCCGCCGAGGCCTGGAGTTGGTCACCCGGTGGCTCCGTCCGGGAAGTCGCCGAGGAGACGACAGGATCTCCCAAGTTCCTGGGGAATCTCGATTGTCCGTTTGCGCATGTTCCAAACCGACGCCGGCAGGACTGCTTGCACCAAACCACTAGAGTGCAGCAGCGTGGCCCTTGCTGGCACAAAGACAAAGGCTCCCACAATTGGGTCTTTCGACGCTCCATAGCATGGCTTTCGGACTCGCTATCTACGCTTCGTGGGGCCGGTTACCCGACACCACGCAAGACTCGCTTCCAGTTGCTGGTCAGGCTCTACTGGACGGGCTTTCCACCCGCAAGATTCCAACAGAAGGTTACAGGTCTGCTAGTACATTCCATTCCCCTCCCCCAAGCTTTGCTTGGCGCAATGTGCCCATCCGCTGTCTTTTGGCCCAAGTTCTACGCCGCTGAAGTGTACATCACCTCGTTCAGATTCGGCCTCGATCAACTTGCTGAAGATGATTCTATGAAAGAGGCGACGGGGTCAAGAAAATAGGTTCTCCTGGTTTAGTTAACGAAACCCGGCGTAGCCGTTTGGCTCGCCAAAACTACCAGGAGAACCCAGTAATGTTGTACCTCGCCATCGACCAGCATGCCAAGCAGCTCACCGTTTGTGTCCGCAATGAGGACGGAGACACCGTTTTGCGGCGGCAGGTTAGCACCCGTCCTGAGAAGATCGAAGCGTTTTTCGAGCAGTTCACCAAGATGGCCCCCGAGTTCATGGCGATTCTCGAAGTGTGCGGTTTCAACGATTGGTTGATCGAAGAGCTGCGAAAATGGAATTGCCGGGAGATTGTGTTGATTCACCCTGAGAAGCCCTCCAAGAAGAAGACCGATCGACGGGACGCTCAGAAGCTCGCCGATCTGCTGTGGCTGAATCGCCAGCGGCTGGCCGCTGGACAGGTTGTGCGTGGACTTCGCCGCGTCTATATGGTGACACAGCAAGAACGCGAAGACCGTCAACTCACTTCGCTGCGGAAGAATCTGGGACAACGTCGCATACGCGTGCTCAACAAGATTCGCCGGCTCGTCAATCGCTACAATCTGATCTGGCAGTACCCCACCAAGACGTTTCAAACCAGAACCGGGCGGAGTTGGCTCGCCGCCGTTCCGCTACCGCCCATCGATCGACTCGAAATGGATATGCTCCTCAAGGAATGGGAGATCTGCGACGAACAGATTGCCCAGGTGGATAACGAGATTGCCGAGCGCGTGAGTCGCACTGTTCCCGTCGGCCTCATGAATGCCACACAGATACTCATGACCATTCCCGGAGTCAGCCATTACAGTGGACTGACCCTGGCGAGTCGCATCGGCCCGATCGAGCGATTCCCGCGTCCGCGCAGTCTGGCCAACTACTTTGGATTGACGCCCGGGTGTCGCAATAGCGGCAACGCTCAGGACCGGTTGGGCTCGATTACCAAACAAGGAAGCAAGACCGCGCGATTCATCCTGGGACAGCTGGTAGTACACCTCCTGAAACATGACCCAAAGATGCGAGAGTGGTACCGGCAGATCAAACTGCGGCGTGGCTCTAAGATTGCGCGTGTCGCAGTGATGCGCCGAATCACGACGATCCTATGGCACATGCTCACGTATCAGGAACCGTACTCGATTGGCGGACCGCCGCCACGACTACGCAAGGATGGGACTTCCGCAACCCATGCTGCATGATGATCGACACCGAAGGACGGGGTGAAACGACACGAACGGCGAAGCTGATTGCATTGGCCTCTGCCAAGGCAGAGGCCCCTGTGGGCTTGGTTCAGTCTGAGATGGTCCATGGATCTGGGCGTTGGCCTGCCAGCGCACCATGACGGGAAGTTGATTGAGACGAACCATGCCACACAGGACGGTCGAATGAAGAATGCTAAGTGCCGGCCGAACCGGTCGGGCGACTCCTCGCATCGAGGAGCGGGATCCACGAAGAGATGTTTAGGGGTGCAATCGGCACGTCAAAAGAACGTTGCGAACGAACCCGAAAATGAACCGTATCAATCGACTGGCTTCGACACACAATTCCCCCACCAAGGAGACATCCTGACTCGCTTTCGCCGACCTCGTGTCGGCGAGCAGGGGGCTCATTGCCGCCCCCTGCACCCCGCTAGCCTTTCTCTGTGTTCCGCTTGAAGGAGAAAGCTTAGCACCGACGCCACGCTGCAACGAACCCCAACCATCGCCGCCAGGACTGCGAATAGAGAACCCACGCACCAACCCGTGACAAAATCAGGAAAAAGCCACTTGACGGGCAACCCTCTTTCAGAGATGGACCAACCGACCGGATTTGCGCTCGAGGCTAGCGTGCTGAGGTCTTGTCCGAGATTTGCCACCTCTGCGACTTGGAAATATTTCTTCCTGCGGTCGGGTGATGCACCCTCGCTCAGTTCGAGTGGCAGTGAACTGCAGGCGGTCGTCTCACCCCGGCGCCGGTCGGATAAAGCCGGCCCCTACGGTGGAGGGGTGAGACACAAAGTGTGCTACCCCCCCCACAATAGGTGTTCTGAGTTGACTTTGCGGCCGGAAGGCGTTTCGGATAAACTGATCACTTCGAAATTGCCGATTGTAACTAACAGTCTCAAGAAAAGTCCTTTGGGAACTCCCATGTTTCGTCGCGCCGACAACCTGAAGCAAGCAATCGCCTTCGCGGCGATCCTGCTGGCGTTGTCGTCGATCGCCCAGAATGCAGGACTCTACTGTGATCTCGGGGCCTGCGACGCTGAATCGGTTGCTAGCTCCGTCGAGGGCGGATCGTGCTGTCACCACCATGCTACCCATGGACAAGATCAGCCGGCACCACCGTGCAATGAGCCGTCAAGACATGATTCATGTCCCTGCCCCGAAAGCTGTTGGTGCCATAAGGCACCGCAGCCATTCGAGCTGCCGAAGTCTTTCGATGAGCCTTTTGAATTAGCATTCCTTGGTGTCGTTGCGATCTGCAGCGACTTCACTATCGGCAGCGTGTCTGATCGGCGGACGTCTGAAGCGTGGGCCATGCCGCCCGACCTAGGTAACGAGTCAGCTGTCGAACGCTGCGCTAAGCTCTGCCGGTTCTTGATTTGAGTTCTCTGTCGCGTAAGGCCTTCTGCCTGCGCATTTCGCGTCTGAGCGGTCGTCGTTAGCCGACCCAAAATACTCAGGCCATCTGTAGTATCCCAACTCTGGCAGCATGCGTGCACGTTTGCGCGCTCGTATGTGACTGTCACGACCTTCCCAAACCATTGCAAGGAGGAACTATGCGCGAATTAGGAACAAATCTGGTCGCTTTATCGGCAATACTCGCGTTGCTATCGTCGACCTCATACTCACAGTCGCCCGCACCCCGATCGGGCGAAAGTGAAGTGCAGATCACTGCGGAAAAGATGTGCTGCAAGGGCTGCGCTCAGAAAGTGTCCGGCCAACTCTACACCTTGAAGGGAGTCAAATCGGTAAGTGTCGACCTCTCGACGCATACGGTAAATGTGATGCTCCCAAATCCTAGCGCTTCGACGCTGGGGAGAATCTGGCACGCCGTTGAGCAAGGAAACGGAGGCCCCACGTCGTTGAGTACGTCGACCGCAGCCTATCAGCTCGTTCGTCCACAGGATGAGCAGGAGCTGGGTGCCGCTCAGCAGATGGGATCGTCGATGCACATCGTCATTGACAACTTGCACTGCAAAGGATGCGCCCAGAAGGTCGCCGCCCAGCTCTATGCCATTAAGGGCGTCACGAGGGTGAACGTGGATATGCAACGTGAAACCTTAATTGTGGAAACGAATCAAAAGACTCCGGTCTCACCCTGGCTCGTGATCGATGCGGTATCTGCAGCTAAGGAGCGTGCGGTGGCGGTTCGTGGAAACTACGGAACTTTGGCGATTACGTGGTCCACCGAGGCCGCGCCGAAGTCGAATCACCAAGCCCAACAAACTTTAAGTGGAGGAATCCAAAGATGAATCGGTACTACCTATCACTCTTGGCACTCGTGCCGGCGCTAGCCGGTCTTTCTGGTTGCGGTAGCGCACCGGCTACGGAGTCACACGCAAGTACAGCTGCTACTAATGTAGATGCAGCTCAGTTCCTGCTGAAGGAAGAACCCGATGGGGCCGTCGGCGTGATCGCCGGTCGTGAGTCGGCAGTGGACGGCGCGCCTTTGGTGCTGGTGGGCCGTATTGGTGGAGCGGCGAACCCGTGGATCGATGGCCGAGCGGCCTTCACGCTGCTCGATGCGTCAATGTCGGTGGTCGCCAATGGGCAGGACTCTGGCGAGACAGAACTCTGTCTTGACGACTGCTGCGCCTTGGATCGGCAAAACTGCACGACGCTCGTAAAAGTCGTTGACGGACAGGGCAAGCTCGTGCCGGTCGATTCACGCGAACTACTCGGCTTGAAGGAGTCCGACATGGTTGTCGTAAAGGGGACCGCTCAGAAGGACAAGACGGGCAATTTTGTCATGCTTGCTAGTGGCATTTTCGTCCGCAAGTAACGCCTTCCGCCTGAACTAACTAGTGTCGGGAAACCCCGACTGTGGAGTCTTTACCATGCTGGGTCAGAAACTGCTGCCTTGGGATTACGGTGTGCGGAACTTATTCCGTCGCCCGTCGCGTAGCGCGCTCACACTTGGCGGCCTGACGATCGTCGTGCTGTTGGTGCTGGTCGTCGTAGGATTTATCCGCGGACTCGAAAAATCCTTGGCCGCCACGGGTAATCCCAACGTAGTGTTGGTCTACGCCCTTTCGTCGGGCGCCGACATCGAAAATTCGTCGATCCCAGGCCGGACGCCTGCACTATTGTCCGCGAGCGTCGATGGTGTGCGTCGCGGGCACGGCGTCGAGTATGTCTCTCCGGAGCTCTACTTGGGGACACGGATCACCACCGCCGGCATGACTGAACCCGGCATGGGACTGGTGCGAGGCGTCACCACAACCGCGCCCCTTGTTCGCGGGCAAGTGCAAATCGTCGAAGGCACGTGGCCACAGCGTGGTGAAGTGATGGTGGGTCGGCTCGCCCATTCCAAACTCAGTGCGAGCAAGGAAGACTTGGCGGTAGGCCAGCAGGTGACGTTCGATGGCCAGACCTGGACCATCAGTGGTCTGTTCAACGCCGCTGGGTCAGCATTTGAGTCAGAGATTTGGGCGCCGTTGGAAGAACTGCAGACGGTCCTCAAGCGGCAGGATCTGAGCATGGTCGCCGTCAGCATGGACTCACTCGACGGCGCTGCCGATGTCGAGTTGTTCTGCCGCGAGCGAATTGACCTGGAACTCAAGGCAGTCGCGGAAAGCTCCTACTACGCCGCGATGCAAAAACACTATAAGCCAGTCCGCATGTTGGGCTGGGTGGTGGTGGCTTTGGTGGCGGGATCGGGAATCTTCGCTGGTCTCAATACCATGTATGGCGCCGTCGTCGGCCGCGTGCGCGAGCTGGCGACACTCCAGGCGATCGGTTTTCGTCGCCGCGCCATTCTGCTGACGCTCGTACAAGAAGCCACGCTGCTGGCGTGTGCCGGCGCAATCGTGGCGTGCGTGGTAGGGCTGCTGCTCGTCGATGGAACAGCGGTCCGTTTCACGATGGGGGCGTTCATGCTATCGGTCGACAGCGTCGGTATCGCTGTAGCCTGCGAAGTTGCGGCGCTGCTGGGCGTGGTCGGCGCATTGCCACCAGCGATCAAGGCGATGCGACTTCCGGTCGTCGAAGCCATCAAATCCATTTAGCTGGCGATCGAAACGCGATCCTAATTCGTTGCAAAGGCGAAAGACCTCGGAACACTCATGTCAGATTCATCTTCACAACTCGATCTCAGCCAACTCGCTGTTGACCGCAGCGGGCCGACAAAGAAAACAGCCATCCAAGTCAGACGGTCGTGGTTCACGAAGTACGTGTTGCCGCTAGGCATTCTGGTTGGGTTTTTGAGTCTTTTCGGCTGGGCGGCCAGAGATAGTTTCCTGCCGGCTCAGTCGATCACGATCACTCCAGTCGTGGTGAGTCGGGCCGAAGTGAAGCAGGAGGGGACGCCGCTGTTCCAAGCCGCCGGTTGGATCGAGCCCCGGCCAACCCCCGTGATGGCCTCCGCGCTTGCTGCCGGTGTGATTGAAGAATTGCTCGTCATTGAGGGCCAGCACGTGAAGCAAGGCGAGCCGGTTGCTAGGCTGATTGATGCCGACGCACGATTAGCCCTCGCCGAGGCGCGAGCCGCTCATGCCTTACAGGTGGCCGAAGTAAATCGTGCAGAAGCTACGCTTGTTGCGGCGAAGACCAACTTTGACCAGCCGACCGAGCTGCAAGCGACTCTTGCTGAGGCTGGAGCAAGACTCAACGAAACCGAAGTCGCCATTAGCAACCTGCCTTACGCGATCGAAACCGCCCGCGCGCGGCTCCAGTTAGCGACGGAGAATGTGCGTCGGAAAGAGTTAGCTGGCCAAGCTATCTCTGGGCGTGCGTTACGCGAAGCACGCGCCGACCTGGCGGCGGCGAAGAACACCCTTGCCGAGCTTGTTGCCCGCGAGCCAAAGCTCGAAGCCCAAGCCAAATCACTTCGAGAAAAGCGAGATGCTCTAGACGCACAACTTCGGCTGCTGACCAACGAAACGCGGGCCGTCGCCGAAGCGAAGGCCAATCTCGCCGCGGCACAGGCCAAGCTCGATCAGACCCGGCTTCGGGTGGAAGCGATGGAGCTTCAACTGGAGCGAATGATTGTTCGATCCCCCATTGAGGGTTGTGTGTTGAGCCTCGACGCCCGTCCGGGACAATGGCTCTCTGGAGTGGGCTCCAGTTCCTCTCAAGGTTCAACTGCTGTCGTCGGACTCTATGATCCTGAGAGCCTCCAGATTCGCGTCGATGTTCGCCTGGAGGATGTACCCCAGGTGCAAATTGGTCAGCCGGCGCAGATTGAGACAGCAGCACTTGCCGCACCAATTGAAGGCGAAGTGATTTCGGTCACGACCTTCGCGGACATTCAGAAGAATACATTGCAAGTGAAGGTGGCAATCAGCGCTCCCCCGGCAGTCATCAAGCCCGAAATGCTAGGCAAGGTGACATTTCTGGCGCCCCGGTCCCCCGTCGTAAAAGAAGAGCCGGGCGACTCACCGCTCAAACTCTTTGTGCCGCAAACATTGGTTTCGAGAGGCGAAGGGAGTGCATCCGTGTGGGTCGTCGATCTCACCGCAGGGATTGCCAAACAGAAAGCGGTGGAAGTGGGGCGTGGCGCTACCGAGAGCGGACTCGTCGAGATCACCAACGGACTCCAACCGACCGACAAGCTGATCGTCTCGGGCCGCGAGTCGGTCGTGGAAGGGACACGTGTTCGTGTTTCAGGCGAAGACCGCACTCTGATGGGGGGCGGCTGGAATAGGGGCACCACCAGTCCCGAAACCCGCACCGCTCAAGCCAATCCATAGCACAAGACCACCCTCTCCCTCTTACGCACCCACTCCGAAAGTAGGCCATTTATGCCCCTTGTAGAAGTCATCAATGTCTCCAAAGAGTACGCCAACGGTGAGGAGACGATCCGCCCATTGGACGAGGTGAGCCTTAACGTGAACGAGGGCGACTACGTTTCGCTGATGGGCGCGAGCGGTTCGGGCAAGAGTACGCTTCTGAACCTCATCGCGGGGATCGACCAGGCGACCTCAGGTGAGATTGTCGTCGCCGATACCGACATCACAAAACTCGCGCGAGGCAAGCTGGCCGATTGGCGAGCAGCCCACATCGGCTATGTGTTTCAAACGCACAATCTGATTCCCGTCTTGACGGCTTACGAGAACGTCGAGATGCCGCTGCTGCTATTGCCCATGTCGGCTTCTGAACGACGCAAGCGCGTTGAGATCGCGATGGAAGCGGTGGACCTCACTTCAAGGGCATCTCACTACCCCCGACAAATGTCGGGTGGTCAAGAGCAACGGGTCGGTATTGCACGGGCCATCGTCTCCAATCCGACGGTTGTTGTTGCCGACGAACCGACCGGTAGCCTTGATGACAAGACGACGGAACAGATTCTCTCGCTGCTGAGCCGCATCAACGAAGAACTCGGCATGACCTTGCTGATGGTCACCCACGATTCGGAAGCAGGACAGCGTGCCAAACGCCAGATTCGTCTCGAACGGGGCCGTTTGATGGAGAATGGCAAAGAGACGACCTCCGCTCACCTAAGGACGGCCTAACTATGTTCAAATTCATTCCCTACGTGCTGAAGAGCCTCTGGCGGCACCGCGCTCGTACACTGCTCACCGTGAGCGGCACTGCCGTGGCCCTATTGGTGTTTTGCTTTATCGGAGCTGTGCAGCAAGGGCTACTTGCGCTGACCTCAGGCGGCGACGCCGGAAGGACGCTGATCGTCTTTCAAGAGAATCGCTTCTGCCCGCAGAGCAGTCGGCTGCCGCAAGACTACGCGGGCGACATCAAGAAAATGCCCGGCGTGGTGGATGTTGTGCCTATTAAGGTCTTCACGAACAACTGCCGGGCGAGTCTCGACTCCATCGTGTTCCAAGGGATGGAGCCGGAGAAGATCAAGGCATGGCGAGATTTCGACCTGCAATCGGGTGACTGGTCGTCGTTTTCCGGTCAGGACGACGCCGCTTTGGTCGGCGCCGACGTCGCCGCGCGACGTAACCTAAGCGTGGGAGACAAGTTCACCATTGGCGATGTGACCGTGGTCGTGCGAGGCGTCTTTCAATCACCTACTGCCGCTGACAACAACCTGATTTTTACCCAGCTTGAGTTCTTGCAGCGTGCTCGCGGCGCGAGCGATGTGGGAACCGTCACGCAGCTAGAGGTTCACCTCAACGATACGGCCGATCCCGAGGCGCTGGCCAAGCAAATTGATCAAACTTTCCACGCCGGTCCGGTCGGCACGACGACCCGCACCAAAGGGATGTTCCAGGCCGACACGCTAGCCGACCTCGCAGAACTGATCGGCTTTGTGCATTGGCTAGGCTATGCTTGCGTCGGGCTGGTGCTGTCGCTGGTCGCGACGACCACCGTGATGGCCGTACAGGACCGAATCAAGGAGCATGCTGTGCTTCAAACCTTAGGGCTTCGCCCGTTGCGAGTCTTCGGATTAGTGCTGACTGAGAGTCTCTTGCTCAGCACATTAGGTGGTATTTGTGGCGTCTTGGGGAGCGTGTTGCTCTTATCGATGAGCGGGATGTCGATCGCCGCCGAGGGAGTAACCATTGCCTTTGAACCTTCGCTAAATCTTGCGATTCAGGGAGTCTTGGTGGCCGTTCTTGTCGGCGTCCTGGCGGGTATCGCGCCCGGATGGCAAGCATCGCGCACAGAGATCGTGACAGCGTTAAGGCATGCCTGATCCATGCATGGAGACAAGAGGATAATCGGTGAAAGCCGATAGGAATGGCAAGGAGGCCAACCATGGTAATTGATAGACTGCTGCTGTCGCTGCCGCTATTGCTGGCAGTCGGCTGCGCATCCGGACCGACGGTTTCTAAAGACGCACTCGGCCCACCTGCTGTAGTGGACGAAGTGCTCTCGGCCAAAGAGTCCTCGATTCATCTCGTCGACTACGAACCGGCTGATTCGTCGCTAGAACAGCCTCGACTCACGCAGGACAGCGATGCTGACAAAGGGAATCGTGAGCAGATCTTTCCCACTGCACCGCTAACTCTTGAGGCGATTGAGGGTATGGCCCTGTCCAGTAACCCTTCGATTGGGCAAGCTGAGGCACGGGTTCGAGCCCTCAGAGGCAAATGGGTACAAGTGGGACTGCCACCTAATCCGACCGTCGGTTATGTGGCTGGAGAAATTGGCGACCAGGGACATGCCGGTCAGCAGGGTGGGTATGCGGGGCAGCAATTCATTACGGCGCACAAACTTGAGCGTAACCGGGCGGTTGTTGCCGCGGAAATTGACAAGGCCCAGGCTGAACTGACAGCAACCCGGCAGCAAGTACAAACGGACGTTAGGCTCAAATACTATGCAGCACTTGTTGCACAACGCCGACTCGATGTCACTGACGAACTGGTAGAAGTTAGTTCAGAAGCGGTGCGGGCGTCGAAGTCACTCGTCGAAGCACAAGAAGTTCCGGTCGCTGGATTACTTCAAACGGAAATCCAAGAGCAGAACGCCATCGTTCTTAGACGTACATCCGAAAACGCGCTCGAACGGGCCTGGCGACAACTCGTAGCGGTGGCTGGCACGCCGGGGTTACCGCGTCAACCGCTGGAAGGGGATGTCACTACTCTTCCGGCTGAACTTGATTGGCAGTCAGAACTGATGCGACTTCAGTCTTCAAGCCCCGAAGTGGCAACCGCCATCGCGAACGTCGAGCGTGCACAACGTGAGCTAAATCGGGCAAGGGTTGAGCCTGTCCCGAATGTCAGCACGCAAGTGAGTGTCCAGCAAGATACAGCATCCGACACCACAATCGCGGGTGTTCAAGTTGGTATACCTCTACCGATTTGGAACCGTAACCAAGGTGGCATTCGGCAAGCCCAAGCTGAAGTGACCGAAGCCAACCGAAATCTGAACCGCATTGAACTGAGCCTTGAACAACGCTTGGCGGAGGTTGTGCAGCAATACGCAGATGCACGTGTCACTGCAAGCACCTATTCTACGGATATCTTATCCCGCTCCGAGCGTACGTTAGACCTCGTACAGCAAGGTTATGAGCAAGGCGAAGTTGGCTATCTCGATTTGCTTACTGCCCAACGAACCTACTTTCAAACGAATCTTGCTTACCTCGACGCTCTGAACTCGCTTTGGGAGAGCTATTTGAAGATTGATGGTTTGCTGCTTTCAGGAAGTTTGGATTCATTGGGCCAACAGTAGACCTATCAAACCGGAGTATTCGGACGGAGGGAGGAGCGAAATACAAAAGAGACCGGACCGGCCACGGGACATCCCGTGACCGGCCCGATCATAACTAGTGTTGGGCTAGGCTTCGGACTACCAAGGGTGGTGATCGAAGTGGCCGCTGCGATGAACGTCGTAGTGACCGGGCTGGTAGTCTAGATGATTACGGTGCGGTACGTATCCACCTGGGTGGTAGTCAAGATGCGTGGTGTTGTGCCAGTGGTTATGGCCGTATCCACCACCCCAATAGTTGTTGGAATAGGTGGCAGGATAACCAACATCTACGTGGACTCCACCTCTCTGGAAGTGGAAACCACGGGCTTCAGCGGTGTCGGCGCTGGCGAATGCGAAGCCGAGGGCGAGCAGGGCTACGGCGGGGAGGATTAGGTTCTTCATCGATCTGGCTCCATTTTGGCGAGAGGCTTATGGGCGAGGTGCCCGGTTGTTGGGAGAAGACTGTTGCACCTGCTGTGCCAGCATCCTTGCGTAGCTCACCTAAGATAATTCTGAACAACGACTTATGGCACAAATGACTTGCTGACGGGCACGAAGCCAATCCCAAAAGTGTCGCGGATATGATGGCGCAGTAGGCGGGCATGACTACACTTGCGTCCTGGGGGCGTTCGAAATCGGACCTTGGTATTTGTAATTGAACGCGAATGTGTAAGACTTTACGGTAGTTATTCCAACAGACGGGCATTGCGGCACCACACTTGCTATCCGTGAGTTGACGTTCGATGCAATTCAGCAATCCGCCGAAGCCTTCTCTTTACTCTTGATTTAAGCACTGATTTTGACCCCGCTCCTATCCATTTTGACCGCAGCCGCGATCGCGGTGCACAGCATTCTGGGATGCTGTGCACACGGTGGTCATGATGGTCATGATGGCAGCTGTGAGCATTCAGATGGTGGCGTTTCCGTTCACGCATCTCACGATCACCATCGACACTCGTCAATCGCGGATGAGGATGCGGTATCGCATTCACACGAGTCTGAATCGGCCATCGGGTCCCACCATCGTTCGCACGGTTGCGATCATTCGCGATGTACTTGGCATGCTCCTGAAATCTGGAGAGCTGGCTGGCTGAGCACTTTTGAACATGCTCTCGCGCTGCCGTCTCTCTGCGACCCGTTCTACTACACCACTGATGCATCGCATTTGGTGACACCGTTTTCCCACGGTGGACTACCTATTGCGCTACCGGTGCGCTCCCACCTGCTAAAGAACGTGCTCTTAATCTGAGCCCCTTCTGGGCCGATCCGTGCAACGCTTGCCATAGCGCGGATATCGCTGCGATGTTCCCATCCTGACTACCTACTGTGCAGCCGTTGGATGGGCTGTTCCCACCTCACCTTGTAACGAGCTTCCGGATTGCTGTGCGCATTCGGTGGAGTCTGTCGCATGTCCTTGAATGAACGACCACGTCGACTACTTGTCACAGTCCTTTGTGCCACGGTGCTTGCCGGGGCAGCTATAGGTGCCTTCGTGACAAAAGAGCGTTGGCTAACGTACTTCGGTGCGCCCACCGAAGTAGAGAGCGGGCCTGACGACGAACATGCGGGGCACGACCACGCTGACGAGGGTCATGGAAGTGCGATGAACATTGAACTGACCGAACGAGGACTAAAAAACATCGGTTTCGAACCCTTTGTCGTAAATCCAACCAACTACGACCGCGAGTTAACTCTGCCGGCCATCGTGGTAGAGCGGCCAGGCAGATCGCAGATTCACGTGACTGCGCCACTCACCGGCATCGTGACTGCCATTCACGCGGTCACGGGCGAGGCGGTCGACACCGGTGAACCACTTTTTGAGCTGAGACTCACGCACGAGGAGTTAGTGGCTGCTCAAAAAGAATTCTTAGAGTCGCTCGCCAAGCTGGATATCGTGCGGCAGGAGCTATCGCGACTGCAAGGACTGTCTGAGGGGGTCGTTGCCGGCAAGCGAATTCTGGAGCAGGAATACGAGCAGCAAAGACTCGAAGTAACGCTCAGATCAGCCGAGCAGGCAATGCTACTACACGGGCTTACTGAGGAACAAATTCAGAAAGTGCAAAACACGGGAAGTCTGTTTCGCAATATCACGATTCGAGCGCCCGAGCACGGCGACGCGGATGAGGCGTGCGAAGGCCCTCACCTCTTCACAATTCAAAGCCTTGGCGTTGCTAAAGGTGAGCACGTTGAGATGGGAACGGAGCTCGCCGTATTGGCCGACCACTGCGAATTACATATTGAGGCACTGGCGTTTGAAGACGATGCGGATGCAATTCGTAGGGCAGCAGAGTCAAACCGAGACGTTTCCGCGAGGCTCCTCGACTCCAAGTCGGCCAGCCACCGTTTGCGAGGGCTGGAGGTCGCCTACGTAACAAGCCAGATCGATCCCAATTCAAGGGCGTTCAAAGTCTACGTCCGTCTACCTAACAAGGTCGCGCTCGACAAAACCACACCATCTGGCAATCGGGTGTTGGAGTGGAGGTACAAACCTGGGCAACGCATGCAATTATTGGTGCCGGTTGAGACGTGGGAGAATCAACTTGTACTGCCAACCACTGCCGTCGTTGACGAAGGGGCTGAAGCTTACGTCTATCGCCAAAATGGCGACCATTTCGACCAGGTAGCCGTGCACGTGCTGCATCGAGATCAACAGGCGGTCGTTGTCGCAAACGATGGGGCTCTGTTCAAGGGAGATATCGTCGCTGGTGAGGGTGCTTATCAGATGCACTTGGCCATCAAGAATAAGTCGGGCGGCGCGATAGATCCTCACGCTGGCCACAACCATTGATCTGGAAAGGAATCCCCACGTGCTCAATGCCATCATTCGATTTTCGCTGCACAACCGGGTGCTCGTCGCTGCGATGGCGGTGTTCCTGTTGGGCTATGGAGCCTGGCAGGCGTCGCAACTGACTATCGACGTTTTCCCGAATCTCAATCGCCCACGCGTGGTGGTCATGACCGAAGCACCCGGCATGGCACCGGAGGAAGTGGAAACACTTGTAACGTTTCCCATCGAAACTGTCCTCAACGGAGCGACGGGCGTGCAGGCGGTTCGCACCTCGTCGGGCATTGGGCTGTCGGTCATCTATGTCGAGTTCGATTGGGGGACTGACATTTACAACGATCGGCAGATCGTCGCGGAGCGACTGGCGCTCGCGACTGACCGGCTTCCGCCGAACGTGAAGCCTCAGCTGATGCCAATCTCATCGATCATGGGCCAAATCATGATCATGGGCATGACGGCCGAAGGCGATACAAGCCAGCTTGAACTGCGCACGCTTGCCGACTGGGTGGTTCGACAACGTCTGCTTACCATCGAAGGCGTCTCCCAGGTAATTGTGATGGGGGGCGACCGAAAGCAGTTTCAGGTGCTGGTCGATCCCGACCTGATGTTGAGATATGGCGTGACGCTCCACGAGGTCAAGCAGGCGCTCGAAGAGAGCAACCAGAACACCGCCGGAGGCTACCTCGACGAACAAGGCCCGAACGAATTCCTCGTCCGGTCGCTAGGGCGAGTGAAGACTGTAGACCAGATCGGCGACATCGTCGTCAAGCAACGAGACAATCAATCGATCACCTTGTCCCAGGTGGCCAACATCGCTGAAGGTGCGCAAGTTAAACGAGGAGACAGCGCGGCGTTTCGTCGCAATGAAGCCGGTCGGATGATCGGCGGGCCCGCCGTGGTGTTAACCATTCTCAAGCAACCGCAGGCCGACACCCGAGAGGTCACGGCGAAGGTGACTAAGGCTCTGGAAGAGATGGCCCCATCTCTCCCTAGCGACGTCCAGATGATGCCCGAACTCTATCAGCAGAAGGAATTCATCGATCTGGCTATCGAGAACGTCTTTGAAGCGCTTCGAGACGGCGGCGTGCTCGTGGTGGTCATCCTATTCTTGTTCTTGATGAATCTGCGAACGACATTGATCACGCTCACGGCGATTCCTCTCTCGATCGCCATTACAGCGATTGTCTTTGCGGCGTTCGGATTGTCCGTCAACACCATGACGCTGGGCGGCCTGGCGGTCGCGATCGGGGAACTTGTGGACGACGCAATTGTCGACGTCGAGAACATCTTCCGTCGCCTGCGAGAAAACCGCCACTCGGAAAACCCTAAGAACCCACTGCTGGTGGTGTTTCAGGCAAGCGTCGAGATCCGCAATTCAATCGTCTATGGAACGTTGATCGTGGTGCTCGTGTTCGTGCCTCTGTTTGCCCTCACGGGAATGGAAGGCCAACTGTTTCGGCCGATGGGCGTTTCATACATTGTCTCACTTGTCTCTTCGCTGCTGGTTTCCCTGACCGTCACGCCGGTCCTGAGCTACTGGCTACTGCGCCACCAAAAAACGGCGGGAGAAGAAAGAGATGGACTGTTGCTGCGGCTTCTCAAAGCTGTAGCGGACGGCGTCATCAGAATGAGTCTCCGTCTCTCCTGGTTGGTTTTGTTGTTGGCTCTGTTATTGGTTTCCATCGCCGGTTGGGCCATGCTCCGTTTGGAGCGTGACTTCCTGCCGCCATTCAATGAGGGGGCAGTACAAATCAACGTCTTGTTGCCGCCCGGGACTTCTCTCGCGACTTCAGATCAAGTCGCCAAGAAGGTCGAAGCACGACTCGCCGAATTCGGAGACCTCAAGGCGTTTGTACGAAAGACAGGACGGGCTGAGCTGGACGAACATGCCGAAGGTGTCAACGTCACCGAAGTCATCGCAACGGTCAGTCCCGATTCGGCGCGGTCGCGAGAAGAAGTGATCGAGGAGGTGAGTGCCGCCCTGGAGGAAATCCCAGGAATTGTGGTTTCTGTGGAGCAACCTCTCGCCCACCTGATATCTCACATGCTGTCGGGCGTGAAGGCGCAGGTTGCTATCAAGCTCTATGGCGATGACCTCGACGAACTACGCCGCCAGGCAGAGGGCATACGAGGTGCCATTTCCGACATCGAAGGCATTCGTGACCTCCAGGTCGAGCAACAGGTGATCATTCCGCAACTGCGCATCGAGGCTGACGGCGACAAGCTGAAAATGTTTGGTCTGCGACGCGCAGACGTCAACGAATTCGTAGAGACAGCGATGCAAGGAGAGGTCATCTCGCAGGTGCTCGACGGCCAGCGGACTTTTGATCTGATGGTGCGGCTGGGAGAAGAGTCTCGGGAAGACGTTGAATCGCTGCGACGGCTGCGAATCGAGTTGCCGCAGGGTGGGACTGTCAAACTAGAGGACGTCGCCCGTATCTACAAAGCCGCCGGGCCGAACACAATCAACCGCGAGCAGGTGCGTCGGCGGATTGTCGTGCAGTGTAACGTCTCTGGTCGCGGCTTGGTCGATGTGGTGGGCGATATTCAGCAAGAATTGAAGCCGATCATCGCCGAGTTGCCGACCGGGTACTTCGTCGAGTACGGGGGGCAGTTCGAGAGCCAGAAGTCGGCGTCGCGGATGATTGCCATATTGTTCGGTGTCTCGATCGTTGCGATGTTCCTGGTGCTTTACAAGCTCTTCAAATCGGCCAACCTGGCCCTACAGGTCATGGTCGCGCTGCCCATGGCATTCATCGGTAGCGTAGCGTCGCTCTATCTCACCGGCCAGACGCTTACCATAGCCAGCATGGTGGGATTCATCTCGCTCTGTGGAATCGCCTCCCGAAACGGGATCTTGTTGATCAACCACTACTTGCACCTGGTCAAGTACGAAGGCGAACAGTGGACTCGCGACATGGTGGTCCGCGCGGGCAAAGATCGTCTCGCGCCGGTCCTCATGACGGCACTGACTTCAGGCATCGGCCTGGTTCCACTAGCACTGGCAGCAGGTGAGCCAGGGAAAGAGATCCTTTACCCGGTGGCCACCGTAATCATTGGCGGGCTGATCACGAGCACTTTACTTGAGTTCCTGGTCAGGCCCGCCTTGTTCTGGAAGTTGGGATTACCCGCCGCACGTCGGGTTGTCGCGGACATGGAGAAGCACGTGCAACTCGTGGCCGAAGAGGACGTCGGCTGAGACTGTTTTGCCCAACGAGGGCAATCACATTTTTTGAAGGAGAAGTCAGTATGAATAGGTTCTTGATCATTGCAGGGCTTGCCGCTGTCCTCGTGCCGGGCGTCTCGGATGCGGCAGATGAGCAGAAGGAACACTTCGTTATCGCCCTTCGCTTACCCGAGTGGACGTCGATGCACTTCGACGACCCGGCAACGGCCCAGCAGCATGCTGCAGCAGTTAAAAAGCTAGGGGCGGAGGTTCGTGTTGAGCAACACAATGGGCACACGGACGTCTCCTACCGGACGTCCGGCTGGAAGGCCCTTCGCGTTGAGACCGACGAACTTGCCCATACCTGGGAGGATTGGCTGAAACGTGCCGGTTTCGAAACCCTTCACGGCCACAATCCCGACCATGCCGAGCATGCTCACCACACAGATCACGACCACGAGCACGCCAACGAACATGCCGAGGTGGTCCTCGTACGGACCCCCGATTGGGTAAGCCAGCATGTTCAAGACCGCGATACTGCCTCCGATTTGGTCGTAATCGCAGAAGCTCTTCGTTGCGAAGTTCAACAAGGCGAACACGCGGACCACGTCGACGTCCGTTTTCGCTGTCCTGAATGGACAGCAGTGGAGTTTCCTTCGCACGAAGCGGCCACTTCTTGGATGAAGTGGCTCAAAAGCAGTGGCTTCGAGGTTCGTCATGAGCACGGCGCCACTGACAGCCACGCCGGTCACAATCACTGAACCTTTGTTGATTGCATTTGTTTGTTTCTTTAGCCCTCGAACTGAACTGGAATTGAAAAATGACCATGTCCTCAAGACACTGCTTTGGCCTATTGAGCATTATTCTCCTTGGAAGCGTCGCAATGAGCGGCTGTGTACGTCAAGACTCCGAGGGAGGAGTTGAGACATCTGCACCACCAGCAACTGTAGATGCTCACAATCACCCGACGGAAGGTCCTCATCATGGCAGCTTGATCGAGTTGGGAAATGAGGAGTATCACGCCGAACTCGTGCACGACGAACAATCCGGCAGCGTGACGATCTACGTCCTCGATTCGGCAGCGAAGGCTTCGGTGCCCATTGATGCTAAGGAACTGACCATCAACCTCAGCCACGATGGACAGGCCGAGCAGTTCACGTTGACTGCCGACCCAGACTCTGGCGACCCACAAGGAATGGCATCGCGGTTTGTGTCAAGCGATGCAGAGCTGGCCGAGGAACTCGACCACGATCATGCCGAAGCTCAACTTGTCTTGAATATCGACGGGAAACAATACCGGGGAGCAGTTCACCACGATCATGAAGGACACGACGATCATGACCATTGAACTAGAGGAGGCTTCCTGGCTAAACGAGTTGCTTTGGCAGTATAGAGATAAGGAGTATTAGACCATCATGGAACGCGTATCCAAATATGGTTGCGTCGCCACCGCGATTGGAATAGCGGTGGCGGCCAGCTGTGCAACACTGAATGCCGCGCCTGGAGACGAGGGGCGCCCAAGCCATACTTGCGAACTGCAGAGTATCAGCGCTCACATCCGCCAGGCTGCGGCGGCAGCGTCTGAATCATTGGTATCCGTCTACACAATGCGGGGTCCGCATGAGACACCCGCATGGCGTGCGCTAGAGGCTTCTCGTCACGAGTTCCCTGGCGGCGAGACTCATGAGAATGGCGCAGATTATCGGCGTGATGATCAAGGTTCGGGCATTATCCTGAACCAGAACGGCTGGGTGCTGACCTGCCATCACGTAACCGCCAGCGCGGACGTGGTGTTCGTGGTACTGGCTGATGGCACGAGGCATGAGCCAGTTGAGATTCGCAGCGATCCTTCGACGGATATCGCTTTACTTCGCATCGCGACAGATGAGCGTTTGCAAACAGCCAAACTTGGTGAGTCGTCGCATTTAGAGGTAGGTGACTGGGTTGTATCGTTGAGCAATCCCTACCAACTCGACCGCACGGTTACGACAGGAGTCATCAGTGCAACCTCTCGCCGGCTTCCGGGCTCGTCGTACAGCTTCCTTCAGAGCGATGCCGCCAGCAGTCCTGGTAGCTCCGGGGGGCCATTGATGAACCTGCACGGCGAGGTGGTCGGAATCATGGCCGGTGGGTTCGGCGCTGCGGCCGAATTCCCTGGTGTTAGCCTTGCGATCCCAATCGACACGGCAAATCAAGTTGTCGATAGGCTCCTGGCTTCAGTCACCGCCCGCCGCCCACACGTCGGCTTGGCAACGAAAATGCTTTCGCCGGATATATCAAGCCGACTGGGAATTTCGACAGAGACGGGACTTTACGTTGAGGAAGTGACAAAAGCGTCTGCAGCAGACGATGCGGGCATCGAAGTTGGAGACATTATCACTCGCGTCCAGGGTAACGCTGTCGACCAAAGCTTCCGTATGGATGACGTGCTGGCGGCAGTGGATTTCGCCGAAACGTTGCCAGTGGAACTAATTCGCCGAGGTAAGCCAAGATCGCTCAACGTCACTCTGACCAAGTCGGCGCACACCGGGCAAAACACCAAGCTTACAGAAGCGCCAAGTCGAGATATCGATGCAGAGTTTTATGACCATCGCTGTGAAATTGGCGTAAGCGCGTTGGAGCCTTCGCTGAGGGCAGCATTGAGAGTTCCACCGGATACGAACGGAGTAATAATCAGCGACGTGCCAATCAAAGGAAGGGCTTATAAAGAAGGAATTGCGGAGGGAATGGTCGTCACCCGTGTGAACGACCGTGAAATTCACGATCTTAATGACTTTGAGTCGGCAGTCCGCGACGTCGCGGATAACTTGCCCATCCTGATGCTGGTAAAATCTGGTTCACACTCGCATCTGGTCGTCTTTGAAGACTCACGCTGAACTAAGGGAAACCCGGTACGCCCAAGGAAAACATTCGCTTGCCGTGCAAACAAACGCATGAAAACACCCCCGCGACCGCATGAGTGGGTCGCAGGGGCGTTCAACGTGAATGAAAAGACCGACTAGGGAAGCGTAGGGGGCGGTGGTGCCTGCTCCACTCCACCACCACCTTGCGGTGGAGGAGCTTGCTGCCCCTTCCCGGTTTGATGGACGCCAACGTCGTTCATCAAGTGATGAAGCGTTGATTCGATCATGTCCATCTTTGACAGAATTCCAAGTTGTCCGATTTGGCGAACATGGTGGCGTGACCAGCCACGCACATCGTCCTGGACGTGGTGAAATAGTTCATCCAAGCCTTGAAGCCGCTCTTGGATCGCCCGACGGTCCTGCTGATGCTCAGCAGCGTGAATGAACTTCGCTACTTCGAAAACCTGGTAGGCTTCACGGTAGGTTTCGTTGAAACCGCGATTGTGCCGGTAGTTGTAGTGCAAGTCGAGGCACAGCTCGTTCGTCAATGTCTCAAGTCGCGATGCGAGGTCGTCGACGTGTGAAAAGCCACCAAACTCCACCGTAACGGGCTTGTATGCAGTTTGAGTAATACGAGTAGAAGAAGTTCGCGGTACGTAGTAGTAATTGTCGTCTTGACTATAGTATGTGCCATGATGGTCGCCGTGTGCAGCGTGCGGCACGACATAAGTGGAGTTTTCGTGAACCACGTCGTGGTGGTAGCGTCCGATCACATGACCGTGTGAGTCGCGAACCACATGATCATGGTGATCGACATGATATCCGGGCGAATACCCAGAATGGTGATGGTGAACCTGAGCATCGGCAAGTTGCGGCCATAGTAAGATGCCCACCAGCATGAGCAGTGAGCTGAAACGTCGAAACATGATGACCTCCGTTATGTACGTGAAACATCCGTGCGAGCTAACGAGAACTGCTCCGCAGTTGTCCAGCCAGGCCAATTATGCGGCCACCCGAAGTGGGCTGCAAGTGCGAAGGCTAGGATTTTGCATGCCGCGAGTTGCGAAAGTCGTAAACTGGACATGTATTGCGGAATGTACTGGGCTTTTCTCCCTCAGAGCGAATCAAAAACTATGCGCAGCGACCGTCGAACACAGCTATTGCGTCGCGGACGAAACGTTGAGTGTGCCAGTTTGGTTTACAATATCATCGAAGTGGCTGTGTCGCTGACAGCAGGTTTCGCGACGGGCAGTTCAGCGCTAATTAGCTGGGGCGTCGACAGCATTGTCGAAGGAAACTCGGCTGCGTTCATGGTCTGGCGGTTGCATGGTGAAGCGGCCGGAATCAGCGAGCGCGAGGTCCTCAAGCGAAAGAAAACGGCATTGGGCGTGCTGTCTGCCGCGTTTTCGATCGCTGTGGTCTTTATACTCTACGAAGCGATTAGCAAGTTTATCAGTGGCGAAACGGCAAGTTTGTCCTGGTGGGGCATTGGCATCTTGCTTGTGTCGCTTGTTGTCAATCCGCTGCTGGCGTGGGGAAAGTACCGCTACGGCAAACTCACAGATTCCCCGACGCTGAAGTACGATGCGATCGACACGATAATTTGCGAATACCAGACGATCGTCGTACTCGTTGGAATTGCCTTCGTGCAGTGGAAAGGCTGGTGGTGGGCAGATCCAGTCGCTGCCTTGCTGATCGTACCCTACGTCGCGTGGGAGGCGTTTCACGCTGGACGCGACGCGTATCAGGTCGATCTCGATGCTTCTGTGTCGGGATGAATGGTAGCCTTCGATCCCAAGATTGCTCTGTCGCCGATCTTCAACTGATGTGGCCAATATTGAGGGCGCTGGTGACAGCGGTACAAACGGAGGACCGGCCGAAATCGGTGGAAACTTATGAACAAGACGAAAATAGAACTAGACTTGCTCCTGCCCGACTTGCCCGATGTACGTGATAGATGCGTTCAGCGGTTTGCCGAACAGCTGCGGACAAGAGTCGGCGTCGCTGATGTACACCTTGTCGAAGCAGATTCAGAGAATCCTGACCGGCTGTGCGTCCACTTCGATCCAGCGGTCGTATCCCTCGCCGAAGTTCGCGACATCGCTCTACGAACTGGGGCGATGCTGGACGACCGCTACGGGCACATGGTCCGGCGAATCGAGTCCATGCATGCTAGGAAGGCTTCCGCAATTGAATCAAGGCTTTCACGCCTCGCCGGGGTGGTCGAAGCAGTGGTCTCACCGGACGGTACGCTGCGTGTCGAATACGACCGCCAACTCAGCAACGAAGATAAAGTCAACGCCGCTCTAAACAAATGGTCGCAGCAGGTGGAGCCGAAAGTCGACGATCATGCGGCCCACGATCACGCCGACCAAGGCCACGCGGACCACCACGAGCGCGCTGGTCATGACCACGCCCACGGCGGGATCTTTGGTCCGCGAAGCGAACTGATTTTTGCCATACTGTGTGGCGTCTTTCTGCTGGTGGGGTGGTTGCTGGAGACATTCACGGCGGTGACCCACTGGGTACCGCTAGGCTGCTTCGTCGCAGCGTACCTGTTTGGCGGATACTACACAGTCACCGAAGCAGCCGAGAAGATCCGAGCCGGGAAGTTCGAGATCGACTTTCTCATGATCGTTGCCGCTGCGGGAGCGGCGACGTTGGGAGCTTGGGCCGAAGGATCGCTTCTGTTGTTCTTGTTCAGCATCGGCCATGCCTTGGAAGGCTATGCAATGGGCCGTGCCAAACGAGCCATCGAAGCCCTGTCAGAACTAGCTCCCAGAACAGCTTGGGTCCGTCGCAATGGAACCGAATCGGAAGTTTCCGTTGAAGAGCTAGTTGTCGGTGACGTAGTGGTTATCAAGCCTGATGAACGAGTTCCAGCAGATGGTTTTGTCATTCTTGGTGAATCGAGCATCAATCAGGCTCCGATCACGGGCGAGAGTGTTCCTGTCGATAAGCGCCCGGTTGATGATGTGCAAACCGCAGCCAACGATCCGGAGTCTCTGCCACCGGAGCATCGAGCGTTCGCCGGCACCATTAATCAATCCGGCGCTTTGGAAATACAAGTGACCAAGATCGCCGCAGAGAACACCTTATCTCGCGTCGTTACTATGGTTAGCGAAGCGGAGACGCGAGTTTCGCCGACCCAAAAATTTACGAAGCGATTTGAGAGATACTTCGTTCCATCAGTGGTCGCTCTTGTTGTTCTCCTGATGTTTGCACCAGTGGTATTGGAGGAGTCTTTTAGCGAATCCTTTTACCGAGCGATGGCGGTGCTCGTCGCCGCTAGCCCGTGCGCTTTGGCAATCGCGACTCCGAGCGCCGTTCTTAGTGGTGTGGCTCGGGCGGCCAGGGGCGGCATTCTGGTCAAGGGTGGTGGGCCGCTGGAAAGCCTCGGTAGTCTTGACGCGATCGCGTTCGACAAGACGGGTACGCTGACCGAAGGCGAGCCCAAGGTCACCGACATCCGTCCGGCAGATGGCGTCGAGCAAGTGGAGTTGTTGCGAACTGCTATTGCTGTAGAAAACTTGAGCAAACATCCCCTGGCCAAAGCTGTTGTTCGTGACGGGAAAGAGAAACTGGGAGATGCAACAATCCCCGAATCGAGAGACCTAGAAAGCATCACCGGACGTGGCATTCGAGCGACAGTTGAAGGGGAAGTCGTTCACATTGGGAAGGACGATCTGTTCTCGGAAGTGCAAGGAACTCCTTTACCCGACTCGGTTCGGCAGACGGTCGAAGCACTCGAAGAAAACGGTCGGACAACGATGATCGTCCGTCGCGGTGAGCGTTTCCTTGGCGTCATCGGTCTCATGGACACGCCACGTGAGGCGTCAAGACGGACGATTGCCCGCCTGCGAGAACTTGGCATCGAGCGGATGATCATGATCTCGGGCGACAATCAAAAAGTTGCCGATGCGGTCGCAAAGGAAGTTGGACTTGACGAAGCACGTGGCGACCTGATGCCGGACGACAAGGTTGCCGAGATCAAAAAGCTACAAAGCGAAGGCGGCGTGGCGATGGTGGGCGATGGCGTAAACGACGCCCCTGCGATGGCAGCGGCTTCGGTAGGTATCGCAATGGGAGCCGCTGGCAGTGACGTTGCCTTAGAAACCGCTGACGTGGCGCTGATGGCCGACAACCTCGATTATCTACCCTTGGCGATCGGCCTCAGCCGATCCACGCGAATTATCATCCGTCAAAATCTATGGATGAGTCTCGGGATGGTGGCATTCCTCGTACCTGCCACAATCTTTGGCTTAAACATTGGTCCTGCCGTCGCCCTGCATGAGGGCAGCACGCTGCTTGTGGTCTTCAACGCACTTCGATTGCTGGCGTATAAACCCGAAGCCTGAGAAGGTCGGCGGACGCCTCCGCAAATTTGTCTCAACGAGCAAAAAAGGAGCAGTCACTATCGCAGCACATGTTGCAGCCCTTGCGACAGGGGTTTTGATCGTCTCGCTGATCGGATTTCTGATCTACTCGATCGTAAGGCCGGAGAACCGAGTATGGCCACCGCCAGGTCAGCAGACTTGGCAGTATGTCCTTGTGTGGCTTCTGACCATCTTAGCGTTTGCTGGGTTTGTCGTCGTCGGAGTCCTGGACTGGAACAGCCTTGGCTGGCCGGTCATGTTTCGTTGGCCTATCGGCTCGGTGCTGATCGTGGGCGGCAATGTCCTCGCCTGGGTTGGCGTGCGTCAACTCAGCCTGAAGACGACCTCAGGCAGCAAGGGTCCGCTGGTGACCGACGGGCTCTATCGTTACAGCCGTAATCCGCAGTATCTGGGCGATATCGCCATCATCAGCGGCTGGGCCATCCTATCCGCGTCATATTTCGCCATCCCACTTTGCTTGGGTGCCATCATTGCGTTCGCAATTACACCTCTTGCCGAAGAACCTTGGCTTCAGGAGATTCATGGGGACATCTATCGCGAGTATTTTAACAAGGTCCCCCGTTTTTTGGGGTTACCGGCACTAGAATAAGACTCCTCGCCCAGCGGATCGAACGCCCACTTTCCAGTTCCTAGGCGAGGAAGTGGATTTCAACCTGCGACCATGGAGTTCTGCGGCGGATTTAGCTTCGCTGCGACGGTGAGGACACCGATGCGCGTTCACGTTTTGTCGAAGTGACCGAAGTTGGACCATCCTACCGGAGTTGCGCCCGACGCAAACTTGCTGAGGTAGAAAAGACCGCTGCGCGATCTTGGCTCGTAAACCTCCCGGCCCACCTGTGCCTTGGACACTTGGGATTAGCCTCCGACAAGCGCGTTAACCGCGCTTCTCACGGACTCGGAAAGCGAATCCCAACTGCTGAAGACCCGCTGCAAATCGGCGTCAAGCGATGCCAACCAGTGCCTTTTGAAGCACTCTAAATGCAGCGCATATGCAGCGCGGCACTGTTGGCAGTTTTCGCAATTGCAGACGCCGTCACAAGTTGGGTCAAAATCGTCGGAAGGTTCGATTCCCGCCGCCTCCACTTTTTATTTCTTAACGCGTTGCAATAAAAAGACTTACGACGTTTGGGGAGGCGGGGCGAAAACCCGCCGCCCCTTGTTGGAAGCCAGACAACACCAGTTAATTCACTTCATCGACTGTACTTATCTGACAATTCTGCAGCGCGATTGCAGCGCTCATGCAACGGAATTTGGTGTTCAGTGTCGACGACGCCAAGTAGCCAATTCGCACAGGTCTTCGAGCATCAACTCGTCGCCCAAGACTTCGTCGAATTCGCTGCTTCGCCCACGAGACTTATTGCGATGATCGAGCAATGCATCCGCCTGGCTGCCGAGATCGCCGTTTCCTTGACGACTGCGGGGGTGGCGAACAAAATCAAAATCCGCCCAGGCCGTCTGCCAGTCTGGCTGGATCCAGTGTGGACCACGAGGAGCGGCCGAAGCTTCTGTCCTGCTATCTCGCTGGAAATTCCAGTCACTGCGGGCCTCCGGGACCCAGGATAACGCCACGTCTCGAGCTTGCTGAGTCACCGTTTTGTTCGACTTTGCTTCTACCGATCCTGCACCATCCAATATCGCTCCGGGTGCCACATCCACGGAAAAAAAAGTGGATAGGCTCGCGGACGTACCGTCGCCCGAGGACGACTGCAGCTCAGCGCTGGCTTTGCTGGCCAGTTCGGAGGATGGACTACTGGCTAACGCTAGCGACCCGGCCACCAGGATCGACTGTCCGAAGTTCTGTTTCCACACCTCATAATCAAGTGAGTCAACAACGCCATCACCATTGCCGTCGCCGAGACTCGGTATCGCTCCCTTTGCGATGCCAAGATGGTTTCGCCACACCGGATAATCTGCCAAGCTCACAACCCCATCTTCGTTGAAGTCGCCCGGGAGGATGGGCTGCACGATTTCTTGACTGGCAACCGTAGGTGCGACGATTTCATTGCCCTGAGCGTAGAACACGATAAGTCGATCGCGAACGGTGATGCGTCCATCGCGATCTAAATCGGTGTTGGGATTCCAGTCCGACTGGCCAACTTCGGTTCCGAGTGCGTCGTTCACCAGATTCATGTCCAGTTCGTCAACCACCATGTTGCCATCGACGTCCCCAGTAAGGCGGTGAAATTCGAGGATGAAGTTGTCACCTGGCACGGTGTCCATGTTTCCATCGAGCGGTTCGCCCGCGAGGCTTGTTATTCGTGATGCGTCCAAACTAAACCGGTAGTAGCCATCAGCGAGGGAACCGAGAGTATCGGCAAATCCGTCGAGCGACCAGGACAAGGTGGAAGTGTTTGCATCGTAGGCGAACTGAGTTGGTTCAAGCACGATCGGCGTTTCGGGATCGCTGTCGGAGTCAACGCCCAGATGAACCAGGCTGACCGCCGTCGCGATTGACCCGTCGGCAATTAAGTCGCCCAAGTTCGTGACCTGATCGAACACTACACCGATGTGGTCAATATAAGAACGCTGAGTAAGATCGTTTTGAACGTGTTCCGCAGCAACGTAAGGCCAGGGTGAATCGACAGCGGGGGCTGCTAACATGACGACGCGGCCGTTTGTCACGCCGTCGAAGTCGCCAGGGCCGCCATCCGTGAGATGCACCACCACTTGCTCCACGAGACCGTCCGTGTTTGCATCAACCAGTTCAGCCCCCGTGGTTCCATCAAAACGGAAGTCGACCCCTTCACTGATTTCACGATTGACTTGCCTGAACTGATACCAGTTGTTGAATAGCTTGCCCGATTCGAAGTCGATCGTCACGATCAGCGACCCCGACGGGACCGATGCTTCGAAGCCAATCATGCCATGCGGAAGAGTAACATCTGGCGGAACTAGCGAGGAGAAAGTGTTGGTTGGGACAACGCTGGCTGCGATGATATCAACAGGGTCGTCCGTGGAGAGGGTAATAAAGTTCAGTGGTGTTCCGCCGGGCATCGATACGACATGCGGCTGCTGCATGTCCAGCACGCCGTCGTTGTTCCCGTCGCCAGCGTTCGGTGCCAGGAGTTCAATCTCTGCTGGAATAGGATCGCCGTCATCCCCACCAGGCAGAATGGTTGCCTCGGCTACTGAATCTTCAAACACTGCTCCAGTTGCATCGGATAGCGTCAAGAAGAAAGTGCCTCCAGACGTCAGGGAAAGTGGATTGACTTCAATAGGAACCGTGTGGAGAGTCTCGCCGGGGGCAAAGGTAAGCATGCCAGAGGTCGAAGCATAGTCGCCATTCGCCGTGGA
Organism: Aeoliella straminimaris; assembly: GCF_024054565.1. GTDB lineage: Bacteria > Planctomycetota > Planctomycetia > Pirellulales > Lacipirellulaceae > Aeoliella > Aeoliella straminimaris. Next base: position 247,040 of record NZ_JAMXLR010000006.1, read on the forward strand.
TAGGCTGCCGTCTTCGGTGGCATAACGCAGCGAGACAGGCGTGGCACTTACTTCATTCAAACTGATCTCGAATACCGACCGCGACGGGACTGTCAAGTCGTCTTCCGACACAAGTACGTCCCTCACTCCAATTCGCGGAATGCTTACGTTACCTATTTCAGCTTGCGCGATACGCTGCAAGAGAGCCTGCTGCGTATTTGCCGTGACAAGCTCTTCGACGGACATTTCACCTTGGGCAGACATGCCGACTTCCTCCAATGTCTGGCCCAACGCGACCTTTTCGATACGAGCTATCGCTTCCAGGAAATCTCGTGGAGCCATTGGAGGAATATCGGCTAGTAGCAGATTCGACGCCGCCATCACCTCCACCAGGGCGGCTCGCAATAAGGGGTCGTCGCTGACCTCGAGTGCCACACTGGCACGCTTGACAAGTCGATCGAGCAAGACGGCACTTGCGAAGTTCCTGCTACCCGATAGCTCGACGAAGTCTGCCGCGATCGCTGAGAAGGTAACGCGCCCCACAGCCTCGCGATCTAAGCCATGACGACTCGCGAGGCCTTCGGCGATCAACACAACCGTGTCGATCAATTGGACGCTGCTGCGGTAGAGTACTTGCGCACCGGGAGTTCCAGCAAGGACATCATCCACGACAGCCTGCTGCTGCGGTTCTAAGGTGGCCACTCCGAGTCGGAGAGACATGAGTTCGGCGGCTTCGGATGGTGAGAGGTCTGTCAGTTCAAGCACCGCCGACTGAAGCGTCGAAAACGTAGAAATGACCGACGATTCGGCCGGAGCGGTCAGTGAAATGGATAATGGCAGTCCTGTGGAAGCGACTTCACCCCCAATCAACACGAGTTGCCCTTCGGCAGCGTCCAGTTTCCCGTTATGGTTCCGGTCTGCCGCTTCGGGGACTTCAAGTACGAAGCCCCCGTCAGCAAGAGTGGTGGCCACGGGCTCGGCGACAACCACTCCCTCGATTTCTGTTTCATCAACGATTCGATTACCGTTGAAGTCGAGAAATACCAAACCGCCATCCACGTACGAGTTGAAGCTCTTGCCAATCAAAGATATCGAGGTGGTTACGCTCTTTGGAACCAAGTCAATCGTCGCTGGACTGCTGGTGAGGCTGTTGATGACAGATCGATCCCCGTTGTCTCGAACGAAGAACTGAAAACTTGTCTTCGTGTCAAACCCACCTTTAGGTGGGGTGTAGGTTAAGACTCCTTGAGTACTCTTCGATAGATCGAGCGTGCCGACTGATGGAAGGGTCAGCACTTGGAACTGCAGTTCGGACGCGGAAGTCTCGACGTCGCTCCCGGAGAGAGTGATGCTGATGGGGGAGGTCGAACCGGAGAGAATCGAGATTGTCTGGCTCTTGGCGAGGGGCCGATCGTTGACCGGGAGAATCTGTAATTGGGCGGTACCCACGGGATCGGTAGCCTCCGTCCCCACGCGATAGGTAAAGAAGACATCCCCGTTGAAATTGCGCGGCGGCTGATAGGTGAACGATCCGTCCTCCTTGAGCGTCAGATTACCGACACGAGGTGGGTCGACCAGAAATGCCTGCAGCGGATCACCAACTCCCTGGAAGTCGTTCGCCAGCACGCCGCCTGATACCGCGATGGACAACGACGCATCTTCCTCCAATACGTAGTTATCCGCGACCGCCTGCCGCGTCAGGCTATCGACAATGGCAATTTCTACCGTGGCGGCATTGGTGGGCTGACCATCGACGATAACAAAATAGTCGAACGAATCGAGCGTGTTGGTGACACCAGGATTGGGCGTGTAGGCAAAAGAACCGTCTGGCTCGACAGAGACCGTGCCGTTGGACGGATTTCGAAAGACCTGGATAACCACGTCGCCGCCGGGTCCTCCGAAGTCGCCAAAAGTGTCGTTGCCAAGCAAACCATCTTCGGCTGTCTTTGGCAGCGTCGAGCCAGCGACTACCGCGTAGTGATCATCGACTGCGACGGGGAACTCGAGTATCCGCACCGTGATAACGCCTGTGTCGATAGCTCCGTCTTCGTCCCGCAGAGTATAGGAGAACTTCTCTTCGCCGTGGAAGTCGGGGTTCGTTCGTGTGTACTTGAGTGCTGGGGGGAACGCGCCACTGACGAGCGTCACAGAGCCATGCACCGGCTGCTTAAAGTCGGCGATCTCAATCGGTCCTCGATTGGGATCGAAGCCGCGTTCTGGAGAGATGCCGATCTCGATCTCACTCAAAGTGTCGCGCATCTCGACCACGAAGTCGTTCGCCACAGGCGGCAGCGGAGTGAGCGACAAACGTTGAAACTGCCCCAGCAGAGCCAGATTATCCACCTGCCAATCGCCACCAGAAGATCCGATTCCGTAAAGGCGGAAAGTGAGGGGAGCGTCGCTTTCGAGAGGTCGAAGTCCGAAGTCGATTCCTGTAATCTGCTGCTCGACCAGATGCCCGTATTCGCCAGTGTGGGTGGTTCCACTTGCCACAATAGACTGGAATCCATCGTAGCTCGATCGCAGTTCCCAGTGCGTTGGTCCGTTTGCGGCGGCAAGATCCCAGAAATCGATGCCGGCAACGTTCACCCCCACCGCATTTTCGAAATCCTGGGGGTGATCCAGAACTCGGTCTTGGTCGTCGAGCGAAATGCCAAACTCGAAATACCCTGGCGAGAATATCTCGAAAGCAATGTCGTCGAAGTACACCGGTACGATGCTGGAGGTACCGCTCGACTCGGCGATGAGGCGTAGTTGGGCCTGCCTCGTACCAATAGGCACCGTTCCTTGAGCTGCCAGCGTCTGCCAATCGCGTGTCGCTTGCACCGACTTCGTGGAGAACACACCAAGAGAGTTACCCGTCGCGCTAAAGAACTCAACCTCGGTGTGAGCGATCGAGGCGTCGGCGGAAAAAGCTCGAGATGCAAGCCTAAACGTCTCGCCGCCTCGATCGAGGCGATCGCTGAAGTCGTTCAGCGTGAGATCCTGCACCAAGATGTTTATGCCACCAGTGCTCAGCGAGTTAAGTTGGCCCGCCGCGAAGAAGTCGCTGCCCGCAAATGGTGCCGGCTCTCGGGGGGCCCGTCCGCGCCAATCGCCGGATACCGCGCGCCAGCCTGGAAGTTGCTCGGTGAGCGAAGTTTGTTCGTTTCCAGGGTTGATAACCAACTTTGCCGACCCGTTTCCACTTGACCCCCAATTTGTAGACCTGGCGGATGGAGTGACGTCGTCCGCTGGGGCGCCAGGCTCAAGCTTTGGTAGCCCATCGCCGCCCAAGATGCTGCCAGAGCGATGCGACAACGGCGTCGCAATGATGTTGGTATCCGAGAGTGTATGGCTGGCCGTATTACTGGGATCCGCCGTAAAGGTGTACCCATCTCCATTCGGTGGAACGACGAAACTGCCATCAAAGCTGTAGAACACGAGCGAAGAACCAGGTTTTTCGCTATCGTCGTCTACTATCGTGATTGTTACCTCGCTGCGTGCCAGCGAGGTCGAGGGAGCGAAACGAGCTGGCACCAGTATTTCCAGACTCAGCGTGAACTCCTCGTCGAGCTCGGCGATACGATCATCTACCAAAGGAATCTTAATGGATGCCGGAAGACCACCGCGGATGTCGACCGTTCCCGTCAGCGAAACGGGCAGTACAAAATCGTCATTAGGCTGCGCGGTCGTGAGTGATGGAGCTGCAGATACCAAAGAGTACTGCACAGTAAGCTGATCGACAGCCTGCAAATTGGGAGCAGTTAGCGGGATCTCGACAAACTTACCCGCGCTGAATCGCTCGCTCACTGAGATCTGGCCATCAGCAGGTGTGACAAACACCGTCACGGCCGGTCCATCGGGCGGGATGTCGTCTTCCATGATTGTCAGTTTCCCCCCAATGTCGTTATGGGTGACTGGACCGTCGGTCGTGTTTTCAAACCTGGCGCTAACGATCTCGACGTTCAGAAGACGTTCGCTAATGGGCTCCCCCAGGGTACCGAATTCAATGGCGTCGTTATCCAAGATTGTGATCGGAGCGGTACCACTGATGCTGCCTCGTGGAATGGTGATGGTTTGTGTGAAATTTGCGTCGAAGTCCCAGTTGTACTCTTGAAATAGCGTGGCGGTTGCATCAACAAATCGGACACGCACCACAACGTCTGCCGGTGCGGGTTCCGCTAATTCCACGCGAACCTGACGCGGGCCGGCTCCTTCGGTAAACTGCTGGCTTGGCACGAAGATATGCTGGTCACGAATCAGCGGCCACGTGCCGACATTGGTGTGCAACGTTCCGAATCGATCGAGCCTTGCGTGCAGTTCGAGGACAGGTTCCTCAAAGAACAAGATCTCGCCATTGAAAGTCCCGAAGACAACGTCCTCGACAATCGACAATTCGGCGCTAACATTGGCGGCAACTGTTACCACGTCGAAAACGACAACGTCCACTCCCGCATCAAAGCTCAGCATGAGCTCGTCCTCGCGGGAAAGTAGTTCGAATCGCCCGGTGAAATCGATACCCAGGGGCCGAGCAGCACCGGGCGCCGCGGGGAACAGCGAAAGCGTGGCCGGATCTTCGACGTTGGTGCCCGTAATTTCGACCATGAAATAGGGTCCTCTCTCTACACTTACGAGCAGAGGAGGGCCTGCAACCACAGGGATCTCGAAAGCAAAGTCCCGGTCGTCAAACGTGTTGAATTGGAAGAACGCGCGGCCATTGAGAGTGAGTATATTTGCTATGCCGATGTCTGCACGAATCTCAAACGTGCCAGCCGCGCCTGCCTCCTGAATGATGCTGCCTGACTGGTTGCGTTCTTCACGCACCAACTGTAAAGCTCCCGCACCTTCCAGAACGCCGAACGAGCCAAGTGTCATCTGACCACTAGCGGCTACGAGTAAACCTTCTGGATCGTTCTCCAGCAGGAACGCGCCTTCGATTTCGAACCCACCAGCATATAGGACACCGCTGACAAGAATCCGTGTGGTGTCGGCAGCTACCTGGTAGGTGTCTCCATCTCGGGTAAACGACTGGTCGTCACCCGTCAGGTTGAATAGCAGTTCGAACTGCCCCGCCAACTGCACATCGACCCCAATTTCCGAGAGGTCGAGTGTTGAATCTTCACCTTGGCCCCCACCAACTGTGATCTCGAGCCCTCCAAACAGTCCATCGTCATTGAGCACAAGTGACCCTGCGGCATTCGCTTGCAGGACATCCAACACCTCCACCTCCCCGAACACGTCCAGTTGCACGTGGTCGGCCTCGACGCTGAAGGTGGTTCCCAGACGAATCGAGGCGGGAATACCTTCACTCAACTGACTTCCGGGTGAAGGAGTGGCAAATGCGAACTGGAAAGTTGGCTGCGATGGATCGCTTAGCTCTAGTACGGCACCAACGGTGCCAATCTCCTTCGGTGGCTCGAGACCGGTGCCTAGCTTCGCTTCGCCCAAACCGAACAGGACGATCGCCGGATCGCCTGGCGCCGGGTCGATGTTGGCTCCGATGGTAACCTTCGCTTCGAAAATGGATCTAGCCACGCCGGTGGCCCCTAACGTCGCATCGATCGCAAAGAGGAAGGGCGTTTCCCACGTTGCGATGGGAGTCGCTCGTTGCCGATTCTCGATGATGAATTCCCGGGCGTTCTGCACCATCAGTGTTTGCAGCGACTCGCCATCGAAGAGCGGCGCCAAGCTGAACGTTTCGCTCGCACCCGGTTCGATGAGGTCGAGAGGATTATCGGGTAGCGGCTTGGGCTCTTCGTTGAAGAGAATTAGTGCGCCGGCCTCGAACAGGGTGACGGGCCCCAGTGGCAAACCCGTCTGCCCCACGGCGACAGACATCCCAGCCGCAATCGGGCCGTACTCTGTGAACAGCAGTTGTCCCTCCAGTCCCATGCCGGCAAACTCTGCTCCTCCCTCGAAGCGGACAATGACTGCATCGCGATCGCTAGCGCTCGATGGCGTTGGATCGAACTTCTCGATCAGTAATCCACCAAACAGCGACAACGGGCCTAACATGATGGGGTCGTCACTTGTCCCAAAGGCTACTTCGATGGCCGTAAAGTCGAACGCATTCAGGAGATCTCCGTCGGCAAGCCGCCCGACGTCGATCGTGAGGTTTTCGACACCTGCGCTGAACGGAACATTGGGAATATCGAGTTCGAGGTTCGCAGAGACAGTCAACACAAAATCGGTATAGTCCGTGTTGTTCAAGAAACCGTCGCCAGGTGCGAAGCCGAATTCACTGACGGTGATAATGTCCGGCAAGCCTAGATCGGCAAGCGACGGCAAGTTGGTGAAATCGATCTCGAAGCCTTCAAGCGGCACCAAGGCCAGCGACTTTCGGGGCTCACCGTTATCGTCGATGGTGGCCACATCAATGGCAAAATTGCGGATCGTGCCCACCGTATCGCCGATCGGGGAAGGTGCAGAAGGGAGCGATGCGTTGAGTGCGGCGAACTCTATCAAGTGTGTACCAGGACTGCGTGTAAAGTCGAGACTCACAGCCCTGGGCTGCTCCGGCGTAGGCTCGGCTGTGAACAACAGCAGCGGGTCGCTCGTATCGCCAAAACCGGCTTCCAACCGTTCCGCCGAGGCATTCAGCAGCGCTAGGCGATCGAAGGTGAAGTTAAACTGCTCGTCAACGGATAATCCAAGGTCAAAAGTGAAGCGGGCGTCGGTAACATCGAGAATGAACCCGGGTATCGGCGACTGAATGCTGACCTGCACCAGGGCCGTGGCATCGATATCCGAAGGCGAGGCAGGATTGAGAAAGTCGCCAGTGAGCGTAACCGCTGCGTTACCGTCTAATCCGTCGACTTGTGACGTAATGGCAACCCCGGCGGCAAAGTTCGCTCCAAATGCTGGTTCGCCCGCCAGCACCGCCTCGCGGCCTGCGTAGGTGCCGAGGCCGAGAAAACCAGCCGCTTCTACCAGGCCAAGATCGAGTCCCGTGAAACCCAGCGAGATGCTTGGCAGTTCCAGAGGGACGATCTGCCCTTCGTTGATAAAGAACTCGAACTCAAACGGAGTACCCGTCTGCACGCGACTGTTAGCGGGTAGACCTTCGATGAAGTCGACGACATTGGTGGTAGTTAGCCGGCCGCTCTCATCGACGGGCAGGTCGCCAACGATGATGAAGGGTTGGAAGCTATCGGTACCCTGCACGGCAATGGGCTGGAACGTTCCAACCGCCCGTAACTCGGCTGAAAATCCATCGCTAAAATCGGGATTCTCCAGTGCAATGGTGGTGATTTCGAAGGGCAGGATCTCCGCCAATCCGAGCGACTTGGCAAATCCCTCTGGCACAGTCAGGCTAAGGCCGCCGGACAAGAACGGAGTTCCATCGTGGCGGAAGCCAAAACCAGTGAGCGTCGCAGATGGCGCGCCTTGCGGGGAATCCAACGCGGGAAGACTGGCCGTAAGCGTGGCGAATTGCAGCAGAGTGTCTTCCGGCGCCGCGTTCGGGGTGAAAGTAAGCTGAAAACTGGGGTCGTTTGGACTCGGAGCCGTCGCGTCAATATCGAGAATGTCGCCCAAGTTGGCTTGGAAGCGGTGGATCGCTAAGTTTACCGCTCCTGTTTCGAAGTCAATTGACCCTTGGAATGCAGGAATCGGGCCACCAACTGCGTCCGGATCGCCTGCAATCGTTGCCGAAATAGCGGAATGGGGGGTCACGACCGCTGTATCGGACGAAAGCGAGAGGTCGGCGGAAAGCGGACTGCCATCGAAGGGAATATCGATGGCAAAGCCCAACGTTGCCCCGCTCAATTCGAGCAAGATAGGGTCGTCGCCCAGTACGATCGTTTCACCGGCAGAATCGAGAACTGCTGAGCCAATAAAGCGGTCATTGTTCACCACGGCACTGAACTCGGCAGCCAACTCCGTTCCGTCGGAGTTGCTTCCCGTGGGAGACACAATTCTTCCCGTAACATCCACCTCGAACGCACCAGTAGTATCCAGGCGGCCGACAAACGTCAGGTCTTGCAGGTCAACCTGGCCTAGGCCCAGGTTGGTTGTCTCCCGCACGGCTCCCGGCGGGACAACGGTGAGTGCATAGCTGGGATTGAGGTCACCGTGCTGGTCAGTCACCTGAAGGAAGTACTCGCCAGCATCAAGGCTCATGAGCGACAACTGTGCGAAATCGAGAGAACTTCGGACATCTCGCGATACTTCCGACAAGCCGTCCACTGTTTGCTCATACAGCACCAGGTCCAAATCGCCGCGCAGCGAATCGAAATCAACCCGCACGAGATCTTGCGACGTTCCCAACTCACTGGTGACGAAGCGAAACCAATCGTCCCCATCGATTAGAGACAGGTCCGTGATCGTAGTTTCAGTACCGATGACATCGAGGTTGGCGGTGGGGGCCGTGGGAGTTGAAATGGCCTGGGTGGCCACCTCTGACGCCGAGTCGTTGGGTTCATACAGGTCGCCTGCGTCCGGCACAAAAAGGCGGAGTTGTTGCAATGCATCCGCTGACAATTGCGGCAGACTTCCGTTGCGGAGTTCAAAAGTAAAGGGTTCGCCCTCTCCGGCCTTTGCAATGCTGCCCAGCAGAGGAATGACTGCGTCGGGAGCGTCCGGATCTGCAGACGACGACTCTTTCACGCCCGGCATTCGCAGTTCCGCTTCGACGATCGCCTGAAACGAATCAAACGGGTCCTGGTCGAAACCGATCCTGGCCTTGGATAGCTCGCCAAAATTGTCGAGTCTTAGCTTCCCATCGAAAGCTGGATCGACCGCCACGTGGGATAAGTCGATCTCGACTGAACTTTCCAACTGCAACGAGCCAGAAGCAATAGTCAGAATTGGCTCTTCGGCGGTCCCGATCAGTGGCGGGCCACTTTCCATCGCACCATTTACAACAAAATCGAATTCAATGGGCGTGGAACCTTGGCTCAATTCGTCGGGTTGTGTCAGCAGGTAAAATGGGCTGGACGATGTGTCAATGCCGAATTCAATACGCCCGCTCATCCGCGGCTCGTCGACACTGATCGCTGCAGACATACCTTCGGGGAGTATGCCCGAGAAGTCGGCTGTAAACAGGTCGTCGGGTGTGGAATTGCTGAGTCCATCAAGATTGAAGCCAATTCGAATCAACTCGGTATCGTCTACAGGTAGGCCGTCCGAGAAGATGCTCACCAAAGATTGGAAGTCAATCAGCTCGATCAACTCGAAGTTGGGATCATTCCACGCATCCGCGCTGCGATCTCCCTCGACGATGTTGCAGAGGTCTTCTAGAGATGCCCCAAACAGTGTTCCACCAAGCCCCAATGCGTCGTAGAGTGATGTGTCGGTGCCAGGCAGCGAGAATCCTTCGAACAAACCGCTCAGAACCGAGTTATCGAACAACCCGGCTGCTTCGGTAGTTTCCGTCGGCGGCGGATCCTCGACAGGTGCTCGGAAGTTGTCCCAGTCCAGCATGATCTCCTGGGTGACAATGCCGTCTCCCGCCAGATAGAACGAACGCAGTACACTTACGCCGGCGCCAACCTCCGGCGGAGTGAAAGTGATCGTTGCCTGGCCATCTGCGTCCGTTGACGAAGTCGACTCTGTTAGAGTTCCACCGCCGCTGAGTTGATGTTCGATGGTGTAGCCTGGAAGCCCACGGGTGCCTTGGTCGAGTTGTAGTGCGAGTGTCGTGGTTTGTCCCTCTCCCAGCAGGATCGGATCGGACGAAACATCAAATCCGCTACCACTCTCAGGGTCTCCGCCGCGACTCGCTGTGGTGGTCAGAGCCAAGCCAGCAGACTTGTCGACTTGGCGTATCGCGGCCCAGCCGGTTTCTCCTACGATGATCTGTAAGTCTAGAGACTTCTCGCCCAGTCCCAATTTGGCAGTGGTGGAGAATTGGTCGTCGACTATCTCTCCGGTGCTGTTACCGACCGTGTTGGTCGTATTCGCACCTATGGGAAGGATCTGGATGGGGATGCCACGACTCACTGGTGCTCGCACCCCGTCGAGTGTTACCGTGGTATCAACCGCTAAGGAAAAGAGTCGAGGGTCGTTCACGCTCCGCTCAAGCGAGGCGCTGCTGATCTCGATGGAGAATTGCATCGCTTCGGCGATGACAGCGGCGGAGTGGGTTGGATCGTCCACGCTGAGGATGCGGGAGCCTGCCAGCAACAACGCCTGTACTGCTGCGTCACCATCACCGATCACGATAGCCCGATCCTTGTAGGAATCGATCGCTGCTCGCAGGCTCGATTCAGCCAACGTGGTGGCCTCTGCAAATTCCGATTCCAGCGAATTCCCTTCAGGTTCGCCGTCCTCAGGCGGGTCATCGAGGCCGTACAAGCTGACGGTCGCCGCCCACCGAGCCCACTCAGCCAGCACCACGCGGACGTTCTCGCGGAGAAGGACGTCGCTACTCTGCAGTTCGTCGAATCGTGGGTGGAGACCAGTTTCGTACCAGGTCCTAAGCGCCGGGAGGGCTACGGCGTCTACATCGGGCGGTTCTTGGGCGAGTACGATCGCTTGTGCTGCTTGAGTAGTCACCGACGAAAGAAGGACCTTTGCAGCGAGTTCCTCTTCCGTAAACACTGCCGCGACATCAGGATCGACCGCCGTGCTGGAATAGGCTATGTCGATCGTCTCGAGCACTCGCGTATCACCACGCACGTGGGTAACGACGACTCGAGTGACCCCAATTCCGTCCTCGGGAGGGGTATAGATGAAATCAACAGTTCCAGCGTCTTCGCCAGGGGCAGGTCGAGTCGTAAGTGAACGCGACGACAATTCGCCAGCGCCGACCAACGAAAGAAAGACGGCCTCATTGCCGGCTGGTTGTGTACCCTGGTGAAGCATTACGCGAACGCGGACATCTTCGCCGTTGAGCGCCTGAAACGGGCCGCTGCCAAGTGCCGCTTTGCCCTGACTCTTCGGTGCCGCGGTGAGGAGCATTCCGACGGACGACTCGTCGCCAGCCCCCATTCCCGCCGCGAGGACTCCGTCGGAACTTCTGCTGGTCGCCCTGGATTCCTGGGGTGCATCTTCGGTAGCAACTACCACCAACGCCGTGTAGTTCACCACGATCGCATCGACAACCGGTGGATTCACGCCGTCGTCATAGGTGACACGGATGGTCGCCGATCCATCTTCGTCTGCGGCCGGTGGGGTGTAGGTCACCCCACCACTGCCTCCGGCGTCTGTGGTTATCTCGTTGGTGTTGAGCGATCCACCACCCTCAAGTGCCACCGTGATTTCCGTGTTTCGCAGAGGAGTGCGACCACGGTAGGCGTCGATCGTGATCTCGGCAACATCCCCCGTGGTCATGTTCACCGGTCCCGGTTTAAGCTCGACTGAATCGCCTGCCAGCGCATACAGTTCGAGGCGCACTTCACCACCTATCGAAACCAAGGTAGTATCAAGCGTGAACCCTAGGAGTTCGAGTTCAACGGCAAGTGTCAGGTCGGATTGACCGCTTCCGATGCGCGCACCAGTCTGAAAAGTCCCCTGCGTCGAGATTACCCCGCTACGCAAGTCGACCTCGCTGAAACCCAGCGGCGCAACGCGTACGTTCAAGGGCACTTCGAACGTGGGTGACTGACCATTCACTTGCAGTGCCACTTCAACCGTCAATTGAGCGTTCTCGGCGGTACCTGTAAGCTGTGCATTGGTAATCACGCCTTCGATACCAAAGCTGGCTCGAATGTCAGCAAAGCCAAGCTCGAGTTCGTCGACATCGTAGCCGAGCAACTGCAGGTCGGCTGAATGCTCGAGAGCCGCATAAAATGGCGCTAGGCTCGTTGCAGTCGGGAGCAGGTTACCTTGCTCGTCCACCAGCATCGCTCGATCTCGGGCGACTGCTGCACGGACGGCATCTACCAGCAAGGTATCGGCCTGGGCTAGAGTGCCACCTGGGTTGTCGACTGGAATAACGTCAACCGGATCGATTCCCAACAACTGCAAATTGGTCTGCCAGCCGAATAGTTCGCGAGCAGCCAGCTCCAAGGCATCGTCGTTTGTCGCTTGAGTCAGCTTGACGAGGACGGCCTCCTCAAACCACGTTTGCATGAAGGGAACTAATCCGTTGCGTTGCTCGTCGGTGAATTCTTCTTCCAGTTCGTCCGACGCCAGTAGCGTTTGAACGATATCGATGAATGTGTCTTCGTTCTGGGACGCTGGGAGACTAGCAAAACTCGCAGGCGTAAGCTGCGACAACGTTTCCTGGATCAGTTGGCCCGGTGCGTAGAGGATGTCGATCTGATCTTGGTGGATAACTCCTTCATAGAAAAAGGCAGCCAAAACAGTAGCAGTTCCCACTCCTTCGGCTGGGGGCAAGTAGTAGTTTATTGCCTCGGCATCCAGATCGGTCACGTCGGTTGAGTTGTACAAGCTGCCTTCACCGATAACAGCGAACTGGACCTGGCGATTACGAAGTTGCCCATTACCACGATGAATCATCGCTGACAGTTGTACCGGCTGTCCCAGTGGTACCGTGATCGGTCCATCGCGCAGCGAGAACCCTTCGCTATCTACGCTGGGCAAGAAGCCCTGGATGTCGACCGACAGCGGTCCCGCCATGCGTAGTTCAACTTGGTCGGGCAGTAGCACGCCACCGATGCTCGCCCGTACGACAAGGGAAATCTCCGTGTCTTCTGGACCGATGGCGACGGTCGTTGCGAACCTCCCGTTGGAGTCGACTGAACCGGTGCGGCTTGCGATTTCGGGACTGGTAGTATCCTCGAATCGGATCGAACCTTCAGGCGTGAATCCTCCCTCGCTGTCAATTCCCGGGTCAACGCGAATCCGCACTCGGGGATCGTAGATGGTGGGAAAGAATCCTCCTGCAGGATTCTTCACACGGACGCCAGCGTGAACCTCGAGCCGGGCGTTGTCGACTTGCCCCGCAAGCTCCGACGACTCGACCACGGTTTCAAAGGGAAGGCGGCTCAAGACATCGGCCACCGAAAGCGACTCGTACTCCTCGTCGAGGCCTCGAATGGCGGCCTCGGCCGACCAGGCGAGCGCGTTCGTGGCGTCGCCCAGCAAGGTGTCGAAATCGGTATTGCCTGATGCGTCGGTACGCGATTCGGCACGAGTTATGGCATGGTCAATTGCTTCGGTAATGCCCTCGGCCACCGCCCGCTCGGCTGCCGCCAGCGGTGTCACTTCGGCATCCGGCGGCAGATCGAAGATCTCGTGCGGTTCAAATCCAAGGATGGCCACCCGCTCCTGCCACCGCAGGAAGTCGCTCATCGATTCGGTGAGTAGTTGCTGGAACTCCTCGTCGTTACCAATCGGGCTGATCAACTCCACAAGCTGGTCGGGAATGATTGTTTGCCCCTCAATGGGAGCAATCTTGGCAAGCCGGAATTGAACGCTTTGCTCACCCTGTTGTGTTACATCGTCGCTTTCATCAGCGATAAACCAATCGCGAAGTGCTTCTTTTTGAATCTCTCGCAACTGTGCCAGCGTGAGAGGAGGAGGCGGACCGACTTCCAAGACGATCAGCGTCCGTGCCGCATCGTCGATTGTAGAAATGGCTGCCAATTCGTCAGCCAAGGGAGTCAGTTCGTCAGGTAAAATACCCTCCGGAAATGCGGTTGTGGCAAGTTCCTTGGGAGCACCGGGCGCCACGCTATCCGTGCCCAGTACGTCGCTGAAGTAATCCACTACTCCGACGCCAGCCAACAAATCTTGCCCCAGCATGACCACGTTCTTCAGAAACGCGGCTTGGGTGTGGTCAAGTTCTTCGTCGCCGTCAATGTCGGGATTGGCCGTCTCGAAAGTGCCCCATTGGAAGTCGAGTCCGGCTAACGTCTGACCATCATATTCGCTCGGCTCTGCAAACAGCTCGGTTCGTCCGCGAACCACGAAGGGATCGCCCCCGTGGGGATTGTTGGGCCTAGTGGGATCGACATCGACGTAGTCCAGAAATCCCAAAGTAGCATCGAACTGCAGAGTTGCCGTAATGCGGCCGAAGTCGAGGTCGATCTCAGCGATCCCGTTTGCCACTTCTCCCAGCTTAATACGCCCGTCACCATCGCTGTCTAGCGAGTTAAGCGTCAGGGTGGGGGTGAGAGACATATCGGCTGTCAGTGCGAGACCGAATATCTGAAACTCACCAGATGCGGTAGCAACCGCACCCATGTCTAGTTCAACCGCCGAGTCAGCTGCGATGTAAAAGGCACCGGTAACATCGACGCCAAAACCAATATCTACAAGCAGTTGGCCATCGAAGTCGAGCGTCCCCGAGACACTAGCCTGCCCCGCAATGGCCGCTAGTGGTGTATCCGCCAGGTCGTTGATGTCGAAACTCGTGGAGAGATCCACCGGAGTGGGTTGGAAACGAACTCGCAATAGATCCCCTTCCGGCTGCACTCCATCGGTGGCAATCTGTTCGATGATGAACCCGGATGCCTCGAGTTGGGAACGCAACTCGGCAAAAGAACTGACCGCGTCGTCGAGCGTCGAGAGAACGTCCTGGCCAATTTGCGAGAGCGTATTTTGCAGATTGAACAGCGAGTCGAGCGGATCGGATTGATCATCGACCATTGGCAAACCACCCGCCGACTGATTGAATCCTTCACCATAATTCACCAGATCCTCGCGTTGTTCCGAGATACCGGTGTTGAGAGATTGTCGAACCTGGTCGGCAGTGGGAGTGCCATTGGGTGTTATGGTGATTCTCACCGTGGCGTCCTCCGACGTAAGTACCCCGTCGGTTGCCGTGTAGGTGAAACTGTCTTCGCCCACGAATTCAGGGTTCGGAACATAGCGCAACACACCACCAGTCAGTTCGGTGAGTGAACCATGTGCTGGCAACGTGAAGCTGCCGATCTCAAGCGCCTCCGTGTCGACATCAAAGTCGTTCGCCAGCAAGTCGGCAGGTTGGATCTCCAGCGCCGTGTCTACGGTCGTCGCCAACTCATCATCGACGGCGACGGGCGGATCCGGTGCCGGCTGGACTTCCACCTGGATCACACCGACCACGGGTGCATTTTTGCCATCGCTAACCAGATAGCTGTACGCCTCGACTCCAAACTGGTTTAGCGCCGGGACGAACTGCACCACGCCGCCACCAAGCTGAAGGAAGTCACCCAGTGTACCACTGGACTGAACGGAGATGAGAGTCAACTCGTCGCCATCAGGGTCGACGTCGTTGGCAAGCAGGTCAATTGGCGGGGAGGGTCCAGAATCTTCAATGACAGCAATTGGATCGAGCGTGGGAACCGGCGGCAGGTTGGAACCAAAACTCACAAGTACGGACAGGCCATCGCTCGAGACGCGAGGTTCGAGAGTCCCCAGCGATGGTGCGACCACAGCATCGAATTCGCCCGCGACTGATACTGCCGACGGAACGATCAGGAACGTGTCGCTGAGGCCTGGTTCGAAGGGCTCGAGATAGAGCAGGTCCAATTCGCCCGCCAAGTTAACTGCGCCTTGAATATCCAGCTTGTCGAACTCTCCTTCGGCGGTATCAGCGAGTTTGATCTGGAGCGTTCCTTCGCTGGTCTGCGTGTAGTCGCCCGTGATGGTTAGTGTGCCAACCCCCGCACCGGGTTCCACACGAGCAGCGTTCGATACATCGCCGATCACGAGTCCGTCTCCACTGAGCACTCCATCGCCAAACAGGTCGAGCGTGCCAGTGACTGACAATGCGCCGTCATTGACAATGTCGAACGAGCCATCGCTAGGAGGCAATGCCTTGCTGAATCGCAGCTCCCCCTCTTCCACCGTGACCGACCCCAAATTGAGAAGCTCGATGCCACTTCCAACGCTGGAGGTGATCGTTCCCGTCTTGGAGAAGGTGCCTTCGTTGAGGATGGACGCGGAACCACCGATGATCCCGCCGCCGGCGACAACGAGTTGACCGCCCGATCG
>NZ_JAMXLR010000070.1 GCF_024054565.1 Aeoliella straminimaris
GTCCAATTCAAACCAATCTCTTCGCCCGTTGCAGAATCGCGTAATTCTGCCGAACCGACTGGCTTGAATCTGGGAGTCTTGGTTGCGCTGAGCACCTGCTTTCGGATTTTCCCGTCGGAATTCTCGCGAATTAACCTGACGGCACTTATCTGCACAGATCGTGAAAGCAACGAAACTTCTGCCTCCAAGAGTTTCTGCTGGCAAGCCTGATGGAGATGACTAATGAGAAAGACTACTCTTTGCCGTTTAGCTTTCATTTTGGCACTGGCTCTGGCGAGTTCTGCCAACGCCGATGGAATCGCTGACTGGCTCAACGCGATTCAAACTTCCAATCCCGGCTATGTGAAGACGCAAATTCTGACACCAACCGTAGACGATATCGGAAACTACAGCCTCGCCACGGGTGGCGGAGTGACTTACGAATTCATTTACAATGCCGATGTCGGGGGAGTCAGTAGTGCGTTGATGGGTGCGGGTTATGCGCCGGGAAATGTCGGCAGCGATCCCGGTGGACTCAAATTGGATCAGTGCTGCAACACAGGAAAGTTCGGTGTCACTCTTTTTGGCGCCTACGACGTTAATTTCGCAACAGATTCGATTTTTGGCGTGGACACTCAAGCCGTCTTCGTCATGAACGGCACCGGCGCGGAACTCTATGTCAACGGGGTTCTCGCCGATACCGTCAATTCTTCCTTTTTAATATCAGGATCAGTCGGCATTGGCCAAGCGTACGATAATTCTACTGGAGGTTTCGACCAGTTGAACGGGGCGATTTTAGGAGTTGCGGTTTACGATTCGGCACTCACTGCCGCAACCATCCGGAACCACTACAACGCCTTCGTTGTCCCCGAGCCCAGCGCGTTAATCCTGGTGAGCAGCGGTTTGGGTGGCTTGGCCATGATTCGCCGCGCTCGGCGGTTGGAGAACGAGCGATGACCAAGCAAGGGTAGTACCAAGGGGGTGCCAAATAGGGTTCTCTCCCGCCCAGCAAAAACTGATTGCCATAGCCGACACGAGCTTCAAGTTTACAGGAATATCGGTAATCTTAGAGTCCGATGCAGAATAGTTTAGTCTGTTCGCGGACCGATTTCGTCAAAGAAACTCCGTGACGATGAGATTCTCAAATAGCACTACTGCTAAGGCAGCGAACTAGATCACAAAGGCTGCTTTCTTATATCGGTGCGGCCCGAACAGCGGACACAAACCGCAAAGAGCAGATTAGTGCTCTCATGATTCGAACCTGCAAGCGGACGGCGATCTCGTTGCGCAGTCGCTGAGATCTCAAGACGCAGCAGTGGTTAATGGCTTACTTTGAAAGCCCGGACGCGAGCCAGCAGCGATGAGGCGAGTTCCGACGAGCGTGTTGAGTGTACATCTGG
>NZ_JAMXLR010000071.1 GCF_024054565.1 Aeoliella straminimaris
GTCCAGCTTGAATGAGAGAATCCCGTCCGGGCGGTATCCCGGTTAGGAGGATTCTTTGATGAAGAAGACGCGACACACGACGGATCAGATTATCGAGAAGCTGCGTCAGGCAGACGTAGCGCTTGGTACAGGGCAGAAAGTGCCGGAGGTGTGCAAGACGCTCGGGATCACCGAGCAGACGTACTACCGGTGGCGTCAGAAGTATGGAGGAATGGCCCCCAACCTGGCAAAGCAGTTGCGGGCTCTGGAGAAGGAAAACGGCCGGCTGAAGAAGCTGGTGGCGGACCAAGCCTTGGACATGGAGATTTTAAAGGAAGCCGCGAAGGGAAACTGGTGAGCCCTGAGCGTAAGCGGCGGACCGTGGAGTCGGTCCGCCGCCGCTTGGGGCCCGAGAAGATCTCTGAACGCCGAGCGTGCCGCGTGTTGGGCCAGCCCCGCGCAACGCAGCGTTACGCGTCGAAGCATGCCGAGCAAGACAAGGAGCTCTTGTCCGAAATGCGGAGCATCGCCGCCGAGCGGCCCTGCTTTGGCAGCCCTCAGGTTTACAAAGCTCTTCGAAGGCGTGGTTACGAGGTGAATCACAAGCGGGTCGAGCGGCTGTGGCGGGAGCACGGGATGCAGGTCCCGAAGAAGCGCCACAAACGGAAGCGTTTATGCCTGGGCGGAAGTGAGAACAGCTGCGTTCGCAGGCGGCCTGAGTATCCGAATCACATCTGGAGCTATGACTTCGTCACGGACTACACCGAGCGTGGTCGGCAGTTGCGGATGCTTTGCGTGTTGGATGAGTTTACGCGGGAGAGCCTGGCAATCGAGGTGCAGCGGTCGTTCACGGCTCGGCAGGTGGTGGACGTACTGGGCTACCTGTTCGCGGTGCGTGGAGCGCCCGCGCACATCCGCTCAGATAATGGCCCGGAGTTCGTCGCGGGGAGCGTGCGGCGTTGGCTGGAACGGGCGTGCGTGAAGACGCTCTACGTGGCCAAGAGCAGCCCGTGGGAAAACGGCTACATCGAGAGCTTTAACAGTCGATTCCGCCAGGAGATGTTGGACCGCGAGCTGTTCTTGGGACTGGAGGACGCTCGCTGGTGCGTTGACCGCTGGCGTCTGGACTACAACCACTACCGACCGCACAGCTCGCTGGGCTACATCCCCCCGGCGGAGTTCGCCGCCCGCTGGCCTACCTCCGCTTCGGGGTCTGCTTCGGCTACGCCTCAGCAGACCCCTACGCTACGGCAGGCCAGCGGAGTACCCTTTTACTATCCCGATTCTCTCATAACGACTGGT